>NZ_LXYR01000007.1 GCF_001650195.1 Phormidesmis priestleyi BC1401 | reverse complement strand
ATCCCGGTGATTCGACAATTCATCTTAAAAAATGGCTCGGAACCCTCTTCAGACCTGCAACTCACATGACTCTATGTCTGTCAATGCGTAAGTCCTAACTATATTGATGAATTTGTCGAATTTCCGGGATATCCAGGGCTGCCCGAACAATCGCCAAAGCTCGATCGACTGCCAGATTTCTTAAACGAAATGCAGCAGAGAAACTTTGATTTAGCGATTCAAATGCATGGGAGTGGGGTGATCACCAATCAGATTACGATCGCGCTGGGTGCTCAACAAACTGCCGGATTTTTCCACCCCGATCGCGAGTGTCCAAACACCGATTTTTATCTCCTCTTTGACGAGTCGGAGCCAGAAATTCGCCGCTATTTGCGATTGATGGAATTTTTAGGGATTCCTGCTGACGATAAGACGCTAGAGTTTCCGATCGGTCAAAAAGACCGACAAGAATTACAGTCATTGAGACTAGAGGCTGCACTACGAAACGGTCGCTATGGCTGCATCCATGCGGGTGCAAGTGTCTCAACTCGACGGTGGGCAGTCGAGAACTTTGTAGCTGTCGGAGACTTTATGGCTGACATGGGACTGCAAGTTGTGCTGACCGGATCGACATCTGAATGGGAATTGGCGGAGACGATCGCTCACCACATGAAAAACTCTGCCGTCAATCTAGCCGGACAAACCAGCCTGGGAACCTTAGCCGCGTTGCTCAGTGAGGCGCAGCTTTTAGTCTGCAATGACACAGGCGTTTCTCATTTAGCAGCAGCGCTGCGAGTGCCGAGTGTTGTGGTGTTTTCGGGTTCTAACCCGCAGCGATGGGCACCGCTCGATCGAGTTCTGCATCGATCGCTCTCTCAGTCAACGGGGGTCAAGGTAGCTGATGTGTTTGAGCAAATCAACGCGCTGAGGGAGGTGGCAAATGTGGTCTGAATGGCACGTGCGACGAGTGCTGGTGATGCATTTGGGAGAGATCAATCAGATGCCCTTACTCAGTCCGGCTTTAGAGCATTTGAAGCGAGTCTTACCCGAAGCGGTGATTACCTTTTTGTGTGCACCAGACGCGAGTGAGACAGCGTTGCGTTTGCCAGGAGTCGATGAAGTCTTGATGCACCGATCGCTCAAAAACACGTCTAACACGCTCTCTTGTGATCCGGTTTCTGCCCCTAAGCTGATTCAAATTCTCAAATCAAAACAGTTTGATGCGGCGATTTTATTGAGTCATGGTCAAGCCTCTCCTTATCCAATGGGTTATTTGTGCTATTTGGCAGAGATTCCGATTCGGGTGGGTGTGTCGCAAGAATTTGGGGGCGGAGTTTTGTCGCATTGGGTCAACCCGATCGAGGGCGAGACAACCGATCGCAATCTTTGGCTTTTAAAGTCGGTAGGGTTGGTGAATGCGATGCCGATTGCTTTAAAGGATTTTGACTCGTCGCGGAGATAGAAAGATGACAGAAAGAGTGGTGTCGAGTCAGTTTAAGCGGGTTGCCAAAGTCGTGACTCAGCGAGTTGCAGAGCTGCTGGGCGCAACTGTTTTTGTGGTCAACGATCGCAATCTCATTGTTACCAGAACCGATCCTGGTCTGATAGGGATTCCGTTTCACCCCTCAATCTCGTTGTCTCCGATTCACATTCCTTTTCATCTCGACGGGCAGAGCGGCGAAGTGATCGTCACTGCATCCGAGACGAGCGAACCGATTTCGTCGCGATTGACTAGCGTGTTGGTCGAACTTGTGATCAGTCAAACTGCGTCCATTACGCCATCACCTAATCAGCACGAACTCAAAAACAAATTTATTCATGACTTGTTGAGAACCCCGATCGACGATGAAGCCCAAGTGCTGCGAGAGTCACAGATTTTAGGAATGGATTTCACTCGACCACGGGCTGTCATTCTCATTTATGCGGCTGACTATTTATTGTCGTCACAGGCAAAGCGTTATGAAGCATTAGATATGCAATCACAGCGACGTGTGCAGCTTATTATCGGCAGCATTGTAAGTTTTTTCATTTACCTAACGATACCATTTGCGCTTACATTGGCGGTACTGAGATTGTGGTGTTAAAAGCTAGCAGCACTCAAGATTTGTCTGCGTGGAGCGATCGAGCCGATCTTCCGGGCAATCAATCGTGGGCAAATTTGGCAGCTTTAAAGCGCGCTAGCACGTCGCTGCTGCATCGGTTGCGACGTGACACCCATTCTGCCATGAGTATGGGGATTGGGCGCTATCATCCCGGCATTCAAGGATTGGCACGATCGTATCAAGATGCGCGGGCTGCTCTGTCGTTGGGGCATCGGTTTCAGGGGCAAAATCAGGTGCATTGTTTAGATAATTTGGGCGTAGCGGCGTTTGTCGGCATTTCTGACGAATCGACCAAGATTGATCTAGCAAAACATTTGTTGACTCCGTTAGACCAAGAATCGGAGCTAATTGATACCTTACGAACATTTTTTGCTGAAAATTGCTATCCGTCCTCAACGGCTAGTAAGCTTTCGATTCATCGCAACACGTTGAGCTATCGTCTAGACAAAATTACGTCTCTGACTGGGCTAAATCCCCGTCGATTTGATGATGCCGTGCAGATTCGATTGGCGCTGTTGCTGCGATCGCTCTCCGGTGACTCATCTCAATTAGGCAACTGCCCAATTCTAGAAGATTTAAACTCGCGGCATCTTGTGCAACTGCCCAATGTATCTTGAGGCGATGTTTTGCACGATTGAGAGAAGAATAAAGCAAGGATTGAGCGATCAATGCGCCCTTTAAGAATTCTCACTTGGCACGTTCACGGGAGTTATTTGTATTATCTCGTGCAGTCAAATCATCAATTTTTTCTGCCGACAAAGCCCGATCGACCCGAAGGCTATGGCGGAAAATTGTCGGGGTTTGAGTGGGGCAATAATGTGCAAGATGTGCCTGCCGATCGGGTCTGCGAGATGGAGTTTGACTGCATTTTGTTTCAGTCGCGAAAGAACTATCTCGAAGACCAATATGAGATTTTATCGGAGTCACAGCGACGATTGCCTCGCCTCTATTTAGAGCACGATCCGCCCCGTGAAAGTCCGACCGACACGGCGCATATTGTGGATGATGCCGACGTGTTGCTGGTGCACGTCACTCACTTTAATCAACTGATGTGGAACAACGGACGATCGCCAACTTGTGTGATTGAACATGGCGTAATGGTTCCAGAAATCCCTTATCGAGGAGACCTGAATCGGGGGGTAGTGGTGGTGAACGGGCTAGCGTCGCGAGGGCGGCGATTGGGAGTAGATATCTTCGATCGAGTTCAAAAATCTGTCTCGCTTGATCTGGTGGGCATGAAGTCAGAAGCGCTGGACGGATTGGGCGAAATTCCTCACGCCAGCCTCGCGAAGTTTCTGACTCAGTATCGGTTTTTCTTTAATCCGATTCGCTATACCAGTCTGGGGTTAGCGGTTTGTGAGGCAATGATGCTCGGACTGCCGATCGTCGGTCTTGCCACAACCGAAATGGCAACGGTCATTGAGAATGGCGTGTCTGGCTATGTCGATACGAATGTCGATCGCTTAATCGAGATTATGCAGCGACTTCTCAACGACCCCGCAGAAGCCCAGCATTTAAGTGAAGGGGCGAGGCGAGTCGCTCAAGAACGATTCAACATTCAGCGCTTTGTGAGGGATTGGGATCAGGCGTTTGCATGTGTGTGTGGACAATCTACAACCCAAAAAGAACTATCTCTGAGAGGTTCCTTATGAAGCGAATCGCGTTGATTAGCGAACACGCTTCGCCCTTTGGCATCTTGGGAGGCGTGGACAGCGGCGGACAAAATGTGTATGTTGGGCAGCTTGCCAAACACTTAGCCAAACGCGGTTATGAAGTCGATATCTTCACTCGTCGCGATCATCCCCTCCTGCCCGAAGTTGCCCAATGGACAGAAGGCGTGCGATTAATTCACGTTCCGGCGGGTGTTGCGGCTCCGATTCGCAAAGAAGATCTGCTGCCATTCATGCAAGAGTTCACCGACTATATGCTGCAATTTTGTCAGCAGCAATCCTATGATTTGATTCACGCAAATTTTTGGATGTCGGGATTAGTGGCGGCTGAGATTAAACGATTGCTCCACATTCCATTCGTGATCACGTTTCACGCCTTGGGACGAGTACGCCGTTTTTATCAAGGGCAAAACGACGAATTTCCCGATGAGCGGTTTGCGATCGAAGACCGTCTCGCGGCTGAAGCCGACTGCATTATTGCCGAGTGTCCTCAAGACGAAGCCGATCTAATTCAGCTTTATCACGCCGATCCTCAGAAGATCACGATTATTCCCTGTGGGTTTGACTCGTCAGAATTTTGGAGTCTGGATAAGGCACTCGCTCGCGTCGCATTAGGGATGATGCCCGACGATCGAGTCGTTCTGCAACTGGGGCGCATGGTGCCGCGCAAAGGAGTAGACACGGCGATTCAGGGATTTTCTCGATTCTGTCAAATGTCTCAACATCCCGCCCGTCTAATCGTGGTTGGGGGCGAACTCGACGATCCCGATCCCCGAATTCAGGCAGAAATTGCCCGCCTCCACGCGATCGCTGACCAAGCAGAAATCACAGATCACATTCAGTTCGTCGGTCGCAAAGGGCGCGAAGTGTTGCGCTATTTATTACTACAGTGCGGCAGACGTGTTTATCACGACTCCCTGGTATGAGCCGTTTGGCATCACTCCGATCGAGGCGATGGCGTGCGGCACTCCTGTGATCGGCTCAAATGTCGGCGGCATCAAGTTCTCCGTCGCGGATGGTGAAACCGGGTATCTGGTTGCTCCGAATGATCCTGGGGCGATCGCCCATCGACTTCAGCATCTCTACGACCATCCCGCCCTGCTCAGAACCCTGAGCCGTCAAGCCGTTCGTCGTGCCAATGATCAGTTCACCTTGCAAAAAGTTGCCGATGCGGTCGCTAACTTATACGAAACGGTGCTGATTCAAAAAGCTGTGGGGCAACCGCAGGAGGCTTTTGCGGTTCTCGATCGAGGTTTCAACAACATTCTCTCGGCTCTGCAAGCGTCACAGCGCTGCTTACAAACCGAGATTCTCAACGCCGCAACGGTGATCAGCGATTGCTTTGCGCGAGGCGGAAAGGTGCTGATTTGCGGCAATGGTGGCAGCGCTGCCGACGCTCAACACTGGGCAGCCGAGCTAGTCGGGCGGTTTAAAATCAGCGATCGCCCCGGACTTCCTGCGTTAGCGTTGACGGCTGATTCAGCGCTCTTGACTGCCTGGTCAAACGATGTCGGGTTTGATCAGGTGTTTGCCCGTCAAGTTGCCGCTTTTGCCCAACCGCACGATATTCTGATCGGCATCAGCACGAGCGGACGATCGCCCAATTTGCTGCGGGCGTTTGAGTGTGCGCGAGATCGAGGACTGCGCTGTCTGGCAATTTTGGGAGGCGAGGGCGGCGAGTTGCGACGGCTGGCTGATTTGGCGATCGTAGTTCCGGCGATCGATGCTCAACATATTCAAGAAGTGCAGATTGTCGTGATCCATTTACTGTGCGAGTTAGTGGAGTTGGCAGTCGTAGCAAATCATCAACAGAATATTCAGGAGGTCGAAACTCGAATTAGTAAAGTTATCTCACCAGACTTTCATTCACTTGTGCAACCCATGACTCATCCCGTTGCAATTACCGATTAATAGAGGAGAATTTTATGCCAGAACTAACCGGAAAGGTTGCGCTCGTCACCGGAGGCGCACAGGGATTAGGAGAAGCGATTTGTCGAACCTTAGCCGCATCGGGAGTGATCGCGATCGTGGCAGACATTCGCGAAGATCAGGCTGAACGAGTTGCCGCGGAAATCGCAGCCGAGGGCGGTAAAGCGATCTCCCTACGATTAGACATTACCGACGAACATCAAGTTCTCTCTGCGGTCGAGAAGATTATCAGCCAACACGACCACTTAGATATTCTCATCAACAATGCCGGAACGGATTTAACGGTTCCGATCGAAGACCTTTCGATCCAGGATTGGGATCGCATTTTGGCGGTCAATCTTCGCGCTCCATTTGTGTTATCGAAAGCGGTTATTTCACACATGAAGCAACGCGAGAGCGGTCACATCGTTAATATTGCATCAACGGCTGCAAAACGCGCCTGGGCAAATGCGTCTGCCTACCACGCCAGCAAATGGGGATTGCTAGGATTTAGTCATGCGCTACACGTTGAAGCCCGTCCGCACAACGTTAAAGTCACTGCCGTGATTGCTGGAGGAATGCAAACGCCATTCATTCTCGATCGGTTTCCTGACACGCCGTTAGACAATCTGCAAGACCCCAAGAACGTCGCAGATACGATTCGCTACATTCTCACGCAACCTGCTGAAACGGTCATCCCAGAGGTCATGGTGGTGCCCATGCGAGAGACTTCTTATCCTTAATTCGTGAATTATATAATGGCATTACTGAATCTCGATATGAATTACCCTCACCCCCTAGCCCTTTCCCAAAAGGAAAGGGCTAGGGGTGAGGGCGGCTTTAGGAATTCATACCCGAATTCAGTAACGTCAAAATTTACTCATACGATCGCTGATGATTCCTGCTATTTTTCTCGATAAAGACGGCACACTCATTCCCGATATTCCTTACAATGTCGATTCCGATCGGATCATATTATCTGACGGTGCAGAAATTGCATTACGATCGTTCCACAATTCTGGCTACAGACTCATTGTCATTTCCAATCAGTCTGGTGTTGCACGAGGCTACTTTTCAGAAATCGCCCTCGCGAAGGTTGAGCAATGCTTGAGAACGTTACTCAACGAGATTCCGCTCACGGGTTTTTATTATTGCCCACACCATCCGCAAGGGAGCATCATCGAATATGCGATCGACTGTAACTGCCGTAAACCAAAACCCGGTTTAATCCTACAGGCAGCACAAACTCATCACATTGACTTGGCGCGATCGTGGATGATTGGCGACATTCTCAACGATGTCGAAGCCGGACGCAATGCTGGATGCAAAACTATCTTGATCGACAACGGTAACGAAACCGAATGGATCAGGTCACCCCAACGATCGCCTCATCACAAAGTGTCTAACCTGCTCGAAGCCGCACAGATTATTAATGCCTCTTATGTTCTTCCTCGATCGCTTTCCTGATCTAAATGTTGTCGTCATTGGCGAGGCAATGCTCGACCGCTATCTCGAAGGGTCGGCAACTCGCCTGTGTCAAGAGGCTCCTGTGCCAGTTGTCACGCTTTCTAATTGTCAAAACGTGCCCGGAGGAGCCGCTAACACTGCCGTTAATCTGCGAAGTCTTGGCTGTCAGGTGTCTCTGATCTCGGTAATTGGCGACGATTGGGAAGGAACGCTCCTGCGGCAAGCTTTGCTCAAGCAGGGAGTCAGCACGGATCAGATTTGGGTCGATTCTGGGCGATCGACGCTCACCAAACAACGCGTGATGGATGGCGCAAATCTGCTGATGAGATTCGATCAGGGCAGCACCGAGACACTCTCGCTAGACATCGAACAGCAGATCATCGATCAGTTAAACGATCGCATTCCTCAATCTGATGCGGTGATTATCTCTGACTATGGCTACGGAATTTTGACTCCTCGAATTATTCAGACGATCGCTCACCTACAGTCTCAATTTCCTCGTACTCTGGTTGTAGACTCCAAAAATCTAGCCGCTTATCGGGGGATCAAACCAACCGCTGTTAAGCCGAACTATCACCAGGCGTTGAAGCTTTTGGGCGAGACCGATATCGGTGACCAAAATCGCGCCGACTGGATCGTTGCTCAATCTGACTGGATTCTCAATCTCACCGGAGCGACGATCGCGGCTGTCACTCTCGATCGAGACGGTGCCGTGATTCTGCAACGAGAGCGATCGCCCTATCGACTTTACGCCAATCCGTCGTGTCAAAGCCGCACGATCGGAGCCGGAGACACCTTTACTGCCATGTTGACGCTTGCCCTTGCTGCCCAAGCTCCGGTGACTATTGCCGCCGATTTAGCCGCTGCCGCCGCCGCGATCGTCGTTCACAAAGACGGCACCTCAACCTGCACGATCGCTGAATTACACTCGTTCTTTGCCGCCAACCTAAAAGCATGAAGACCCCAAACTGGAACGATGCCAAAAATCTGCTCTGCATCCGATTAGACACGATCGGCGATGTGTTGATGACGACTCCAGCGTTGCGATCCCTAAAAGAATCTGTGTCGGGTCGGCATATCACTTTGCTAACGTCTTCGGCGGGATCAGCGATCGCGCCGCTGATCCCAGAGTTGGATGCGACGATCGTCTATGATTCTCCCTGGCTAAAGGCGACGGCTCCGCGCACAGACAGCCGCTCTGAATTTGAGATGATCCAATATTTGCGGCAGTTTCAGTTTGACGGAGCCGTGATTTTCACCGTCTACAGTCAAAATCCTCTGCCTTCCGCTTTTCTCTGTTACATGGCAGATATTCCGCTTCGTCTGGCGCACTGTCACGAAAATCCCTATCAACTCCTGACCGATTGGGTCAAAGATCCCGAACCTGAAGACGGCATTCGTCATGAAGTGCAGCGTCAGCTTGATTTAGTCGCCGCGATCGAGTGCCAAACTGAGAACGAACATTTATCTCTACGAGTCGAAGAATCCGATCGGGAGTCGGTGCGATCGCGCTTAAATTCCTTCCAACTCGATCGGGATCGCCCGTGGGTTGTGATTCATCCTGGTGCAACAGCCGCCTCTCGTCGCTATCCACCAGAAGGATTTGCGGTGGCTGCCGATCGATTAGTTTCGTTGGGCTATTCTGTCATTTTTACGGGCAGCGAATGGGAAGCAGAACTCGTCGATCGCATCCGATCTCTGATGAATGAGTCGGCTCACTCACTCGCCTGTTGCCTCACATTGGGCGAACTTGCTGCCCTGATTGCGATGGCTCCTGTGCTGATTTCTAACAATACGGGTCCGGTTCACATTGCCGCTGCTGTTGGCAATCCTGTTGTCGATCTCTACGCCCTCACCAACCCGCAACATACGCCCTGGCAGGTGCCCCATCGCCTGCTGTTCCACGATGTTCCTTGCAAATATTGCTATAAAAGCATCTGCCCCGAAGGACATCACCACTGTTTGCGTCAAGTTTTGCCAGACACGATCGTCGCCGCAGCCTGTGAATTGCTAGACGAATCTACGCGATCGCCGCTAATTTTCCAGTCCTCTATTCCATTGCTCTCGACTAGGGTAATATAGAATCTGACTGCTGGAGAGGTGGCAGAGTGGTCGATCGCGTCCGACTTGAAATCGGATGAACCGAAAGGTTCCGAGGGTTCAAATCCCTCCCTCTCCGTTGAATTGAGATGTCGTTGCCGTTCAGTCTACAAAGCAATTCTTGCAAGCGGGCTGATTAAAGTTAAGCGTAAAGCGTTGCAAACAACACACCAAAATCCCCTCAAAAACACTAGAGTTAGATGATTCGATGAAGCAGCTATTGATAGTTGCTAAAACCGCTGTAAAAATGTCAGATGAACGCAAGCGGGTCTGAAGCTATAGTTCAATACCAACTGAATTTGAGCTTACTATAGAGTTCGCCCCTGTGGAACAAGGAGCTTAAGCCCCTTGTTGTGTGCAGCCTCTTAGAGAATTGGTATAAGATCGTCAGATGTTCTAGCTCTCTCTGTTCTCATCAGTTTGACAGAGGGCAAGCCGGAAATTGAGATTCTACAATCCGACTAAAAACCTTTACTCTACTCCTAAAAAATCGCAATGCAGTTAATCAACATTATCAAGGAAATTGCCTCAGGATTTATAAAAGCGATGTCTACTCCGTGGTGGGTAGAGATCAAGACGGCTGAACCAAACTGCACCTATTATTTCGGTCCGTTTGATAACCCTGATGAGGCAAAAGACGCGCACTCAGGCTATGTCGAAGATTTAACAGGAGAAGGTGCGCAGGGAATCAACGTCGAAATTAAGCGCTGCAAGCCAGTTGAGCTAACGTTCTGCGCGTCAGGCATTGACTGAGAAATGAGGGATGGCAAAATCGCGCAAGCTTGAAGAGACGATCGCGCTTCTGACTAAAATTCGAGCAGACCCCACTTCAGAAGCAGGGATCAAGACGCTAACCCAGGTGTTGAACAGTCAATACTCGATTGCCGTCTCGCAAGCCGCGAAACTGATCGGTGAATCTGACCTGCACTCGCTGATCCCCGAATTAGTTGCTGCGTTCGATCGCTTCATCACAGAAGATGCTGATCCCGATCCGGGGTGTCTAGCAAAAATGAGAATTGCTGAAGCGCTTTATCGGCTGGATCACAGCAATGAAGCCCTATTTTTGCAAGGCGTTCGGCATCGCCAAATGGAGCCTGTAAGAGGAGGCAGAGAAGATACTGCCGCCGCGCTAAGAGGAGTGTGTGCTCTGGGCTTAGTGCGGATAAATTATGTTCACGTTCTCAATGAACTCGCAGATCTGCTGGCTGACCCTGAACCAGAAGCCCGAATCGCTGCCGCGAGAGCGATCGCTTATCACGGCAGTGAGCAGGGACTTCCTCTTTTAAGACTGCGCGTTTTAATTGGGGATCAGCCGTCCGTCATCTCTGAATGTCTCGTAGCGCTGCTTGAGCTTGATGCAGAACGATCGCTGCCTCTAATCACCCAATGCCTCTATGCAAAAAAAACTCCGATCGGAGAAGATGCCGAACTCGCAGAGGTCGCCGCATTAGCGCTGGGAGAGACTCGCTCGCCCCAAGCTTTTGAGGTTTTACGAACCTGGTGGAAGCAAATTAAAGCACCAGAATTGCGCCAAACTGGGCTAATGGCGATCGCCATGCTCAGACACGATGACGCGATCGACTTTTTGATATCTCTGATTGCAGATGGGCAACTGGAAGATTCTAAAACGGCGCTATCAGCTTTGGGCATTTGCCGATCGGATGCGGCGTTATGGCAACGGGTGAGTGAAGCGGTTAATCTGCGAGACGAAGCGGTCTTGCGGCAAATGCTTCGCTCTCTCAGTTGAGCATTTTCTATCGAATTGTTAACTCGTCTAAATTCAGCCAATTGCGGCTTCCCTTTTCGCGATTAAAGATCACAGAGATTGTATTAACTCCTGCATTCAGCGATACATTCAGAACTGTGACTGTGTTCCAACTGCTCCAGTTTGCAGTGCCTAGAAAAATCTGATTGTCAGCGATACTTTTCCCATTCACATGAATATAGCGAGATGCATTTCCTCCAGCCGCCGCATAGCGAAACGCTAGCGTATAGTTACGCATTGAGGCAGCATTCACTTTAAAGTCAATCCACTGACCCTCACGATTCCATCCGGCGACATAGCCTGAGCCGTGATATCCCGTGTAGATTGCCTCTGTAATAAGCTGATGCAAGATGCCATTTTCGGCTTGGTAGGTGAATTCTTCAGTTGTCACTACCAGCGTCGCATTGAGGGCATCGATCGCCGCACTTTGACGAGCCGTGTCCGCACTGTCAAACGAACCTGCCCAAGAAAGTCCGAACTGGTTGGCATCATTGCGGCACTGCAACCAGAGCGAATCGGCATTTCTGACAATGAAGTCTTCATAAGCTGGCTGTTGGGTGACTTGGTAGAGATCCCCCAAATAACGCATAAAAATGCCCTTAAACTGCGGACCATCTTTGCCACAGTCTGGTTCACAGGGTTCTCTTAAAATGCCTTTAGGCGCTAACAGCCGAATCGTTGCATCGGCGATCGCCTGTGCCTGTCTAATCAGCGAACCATCCTGATTTATGCGATACAGATCGACTAATCCGCCTAAAATCACGCCCTGATTATACGTCCAGGTGAGTTGTCCATTATTTTTACAAGTGCTGTCTAGCCCGTCGTTAATCAGGTTGTCACGGTTAATCATTCCCGTGTTCTTAAACCAGTTCCATTCGCGTTGCGCCCAGTCTAAATAGCTGCCTGCACCCGCATCTCCTGGAGTTCTTAAATGCAGCTTTGCCGCGATCGCTAAAAACAACTCGTTCGCGATCGCGTTCTTATATCTACGCTGTTTGCTCCACCAGATGCCACCGCCGCAAGTTGAGTCCCAGCCACCCTTCATATCGGTGAAAATAGTTTTTGCCATCGCTAGATAACGCTGTTCGCCCGTTAGATCATAGGCTTTGATCCAGGTCAGTGCCCACCAGCCTTCATCATCATAAAATTCATTGAGAAAGTTACCGCGCTTATTCTTCTCAAAGGTGTTGAAGAGATTGCCTCGATAAGCGAGCGAATCGGTTAAACGGCAATAGTCGATCGTGGTCTCAAGAGCGTTTGCTGAGTTCCACCAGCCCGCCGTGTCCCAAAGCCCAGTGGTGGTGTTATAGAAGCCTTGTAGCGCCACCATACCTGCCTCAGTTCGTTCGCGATACGGTTGATCAAGAGTCATTGGGTATCTCCAAGCACCTTACTAGGTTTAGGGTAAACGATCGAATGTATCTCTGAATGTATACCGCATACATTCAGATAAGTCTCCACTAGGCAGATGTTGAATTTATTGATCATTAAAAATACTAAACGGGCAACCATCAACTAAACGCACAAGTTTGCGTCTAAAAAGTGTAGAGGTTAGAACAGTGGTATTTCACGACGTTCGCTAAGTTGAAATGATGATCTCGTTGGCAATCGCTCTATCAGTTTTGATCGTTGGCTCGATCGTATTCTATGCAGCCTGTCTTTGGTTTACCCGCCGATTTTTTGTGGTTCCTCCATCCATTCCAGAAGTTTCCACGGAGGGAGTCTCAATTTTGGTGCCCGTCTGCGGGTTAGACGAGGGTGCTTGGAACAATTGGGCAGCCTTTTGCAAACAGAACTATGACCCTTATGAGGTGCTGTTTGGAGTCGTCGAACCCACCGATCCGGCGGTTCCAGTGCTTAAAAAATTAGTAGATTTATTTCCCGATCGTGCTCGTCTACTGACTGGACTGCTCCCCCGTGGCATCAACCACAAAGACAGCACCCTCAGCTACCTCTTAGAATCTGCACGTTACGAAGTCATCATCTTTGCCGATAGCGATATTTGCGTCAGTTCTGACTACATCCAAACCGTGACAGAGCCGCTTGCCGAACCCAACGTGGGACTCGTCACTTGTGCGTTTGTAGGTCATGACCCTCAGTTTCTAGGAGCAGCCCTAGCCTCGATCGGGCGGTGCTGTGATTTCATTCCGAGTGCGCTGATTGCCCGTTCAATAGATGGCAGGTTAAGATTTGCGATCGGAGCTACGATCGCCACTCGCAAATCTGCATTAGCCGACTTTGGCGGGCTGCATCTCGATCGCATCGGCTCTGACTATAACTTAGGCAAACGAGCCGCCAGCGCGGGTTATCAAGTCGAGCTGTCTCACTACATTTTAGAGTCAGACACGGGGCGAGAAAGCATTGGGCGGCTCGTCAAGCGAGAGTTGCGCTGGGCAAGAACGATTCGCTTTAATCGTGGCTGGGTTTATTACACCATGGCGTTTTGCTATGGCACGGTTTATTGTCTGCCGCTGCTGCTCATAACGGGGTTTGCTGACTGGGCGATCGGGCTAACGTTTGCAACCTTCACAATTCGCTACACGCAGGCTTGGGTGGCGGCGGTCAATCTTAATTGCTCAAATCTGGTGCGCTGGTTTTGGGTATTGCCGCTTCGAGATGTGCTCAGTTTTGGGGTGTGGATTGCGGGGGCATTTGGGCGTGGAGTCTATTGGCGCGGACGCAAACTGCGAATCGAAGCAGATGGCTTAATTCGATCGTGGGATTAAAGAATTCATCCAACCCCGTAGAGACGTTTCACCGAAACGTCTCCCCGATATCGCCTATTCACCCAAAATTTTGTCGTAAGCCTTCAAAAGATAGTGCGGATTCAAAGACGTGATCAGATAGCCCACATAAATCAGAATGGCTGAAGCGATCGCGATCGGCATCGCCAACGGAAAAAAGATCAAACGATGCGGATTATTGGCAATCATCTTGCTGACGCGATCGTAAAATACCTGCATTTTCCCCTTGATACCTGACAGAGCGGGATCGCTCGAAACGGCTCCTTTAAGCAGCTTTTTTTGCCAGTAGTAATCGTGTCCGATCAGCAAAAATCGCCAAAAGAAATGCGATAACCCATTGGGCGGAGCGTGGGTTGCTCTGGCTTGGGGCTGACTCCAAATGGTGTATCCTTTCTGGCGCAACTCATCAGCGTGAATGGCACAATGACCTCGATAAAGAGGCAACTCAAACGCGATCGGATGCTGAAGCAAAAACTCACGTCGAAACGCCACATTATTCAAAAAGTATTGATTAACCGGAGTCAGGTTATTTCGTCCAGAATATTGCGGGAAAATGTAGGTCAGCGCCATCGCAGTGCCGTAAATGCCGACGCTGCGAGTCGTCGTTTCTCCTGCCACAAGCTGAATATCAGCCCTCGTGAAGCTGGTCAGCATCGCTTGCAACCAGTTCGGCTCATAGACACAATCACAGTCGTAGTAGACCACGATCGCTCCGGTTGCAAGTTCTGCCCCCAGCATTTTGGCGTTGTAGTAGCGGGTGCCCATTGGCGCATGATGCACTTTAATCCACGGATATTGATGGCGGAGTTGCGCCAATAAGTCAGGCGGAGAGTCACCGCTATCGATTAGCAGCACTTCATTGGCGGCAGTGGGAGGCAGAGATTGGTGAGCCAGAGCCTCGATCGCGTCAATCAATCCATGAGCGTCAGCGTTGGCTAGATTTTCGGTTTCTAGCACGATCGAGAAACTCATCCCCTGATCCTGCCTCGTCATTTGTTTCCCCTTTTTTGCAAATAAAACGATGCGGATTCCTTTCCCCTTGTCTGCCCAGGTTATTTTCTCTAGCCTTCCTTAAGAGCGCGTCGCCATCACCGCGTAAAACGGGTCGCCTCCGGGCATCCCAAACAGTTGAAAAATGCCGGGTGCCTGAGACTGTTTGGTCACCACTTCTGGCTCTGTAAACCCAGGAATTGCCTTAAAGTAGCGTTTGACTAACTCAACTCGGCTTGCTTCTGAACCGTCACGCCATGCCGCGATCGCTTTCTGATAAAACATCCGATTTGAGAAGCTGATGATGGCAATGCCTCCCGGCTTAAGAACCCGATGAATCTCACTAAAAATCGCTTCTGGATACTGAACATACTGCACTGATACCGTATTCAGCACCGCATCGAGTGATTGATCGTCTAGCGGCAACTTAGGATCTTGATTGAGATTTTGCACAAAGTAGTGATCAAATCGAGGGTTGCGTGCAAGTTCTTCTCCATTCAGCCCGTGCCCCTCGACGTGGGCAAACGCCATCTCTTCGGGCAAATGAGACACCCAACTGCTCATCATGTCTAAAATGCGAGTGTTGGGCTTTAATCGCGATCGATACAAATCCGTCAACTGTTGGATAAAGCCTTCATCAACGTGAGTGACAAATCGCGGAGCCTCATAAAACAGCGTATCGTTTGTATCGTCGAGTTTAGTGCGCTGGTTGGAGTTAAGCAGCATAATAAATCAGCAGAGCTTCAAAAAATGTATGAAGTTATTTTAACAAATTCTAGTGGCTAGCTCATCCTTCTCAAGCTAAACGAATCACCTCCGCGATCGTGTTTGACACCACCTCGTTCGTCCAATAACTTCCGTGAGCGTCACCTCCCCACAATACTGGGATCAGCCTTTGTTGAAAGGGTCGATTAAAAATATTGCCCTTATCTGTAATCACATCTTGAGTTTCGACATATTGGCTCGCGTCGTTGAGCAACAGAGGAATCACCCCCTCTAATGGATAGGCGATCGGATCTCCTGGGTGAGCAAAATTTCGCCAGGGAATTGGCTTTTTCCTCAAGGTGTAAAGCTGTTCTAATAGGCTTTTAAGATTAGGTGACAGATCATGAGTGCTTTTGCCGCCCAATGTGCCGCTGATCGTCAGCAAGCTAAACAACGCGATCGGAGACCCCATTGTATGAATGCTGGCGATCGGAATCCCGGTTCCTTCAACCGGAGGTAGCCCAAACAGCGCGTTCCGAATCTGTTGAACCGTTTGCCGAATCGCTGAATTAAGCTGAGGATCTTCCCAACGAGCCGCAAACAGCAGGTCAAAGAGAATGACCGTGCCCCAACTGTGAGTGACCAGATGCAAGCGATCGCCCGGAGACGTGGTTTGCAACACCCCTAATACATCTTGCTCAAATCGCTGAACGACCTGAGAACCCACATGCCGACTTAAATAAAGGGCTGCATCGCCTACAAATTCTAAAACTTGCTGGGTGCGAAAGTCTCGAAACCAAAAATCTTGCCACTTAGACGAGGTTTTGAATCCGTTAAGCAGCTCGTCTTGCGCCGCTTGGTTTAAGTCTCCCCAAAAAAACGGGATCGACTTTAGCACTCTCGATTCATCTCGCATCGAGGACTGGATGCGATTAAATAAAGTCGTTGCTAATGCCCCAAAGTCTTCTTGTTTGCGAGTCTTAACCCCATGAACAAACAAAATATAGTCAGTCGGCACGGGTCACGTCTCCTATGAGCAATGATTTAATTCATCTGCTTTAGAGAATAGTGCGAATGGAGCGCCACGATCGTAATCTTTTGTAGGGATAACGCTTAAAATAACGGCAAATTCAACACAATCCCGACCCCCAGAATAAAGCCGTTAAAGTTAATGCGCGAGTCAGAAGAATCGCCAAAACTAAACCCACTAAAGACATTAAACTGACTTTGTGGAGTAATAGTGTAAGTCAAGCGAGCCACCAACTGATGATAAACATCATCCCGTGGCTGTTGAGTGAAGTGCGACCAGGCAACCTGATAGTCGAGCGCTGTCTGAAAATTAGGCGACCAGCCATAGCTCAAAGACGTGATGAACGAATTAATCAGCCGAGACCGATCGTTGGGGTCAGCAAAGCTCATCCGAAGTTGATAAAAGGTGTTTAGCGCCAGCTTTGCTGAGAGGGCATCTTGGCGACTCAGCTCAAACCGAATTGCGTGATCATTTAAGAAGCGATCGCCGCGAAGCGCATCTCGCAACCCTTCTTTGGTGGCAAATAGCTGCTGATTGCTCCAGCCAAGCTCGCCAAACGTGCGCGGAGTCAGCCGTTGCAAAACTCCCGCCCGAAATCTCAGCTCGTTATAGTTCAGATAGCCTAGATTGCCATAGCGAATAAGACTGCCATCGATCGAGGTCACAAGGTAGGTGTTGCGTCCGATCGCAGGGGCATAAAAGAGGGTCAAGCCCGATCGAATCAGTCCATCGCTAATCGGATCGACTCCTGAAAACACGTTTGTCGTTCTAAAATAATCGACTCTGCCTACCAGATAAACCGAGGGTTGCCGCGCTGCCGATGGCAAAGGACGCGGTTCTAAAAGGCGCTCTTGCAGTCGTGGCAAACCTAGCTCTGGGTCGAGTTCTCCGCTAGGTTTTGTGATGATTAATCCCAGTTCTGCATCTCCTGTCTTTGCGGTCGGCTCTGGCGGAGGGGCCGACTGAGCACGCCTTGGGTCATCACGAAGCGGTTTAAGAGGCACTTGACCGAGCGCTTGATTGTCTAGAGTTAACGTCGATCGACTAGGTGAAAAGCTACAGGCGGCTTGAGCAGAGGGTGACTTCCAACAAGCCGATATCACCGTCTGGGCAGGTGACAGACGATCGAGCAAGCTCGGTTCTTTTGCCAGTTGAGCAAGCTCCGATCGTCTGCTCACGGTTGAAAGTAAGATACTTGAGGGGATTGTCTGGTGAGACGGTTGACCTGAACGAGACAAAAGATATATCGACCGAGGTAAACCTGTCTCAAGGGGTTCTTGCGGTTTTGAAGAAGGGTGCTCAAAGTCTGAAGATGACTGAACTGAAGGCAGCGACGAAGACCACGCCGAACTTGCCCCAGTCAAGACTACCCAAAAAACAAATTGCTTTAGCAGCGCTTGCGGTGATTTGCAAAGCCACGCTTGATTCCACGACAATAGTTGATTCACAGGAGAAGAAACCGTCACTTTACTCAACCACGTTTAGCGATCGCCCGCTAGAAAAACTAGCGTTGCTGAATGCAATTATGAACTGCCTCCTCACGAATTGGGGCGAAGCCCTCGCCAACCCTTCTCCTTGGGGAGAAGGGAGCTAAAGATCTTGTCCCCTCTCCTCTTGGGAGAGGGCTAGGGTGAGGGTCAATCTGGAAATTCATACATCAATTCAGCAACGCCGAGAAACTCTCCAACAGATCAACACAACCTGTCGAGTCTTTCCGGAATATTGTCTCACCTGTCACGCCTCACTATCGCCCTACAGCTCAAACTTGCCGTTCTTTTGATGAAGACTCTTTAAGAGATTGCGATTAAAATCCGCAATTTTGATCACTCGATGTAAAGTACTGGTAAAGACAAAAGGCTATATTTTCACCTAAACGGGTTAGCGCGGACGCAAGAAGTCCAAGTAAACTTTAACTTGCAGGATCTTCAGCATCTAAGTTATCTCGATGGAGCTTGATAGCTTCGATGCCCTCTGTTCTTGGAGCGTCTATGTCTCGTAAATTGTTCCTCGTCGTCACCCTAAGTGTTTTAGGCTTTAGCACTGCGCTCCTTCCAACCCCGGCGCGGGCTGAGATTCCTTTAACATTTGCGGATATTCAAACACTTCTTAAGCAAGTCCGGCTACAGCCCAAAAATCAATCTCCTCGCCCAGCCCGAGTCAGAGAAAGAATGACCCCTGGCGATGCGCTTTCAACCGCTCGTTCTTCTAGAGCCGATTTGCGCTTTAACGACGGCTCTCTTGCACGAGTTGGAGAACTCGCTTTATTTCGATTCTTTCCCAACACGCGACGATTTAATCTTTCTAACGGCACCGCACTTCTAATAATTCCTCCCGGACGAGGCACCACAAATGTGACAACGCCTAACGTCTCTGCGGGAATTCGGGGGTCGGCGCTATTTGTGCGCGTTGACAAACAGACCAATACGACGATCGTCGGTGCCTTGACCAATAGTGGAATCACGGTTACAGACAATGGCACGAATCGGATTGTAGAACTTAAAGCAGGACAACTGGCAGTCGTCGATCCAAAAGGGCTGCGCTTATTTGACTTTGACCTGACCACGTTTTACCAGACTAGCGACCTAGTTCGAGGGTTGAACTTAGATCAGAAGCCCTCTGACTCAAGTTCAGATAAAGGGCTTGCAGCCGTTCAAGGAGAAACATCTGAAGCTCTTGGAAAACAAGAGAAAATTCAAGACGACAAGCTAGTTCAAAACCCCGACTTCATCAGGCTCTCGCCACAGCCCCCTGGCTTTCCCCAAGAGACGATATCAACTTCACCTGTTGCAGGAGTTCAGATTCCGATCGAGAAACCGGGTGCTCCAGAATCTTTTATCGATCGAGGCACTTTGAAGCCCGTTCAGACTGCTCCATCTACAAATCCACCTGTTGCCAACCCTAACTTAGGGAGCCTTCCTGATCCACGAGTTCCAGCCCAAACACCCGTTGTCACTCCACCTCAAGAACAAGCACCCGTCCCTCAACCTCCAAGTTTCACTCCGATTCCAAAAGATGCTCCTGCTATCAAAGCACCTGAGCCGCCTGTGACTCCACTTCCTGCACCTGTTCTGACTCCACTTCCTGCACCTGTTCCAACTCCACTTCCTGCACCTGTTCTGACTCCACTTCCTGCACCTGTTCCAACTCCACTTCCTGCACCTGTTCTGACTCCACTTCCTGCACCTGTTCCATTACAGCAGCTAGAAGTCGTTCCAAAAGCACCCGCAGCAATTCAGACGGTGCCGTTTCCCACGCCCAATGCAGCGCCAACCGTTCCTGTAAATAGCCCTTCAACATCACCATCAGCCCCAACTCCAACGTTAGCACCGACTCTGGCACCTACAGTCGCGCCCGTGCTGCCTCTAGATGGAAAATCTACACCTGTTCAAGCTCAACCTATGAGCAAAATATAATCTCAAGTAGCCGAAACTTTAAAAAAGTGGGTGCCAAGTTGTTGAACTCAGCACCCACTTTTTTTGATCAATCTCATAGATTAAGACGACGGAACCAAACGTTTTCGCAGAGAGTCTGCCCGACGCTTGGCGGTCTGGTTAGTGGGTTCGAGCGTCAATGCTTTCTCGTAAACTTCGAGTGCAGGAGCAGCTAGCTGTTTTCGCTCATAGGCATGTCCGAGATTGTTAAGAGCCGTCACATAGTCTGGGGCGAGCTTCAGGGCTTCTTTATAGTTGCGAAGTGCCAGATCATATTGTTCTTGAGAAAAGTAAGTAAAGCCCAGCGCGTTGTACACGACTGCCAGTTCTAACCCCTCCAGGGTTTCTGCTTTAATTGCCTTTTGAAACTGCGCGATCGCTTGCACATAAATCCGCTTATCTAGCAAAATGCTGCCCAATTCGTAATATTCCTGAGCCGTTCCTTTCTCGGTGCCAAGTTTGCCTTGCAGCCGAGAAAGAGCTTTTTCAATCTTCTGGGTTTTGAGCACTTGACGAAAAACGGCGATAGCCGCAATGGCAAGTAGTGCTAACAAACCAGAGATATAAGCGATCGGAAGATAGCTCTGCATAGTTTTATCACTTTTGAATTAAAACACAGATAGTTGAGGCAAAAGTTCGACTGCGCCCCTCCTTTCAAGGTATCTCACAGAAGCCCCCAATAGATCGCTCTCTGCTGAAGCCATCCTTCTGCTTTCCAACGATCGAGTGCCCGATCGATGCGCCGTCGCAACTCGTCATATTGAACACCTTTTGGTAAAACAACGCAAAGTGGCTCTGTTGAGAGACGCAACGGTAACAGCCGATAGGTCGGAAACTCCTGTACCCAGCCACTCAAGACGCTGGTGTCAGAGGCAAATGCGATCGCTTTCCCAGACTCTAATAACGCTTTCGCTTCGATGTAGGAGTTGACTCCGATCAGTTTGGCTTGAGGCAACCGATATCGCAGAGTCGCGATCGTGCTGGAGTCGTTGAGGACGGCGATCGTCCGATTGGTTAAATCAGTGAGTCCTTGAATTGCAGAAATATTGGTGATTAGAGCGGTTCCATCTAGATAATAGGGAGCGCTAAAACTGACAATCCGCGATCGAGAGGTTGTTGCGGTAACGCTGGCGATTGTCAAATCCACCTGACCATTCATCACAACTGCAAGCCGATCCCGATTGCTAACAGGCTTAAAGACAACAGAACCCGATTTGCCTAGCAACTCTTGTGCCAATCGTTCGGCGATATCGATTTCTAGCCCTTGTAGGTTGCCCTTCGCGTCACGGAAGCCTAAAGGACGCAGACTATCTTTAACGGCAACAATCAGTTGACCTCTGTGAGCGATCGTCTCCAAATCTGCCGCCAACGAACAAAGGGGCACGGTAAATTGCGCCCCTAACGTCCACAGTCCGATGATTTTGAGTAAAACTGACTGCCGTTTCCGGTTCATCAAGAGGGTCAGTCGATCGACGACTCTATTTTGCTTGAGCAGCAAGTTCTAGCACTTTCGCAAAGCCATCTGGATCGAGAATCGCCAACTGAGCCAACATCTTACGGTTGATCTCAATGTCCACCTTCTTAAGATTGCCAATCAGTTTGCTATAGCTCAGTCCGTGCATCCGAGCGGCTGCATTGATGCGAGTGATCCACAGCCGACGGAAATCGCGCTTCCGTTTGCGGCGATCGCGATAGGCATTCCGCAGTGCCTTCATCACCTGCTGATTTGCGGTGCGAAAAATTGTCGAGTGTGACCCCCGAAACCCTTTCGCAAGCTTCAGAATTTTTTTGCGGCGCTTACGAGCGACATTACCGCGCTTTACCCGTGTCATTGTTTGATGTCCTTACTTAAATACTGTGAGACAGAATCTCGATCGCCCCAACATCGCCTGCTCGACCCAATCTGTCCTTACAAGTAAGGCAGCATTGCCCGAACGTTGCCTGCATCTCGCTCGTCTACCACTGACATTCCAGCAAGGCGACGGCGACGAGCGGGGCTTTTGTGCTCTAACAAGTGTGCTCTGTGGGTGTTTCGGCGCATGATCTTGCCAGTTCCACTCACTCTGAAACGTTTAGCAGCAGATTTACGGGTCTTCAGCTTGGGCATGGGATTGCTCTAATTCAACACAGCTTACTATGATAGAGCCAGTTTGATCGATCGCGCAAGCTCTGCTCAAACTATCCGCAAAAAGCCTCTGGAACTAAGTCATCAAACTCGCTCTATTCAAACCATCACAATTTTAGAGCTAGCACCTATTTCAATTAGACCCCTCTGACCATTAGAGTTTGATTACACGAAAATTCAGTGTCTTAATTTTTACTTACTAACTTATTCATGTAAGTTTTTGGCAGTTGAGGTTTAGTTCTGGGCGCATCGTTTAGCAGAACTGTATTTCAAAAGAAGGTCAAAAGCCTTTCTGGAAAACGATTTGTGCCGCAAAGTGCTAAAGTTAAGTTCCTCTAAATTTTCTGTCTAAAACGATTACATTCGTTAGTGATCGCAGCTTCTATTCTCTTTGGTGTGAGGATTTATCATGAACAAGAAACACGTTTCACTGACTCAAAAAATTGGCTTGGCTTGTTTGCTAGCTGGGTCGATTCCTTTAGTAGGATTGCCTGTGGCTGCGTCCGAGGCTGAGACCGTCTCATCTTCTAAAGTTGCTCAACTGTCGCCTCAAGATAAAAGCGGCGCGATCGAGCGCCCCTCATCACTCTCCGTCTCTGAAATAGAGCAGGTGACCTCAGTCTCACAGCTATCAGACGTTAGACCGACTGACTGGGCATTTCAAGCGCTGCAATCGCTGGTTGAGCGATATGGTTGCATTGTGGGATATCCCGACAAGACCTTTCGCGGCAATCGGGCACTGACTCGCTATGAATTCGCTGCCGGGCTGAATGCGTGTCTCGATCGAGTTAACGAACTGATTGCCGCTGCTACAGCCGATTTGGTCAAGAAAGAAGACCTGGCAACCCTGCAAAAACTGCAAGAAGAATTTGCCGCCGAACTCGCCACCGTGCGCGGTCGAGTCGATGCCTTAGAAGCCAGAACGACCACACTGGAAAAACAGCAATTCTCGACGACAACAAAGCTAAGTGGTGAAGTAATCTTTAGTCTTGCATCCGCTTATGGAGCCTATCCCGGTTTGGGAAATCGTCGATCGCTGGCATCGGGAACCACTACAGGCGGCGCACCTGGAAACGATGCCAACGTCGTTTTTAACAATCGAGTGCGGCTAAAGCTCTTAACCAGTTTTTCGGGCAAAGATCTTCTGATTACTGGATTGCAGGCGTATAACTTTGGCGGAGGGTTGGGATCGGCAATTGGTTCTCCGCGTCGAGACAGCCTCTCAGGAACGTTAGGCTATGCAGACAGCATCTTTGGCACTGCCAGCAATGCTCGTCTAGCCTTTGAACCTCAGTTTGGTGCAACCAATCCCTCAAATTTGAGTGGTGCGCCTGGGAACAACAACTCGATCGGGCTTTATAAACTGCTCTACATTTTCCCGTCTGGCATCAATAAGCTCACGTTGTTTGCTGGCACGGCTGCTGAAGTGGATGATGCGTTTCCTGCGATCGTCCCATTTTATGGAGACGGGCAAGAGTCTGTCTCACGATTTGGCAACATGAACCCCATCTTGCGAATTTCCGGCGGCACCTCTGAAATTGGGCTAGCTTCTGCGGCAGGGTTCATTTGGAATATTTCAGATGCATTAGACCTCCGAGCGCTGTATGGCAGTGTGAATGCGAGTCTGCCAGCCAATGGAGGGTTAGCAGGAGGGACTCCTCTAGGTGCAGGGTTGTTCGGTGGCAGCTACGTCGCAGCGACACAACTCACGATCAAACCGACTCCCGCGATCGACTTAGCGCTAAACTATGCCCACAGCTACCACCAAATCAACATTCTCGGTTTAGGAGAAGCGGCGGTTGCAGTCGGGGCGATTCCTAATGTTGGGGCAACTACTCCGGTGAGTCTCGATTCAGTGGGTGCGACAGCCGCTTGGAGAATTACGCCTAAAATTACCTTGACTGGGTTCGGCTTTTATAGCTTTGTCAATGCAGTGACTGGTCCAGAGGCTTCTACCAACATTCTGAGCTACATGGGCGGAATTCACATTAAAGACGTTCTGACACCCGGTAGCACCTTCGGGCTTTTGTTTGGTCAACCACCTGCTCGCGATCGCGTTTCAGGGGCAGCGTCTCCCAAACCTGAAGACGCTAAACCTTATCACCTGGAAGCGTATTTCAAATACAAGGTCAACGACAACATTAGTATCACTCCCGGCGTGTTTGTGATCTTTAACCCTGAAGGATTTAGCGGCAACCGAACCATCACAGTGCCTGTAATTCGGACAACGTTTACGTTCTAGGTTAATTCGGCAATCGATGAAAACTGAAAAACACGCTACTAAGTAGACAGACTTAATTAAACATAAAATGCGGGAGATACCCTCACCCCAGCCCTCTCCCGCAGGAGAGGGAGCCAGAATCTAGTTCCTCTTCTCCTTGAGAAGGGATTAGGGGATGAGGGTCTTCAGTTTAATTGCGCCTACCTACTTAAGTAGACAGGCGCAATTAAAGTCGGCTTGTGGCGATGGGTTTCGACTGCGCTAAACCTGCTGGGAGTTCTGGCTTTGAGCGTTGAGCGCAGCCGAAATGCGTCTTCCGACTAATTCCATCACCTACTTATGAGATCCATCCGCTAAACTAGAAACCAGGAAGGACAGTTCGCTGTTCGTCACCGAGTTTCATGAAGTAAATTCATGAGAAGTGGGCAATATGACCCACTTTTTTTATTTGGAGTAGTGGTCAAATGGCGCATCCTCTGGTTCCCCAAATCCTCGATCTCGCTGCCCCCGTGGCAGACTCTTTGGGCTTGGAAGTTGTTGCAGCGGTATTTCATACCCATCAAAATCCTCCAGTGCTGCGGCTAGACGTGCGAAACAAGCAAGATGACACTGGGCTAGAAGACTGCGAACGAATGAGCCGTGCTTTAGAGCCTGTCCTCGATGGCACTGATTTCTTCCCAGACAACTATGTGTTGGAGGTGTCGAGTCCTGGCGTTTCACGGCTTCTCACCACCGATCGAGAGTTCATCTCGTTTCGAGGGTTTCTGGCGATCATCACCACCTCTGAACCTTACAAAGGTCACACCGATTGGACAGGAGACTTAGTTCGTCGAGATGAAAAAGCCGTCTATCTCAACCAAAAAGGACGACCGATTACCATTCCCCGCGATTTAGTCGCTCAGGTTCAATTGGTCGAAGGTGAAGAATAGACCATTCTGCTGATTGACCTAATCCCCTTTCTAACAATCTAATATTCACGGAGATTTCACTATGTCAATGGTCGCCTTACCCGGACTCAAAGACATGATCGATAGCATTAGTCGAGAGCGCAACCTGCCCAAGCTCTCAGTCCAAGCCGCTCTGCGCGAAGCCCTGATGAAGGGATATGAGCGGTTTCGGCGCACCCAGCGCATGGACAGCCCCAACTTTGAAGAAGAATATTTCGATAACTTTGAAGTCGAGCTAGACACCGACGAAGAAGGCTTTCGCGTCTTGGCAACCAAGACGATCGTTGAAGAGGTCAACAACCCCGATCACCAGATTGCGCTGAAAGAAGTGCAGGAGGTCGCGGCTGAAGCCCAACCTGGCGACACAGTGGTTTTAGATGTCACCCCCGAACAGGGCGACTTTGGACGGATGGCGGCGATTCAGACCAAGCAAGTTTTGGCGCAAAAACTGCGGGATCAGCAGCGCAAACTCGTTCAAGAAGAGTTCCAGGAGTTGGAAGGAACGATCGTGCAAGCCAGAGTGCTGCGATTTGAGCGACAGTCCGTGATCATGGCGGTGACGAGCGGATTCGGTCAGCCAGAAGTCGAAGCAGAATTGCTGAAACGTGACCAGTTGCCCAACGACAACTACCGAGCAAACGCCACGTTTAGAGTCTATTTAAAAAAAGTGAGCGAAGGATCTCATCGAGGTCCCCAGCTTCTGGTTTCTAGGGCTGACGCAGGGCTGGTCGTCTATCTGTTTGAGAATGAAGTTCCTGAAATTCAGGATGATATCGTCCGCATTGTGGCAGTAGCGCGGGAAGCCAATCCTCCCTCTCGCTACGTTGGTCCTCGGACTAAAATCGCGGTTGATACGTTAGAACGTGACGTTGATCCGGTTGGGGCGTGTATCGGGGCGCGAGGATCTCGAATTCAGGCAGTCGTGAACGAATTGCGGGGCGAGAAAATTGACGTGATTCGCTGGTCACCCGATCCCTCGACTTATATCGCGAATGCTCTGAGTCCGGCTCGGGTAGATGAAGTGCGTCTCGTCGATCCCGATGGTCGCCAAGCACATATTTTGGTAGCTGAAGATCAACTGAGCTTGGCGATCGGAAAAGAAGGTCAAAACGTCCGTCTTGCTGCCCGTCTGACTGGCTGGAAAATTGACATCAAAGACATCAAAAAATACGACTACGAAGCTGAAAATGAGAAGAGCGCTGCTTTAGAAGAGTCTCGCCGTCTTGCTCAAGAGCAGGCTGAAGCCGAATATTATGAAGACGAATATTACGACGAAGAGGAGTATGAGACTGAGACTGAGCAGCCTGTGACCGCGGTCGAGTCTCAGCCCGAGACCTCAGAAAACGAGTCAACTGAAGACGAGATTTGATCCTAGAGTGGGGGCGTGTGATATACGCTCCATTATTTTCTCATGGAACCTAACTATCGCCGCTGTGTTAGTTGTCGTCGATCTGCCCCTAAAGATGAGTTTTGGCGAGTTGTTAAAAGTCACTCATCGGGCACGATCGTCCTCGACCAAGGGATGGGACGATCTGCCTATCTCTGTCCTAAACCTGAGTGTTTAACAGCCGCTCAGAAAAAGGATCGATTGAGTCGTGTCCTCAAAGCAGCCGTTTCTGACCAAATCTATAAAGCTCTGTGGCACCGTCTTTCAGAGACAACAAGCCCACCTACGACGGGTGATTTAGGTTTAATTGCGTCCCCTAACCTACCCACTAATTGAAATTGCGATATCATAAGAGTACCGTCATAGGGATTGATAGCCAACTCCAGCGCTTGTAAAGGCGAACTCATGGAAGGCAAGGAAAAGTAGGAAGTGAAGCATTACATCAGGCTCCATGCAGTCATCAGGGGTCGGGTTCGCTAAAATCGAAATTGTCTTGACTATCCCAAGCTGGCTAACTTGAGTGATTGCTCTCGTGCCAAACAAATCTTTTTCTGGAAATTTAGTCAACCTACTTTGAGGAATCAGAGTTTGCCTTTGAAAGATTTTCTTCAGGTTCAGATCGATAACTTAACGCTGCAACCCCTAGACTTAGGTCTAGATGTTTTTCTGCTGGAGTTTGATCTGTTTGAAGTACCGATAAGTGTGTGTGAGTGCGACAATAGTAGAGACAGGGTGGGTGATCGCTGAGACAGATTCTCAGTTATGCCAGCCTACTAAAAGTCTCGATGGACTTTTACGAAAAAACGTAAAAGCTGTCTACAGTGTGAAGCAGTCAGTCTTTAAAGATTGTTTCATCAGAGGCGCTCCAAACATTTTCGGGCTTCCGACCACCGTCAGAGCTTTGAAAAGCGGTAGGAGCGTCACACAGAGTCAACCCAGATCGAATGTAGTTTTAGTCAAAACAGAAGGCAACTATGTGACAACCTGGATCGAATGAGGGAAGAGTGGATGAACAACGCCAAAGTCAGAATTTACGAGTTATCACGAGAATTGAATCTAGACAATAGGGATCTTTTAGCGATTTGTGAACAACTAAACATTTCGGTCAAGAGCCACAGCAGCACGATTACAGGAGACGAAGCCGAAAGGATTCGCGCTGCGGCAGCAAAATACACGGCTAGTCACCCACCTTCTACAAAGCCCAATCCAACTCGTCAAACTGCTAGTTCACAACCTGCTGAGATTAGAAAGAAAACGCCCTTGAATATTCAGAAGAAACAGCAAATTTTAGAAATCCGTAGACCAATTACGCGCTCTGCACCGTCTGAGCAACAATCTGAGTTAAAAGCGCCTCCATCGGCTCCTACTCAACCCGGTCAGGCTTCTGTTGACTCGATCGACTCAAGCCATTCAACTTCAAAACCAGAATTAGAGCTAGAAACATCTGGAGCAGAATTGGCTGCACCGATCGAATCTCTCAAAGAGGCTGAACCAGAGATTTCTGCTGCCCCGGTCGCAACTCCTCAAGCTGCGTCTCCAGCCACTCGCAAGCCCAGTATGTCGATCTCGGTTGAACTGGTTGAAGAAAAGCCATTATCTCAGCCTCCTGCAAGACCTGCGGCAACCGCTTTTCGTCCTTCAACAGCAACTAAGCCTGTCTTGAAACGAGATAAACCCGCCCAGACAGCCCCTAGTACCGAAGCTCCTCGGAGAGAAGCGGGCGTTGCTCCTCAGAGAGAAGGTGGTAGACCTCAAACAGGTGCTCCTGGTGAAGGCGTTCGTCGTCCTGTTCCGGGCGGCAGACCCTCTGAAGATCGTTCTGCTCCTCGCCCACAGACGATCGTAGAGTTGCGTCGTCCAAAGCCTCAAGCTCCTTCAGACTTTGCGGCTTCGGGAGATGGCACTGCTCTTGCGGGTCAGCCAGTTCTACGAATCAACCGCCCAACTAAACCTTCGGCTGATGCGCCCGTTGCTCCAGGTCCGCTTGATTTACAGCTTAATAAGCCGACTCCGCCAAAACCCAAACGGGCAAAAGGATGGGATGACGAGGAAGAGGAAGTTCAAGAATTTCCGACCGATAAGGCGAAGCTTGCGGCTAAAGGCAAGCGACGTGCTCAACCCAAAATTGATGAAGATGATGATGACGATCTAGATGGATCAGCCGGTGGCGGAATTGTAGATGCGGCTCAAATGAGCATCTCCTTAGCTCGCCCTGCTAAACCCAAAGGTCTGCCAGGTCAAATCAGAGTAGCGGCGGCTCCAACCCCGGCGGCTCCTCAGCGCAAAAAGTCTGGCGGGACTCGCGATCGCCGCGATCGCCGCGACCAAGAAGTCAAAGTCGAGCGTCCAGAGACAATCACGCTCACAGGCGGCTTGACGGTGCAGGACTTGGCTCAACGGCTATCCGTTCCTGCTACCGATGTGATCACTAAGCTGTTTATGAAGGGCATTGCGGCGACCATTACCCAAACCTTAGACATCGGCACCGCCACTATGGTTGCCGAAGAATATGGGGTCGAGGTCGAAGCGGGTGAGAAAGAGGAAGCCGCTCGTAAAGTGACTGAAATGGTTGGGGCTGAGGATCTAGAGCACCTGATTCGCCGTCCGCCAGTGGTCACAATCATGGGTCACGTTGACCACGGTAAGACCACTCTGCTTGACTCGATTCGCAAAACTAAAGTCGCGCAGGGAGAAGCGGGTGGAATCACTCAGCATATCGGTGCCTATCACGTTGATGTCGAGCACAACGGGAAAGAGCAGCAAGTCGTTTTCCTCGACACGCCAGGTCACGAAGCCTTTACTGCAATGCGGGCACGCGGCGCACGAGTGACAGACATTGCCATTCTTGTCGTGGCAGCCGACGATGGCGTACAGCCACAGACGATTGAGGCGATTAGCCACGCCAAGGCAGCAGGAGTGCCGATCGTGGTTGCTATCAACAAAATAGACAAAGAAGGCGCGCAGCCCGATCGCGTTAAGCAAGAACTCACTGAGTACGCTCTGGTTCCTGAAGAGTGGGGCGGCGACACCATTATGGTGCCCGTCAGTGCGATCAGTGGCGATAACCTAGACACGCTGCTAGAGATGATTCTCTTAGTGGCAGAGGTCGAGGATCTGTCTGCAAACCCCGATCGCTCTGCGAGAGGAACGGTGATTGAGGCACACCTTGATAAAGCAAAGGGTCCGGTTGCGACGCTGCTGATTCAGAATGGAACGCTGCGGGTGGGCGACATTCTAGTAGCGGGATCGTCACTGGGTAAAGTTCGAGCGATGGTAGACGATCGCAACAAGCGAGTTCAAGTTGCATCGCCTTCATTTGCGGTTGAGGTCTTAGGTTTAAGCGACGTTCCGGCGGCTGGAGATGAGTTTGAGGTCTTCCAGGATGAGCGTGAAGCTCGTGCCGTTGCAGATGCAAGAGCCGATGAGCAACGCCAGTCTCGCCTGCTGGCAGCCGTGTCTTCTCGTCGAGTCAGCCTCAATACGCTTTCGCAGAAGGCGCAAGAGGGTGACTTGAAGGAGTTAAACCTGGTTCTCAAGGCAGATGTCCAGGGTTCTGTAGAAGCGATTCTGGGTTCCTTGCGCCAACTGCCTCAAAACGAGGTGCAGGTGCGGGTGCTGTATGCGGCTCCGGGTGAGATTTCTGAGACAGACGTTGACCTGGCGGCGGCGAGTGATGCTGTGGTGATTGGCTTCAACACGACGCTGGCACCGGGGGCACGACAAGCTGCCGATCGAGCCGGGGTTGATGTGCGCGACTACAACATCATCTACAAACTGCTGGATGACGTGCAGGGCGCGATGGAAGGTCTGCTAGAGCCTGAAATGATTGAGGAACCTCTCGGTCAGGTCGAAGTTCGAGCGGTCTTCCCAGTGGGTCGCGGTGCGGTTGCGGGCTGTTATGTCTTGTCTGGCAAAATCATTCGTAACTGTAAGATTCGCGTTCGTCGAGGCACTAACCTTCTTCATGAAGGCAACCTTGACTCCCTGAAGCGGATGAAAGAAGACGCACGGGAAGTCAATGCTGGCTATGAGTGCGGTATCGGCTTAGACAACTTCAGCGCTTGGGTAGTCGGCGATATTATCGAGGCTTACCGGATGGTGTCGAAGCGTCGGACATTATCGCTTGTGCGGTAACCGTTAGGTCAAGTTTGAAGGTGGGGGCGTACATGGGTATGCCCCTTTTTAATGAGATAGCTGGTACGCAGGAATGTTAGGACGCTGGGTTGCGGGAAGCAACAAGGAGATTAGAGCGCGGTTTAAAGCCCTTTCGCTGCGATTCTGCCTCGCCCTAAGCCCCTTGTCCTAAAATATCTGCGTAGAGCCATAATACTGCCGTCAGCAAAAACGATTGGGAAAAGTTAAACCCAGCGATCCACGGTACTGCCCGTGCAGTCGATATCCTCCCTCGACTCACGTCGCTTTGATTGGGGATCAATTTCGCGTCGCAGGCGAGAAAACCCCATGCCGACGAGTTTTTGTTCCCTGTTCGTATGAGGCAGATAGGACTGCTCAAGGAGTTGATTCTTGCTTTGATACAGCATCGTTGCTGGGCTTTGGGGCTACTTTTCTGTAGAGAGTATCTCGTTGCTGATAGGGACGACCGATCGCGGCGATCGCGCTTTGCAGAGTCTCCACTTCCATACACGTCCCGCCCAAGGCACCCGCCATTGTCGTGATGTGTTCTTCCATCAAGGTGCCGCCGATGTCGTTGCAGCCCCATTGCAGTGCGTCTACGGCTCCAGCTAACCCCAGCTTGACCCAGCTTGGCTGGTGATTAGGAATCCAGTTGCCGAGAAAGATGCGGGAGACTGCCATCAGCAACAGAGCATCTGAGAGAATGGGCTGATCGCGCCCGACTCGACGACGCAGAGGCTTGGGCGCTTCTTGACCCACAAATGGCAGCAGAATAAATTCAGTGATGCCCGTGTAGCCGTGGGCTTTAGCAGACTGTTGGAGCGATCGGATCAATCCCAAATGCCGCATCTGCTGTTCGGGGGTTTCGATGTGCCCTGAGAGCATCGTGCTGGTTGTAGGAACTCCTTGCTGATGCGTCGTTCTGACGATTTCTAACCAAGTTTCTGAGTTAATTTTCTCAGGGCAGAGAATTCGTCGCACCTCGTCGTCTAAGACTTCCGCCGCCGTTCCGGGCATCGAATCGACTCCGCCTTCTTGCAGCGCCGCCACCACGTCTGCAAACGTCAAGCCGTCTGCTCTAGCGATAAACTCAACTTCTTGGGGAGAAAAGGCGTGTAAATGCAGGTGAGGAAACTCAGATTTGATTCCGTCAATCACCTTCAAATAATAAGGAAGCGATGCTCCGTTAATTTGTGCTTCTGGATTCAAGCCTCCCTGCATACAAATCTCAGTTGCCCCGCGCTTGACCGCGTCGGTGGCTTTTTCTAGAATTTGTGCCCGATCGAGCCAATAAGCCCCCTCATCTCCGCTGTCTCGCCGAAATGCACAAAAGCTACAGTGCTGTTCGCAAATGTTGGTGAAGTTGATATTTCGGTTAATCACATACGTCACGGTGTCTCCGGCTTGCCGCTGTCGGAGTCGATCCGCCGTGTCGCGAATCTGCCCGATCGCGGTTTCGTCAGTCTGTTTAAGCAGCACCACTCCCGCTTCTGGCGATAAATCTTCTCCCGCGATCGCCCGTTCCAAAATCTCTTCAACCTGACTATTCATGGTTATACGTCTCCCGGCGCTTCCAGCATCTGCAACACTCGATCGACATCATTCAGGTCTCCCACAATCCGCCGTACCGGACGAGGATAAAGCTCAACCAGCGTCGGCGTTGCCAAAACCTAATCCAGTTCTGCCTGTTCTGTGTGTTTAAAGATATCGACTACTTTCAGTGTATAGGGGTAGCCGAGCGACTCTTCTAACAGTTGGTACAAGTTTTCTAAAATTCGCTGAGTTGCTGCACTATTGACGATATCGAGTTGAAGCGATCGGTGACGACCTCACGAAACCATTCTCGTACATCTGACTACCAAAGAATCAACTGGGCTGCCTGATTAAAAAACTGTCGAAGCAGCCCCTGGGTCACGAGTACTGTAGTTAGCAATGTGGCAAACGCCAACATAAACAAAATCAGCATCTGAAACGCCGCCGCCTGGATCGGATTTGCCCCGCCTAGCAATTGCCCTGTAATGATGCCGGGAAGTGTCACCAGCCCCACCACCATCATCGAGTTGATCGTCGGAATCAGCCCTGCTTTAATCGCATCTCGGCGATAATCGGCGACCGCTTGCTGAGGAGTCGCCCCCAAACTGAGATGAGTCTCAATTTCGAGTTGACTAGAGTTGAGAGTGCTGACCAGCCGATCGCCCGCGATCGCCGCCCCATTCATAGCGTTGCCCAAGACAATTCCCGCTAGTGGAATAATGGTTTTGGGGTCATACCAGGGCTGCGGCTGCACGATCAGCAGATTGGTGTAGGTCAACGTCAGAGCCGTGCTAACTAAAATTGACCCCGCGATCAACGGCAGCAAGCGAGGAATCTTCTGGCTGATGCGATTTCGCGCCACGATCGCCGCGACTACAAGCATTCCTCCTAAAACAGCTAACACCAACCCAGGACTGTTAAACGCAAACACCACTCCTAAAAAGTAGCCCACTACGGTGAGTTGCACGATCGTCCGTCCGGCTGCGAGTGCCAAACTGCCCTCTAAACCAAGTTTTTGCCACGATGAAAGCGCGATCGTTGCCACGACTAGCCCCAATGCCCACGGGAGTCGAATCAGTAAATCCATCGTGTCTCTAGATATCTCAACCTCCTGATCTTGCCAGAAAGGGGATTTGTTGAAACAATTAAGAAGTTTCATAGTCTAACGCCTAAGAAAACCGTTTCTGAATGTGGCGTTAGCAATTACGGCTTGTGGTGCAAAGTGAATACCATCCCCCCTTTTGACCTGTCAGACCAATACAAACTTATCGGCGAGGAGATTAATCAGGCAGTTTTAGGCGTGCTTGCCTCTGGTCGATATATCGGGGGCGCGATCGTCGAGACGTTTGAGCAACAGCTTGCAGACTATGTAGGAGTTTCTGAGTGTGTTGCCTGCAATTCTGGCACGGATGCCCTTTATCTCGCCCTACGTGCTCTAAAGATTGGAGCCGGAGATGAAGTAATCACAACGCCCTTCACATTTGTCGCTACAGGCGAGACGGCGAGCGCAGTTGGAGCTACACCAGTTTTTGTCGATATCGATCCGCAGACATTTAACCTAGATTTGAGGCAGATTGAGGCGGCGATCACACCTCGAACCAAGGCGATTATCCCCGTTCACTTGTTTGGGCAACCTGTCGATATGACGCGATTGATGGCGATCGCTCACGCCCACCGCCTGACGGTTATCGAAGATTGTGCTCAGGCAACGGGTGCAGAATGGGCAGGTCAAAAAGTCGGCAGCATTGGGCAGATTGGCTGTTTTAGTTTCTATCCCACCAAGAATTTAGGGGCTTGTGGCGATGGCGGCGCAGTCACGACGAACGATCCGAAAATTGCGGCGACTCTGCGAATGCTGCGCGATCACGGGCGACGCAGTGGCTACTATCACGAAGAATTTGGGGTCAACAGCCGACTTGATGCAATTCAGGCGGCAATTTTACGGATCAAACTACGCTATCTCGACGGCTGGAATGATCAGCGTCGGGTGATCGCCGATCGCTATCACCAACTGCTTAAATCCATTCCCAGCGTGGTGATCCCGCAAGAGACTCCCAATGGTCGCAGTGTGTGGAATCAATACACTGTGCGGATCGTGGAGGATTCTAGTCAGTCTGAAAGTGGGAAATTGCTCCGCGATCGAGTCCGCACTCAACTTCAGTCAAAGGGAGTCACCTCAATGGTTTATTACCCGTTGCCATTGCATTTGCAGCCGATTTACAAGTCGTTGGGCTACCAGCCTGGGCAGTTGCCCGTGTCCGATCGGGCGGCTCATGAAGTGTTATCGCTGCCGATGTTTCCTGAACTCTCGATCGAGCAACAAGATCAAGTGGTTTATGGCTTAAAAGACTGCTTAGGGTAAAGCAGAAAATTTGTAGTTTTCCATACTAGAATTAAGCAAAAGGTAACAATTAATAATCATTAATAGCAGTTATATGTCCGGGGTTTTTCCGAAGTTTTTGGCAATCAGTTGTTTTTGTAGACGCAAGTCGTCCTCTATTCAACCTGCTCGACTGCTATTGGTGCTTAATATTCGTCTTGAGAGGCACTGTAGAACGTGGGTCGAAGTCCCCTAAGTCAACTTAGACGCTATGATGCGAGCGCGATCGCCCAATATTATCGCTACCGTCCGTGGAGGGCTATCTGGCGTGCCCTCAGAATTGCCGGATTGTTTTTAGGATTTATTCTCGGTCTAAAGTGGGACGACTGGCAGGGTCAGACGGAACGCAACAAATGTCGTCGCGCGTCTCAGCTACGGCAGATTCTCACCGATTTGGGTCCGACATTTATTAAGGTCGGTCAGGCACTGTCTACGCGTCCTGATTTGGTGCAACAAGACTTTCTCGACGAACTGGTGAAGCTTCAGGATCAGTTGCCTCCCTTTCCGAACGAGCTAGCTTTTCGTATTATTGAGACCCAACTCGACGCTCCGATCGCCGACACGTTTAGCGAAATTTCTCCCAACCCAATTGCAGCTGCCAGTTTGGGGCAGGTTTACCGCGCTCGTCTCTTCAGTGGTGAAGAGGTTGCCGTCAAGGTGCAGCGTCCCAATCTTCACCCCATTTTGACGCTCGATCTCTATTTGATGCGCTGGGCGGCGGGTTGGCTATCGCCCTGGCTTCCGCTCAATTTGGGGCACGACCTGACGCTGATTGTCGATGAGTTTGGCACCAAGCTGTTTGAAGAAATCGATTACATCAACGAAGGTCGCAACGCTGAGAAATTTGCGGACAACTTCCGCAATGATCCAACGGTGAAAGTGCCATCGATCGTCTGGCGCTACACGACTAACACCGTCCTCGTTTTAGAGTGGATTAACGGCTTTAAGCTGACTGATTTCGATCGTATCAAACAAGTTGGACTCGACACCGATGCCCTGATTCGGATCGGAGTCACATCAGGTTTACGGCAACTGCTCGAACATGGCTTCTTCCACGCCGACCCGCACCCTGGTAATTTATTTGCGGTTGCGTCACCGTCTACGAACGGTAAGCAGCCCGTGACGGCGCAAATGGCTTACATCGACTTTGGCATGATGGATCAGCTTGATGAAGGCGGCAAAGAAAATCTGGTGGATGCTATTGTGCATCTGATCAACAAAGACTATATCGAACTTGCCAAAGATTTTGTCAAACTGGGTTTCTTAACGCCCGATGTCGATATTCTGCCGATCGTCCCCGCTTTAGAGTCCGTTCTGGGCAATATCATAGGCGAGAGCGTTCGAGACTTTAATTTTAAGACGATCACCGATCAGTTCTCGACGTTGATGTACGACTATCCGTTTCGGATTCCGGCTAAATTTGCGCTGATTATCCGATCGCTCGTCACTCAAGAAGGATTAGCGCTCACTCTCAATCCCAATTTTAGAATCGTCGAAGTTGCTTATCCCTACATAGCTCGTCGTTTGCTGACGGGCGAATCGGCTCAACTGCGACGCAGACTGATCGAAGTGCTGTTTAAAGATGGCAAGTTTCAGTGGCAGCGATTGGAGAACTTAATCGCGATCGCTCAGTCTGACGACGGCTTTGATCTACTGCCTACCGCTCAACTGGGGCTGCAATACATTCTCTCTGGGGAGGGTCAATTCTTGCGGCAACAGCTACTTTTAGCCCTTACCGAAGACGATCGCTTTCACACTGAAGAAGTTCAGCGTTTGTGGAATCTGATCAAAGACGACCTCAAGCCCGATCGATTGCTCAGTGCCGCAGTGGGCGCGATCGCCGAATTTTCTGCCGCTCGCACTGCCGCAATTATTCCGTCGGTTGCGGCTTTGACTCGCAATCCGAGTAACGGTACGATGAAGGAGTTTTAAGAATCGCCGAATTCTGACATCACTCATCGCCTGAGACAACCATCCCTTATTTTCCTAACCAACTGTGTATAGCTTCCCCGAACCTCCTTATCTTCTCCTCGTCGTCGGACTGCTAGCAAGCCTTGCATCGGGCACTGCCTTTGATGCGGTTCTCAAGCAATCGGTGCGCGAGTGGGCAAAAAATCGATCGACCCGCACACTTGCAAATATGCGAGGAACGCAACTGCTCGTCCCATTTCTAGGAATCGCAGGGGGTTGCTGTTTCTTCCTGTCGTCTGGTATGGAGATTTTTGGACTGCCTTCGTTTCTAGCGTATGGAATTGCAGTGCCCTTGACGATCGGAATTAGCTGGTTAGTCTGGTGGCAACTCGGCAAAATTTTGGCGCAGCTCGATCAAGGCGGATCTCAAGCATTAGACTTAGATTCGTTTGGCTAATACATCAACTCTCAGACGACTAAAGTACAGCAACCGTTCTAAAATAAGGGGCTTAAGCCCCTTGCCAAAAGGATATCTCTAGGGAGTTCCAAGCTTTTTAAGCTGCTGATCTGCTTTTTCTGCCCAAGGCAGGTTTTTTTGTGCTGTGAAGAGATTCTTGGCATACTTCAAAACTTGTTGAGCATCGGTGAGTTTTTTTTGACGCACAAGAACTAATCCTGCCCCATAGTAGGCATTGGCATAGTTAGGATTTACCTGACTAGACTTGCGAAACGCCGACAACGCTCCGCCTAGATCTCCTTGATTAAATAAGACTGAACCTAAGCTGTAATGAGCTTCTGCATAGTTAGGATTGCGCTGCACCGCTTGCTGAAACGCCGCGATCGCGTCCTTACTTTTCTGCTGTTTTTGGTAGACTAACCCCAAGTGATAAGGCGGCTCTGGTGCGCTCGGAGTCAACTGAGCCGCCTCTCGAAATGCCCGGATCGCCCCTTGCAAATCGCCTTGAAGCTCTAGCACAAGTCCGAGATTATAGTGGGCGAGTCCGAGTTTGGGTTCTAGTTCGAGCGATCGCTGCAAATAATCTCGCGCCTGATTTAAGTTATTGCCCTCAAGTAGGGCGGCTCCTAAATTTGCATACGCTAACGCAAAATTGGGATCGGCTTGAGTGGCTTGATGAAACGCCGTTGCCGAAGCTTGGAGTTGCCCCTGCTGCCGAAGTGCTAACCCTAAATTGTAGTGAGCGGCTGCCATATTGGGATTGAGCCGAGCAGCCGTTTTAAAAGACTCGATCGCGTCGTTGAGTCTGCCCTGCTGAATGAACTGCAACCCTTGGTTGACCTTCTCTTCGGCTGCTTGCCCGTTGGCTTGCGCCATCAGCACCGGGTTTGCCTGAACGTTGGGCAACCTCACCAAGCCTGAAACGAGCAATCCGCCTGATAGGAGATAGCTGAGAGATTTGAGGAAAATCGGATTCGTGTGGCGAAGTCTAGCGTAGCGCTGTGGCATACCAGATTTGTTTTCGAGAGAGTCGATCGCAGCCAATCATAGCAGCAATGAATCCAGAAAATTAAACGCTTCCTTGGAGACAATAATTCTTGTCTCCAAGGAAGTTAGTAAAATTTTCGGCTTCTTGAAAAAGTCGGGAATCTGGGTGAGCAGTTAGTGACGTTTTATCGTCTGTCCTCTACTCACTGCAAGCCTAGATCGTCACGCACTAAGCTAGAGATAGTATTCTTCTAAATTAATGAATCCCTCAGATCAGCTTAATCCCGTCGTGTTGGTTCATGGTCTGACCGACACCAACGTCATCTTTAAACCCATGACCGCTTATTTGCAAAAACACGGTTGGGCGGTGCATAGCGTTAATTTGCTGCCCTCAAACGGCGATTGTGAACTCGATCAACTCGCCAAGCAGCTTGACACGTTCATCAAGTCAGCCTTGCCAAACCAGCAGCCCTTTGATCTCATCGGCTTCAGCATGGGAGGTCTCGTCAGCCGCTATTATGTGCAGCGATTAGGAGGACTCGATCGAGTCCAGCGTTTTATCACCATTGCCTCGCCTCACAATGGCACGTTGACCGCTCATTTCTCTCAGCGTCCGGGCTGTGTGCAGATGCGCCCTAACAGTCCTTTTTTAAACGATCTCAATCGTGATGTCCCAATGTTAGACCAGCTAAACTTCACCTCGATTTGGACTCCGATGGATTTGATGATCGTGCCCGCAACCAGTTCTCAGCTACAGGTGGGACGAACGATTCAGGTGAATGTGCCGCTTCATTCGTGGATGGTGCAAGACGTGAGAGGGCTGCAAGCAGTGGCAAACGCCCTGCGAGAACCTGTGCAAAACAGGTAAGGGAGTCATTTCTCACCCTCGATCGCCGATTTGGTCATAGTCACGATCGCCAAAAATCGCCGATCGATGCGCGTAAAACTTGAACTCCATCAAGTTATCAAACGGGTCAGATAAAAAGAACGTTCGATGTTCTAATGGCGTTCCGACAAAGCGCTGTTTGGGCTGCTGATAGAGCGACAGTTGCTTAATCTGCACCCGTTCTAACAACATCTTCCAGTCTGCTTCGTCGATAAAGACTAACCCAAAATGTCTGGGATAGATGCCCTTTTGAGGAGTCAGTAGCTCATCGGTCATGTGGGCAACCAGTTGATGACCATAGAGATCGAGAATTATCGCCTGAGAATTTTCTCGACCTAATTGGCAGCCTAACCCGTTCACATAGAATTCTTTTGTCTGAGCGATATTTGTGATGGGAAAGGTGAGGTGAAAAAGCGTAGGAGACATGGGATTAGGAAAGTTAGGTGTCAGAATAAATTATGGCGAATTTCTAGGCTTGCTGATGCTGTCACCCTCCCTGACTCCCTGGCTAATCGCGATCGGACTCAACACTGTTTTGCTAGCGATCGTCTGGGTTGCTCCTAAAAAACTTCTGACTCCCGCAGGCATTGTTCACGCCTGGATTTTGGGAGTCATTGTCTGGGGCAGCTTGGGATGGCGGGGTTATCTCGTAGTTGGGTTCTACTTTCTAGTCGGTTCTGGCATCACGTTTGTCGGCAAAGCGCAAAAAGAAGCGATGGGCATCGCCGAGAAACGATCGGGCGCTCGCGGACCTGAAAACGTTTGGGGTTCTGCCCTAATCGCCACTGTTTGCGCGTTGGGCGTTCTGCTCATTTCGCTCATCGGTCAAGGCGAAGAATTCATTCCTCTGCTGTTGTTGGGATATGTGGCAAGCTTCTGCACAAAACTCTCAGACACTTGTGCGAGTGAGATCGGCAAAGCTTACGGCAAGCGGACTTTTTTGATCACAACTCTAAAACCTGTGCCGAGAGGAACGGAAGGAGCGGTTAGTCTAGAAGGCACCTTGGCAGGAATTGTGGCATCGATCGCCATCGCCCTCGTCGCCTGGTCAGTTGGGTTGATTAGCCCGATCGGGATTGGGCTGTGCATCGTGGCAGCGTTCATCGCCACAAATCTAGAAAGCGTCATCGGTGCAACGCTGCAATCAGACTTTGATTGGATGACGAACGAAGTCGTGAATGTTTTCAACACGCTGATTGGCGCGATCGTGGCGATCGGGTTAGGATGGGCGATCGGAATTTGAAGTCAAACACTCACATATCGTCTCAAAAAGCTTTCTAGCGTTTCTAACTTCAAGTTAAAGAGTGATTCAATGCGTTCAGTCTCGGCAGGAGTGCAGAAAAACTCATTGGCGAGGAGTGCTCTTAAAGTCCCCAATGATTCTTGACCTTTAGAATTGAGCAAACCGACCAAATTTCGAGTCGCGTCAAATGCCAATAGAGGCGGATTGATGATGATGGGTTCTCGATCGAAAATCCGCCCAAAGATGCGAGGAATCTCCTGACGTTGCAAAATTTCAGCACCGCCCACGGGTAAAACTTGATTTCGTGCGGCATCTAGAGAGACGGACTCGATCGCTATTTTCGCCAAATCATCGGTGCTAATAATCGACGTGCGACTTTGAGGATCGCCAATCAATAAATAAATTCCAGTTCGTCGAAACTGTTCTGCTAGGGGCAACAAGTTGGACGCAAACCCCGCAGGGCGAAGAATTGTGTAGTTTAGCCCACTGGTCTCTAAATATTTCTCGACCTCGCGTTTTGCCTTAAAGACCGGAGCATCTTCATAGCCGCGATCGACCCCCAACACCGAGATAAATACAAAGTGCTCGACTCCTGCCTCTTTTGCTCGATCGATGAGGTCAATGTTGGCACGATAGTTGATTGCTTCCGCGTCTCCGCCGTGGGCGCTAATCACATACTGCGCCCCTTGCACCGCTTTTTGGATATCCCGTTCACGAGACAAATCTCCGATAAAAATCTCAGAGCCTCGCTGCTCAAGTTCCGCATAATTTGACATTAGCCGCACGAACGATCGCACCGCTAATTCTCGCTCTCGCAAAAGTCGGACGATTCGACGACCTAACCCACCTGTTGCACCCGTCACTAAAAACATAGAAATAACCCACAATCGTTTCCTACTAACTTAGCGAAAGTTCGGCAATCACGGGCGTATGATCACTTGGCTGGGTGAGTTTGCGAGGTGCGGTGTCGATCGTGCAGGCGATCGTGCGTTCATATAAGTGAGGAGTCACATAATGGTGATCAATTCGCCAGCCCGCATTGCGACGAAACGCCCCCGTGCGATAATCCCACCAGCTAAACTGTCCGCCATCTTGATTAAATTTGCGAAACAGATCCGCCAAGCCCAAATCGAGAACGTGGCGCAGCGCTTCTCGCTCAGCGTCGGTTGCCATCACCTGCTTTTCGCGTCCTTTCGGGTCGTGAATATCCAAATCGTCTAAAGCGATGTTGAAGTCACCGCACACCAGCAAATTCTCTGTCTGTTGCAGCAAAACGTGCAGATATTCTCGCAGCACCTTGAGCCAGTGCAGCTTATAGACATATTTGTCACTTCCCACTGCTGACCCATTAGGGACATAGAGATTGACGACTCTAACTCCCTCTAAAACCCCGGTGATCACCCGTTTCTGTTCATCCAAATCGCCCACTAGACTCTCTGGCAAGACTGCCCCAAATCCCATGCTGACATTCGCAAGCGTTGATCGACTGATCAACGCCACGCCGTTATAGCTTTTCTGCCCAAACGCATAAACCTGATAGTCAAGATCAGTAAACGCCGATCGCGGAAAACTCTCATCGACCACTTTGGTTTCTTGCAAACACAACACGTCGATCGGGTTGTCTTGCAGCCATCCCACAACTTGCTCCAGTCGAGTTCTCACCGAGTTAACATTCCACGTCGCAATTTTCATAAGGCAATCAAATCAGGCAATAGAAAACAGCGTACTGGAAAAAGCCGCGAGTCTCCAATCCTGTTTTCTGCTGCTTAAATAATTTGCCGCAGTGCCTCCGAAACTTCTGGCGCTGATGCGTAGCGATCGCTGATTTCGGGGTGGGTCAATTTGCGAATCACCTGCACAACCTCAGGGCTTAACCCAGGCACATACTCCGCATAAAAGCGGTATCCCTGCTCTCGATAGCGATAAAACTCGCCGGGGTCTTGACCCGACAACAAAAACGCCAGCGTTGTTCCTAGAGAATATAAATCTGAAGCAGGACTGATCTCTCCTTGATACTGTTCGGGTGCGCTGTAGCTAATCGCGCTAGTCCGGTGTTTAGCCTCTAAGCTCAAAACTCTAATCGCCCCAAAATCGACCAAAGCAATCTCGCCAAAGGCAGTTGGAGCCGATCGCCGGATTAAGTTGTGCGGTCTAATATCTTGGTGTAAAACCGGAGGCGACAGTTGATGTAGATACTCTAGGACTTCACACAGTTCTAGCATCCAGCCGATCGCTTGTTTTTGAGGAATCGCGCCCCACTTTGTGACCTGCTGAAACAGCGATCGTCCAGAAACTAATTCCATGACCAGATAGGGCTGTCGCTCGATCGTAAAAAAATCCACGATGTGAGGAATGCTCGGATGACTCAGTTGGCTGAGGGCTTTGGCTTCTCGTTCAAACAAATCGAGTGCCTTGGGGTGTCTCACCCAATTGGGATTTAGCGTTTTCAACACCCAATGTTTGCCATCGCACCAAACTAGATAAGTAAAGCTCATCTCACCTTGACCCAAAAGCTTCACGACCTGATAGCGTCCGATCGTCTGCTGAACTCTTAGAGGCGCGCCGCAGTCAATGCAAAATCGCAAGTCTGGTGTTTTGCGAAGGTGAGCACAGGTGATGTTGCCTGATAAACTGGGCTTCTCACTGGGTGGTTCCATCGCCGTTGATCGCTCAGGAACCTGACTTTCAAGCACTCCCATTGCAGGCAGAGGTTGGGTGATGTCGTCGTCTAAAGCCGCGACTGCATTAAGTTGGGGTTGCTGCGGCACGGTGCGATCGCCCGCTAGCATCGTTGCTTCGTGGCTAGCAGAGACCCCGACGTGAATTTGAATATTAGGACCCGATCGTGCCAACCGAATAATCATTCCATTTCTGATGGGCACTTGAGTCATCCGTTTGCCGTCTAAATAGGTGCCGTTTGCACCCAAACTTTCGACTTCCCAAACAGAGTTAACCCGCCGCAGTTCTACATGATATCGAGAGACTACAGCGCTATAGAGAACGACGTGATTGTCGGTCGATCGCCCAATGCGAATCACCGATTCGTCGTCAAACGTCCAACACTGAACGGGCTTTAACTGGACAGGGTGTAGAAGGGTCAGAGTAATCACATTAGCGCCGTAGAGTCTAGATACGCAGACAGAACGAAAAGACTGCTACCGTCTAAAACTTTTTTATATTCTAATTCTGCTTTGAGAAGAGCGGTCAAACTATTAAGTGTCATCACTCTAACTTAGAGGAAATTTATCTGAACAGCTTTTTTTAAGGTCAAAAAAGATACGTGTCACAACGTTTGAAATAAGAATGAGACTTTATCCCCTTTACCGAGCGCAATGCGATCACCCGGACGCAGCCGATGTCGATTTCCTAGCAGCAGAGGCACGTTGTTGATATAAGTCCCATTTGAGCTTCCCACATCTTCAATGTAATAAGCATCACTATCTGCCCGAATATCGGCATGAATTCGAGAGACGATTTCAGAGTTAGGGAAGCCAGACACGTCAATATCAGGCGGAATCCGATCGTTGGGTTTGCCAATATGAACGACAGGCAACCCTTGCGGTAGCTCAATCACAACATTGGTTTGCAGATGCAGTAGTCTGCCTGACTGATGCTGCAACTGAGTGTTTGCACTAACCGGAGCAGATTGAACAGCAGTCTCTTGGGGCGGAATTGAGGTCGATTTGACGACTGACTCTTCAACCGGGATTTGGGGGGGTGGCACCACGAGCGGATCGGGCGAGACCAGCGGCTCGATCGCCAGCAAATCTGGAAAGCCACCAGGATCAGATGCCACCACGGATGATGAAACGGCGGTTGCGACCTGGCTCTCAGCCTCTACGGTCTTCAAGTTCAAGCCACACTGACCACAAAAGCTGGCATCTGCCTGCACAGTTGCTCCACAGGTTGGGCATTGAGTGGTCACCGGAAGCGGCGTATAGCACGCCTCGCACTGCACCGCACCATCAGGATTTTGATGATTGCAATTAGGACAAACAATCATGAAGGGTTCCCCATTTACCAAACCCTATGATAGATGAATAATTCTAAGTTTTAAGCTCCAGATTTTGTCCGGCTGGCTGGTCTAATAGCCACCACAGTTCTCCTGATGGATGAATCAGACGAGCAGGATAGGTCATATCGTCTGCAACTGAGGCAAAGATTTGCGTGAGGGCACTCTGTTTACTGGCACCTGCCACCATAAAAATCACCGATCGAGCGTGATTGATCAGAGGAGCGGTAAAGGTGATGCGCGGCTGTCCATCTTTGCTGCCCACCGTAATCAGTCGATCGTGCACCTGCAACGCATCGGTATGAGGAAACAGCGAGGCAGTGTGAGCATCATCGCCAATGCCCAACAAAATCACGTCAAATTCAGGAAACTCATTCGCTTTGATCTGAAAAAAGGCTTGCAGTTCTGCTTCGTGAGCTTGAGCGGAGATCGCGGGATCGGATTCGTTTGTCGCCATCGGATGAATATTACTCGCCGGGATCGCGACCTTATCGAGCCATGCGAGACGCGCCATTCGTTGATTGCTGCCGGGGTGGTCGGCAGGCACATATCGTTCATCTCCCCAAAAGACATGAATCTTATCCCACGGCAAGGATTGCTCCGCCAATTTTTCATAGAGCGGCTTGGGAGTGCTACCACCGGATAGCGCGATCGTCCCGATTCCTCGTTCTGCAACTGCCGTATTTAGTTTGTCTACAACGATTGCTAAGGCACGATCGATCAACGCCTCCAAATCTGGCAGAACTTCGACAACTCTATTCATAATTTCCACCATTGAAACAGTCCCCTGACAGAATAAGGGGAATTTTGCCATCTCGCCTTGCCCTACGGAATAGTTTCAGATCACCCAGATTTTTTGGGATTTTGCAAAGGTTTGAGGGTAGATTGAATGGGTCATTTCTATATGGGCGATCGGAGAAAGAATTCGTGAGCTATTCTGTCAAAGATTTAGGGGGAGAGATTTTGTTGATCGAAAATCTCTTAGAACCCTCACTGTGCTCCCACATCATCGACATAGCGGAATCTTCTCACTTTACGCCCGCCTCAATTTTGATCGGAACCGTTGATGCCGATGTTCGCAGCAGTGGATTGTTGAAGCTTGATCCCAAAAATTCGCTGCTCAAATCGACCAACGAGCTGCTGATTGGCAAAATCTCGATCGTCCAGCAAGCTCTTTTTAAGTGCTATGGAGTCAAGTTTCCCTATGCCGAAACCTGCTCTATCTTGCGCTATCTGCCCGGACAGCACTATAAGCGCCATGTCGATAATGTTTTGCTGACCAGTCGCTTTCAAGAGATTGAGCAGGGCATTCCGACAAGAGATGTCAGCGTGGTTGGCTATCTAAATGACTGCGAAGGGGGCGAGACCTTGTTCGATCGCCAAAACATCAAGGTCAAACCTCAAATGGGCAGTGTGATCGTGTTTCCGTCGTACTATACCCATCCTCACCAGGCGCTCCCCGTCACCAAAGGACGAAAATATGCCTGGACCAGTTGGCTCTATCACTAAATTAGATTGAATAGTAAAGCGGAAAAGATTTTGCGTCTTTTGGCTTGACATAGACCCGCTGCTCAGGTTCTAGCTTCAGTTCATCAAATCGATCGCGGGTCAGATGCGCCGTCACCACTTGCCCATCGTCGAGCGTCAGTTCAGCCTGAATTTCCCAACCCAAGTGAATCAATCGACTAACTCTAGCGGCAACCGTGCTGCCGTTTGCAGAAGTCTCGATCAAAACATCTTGGGGGCGCAAAAACATTTCTGGATGCGCTGAGTCAAACCCGTTATTTTGGAAGATGTGTGACGAGCTAGGCAGCACGTTGACCGGTCCGATAAAGCTCATCACAAAGGCACTCGCTGGGTGATCATAAATCTCAGCCGGGGTGCCGACTTGCTCGACTTTCCCTTTGTTCATCACCACGATTTCATCTGAGACTTCCATCGCTTCTTCTTGGTCGTGGGTGACAAAGACCGTCGTGACGTGGACTTCATCGTGCAGCCGCCGCAGCCAAGCTCTCAGGTCTTTTCGCACTTTGGCATCAAGTGCCCCAAACGGCTCATCTAACAGCAAAACATTTGGCTCTACTGCAAGTGCTCGTGCCAGGGCAACGCGCTGCCGCTGACCTCCTGATAGTTGGGAGGGATAGCGATCGCCCAGCCCCGCCAACTGCACTAAGTCCAGCAGTTCTTCGACGCGCTTTTTGACTTTGGCTGCCGTCACTTTGCGGATTTCTAGCCCAAACGCAATGTTTTGGCGCACTGTCATGTGTTTAAACAGCGCGTAGTGTTGGAAGACAAAGCCGATATTGCGAGCTTGCACACTGCGATCGGTGGCGTCTTCACCCGTAATCAAAATCTTGCCCACATCAGGAGTTTCTAACCCTGAGATCAATCTCAGCAGCGTTGATTTGCCTGACCCAGACGGACCGAGCAGCGCAACGAGAGAGCCGCTCTTGATTTCTAAACTGACTCGATCGACCGCCTGGAAACTGCCAAATTTCTTGGATACGTCTTGTATTACAATGCCCACCGCAATCTCCGGTTTTTTGATGAGATTACTGTAGATTTATAGCATAAATTCCGACGCACGTTTTTCTATGACTCTAATGAGATTATTTTTGGGCTGAGTGTCGGTGAAGAGAGGTTGCTTATGCTCATACAGAGTCGGTTATTCAGAAGATGGCTCGGCAACAGCTTCCTGAAATGAGGCGGATAGCGTGTGGTGATTGGTGGGCTCGATCGCTGGGTTTGGGTAGTGGTTGGCTGTCGAAGCACTTTTGACTTGACGCATCAGGCTTGCCATTTCTAGGGCATCCATGCCATAGCCCCAGCCGTGATTGCTCTTGATCCCGGCGCGCTCTAGTGCCTGCTGCATGGTGTCTGCGGTGATTACGCCAAAAATGACGGGAACCCCTGTTTGAAACCCAGTTGCCGCGATCCCCTTCGAGACTTCTGACGCAACATAGTCAAAGTGAGGAGTTTGCCCCCGAATGACGGCACCTAAGCAAATGATGGCATCATATCGGTTAGTGATGGCAAGCTGACGGGCGACCAGTGGTAGCTCAAAACAGCCCGGAACCCAGGCGTAATCGACCTGTGTGCCTTGAGGATTGACATCAACCCCGTGGCGCTTGAGGCAGTCTTGACACCCCTCTACCAGCTTATTGGTGATCAGGTCGTTAAACCGTGCAATCACCAGTGCAAAACGAAGGGACTCCGCTTGCGAAAAAGATCCTTCAAATATAGTCATTTTTTCAGTCTGAGTATCAACATTTCACAGCTACGATCGAGAGCAGATTGCCCCAGCTTCCACCTAATACTGTGACCCCAAGAATATTTGCTCAATCCACCAAAATCGTCAGCCTTTGAGTAGAGGCGACACTGTTATTTATTTAGAGTTTGCGTTTTGCGTCAGAATTCAGGCTCTGCTCAGGCATCTTAATCTGCGGAACTCCAGTTTAGAAGGGGTTGAAAGCATTGTGTTTCCTCCCCCTAAATTATATGACTTTATCAAACGACGAGGAAGTTTAATGCCCCAACTGCTAACACCAACAGAGTCCAGATTCCAGCACCTAGATAAAGTAGGCGCTTTGACTGATCCCAGTCTTTAGGAGATGCGTAAGCAACTGGCACTGCAACAACCATCACAAATGAGAACATGACTAAAGCAGCCAAAGCGGCTTGAAACAAAATGGTCATCGTCTTCTCCCTACTACAGCAAGTAAATTAAATCTAGGTTTGGCGGCATATAGGCTGCAACATTGATTAACCCTGAGTAGTAACCTATCAGAAAAATGGATCTGATTCTATGTCATGCCACGGCAGATTTCGATACCTTAGGTGCCGCGATCGGGCTATCGCGTCTCCTACCGGGATCGCGGATTGTGCTGTCGGGGGGTGCCCATCCCACGGTGCGAGATTTTTTAGCCCTATATCGCGATGAATATGCGCTAATTGAACGGCGATCGGTGAACCCGCAAACCATCCGCTCTCTGTCTGTGGTTGATGCTCAACGGCGCGATCGCTTAGGCAGCGTTGCAGAATGGTTAGATCTGCCCGACATTTCCATCACGGTTTATGACCATCATCAAGATGCAGAGAGCGATATTTCTGCTCAAGAACGTCAGGTTGAAGCGGTTGGAGCGACGACCACGTTAATCGCTGAACGACTTCAGACGGAGAAGATTTTGCTGACTCCGATCGAAGCCACGGCAATGGCGCTAGGTATTCACGTCGATACCGGATCGCTGACGTTTGACCACTCAACGGCACGAGATGCCCTGGCGCTAGCGTGGTTGATGACTCAGGGGGCAAATTTGCGGGCGATCGCAGAATACGTCGATCCCGGACTCTCGCCGATGCTGCAAGATCTGCTGAGTGTGGCACTCGAAAATTTACAGTCCGAAACGATTCAAGGCTACATTCTCTCTTGGGTGACGCTAAAAACTGAGGACTATATACCCGGACTTTCTAGCCTCGCTTCTCGAATTGTGGAATTGACTGAAAGTGATGCGCTGCTGTTGACCCACCGCTATTGTCGAGGAGCCAACTGTCAGGTTGACGATGGAAACGTGCTGAGTGTGATCGGTCGATCGCGCATCGAGGGCACCGATCTCAATGAGTTGTTCAAACCTCTGGGCGGAGGCGGACATTCCAAAGCTGCCGCTGTGACGCTGAAAGACGGCGATTTTCAAGTAGTCTTGACCCAGCTTCTGACGCGATTCAAGGCACAAATTCCGCCGCCGCCCACCGCACGAGAATTGATGTCATCGCCCGTTCGCACGATCCGCCCCGATACGACGATCGAGGCAGCTCAACGCATTCTTTTACGCTATGGTCATTCGGGTTTGTCGGTTGTGGATGCCGATGATCAGCTAGTCGGGATTATTTCTCGTCGTGACTTAGACATCGCCTTTCATCACGGATTTGGTCACGCCCCAGTTAAAGGGTATATGTCCACGAACGTGAAGACGATCGTGCCTGAGACGCGATTACCAGAAATCGAGGCGTTGATGGTCACTTATGACATTGGTCGGTTGCCTGTACTCGATCGCGGTCTACTCATTGGCATTGTGACGCGCACAGATGTGTTGCGGCAACTTCATCAAGCCAATACTCACCCTAGAGATGAGACGAACCCTTCAAACTCCAAAATCCAGACTTCAAAACCTAAAATTAGTCTCGATCGGCTCTCTCTCCACCTGCAAGAATTATTAGCGATCGCGGCACATCAGGCAGAACAGCGCGGTTGGCATCTTTATTTAGTAGGCGGAGGCGTGCGCGATTTGCTGCTGACCAATTCTCAAGAACCCGTGACGCTGACTGACGTTGATTTAGTCGTTGATGGGTTTCATCGCTCGGCAGACGTGGGCGCAGGGGTGGAGTTAGCGCGATCGCTGCAAAGTCTCTATCCCGATGCGCGTCTAGACATTCACGGACGATTTCAAACTGCTGCGCTGCTGTGGCACAAAGATCCCACCTTTGACTCGCTGTGGATTGACATCGCCACCGCCCGAACTGAGTTTTATCCTTACCCAGCGGCAAACCCAGAAGTTGAGGCAAGTTCGATTCGTCAAGATCTCTATCGTCGAGATTTCACCATCAACGCAATGGCGCTGCGGCTGACTAATCCCCGTTCAGGTGATCTGCTAGATTTCTTCGGCGGAGCGCTAGATTTGCAGGCAAAACAAATTCGAGTCCTGCACCCCAATAGTTTTATCGAAGATCCCACCCGAATTTATCGAGCCGTTCGATTTGCAGTGCGGCTAGGATTTGAGATTGAGCCACAAACCGAACGCTATATTCGCTATGCGATCGCCAGTGGCATTTATGAACAAGTCCAAAACCGTCAAGTGGCAGGTCGAGTCAGTGCCCCCGCGCTGCAAACTCGTCTTAAATCAGAACTCAAATACATTCTGCAATCGTCTTATTGGAAGGCAGCGTTAAAGCAGCTAGATCATTTGGGAGCATTGAGCTGCATTCATCCCAGTCTCACGTTAAACGACGAATTAAGGTGGCAATTACGCTTGGCGGATCGTTGGCTGCGTCGCTTCGATCGCTCCCAAACGTTGACTCACTGGCAGGTGCTTCTAGAAGTTCTGATCGCGGATCTGGCACCGAGCGATCGTGCTCTTGTTGCCCAAAACCTGCAACTCTCGGCGGATGGCACCGAGCGATTAGACCAGCTTGAAGCCGCTCAATCTGCGTTGGCGAATTTGTCAACCCGTCAGCCGCCAAGCCAGATAGCGCAGCAATTAAAACCTTACGAACTGCCGCTCTTAATGCTCGTAGCGGTCAAGAGTTCCCGATCGATTCGCAGACAGATTTGGTGTTATTTGACCGTTTGGGCGCATGTCAAGCCACTTCTAGACGGCAACGATCTCAAAGCACTGGGCTATCAACCAGGTCGGCAGTTCAAGCAAATTTTAGATGATTTGCTGGCAGTTACGTTGGATGGGAAAGTGCACGATCGAGCCGAAGCCGAGGCGTATCTAGCACACCACTACACCCCAAAGTCCTAAGTCCTGATCCTCAAAGATCGTTCAGAAAAAGGTAGCATAGTCTGGAATTGTGGAGGAAACCCAATGAAGCTGACACCAGGAATGACCTTACAAAGCGGTAAATACCTGTTAAATCAAGCTTTGGGAGAGGAAGGACTTGGCATCACTTATCTCGCAACTCAAACGCTCTTGAATCAGATTGTCGTCATCAAAACCCTAGAGTCTAGTTTGCAGGTGACGCGCAGTTTTCCTCAGTTGCACCAGCGCTTTGTCGAAGAAACGCGACTTCTTGCCCGAAGTCAACATCCCAGCATTGTCCGAGTTCTCGACTTCTTTCAAGAAGAAAACCTTCCCTTTCTCGTGATGGAACATGTGCCAGGGCACACGCTGGCAGAACAGGTCAAATTTAACGGAGCATTGCCCGAAGCTGAGGCAATTCATTACGTTCGACAAATTGGATCAGCGATTGAGATTGCCCATCGCAACGGGCTAGTTCACCGCAATCTCAAACCTAGCTCGATCATTCGTCGCCCCGGCACTAAGCTAGCTGTGCTGGTTGGCTTTGGAATCGCCCACGAAGTCGCGAGTGCCGTCAACTCACCTCAGACGAATCGTTCTGACTTCAACGAATTTGCGCCTCCCAATCAACCTAGGATCGCCGAGAACCGATTCGCGATCGACCTCTACAGCCTCTCTGCCACTCTCTATTATTTGCTATCCGCCCGTTCTCCCAGATCTCCTCAATTCGATCAATCGTGGAATCCAACAATCAAGCAAGCGATTTTGCGAGGAATGACCTCTGATGAAACTCATCGCCCTCAAACGATCGCTGATTGGCTAAACCTGTTGCCCCTTGAAGCCGTTCCTCTCGCCTCTGCTACGGCGCTGACGACTCCTAGTCAGCCTGCTCAACTAATAGAGCCAGTTTTAGAAGTCGCCAAAAAACAGGTGGCTCCCCCGATCGCCACCTCGTTACCCGTTTTACCAAAGTCAGAACCTGTCAAAGCCGCGATCGTGCAGGAAGATAATCTCGCCACCAAACGCCCATCTCCGGCGACGATCGCTCCGCAGAAACCCCCTTCTGCACCTAAATCGATTTCCGCAATTCCGCCTCGTAAGCTGTCTTTAGCATCAATGGCGATTCCGCTCGGCATTAGTCAACGTCTGCCTAAATTTCTTGGAATAACGAGCGCGGCTGCTGTCTCGATCGGGGTGGGGTTTGGGTTGGCGTTACGTTTCAGTGCCGCTCGCGCTCCGGGTGCTAGCTTCTTTCATCCCAATCAAGCCTTCCCCTCAAAAGATTGGAAAGGAACGCTGACTCCTCAAGGAGATATGTCTGATGTCCCGATTGAAAAATCAGGTGCGGTTCCAGGGGATTATCAAAATAATTTGGCATCTCCTCGGAGTGCTTCACCTACATCAAAATCCTCAAATAATGCGCCTCTCCCTGCGAATAATAGGGAAGAAGTGGCTGCTCCGTCCATTTCATCAGGAACGCCTCGTCGATCGTCTGCTAAACCCATCCCGGCTGCCCCAACCGTGAAGTCTGACCCGATTCCGGCTGGCTCGGCTCCTGCGATCGCGCCCTCGACTGCACCCGCTCCAGCGACGAGCGACCCAGTGCCGCCCACTCAATCTACTCCTGGCACCAATCGCGAGGCAGTTCCCGTAGTTCCGACTTCAAAGAACGACCCAAAACTTTAAACCCCTTCTGACTTCATCCCTCTCATAAGCAAGCTATAATCTTGGCAGCGCGCCTAACTAAAACTTCCTATGAACACCTCTCTGGTTCACGCCTTTTTTATGGGTCGAGCGATCGCCGAAATCGCCTACGAACAGCTAGAAAACGGGGTCACCAATGCCCTCAGCGAGTTAGGCAAATTTGATGCCGAGCAGCGAGAAAATTTAAGAATCTTCGTCGATCAGGTTGCCGAAAGAGCAGCCCGCGAAGAAGAGATCGCGATGCAGGCTAGAACGGGTTCGACTGGAGTGCGCGTAGAGTCTCAAACTGAAGATTTGCAAGCGACGATCGACGACCTTCGCGCCGAGATTGCCCAACTCAGATCAGCTCTACAAAGCCATCGTAGTCGTTCTATCTAAACAACACTACGCTTGTTATCGAGTTACATCAGCCCTATTTAGTTGGAAAGTCGAGTGTCTGTTCCTCCAAATGACTCCACTACGCCTCAGCGTTCGCACAGCGAAATTTTTATAGAAACGGCGGAGTCAGTCACGGGTGCTGATCTCCACGATCGCCCTGAGCAACTCCCACTTAACGCTATAGCGTTGCCCCCTGCAATGCCTGATAGAACCCGTAAATCAATGGGGAAACTCCACTCTGCAAAAGCCTATCGCTGGAGTCGAGAAAATTATTCACGTCGGGGTCGCTTTATCGACATTTGGGCATTTGTGCTCAAGCTGGTTGGGGCGAGGTGGCTCTATAAAGAGTCGTGGAGCTATCAGGGCGGCATTTCAGACGAGAAAAAGGCGACGAGACGAAGGAACCTGGCAGTTTGGATTCGCGAGACGCTGTTAGATCTTGGACCTACCTTCATCAAAATTGGGCAGCTTTTCTCGACTCGCGCCGACCTGTTTGCACCAGAATTTGTTGAAGAATTATCTAAACTGCAAGACCGCGTTCCAGCGTTTAGCTATGAGCAGGTCGAATCGACTATCGAGCAAGATTTGGGCAAGTCGATCGCAGAACTCTTTCGCAGCTTTGATCCGATTCCGCTGGCTGCCGCTAGTTTAGGGCAGGTTCACCGAGCGCAACTGCACTCTGGCGAAGAGATTGTCGTTAAAATTCAGCGTCCCGGACTTCGCAAACTCTTTGAAATTGATCTGCAAATTCTCAAGGGCATTACTCGCTATTTTCAAAACCATCCAGAGTGGGGCAAAGGGCGCGACTGGCTCGGCATTTACGACGAGTGCTGCAAAATCCTCTGGGAAGAAATCGACTACCTCAACGAGGGGCGCAACGCAGACACCTTCCGCCGCAATTTTAGAGGCATGGACTGGGTAAAAGTGCCGCGAGTCTACTGGCGTTCTACTTCCCCCCGCGTGTTGAGCCTAGAATATGCTCCTGGAATTAAGATTAGCCATTATGAAGCCTTAGAGGCAGCCGGACTCGATCGTAAAGAACTTGCCCAAATGGGGGCTAGAGCCTATCTCCATCAACTGCTGGACAATGGATTTTTTCACGCAGATCCTCACCCTGGCAACATTGCGGTCAGCCCCGACGGCTCTCTAATCTTTTATGACTTTGGCATGATGGGGCAGGTGCAAGCCATCACCCGCGAGAAGTTATTGGATACCTTTTTTGGGGTGGCGCAGAAAGATGCTGATCGGGTGGTTGAGTCTCTGGTTGCATTAGGGGCATTGGCTCCCACTGATGACATGGGTCCAGTGCGGCGATCGGTGCAGTTCATGTTAGACCACTTCATGGATAAACCCTTTGAGGATCAGTCTGTCAGCGCTATTAGCGACGACCTATATGAAATTGCCTACGATCAGCCGTTTCGCTTTCCGGCAACATTCACGTTTGTGATGCGTGCTTTTTCCACTTTAGAAGGGGTGGGCAAAGGCTTAGACCCAGACTTTAACTTTATGGAGGTTGCAAAACCTTTTGCAATGCAACTTATGACCAACGGAAATTCCTCCTCAGAGACGGGAAGCCTGCTGAATGAACTAAGTCGTCAAGCGGTTCAAGTCGGCAGCACCGCGTTTGGGTTGCCCCGTCGTATTGAAGATACGCTAGACAAACTAGAGCGAGGTGATATTCGCGTGCGCGTGCGATCGACCGAAACCGATCGCGTTCTGCGACGCATCAGTGGCGTGAACATGGGCACTAACTACACGCTGCTGACCTGTGCGTTTACGGTTTCTGCGACTATTTTGTTTGTGAGTCACTATCTCTGGTTAGCCATTGCGATGGCAGTTGCCGCACTTGCTGCCGCGATCGTGTTGATCCGATTGTTAATTAAGCTCGATCGTTATGAACGAATGCCTTAAGCTGGAGTGTCTCTAACTATCCTCGCTCACCCATGAAATGCCTCTTCACCGGGATGACGGATACGGGTTTGATCCGTGCTGTCAACCAAGATGCCTATCACCTCGACTCAGATGGGCGGTTTTTTATCGTGGCAGATGGCATGGGTGGGCACGCAGGGGGGCAAGAAGCCAGTCGTCTAGTGACGCAAGTCATTCAGTTATGTTTAGATGCTCATTGGAACGCAGCGATTCCTTCACAAGATTTGTTAGAGAAATCTTTGTTAGAGGCAAATCAAGCGATCTTAGATGATCAACAGCAGCACCCGGAACGATCGGACATGGGGACTACGGTCGTCGTGGTGATCTTTCGAGATGACCAACCTTTATGTGCTCACGTTGGTGATTCTCGGCTCTATCGTCTGCACGGGTCAAAACTAGACCAAATCACAGAAGACCACACTTGGGTGGCGCGGGCAATGCGTTTAGGCGAAATCACTCCTGACCAAGCGCGAACTCACCCACTACGTCACGTTCTTGCTCAGTGTCTAGGGCGAGAAGACCTTCAGAAAGTTGATGTCAACTCGCTGTCTGTGCAACCGGGCGATCGCCTGTTACTTTGCAGCGATGGCTTGACTGAAGAGCTTTCTGACCAATTGATCACAAACCAACTGAAGTCGATCCAGGTCGGTGAGAAAGCCGCCTCTGCCCTGATTAATGCCGCAAAAGATCATGGCGGGCGAGACAATATTACAGTCGTGATTGTGACGATCGAGAGTCTGAGCCGCAGTGACTATTAGCGGCATTTTCAGTGAGAATGTTCAACCAGTACATGTTGAGAAGATCTAATCATGCAACTGTCGAACGAAAGATTTACCTGATCAATAAGTCTCCCTTTTGTCATAATCGCTACCAAAATTTCTGCTAGTCTGTCGCGATACATACCGTTTTGAGGCTCACTTCCAATGAGGTATGAGAACCTTTGCTAAAGTAATCCGAGCGGGGTATGGTCGTTTTGTCAAATAGTTGTTATCTTTTGTAATAGCAAGGGACAGGTTGATTGATTCATTGGGTATCTTTGAAAAATCAATCCAGTCCAACGAGAACCTACTAACGGCTTTCCAAACCAATGATTCTCTAGCTGACCTACTCTCTTTTACATTGGAGTGTATTATGAACCAACCTGTAGAACTGTCTCTGGAACAAAGATTCAGCATTCGATCGTTTGAAACCCAAGTCGAAAAGATGAGCCATGAGCAAGCTCAAGACTTTTTGATCAAGCTCTATGAGCAAATGGTCATGCGTGAAACGATGTATCGTCACTTTCTTAAGCATCAGTGGGGCTTAGAGCCAGGTTCTCAAATGCCATAGACTGCCCTGAATTATTGGGCGACCTCTATCTCCTGCTTTGTTCTGAGCCAGAAAGAAGCCTGGGTCATGGGGCGTTCAACCAGACCAAATTGAACTAGAAAGCTTGCACCATATAGACTTCATTTACAGGTCGCTTCTCATCACAGTGACTCTTTCACACCTTAGATATCCCCTTAAGATTATCTTTCTGGTGCCAGCCACAGGGCGAGGTTTTTAATATATATCTGAATATCTAAGATTGCCCTCGGCTCAGTCTGCATTAAGTTGCCGAGAGGTTCATCGACAAAGCCCGAACATCCAGATGTCGCAGGAATGGTAGAAAGTCGATCTAGCAACAGCGCGGCGACGGAGCTTTCGACTAGCTTTTGTAAACGATTTTTGACCCTTTTGGAATGGCAGAACGCTGGTCCTGAGATGAAGAGGGCTTCAGTGAATCTGATAGCGCATTCCCGGTAATTGTGAAACGAGTCCCAACATTTCTAACTGCAATAACGCTCCTGAGACGGAACCTGCTGCCATCCCAGTTTGGTTTACGATCGCATCAAAAGCAGCCGCGTCCACGTTGGTGGTTTTGACAATCTCGCTGACCGATTGCAACACTTGACTCAATTCTGCACTCAGATCAATCAGGGGTAACTGCGTCTGCGTCGCGTCCATAATTGGGTAGTCTAGCTGAGGCATCGTCCCCAACATTTCTAGTAATTCTGCTTCTCCCAAAATCATTTGTGCGCCTTTGCTGATCAGTATCAGACAGCCTTTTGATTTGAGATTATCTAAACTGCCAGGAAGTGCATAGACATCGCGCCCATAGTCGTTGGCGAGATATGCCGTAATTAGAGCACCTGATTTTTTAGGAGCCTCAATCACCAGCACGGCTCGACTCAAACCCGCTACGATTCGGTTCCGACGAGGGAAGTGAGTCCGATCGGGCTGTGTCCCCACTGGATATTCGCTCAAAGCGCATCCGTTTTGCAGCACTTCTTGATAGAGCTGGCGATTTGCCCAAGGGTAAACGACATCGACTCCTGTTCCCAGCACAGCAACGGTTTTGCCTCCAGACTCAATGCAGTTGTGGTGAGCTTCGGTGTCGATGCCATCGGCTAAACCAGACACGACGACAAAGCCATTTTGTGCCAGAGTTGAGCTAAGTTTGCGCGTCCAGCGTCTGCCATAGTCTGAGGGATCACGAGTCCCTACGATCGCGATCGCGGGCAGGTTCCCTAAATCTTTCACCAGCTTAGAGTCGCCGCAGTAATACAACACGGGCGGCGGATCAGGAATTTCTCGTAGCAATCGAGGATAATCAGCCTCGGCAGGAGTCCAAAAATGTTCATTCTTTTGTTCGTGTTGTTGCAGCAAGCGATCGGGCTGACACTTATTTCGCTCTGGCAGAAGCTCTTCTACGGTTTGACTTCCGATTCCCTCAACTTCCATTAACTCTTTTGGGCTGGCTTCCCAAGCGGATTCCAGACTGCCAAAATGCCGATATAGTCGCTTGATCAACACCGGACCAATGCCCGGAATTTGCGACCACGCCAGCCAAAACGCACGTTCCTCCAATTTTCCGTCCTCACATTAAGGTGATTCTCGGTTAAGTGTTCCCTTAATTTGAATGTAATGAATAGTAGGGCGGTTCTCGTTTCCTGAAGTGGTTGGGGTTGAGGGTCAATTCGTAGCTGCATTCAGAAACGCCAAAAATTGCTTCAAGGTTTTCGTAGCCTTATTTTAAAAAAGTTCTCTTCTAAGCAGCATTTTGTCAAAAGCGCTTATCAGCACTGAGTTGTGATCTGGTATACGTAGAAAAACGCTGCCCTGACAGACAATAATTGGAATTCTCTACATTTACTATCAGTAAGATAAAAATGTCTCACCATGAATTTCTTATAAAGAAACTTTCAAAAGTATTAGAAATAGACAGAGACTGTATAAAATTTTACTGCGGGTTCAAAATTTACGGTTTAGGTCTGTAAATTACCTAAGTCATCATTGTCTTTAAGTTTTCGTGGCATTCGCACAAGTTTCTCATTTACCCGCACCACCTTCTTTAAGCGTTGCCTCTGCCAGCATCAGGTTTTATAGGTGGATTCACGTTAATTCTTTAAAGAAAAATTTAAATCTATGCCAGTTATATCCGTTATTGTTCCCGCTTATAATACAGAGCGGACCATTTTAGAGACGATCGCGTCACTCCAGTTGCAGACCTTTTCAGACTTTGAGCTAATTGTCATCAATGACGGCTCCACCGATCGCACATTAGAGCGGTTAAACACAGTCCGGGATGCTCGTCTCAACGTTTTTTCCTACGAAAACGCAGGGGTCTCGATCGCTCGCAATCGAGGTCTTCAGCACGCCACAGGTAACTTCATCACCTTTATTGATGCAGATGACTTATGGACACCTGATAAGCTTGAATGCCAGTTTGCTGCTTTAACCCAGTGCCCTCAAGCAGGAGTCGCCTACAGCAGAACCTGCTTTATGGACGAGCAAGGAAAAACCTTTCACGTTGACAACCTGACGTTGCCCGAAGGAGATGTTTACGCAAAACTACTGACCAAAAACTTTCTTCTCAGCCCCGGCTCCAACCCTTTAATTCGTCGGCACGCGCTTGAGTCAGTCAACGGGTTTGACCCAAGCCTAACCCACGGTGAAGACTGGGATCTCTACCTGCGTCTCGCCGCCCGTTGGGAGTTTGTCGCCGTGAACAAGCCCCAAGTTTTTTATCGTCAGTCTGCCACCTCAGCCTCTTCACAAGTCGAAGTCATGGAGCAAAATTCTCTCAAAGTCATTGAGAAGTCGTTTCAGGCTGCTCCTTCATTCTTAAAACCGCTCAAAAAGCAGAGTCTCGCCAATCTCTATCAGTTTTTAGCTCATCTTTATATCAGTCGTTGCAGGGAGAAGGATGGAGTTAATCTAGCAACCCAAAAGTTGTTAACAGCCGTTAAGTTTCATCCCCAGATTCTCCTCCAGAAAAAGACTTTAGGGTTGCTCTTCAAGCTCCTGCTCATGCGAGTGCTTTCACCCACGATCGCTCAAGATCTGCTTACAAGCGCTAGAAAACAGCGTGCTAATCGGATGCAAGTCTCTCAAGATGACCTGATCGTGACTGAGCTGCGAGCGCTGCTGAGTCGTTGATGCGATCGTCTACTCCTGTCGAGTTAAAAATATCATGATCTTAGTCAAGTTTTACCAGAAGGTGAGGTCTGCCCTCGCTTGGAGAAAGCAAAATCTTCGCGCAAAAGTGCTGAGATGTTGGATTTTGCACCTCAAGAGTCAGCCCATGCTCTCAAACCAAAAGCCTGCGATCGTGTTCGCTCCTCATCCAGATGATGAAACTTTAGGATGCGGTGGCATGATCGCATTAAAGCGTCAGCAAGGAGTCCCGGTTTGGGTCGTGTTTATGACCGATGGGCAAGACTCACAGTTTAATCACGAGCGCATTAAGACGATCGCAGAACTGGTTGAAATTCGCAAACATGAAGCCCTAGCCGCTTTGAACACGCTAGGCGTTCAGTCCTCAGAGATCCACTTTCTCGATTTACCCGATGGCAGCTTACCCGCCCTACCCGAAGCAAAGCGTCAGCAAGTAGTCGAGCAGTTGGTTGAATTGCTCAAGATGACCCACGCCCAAGAAGTGTATGTGACTTACCGTAAAGAGATCCATCCCGATCATCAAGAGACCTATGCTCTGGTGCGATCGGCGATTCTTCAATCTCAGCAAGCGCTAGAGCTAATTCAATATCCCGTTTGGGCAAACTGGCGACCGCAGCAGATCGACTTCAAGGCAGCAGAAATCGAGAATGTGTATCGCCTTGCGATCGCTGGCACACGAGATAAAAAGATACAGGCTCTAGATGCCTATCGCTCTCAGTATCTCCCTCTAAAACCGGGTGCAAAGCCTCCTTTGCCACCAGGGTTTCTCAAGTGGTTTGCCTCGCCCTACGAGATTTTCTTTAAGGTTCCTGATCAATAACCTTTCTTAAAGTCATTCAATAGAAGAATAGGGCGGAAGCGTTTGAGGTTCGCCTCTACCCCACTCTAATCGATTCAGAAATTAAGCTACTCGCCGATGATTTCTGGTTGAGTTAGCTCATCAGACATCTCAACGATCGCCCGCATTACAGGCTTCATCATGGGGTCGTCCCCACTATCAAAATCTTCAAAACGCCGCCGTTTAGCACGATTTGCCACCTGAACCGTAATGCGATAACGGTTAGACGCTGCCGAGATTAGTTCATCTGCTCGACGCATTAGCTGAGTCGTATCAAACACGGGGCGCTTATGAAGAGAGCCAGACTTTGCCATAGGGATTGCATTTGGTGAATAGTTCGCAGAAAACAAGAGCTACCAGGCTCTATATGCCTATGAGACAATATAGGTTCACCCAAGGAGTGTGAAGATTTGAAAATCTTCTTCCATAGTGGTAGATTCTCAAGAAGCATACTCTATTAATAGCGCAGACCTGACCCCGATCGCCCGCCTTCATGCAAACAATCGCTTCCTCATCTCAACTGAATGAATTTCAAGTAAATCAGCCCTCATTGAGACTGCTCGCCCTTGGAGACAGTCTAATTTATGGTTTTGGTGATCCGATCGGAGGCGGTTGGGTCGAGCGTCTGCGGCGGCAGTGGATGACCCCTGGTAACGCTAATCACGCTCTCTATAACCTGGGAGTGCGCGGAGATGGGGTACGACAGGTCGCCAGACGGCTAGAAGACGAATTTCGGCATCGCGGTGAGTTGCGAAACAAAGTCCCCGATCTGATTATTCTCTCTGTAGGAACCAACGATTCTCCTAGACTTGCCCGATTGGACGGCAAAAATTTCACCGAGTTTGAGGGTTTTCAGGTGGGCATTGCAGACCTGCTCGATCGTGCCCGTCGCCTCTGCCCCGTCTTGTTTGTGGGCGCAGTGCCCGTAGACGAGACTAAAATGCCCTTTCTTGACTGTCTCTACTACAACCACGCCGACCAGCACCGCTATAAAGAAGCCACGCGCATCGCCTGCTATGAGCGACAAATCCCCTATCTAGACCTCTTTGATCTGTGGATGTCTCGCGGCATTACCTGGTGTCAAACTCAGCTAACCGAAGATGGGCTGCACCCCAATGTATCGGGCTATCAGACCCTGCTGCAAGACATTTTGAACTGGGAAGCGCTCCAGCAGTGGATTGGAGTCACAGAACTGGTTACAACTCATGCCTAAACTCATTGTCGCCACCGGAAATCCTGGCAAACTGCACGAAATGCAGGCATATCTCACCGACCCGGTTTGGGAGTTGACCCTCAAGCCAGACACGTTAGATATTGAGGAAACCGGAACGACTTTTCTCGAAAATGCTGGACTGAAAGCGTCACAGGTTGCTAAAGCATTGGGTCATTGGTCGATCGCCGATGATTCTGGTCTAGAAGTCGCTGCTTTGGATGGCGCACCAGGGTTGTTTTCGGCTCGATATGGCAAGACCGATGACGATCGCATTTCCCGATTGCTGCGCGAATTGGGAGACAATCCAAATCGTCAAGCTCGGTTTGTGTGCGCGATCGCTCTGGCGCGACCGGATGGGACGATCGTGCTTCAGACTCAGGGCATTTGTCCTGGTGAGATTCTCACGGCTCCTCGCGGGTCAAAAGGGTTTGGCTACGATCCGATTTTTTATGTGCCAGCGCAGGGGATGACCTTTGCAGAAATGTCGCCTGACATCAAGCATGACATCAGCCATCGAGGACGCGCCTTTGCGGAACTGCTGCCCCAGCTAAAAACACTTGAATTCTAAGGTTTGTCCTGTGAAATCATGCCCACGGTTCCTTTGACGGCTCGAAGATAATCCGCAGGAGCCAGCAAGATTTGCGTTCCGCGCACTCCCGCAGAGATCGAGATGACCTCAAAGATCTCGATCAACTCATCGACAAAAATAGGATAGTCTTTTTTGCACGCCAGAGCCGTGACCCCGCCGCGAATGTAGCCTGTTAGCGGCTGAACTTCTTTGAGAGAAACTGTCTCTACTTTACGATCGCCCGACACCTGGGCAAGTGCTTTCAGATCTAGCTGAGTGTTTCCCGGAATCACCGCTAACAGAATGCCTGTGCGATCGCCCCGTACCACCAGCGTTTTAAACACTTGCTCTGGCGGAAATCCGATTTTAGCCGCGACGGTTTCAGCCGCTAAATCATCGGGGTTAATGTCATAGTCGCGCAACTCATAGGCAATACCCAGATTGTCTAAAACGCGCACAGCATTCGTTTTCACTGCGTCTCTAAACTCGGTAGATAAGGCAAATCAGTCACTCCTAAATCGTATCCTAACTGGTTCAGCAGCGTTGCTATCTGACCACGATGATGAGTTTGATGATTGAAAAAATGCGTTACCAGCAGCCATCCAGGTCGAGTTTGTGCGATCGGGCTAGTAGTTCTGGTGTAAGTAAACGGGTGATTGAGCCACTCAGAAGACACGGTATCGCACCACTCTATAATTTGCTGGTCAGTGAGTTCCCGTTCTCGACGAAGCTCGTCAAAGTCTGAGTAGATTTCTTGATCTAATTTTGCGAGAAAGGGCTGCTTAGTAAAACGTCCTAGCCAGAGCCGATCGCCCACCAAAATATGATTTAACGTCCCGTGAATAGACTTAAAAAACGCGCCTAAGTCCTCTCGACGTTTGATGTCTGAGATTTTAGAACAGACGGTATAGAGGTTTTGATTCATCCAATGGTTATAGTCTGCCATCGTTTTGTAATAACTTGGATTATCCATTACGCCTCGCATAAACGCTAAATTTTTAGAACCCTTGATCTTTTGCCTAGATATACGGACGCTAACACGATCGCTAACACCAAGAACATATCAGGAGAAAGCTTTTCTGAAAACAAAACAGCAGACGCAAAAATTGTAATAAAGGGTTGAAGTAATTGCAGTTGTCCAACTTTTGCAATACCGCCTAGCTCTAATCCACGATACCAGGCAAAGAAGGCGAGAAGCATACTAATAACGCTCACGTAAGCGAATCCAATCCACGCAGAAATTACGTTGTGCTGAGGGTTTATCTGCACTGAAACACAAAATATTGGAATTGAAATTGGCAACGACAGCACCAACGCATAGCAGACAACTCGCCAACTTCCGAGTTCTTTGGCTAATCTCGCTCCTTCTGCATAGCCTAACGCTGCACTAATCACAGCGAATAGCAATGCGATATCAGCAACGTGAAGAATTCCACCACTCACGTAGATAGAATAGATCACGATCGTGGCACTTCCCACAACAGCAGATGCCCAAAATCTAGCGGTTGGCTTCTCGTTTGCTAAGATTACAGCAAATAACGCTGTGAATAATGGTAGAAGACCCGTTACGATCGCGCCATGAGATGCAGGAACATAATTCATTGCGTAGGCGCTAAAAAGCGGAAAGCCAAAAACAACGCCTAATGCTACGATGCTCAATCTTTGAATCTGCTTAAAAGTAGGTATTTTACTCTTTGTGATCCACAGTAGAGATAATCCTAAAATACCAGAAACAACAGCACGACCAATGCCAACTGCAACGATCCCAAATAAAGGAATTGCTGCTTTTGTAGCGGGCAATGTTAAACCGAATCCGATGATTCCTAAAAAGCCCCAAAGGTAAGCCTTAACTTCGTTACTCATTGAATATTAGTGTCGTCGATCGAGCCAAGTCCGCACTTCTTCCTCAGAATCCAGTGAACTCACAAAATTTCTTAACGAATCGTGCTTTTATCAGTTCGGTTACTGAGTTAATTTCAGTTCTAACAGTTCGATGTTTGAATTGTTGAAATGCCTTCTTCTGAAGGACAATATTTCTTATTCCACTCTTCTAGAGTGATCACTACTAGACTATTGGGATTTTCTGACCGCTCGATCGTGCCCAACAGTTTTGCCCGATTCGCTTCACTAAAAAGAAAATAGGCTGTCTCATCGTGTGGTTCTGACTCATACGAAACATCACTACTCGTGATCTTGCTCAATTCTCGCAACGCCTGTTTTGGGATAGTAATTCGCCAAAATTTGATGATAAGAATAGCCGTGTTCTGCTAAATTCAACGCCCCTAACTGGCTCATCCCCTTTCCCTGAAATGCTTCCGCCACGATATCGTCGGAGGCTGCATAAAGCGATTCTACAATGCCGCCGCGATAGCTCACAAACTCTCCTGCTGTCGCATCCACTGCTTGCTGAGTCCGATCGGCTTCTCTCGAAATGCCGCTATAAACCTGATAATATTCATCGGCTCCCATTTGATAGAGTGCGTTTGCAGGTTTGAAATAATAGGTCAACGCATACGATCGAGCCGCCACCGCTTGAGCTTTAAGCGCATTCATGTGCCAATTAGGAGACACCTCACTGCCAACTACGCTAGAGAGATAGTGCCGCAAGTCGATATAGTTTACGACCCAAATTCGCCCCTGTTGCGAAGCCAGCAAAAACTTACCGCGATAAGGTTTATCACCCAAATACAGCACGCCTCCTGCCGCAGGTTCCACCCAAACCAGTGCCGGAATCTGCCATGCGCCTAGAGTCCCGGCTTGTGCTGGATATGCCGCTCCTGCCGCGAGCGAGTGCAGAGAACGCCCCTTCTCATCGGTCATATCAGCCCCCGTAGACGAACCGATCGAGGCACTGCTCACTCCGATCGCGATTCCCACATGCATCTCAATAAATGAATCTACTGTCGCTGTAGATGCCGCAAATGCCGCCTTTGCCTGTGCATTAATGGCAGATTGCTCTTTTGTAAACGTTGCTGGATTTACCGGAATCAGACCTGCCGTTGGTTTCGGTGAAGTCGAAGATTTGGGTTGAGGAGACTTAGACGAGGCAGGAATCGGAACCGACGCGATCGGAGACAGCACAACCGGACTCACTTGAGGTTTAGGCTGTTCTGTAAGCTGATTAAGCGCCAGCCCCGCCAGTGGAATGACTCCCAATAGCGGCAATAACAGCCAGGGACGCTGCTGAAACCACTTGAGAATGTGCTGTCCTGCCATGAGTTTGATATCCAATTTGACCACTAAGGAGAGCGTCTGTAATCACCTCCACCCTCGATCGTAGATTACCGGAAAATCGCCCGATTAGATGTGATTTATCAACCCTTTTCAGACTGGGTGAGAACGTGAGTTGATCTGCTGAATCTGTAACCCTTTGACGGTGGGAGTTGAGGGTTTGCAACACTCTACAAGAACCCGATCGCCCCCAAAAAACCTTTACAGAACTCAGGTTGACAAACTGTATAGTACAAAGATACTGTAGATTAAGTGTACTGAGTTTGTCCCAGATTGCGGTATAGATTGTACCCGAACAAACACGTAAACTTCGATCGCGCATTCTATTTTGTGAGGAGCGATCGATGAGTGAGGCAGCGAGGACGCGGGTACTTATAGAGAGCGTTCTGGGAAAAGCTCAGATAGTTCTAAAGGAGCTTCTGATGAATTCATCTCCCAATAACAGTTCAGATATTAAAGATGCAGAAGAGAAGATCGATCGGACTTTGCAAAATGAGCAGGTTCTTGCAGAGGCTGCTCAACAGATCAGATACCACACATTAGTCCAAAACCTAAGAGCAAAAGGAATGCCAATTACGCCTGAAGAACTTGATGAAATGGACGATTTCTAGAGTTAGTATGAGTGCTTGAAAATTTAGTTGCAACTATTTGTGCAAGGTCTCGATTAATTTATCTAGCTCTTGCCTGAGTATTACTTTTGCTGATTCTATGTGTTCTGCTTTCAAGCACTCTTCTACTCGCAGCTTATTGATCGACTTTTCTCGAATATATCGAATTGCTCTGATGTAAGCATACTTATCAGGTGAATTCTCATCAGGAAACCCTTGCTGAATTAAGTCGATCGACATCTCCCTTTTATACTTGATACTCATAATTAGCCAAGCACGAAGGTAGATGTATATATCCTGTCGAAAACGTGCAAATCTGAGATCAGTTTCGAGGTACGCTCGATCATCTTCTTTCCTTAAAGCTACAGCACATGCCTTCACAGCGATTCTTTTCAGTACGTACTCATTTGCTAACCCGCAGACGATCGTATCTCTAACGCGCGAGTCTTGTTCAATATCTTCAAGGGTCTGAGTCTGAACGCTCAGTAACTTACCAGCTTGCTTTCTATGCTCCGGCGGAATTACAGAATAGTATTCTAACTCTTGTAATGTGTGAATGCTATCAGGAGATTGCTTGTCTAGGAAATCCCGCTGTTTCTCTTCCGCAGCAAAATCAATTGCTCCCCCAACTAAAGCATTCACCATGCTGTAAGAAAACGTAAGAAAAAAACCACCTACTACAAGTTCTAAAATTGGTTTTTCTTGAGGGACAAGCAACGGCATCACTCGCGATAAAAGCAAAGCAAGAAAGATCAGAAAGAAGGCTGTAAATACGGCATGATCTTTACGAACTTGGAAAGGCACTCTGTTTTGAGCTTGCATTAACTAATCTCCAACTCATTCGATGAATTAACGTTTACTGATTGAAAAGAAAATGAACCCGTTAATCTAGCAATCTCACTAGTTCTTGTAGTAGTTCTGACTCCTCCTCTACGGCTTTACGAATTCGGGCAATCATGTACGAAGCCGTATTTTTGCTCACTCCGACTTCTTGAGCAAGTTGACGGACACTGACTGCCCTAGACGCTTTCAACACTAATTCAAGTGCATGAAACCACTTATGTAAATCTACATGAGTCTGGTGAAAAAGTGTTCCAACCGTAACGCTGTATGAAGTAAAACAAGTGTTGCAGTGATACCTTTGTTCTGATTTAAAGGCTGAGGCACTTGTTGAATCGCAATACGGACACCGAGGTTTGCCTTGCCAGCGAATGACTTCCAGAACACGCAAGCATTCCTGATGAGTTTTTGACATAGCGAGATTCAGAATTGAGCATCAAGCTAATCAAAAGCTCAATCTGACCCCTGCTACGCAGAAATTCAGGCTAAATCAGGCACATTCCATAATTCAAACCAAATCTTAAATGTTGTACCGCGTCTCCTTTAGGTATTCGTCGCTTTGACTCACAGAAATTCTCAAATCGCTCACGAGCCGAGATGTTGACATAGGCGACGACTCACATGGTTGACCTTAGCAGTCGAGTTGCTCACAGGCTCCGATCGAGACCCAACTACTAGAGCCATCCTGCCAGTGTTCTTTTTTCCAGATGGGCGCGTTGTGTTTGAGTGTGTCGATCGCAAACTGGCACGCCTCGAATGCCTCCGATCGGTGAGGACATCCCACCGCAATCAACACGCTGATTTCGCCAATCTGCAATTTGCCTACGCGATGATGAATCACGACACGATTCACGTCTGCCCAGGTTTTACGAATCTCTGCCGCAATTTGCTGAAAGACACGCATCGCCATCGGTTCATACGCCTGATATTCCAGCGATTCGACCGCCTTGCCATCGGTTTTGTTGCGAACCATCCCGCTCATCACTACGATCGCGCCACTTGCAGGATTATCTGCCAGGTCATAAACCTCTTGAAGCAGCAGGGGCGCAAAGGTGATGGCGAAGCGATCGTCGGGGTGCGGTTGAATCGGGTAAGACGTGGAGAGCGTCGTGGCAATCATAAAATCAAGCTCAGTGAGACTGACTCTATTTTGCACAGATTCGATCGATTACTGGAGGCGCTTTTTCTCACTGCGATAGCGAATGGTTTCTGCAATCAGTGCCACTGCACCAGAAGCAACCATGAGAACGACACTCAAGGCATTGATATCGGGTTTAACACTGGTGCGAATGCGGCTGAAAATCTCCATTGGGAGGGTTGTTGCGCCGCCTCCAGCAGTAAAACTGGCAATCAGAAAATCATCCATGCTGAGGACAAATGCGAGGAGACAGCCAGAGACGATCGCGGGCATCAATTCTGGCAACAGCACCCTCACTAATGACTGATAGGGCGTTGCGCCTAAATCTTGGGCGGCTTCTTCGAGATGAGGATTGAGATTGACAAGGCGAGTGGATACGACAAACGCGACGTAGGATAAACAAAATACGGTATGGGCAGCAACGATCGTCCATAAGCTTAATGGCACTGCGATCACCGCGAGGAATACTAACGTCGAAACCGCGATCGCGATATCTGGAATGATCAGAGGCAAGTAAGAGGCACCCTGATATAACTGCTTACCCGGAAATCGATAACGCGCTAATCCTACTGCCATGAGTGTGCCAATGATTGCAGAAATGCCAACGGCACAGAACGCAACCGTTAAGCTATCTGACAACGCTGAGAGGATACGACTGTCGTTGAAAAATTTGACATACCACGACAGCGTAAATCCGCCCCACTGAGCACTGTTGGGCGATTGGTTAAAGCTATAAAACCCTAGTACCAAAATCGGTAAGTACATGAAGCCAAACATCAGCACCGAAAACAGCGCTTGCCAGGAGATGCGAAGGGGACTTTTAGAGGGAGCTTGCATTTTTGTCGCCGTATTTAATGAGCAGCGCGATCGCTAAACTAACTGCCAGAATTAACACCATGCTGAGGGCTGACCCAAATCCCCAGTTTTGAGTTGCGCCTAAAAATTGGTTATAGATCAGTCGCGCGGCTGTCATGCTCGACGTGCCGCCCAACAGTTCAGGATTGATAAAATCTCCTAGCCCGGTGATAAACACGAGTAGAGACCCTGCGGCGATTCCGGGCAGAGTTTGCGGGACGGTGACTTTCCAAAATGCTTGAGGGGGAGTGGCTCCTAAATCGGCGGCAGCTTCTAAAAAGCGACGATCGAGCTTTTCTAACGAAGCATAGAGAATCAGCACCATGTAGGGCAACAGGCTATAAGTCATGCCGATAAACACAGCAGGCGATCGGTTGAGTAAATCGAGCGTCGGTAAACCCAGACTTGTCAGCAGCGTGTTGAGAACGCCTGTCGGACGCAGAATGCTAATCCAGGCATAAGAGCGCAATAGAGAAGATGTCCAAAGCGGCAGCACGAAGGCTAACAGCAGCAAGTTGCGCCAGCGTTTAGGAGAGAGGAGCGCAATCCAGTAGGCGACCGGGAAGCCCATCAGGAGACAAAGTAGCGTAGTTCCGGTAGCAAAGAGGAGCGATCGACCAATTACGTTCAGCACATCTGACTGAAAGATTCGCCAATAGTTGCCTAGCCCCGATGGATTTACAAGGTCTCCGGGTTTGATGTTGGGCACCAAGCTCAATTCAAAAATCAGCAGCGTCGGAATCACTAAGAGCAGTGCCAGCCAAACGCCTGCGGGAACCAACAGCAAAAGCGCTTGCAGCCATTGGGGAGTGGGAGCGATCGGGCGAGATTCAGAAGGAACTTTGGTAGACACAGGAGGAAAAGGATGAAGGATTAAGAGATAACGACCCTAACTGCTCGTCAGCTTTGTCCAATATTTTTCATAGAGTTCGAGTATAGATTTGTCTAACGGAGCCACGGTTTCTGCTTTATCGAGCAGATTTTGAGGCGGAAAGAGAGTGACGTTGTTCTTCAACGTGTCAGGGAGTTGATTGAAGGCAGCCTGATTGGGCGTTGCAAAGAATAGCCGCTCAGTGACTCTAGCCGCGACTTCGGGTTGCAGCATAAAACTCAGCCAAGCGTAAGCGGCATCTGGGTTAGGAGCCGTTTTAGGAATCACCATCGTATCGCTCCAGAGTGAGGTGCCGCTGGTCGGAATCACATATTTGAGCTTAGGATTTTGATTGATCACGTTGACCGCATCCGCCGAATAGCCCATCGCGATCGACAAGTCTCCCGCCAAAAGCTGATCGCGCCAAGCATCGGTGGTAAATGTCGTAATGGCAGGTTTGAGTTCTTGCAGTTTTTCGTAGGCTTGCTTGATCTGCTGTAGATCAGTGGAGTTATAAGAATAGCCGAGCGATCGCAGCACTGCCCCCATGACTTCTCGCACATCGTCCATTAAAGTCAGGCGACGAGTCAGTTTATCTTTGTGCGTCCAGAGATAATTCCAATCGGTGGGCGGTTCTGTCAGCTTTTCGCTGTTGTAAATCAGCCCCGTTGTGCCCCAGCTTACCGGAACGCTGAAGCGGTTGCCCGAATCGTGAACGGACTTCTGAAATCTCGGCAAAATGTTCTGAAGCCCATCTAAGCGAGAATGGTCTAACTCACTCAGATAGCCCAACTTCACCATCTGCGACACTTTATAGTCAGACGGATAAATAATGCTGTAAGTTCTAGCTTTGCCTGCTTGAAAGGTCGCCAGCATCGTCTCGTTAGAGTCAAACACGTCAGAAATGACCTTGATGCCCGTCTGCGATCGAAACGCATCAATCAACTCTTGATCGACATAGTTAGACCACGTATAAACATGCAGCTCGTCAGAGGCACCTTGCCGCACCTGATCAGTTTGCACTTTTGCCAGCGTCCAGCCGCAGCTTGAGAGTGCTATGCCTGACAAGCCCGCGATCGAGGTTTGCAAAAACCGCCGCCGCGATCGAGATAGATGAAGACGAGTCAAATCAGCCATAGAAGTCATTCTGGCAGCGCCAAACAATCGTCTGCGCCCCAGTGGAGGTAAACGGGCGTATCACCAGTGGGAACGTTGAGCGCATTGGGCTGACGAACGGTAATCTGATCGCCCGATAAAAGCTGCACCACATAATGCACATGGGTTCCGAGATACATCACATGCTTGAGTCGCCCTTCAAAACAGTTGAGCGAGCCATCAGGCGGCGAGAAGCCAACATTCACCTTTTCGGGGCGCACACTGACGACCACCGCGCCAGAGGTGAGCGGCAGCCCATTCGTATCATTGGCAGGCTGCACCTTCATTTTCAACCCCTTGTCGGTGATCACCCACAGCATGGTGGGGTGTGCGCCTTCGATTCTGCCGCGAAACAAATTGGTGTCTCCGATAAAATCAGCGACAAACGGCGTTTGAGGACGATCGTAGATTTGACTCGGTGAACCCATCTGCTCAACTTTGCCGTCAACCATCACTGCGATGCGATCGGACAAGCTCAATGCCTCTTCTTGATCGTGGGTCACCAGCACAAACGTCACGCCTAATTCTTGATGCAGATTCGACAGTTCGACCTGCATTTCTTTTCGCAGCTTCAGATCAAGCGCCCCCAGCGGCTCATCGAGCAAGACCACCGTGGGGCGATTGACCAACGCTCGTGCCAAAGCGACTCGCTGCTGCTGCCCCCCAGACAGTTGAGCCGGAAAGCGCTTTGCAAAGCCTTCCATCTTCACCAACTTTAAAGCCTCTTTGACTCGCTCTTGCACCTCTGCTTTGCCGCGCTTTTTAATCCGCAGCCCAAAGGCGACATTCTCCCAAACGGTCAAGTGGCTAAACAGCGCGTAGTTTTGAAAGACCGTGTTAGCAGGTCGGCGATAGGGCGGAACGTTGAGCATCGATTGTCCGCGAATCAGCACATCCCCAGCGGTTGGAGTCTCAAATCCAGCAATCAATCGCAGAGTGGTCGTCTTGCCGCAGCCCGACGGACCTAAGATACTAAAGAATTCACCGCGTCGAATACTGAGATCGATCCCGCGAACGACAATCTCTCCGTTGAAAACTTTAAATACTTTTCGCAGCTCAACATCAAACTCAACATTGATGCCTGTTGTTTGCTGATTCTGCGTTGCCGTCTGAGCCATAGTGACGATTTCCTGCGGTGATTCCTGCTTGTTGCGCCGAAGGTAGCTTGCCTGATCCCCGATAAAGATGCTAGATGTGACGTTTGGTTTATCTTATATCGTGAAGTCGTCAAGAAGATTACCTGCCTGCTGCGTCTGAGTAACGTTATTTAACGAATGGCAACGAGACCGATATTTTAGAATGGCGCTGTTAGCCCTAGACTGCCCATCTGGATGAACGAATTCCCAATTTAGATTAGTCGATCTTTTGCCTGAAAGATCTGTCTGTTCGCCTTCGCCCTGAAGATATCTTCAGCTGACTATAGACTTTGCTTCAGTCTCCTCCTACGATCGCTTACCAGAAACACACTCGCAGCGTCGGTCGCAAAAACCAGGCTCTGACGCTGACGTTTGGCGTTGCGGCGATGATTTTAGGAGGGTTGGGCGGTCGCCTTGCCTATCTGCAACTGATGCAGGGCACTCAAAACCGAGAACTGGCAGACAGCAATCGCATTCGACTGCTTCCTAAACAGCCAGAGCGGGGGAAGATTCTCGATCGCAAAGGCAAAATTCTTGCAGGCAGTCGTCTCTCTCACTCAGTCTTTCTGTGGCCCCTTGCTCAAAAGAAAGCCGAGTGGAGCCACACTTTAGAGCGCGTCTCGCAGATTCTCAACATTCCTGTCGCTGATATTCAAAAGCGTCTGGAGACGGAAGGCTATAACTCCCCCTATCGAGTCCGCATTGCTCGCAGCATCAGCCCTCAAAAAGTCACAGCTTTAGCCGAAAGCATTGGTGAACTGGATGGAGTCCAGGTGGATGCAGAAGCTGTGCGGAGCTATCCCAACGGCGATTTGGCGGCTCATGTGCTGGGCTACACGGGCGAACTCACCGATGATGATTTTAAGAAACATCATCTAGATCACTATCGGCTCGGTGATGTCATTGGTCAAATGGGCATTGAATCGGCGCGTGAGCAAGACTTGCGGGGCGAGTGGGGCGGTCAACAAGTCGAAGTCGATGGGGCTGGAAACGTCGTTAAGATCTTAGGAGAAAAGCAAACTCACGCCGGAAAAGACGTGACGCTGACGATCGACCTCGATCTCCAAAAAGCTGCCGAAACTGCGTTGGGAAATCGCAAAGGCTCGATCGTGGCGATTAACCCCAACAATGGCGAAATTTTGGCGATGGTCAGCCGTCCGGCGTTTGACCCCAACCTATTCTCGACTCGCATCTCAGAAAAGCAGTGGCAGCGATTGCAGGGTGAAGACCACCCGTTTGTGAATCGGGCGCTGCAAGGCTATCCTCCCGCCAGCACGTTTAAGATCGTCACGACAACGGCGGGGTTAGAGTCGGGCAAATTTTCGCCGGATACCGTGCTAGCGACTTCGGCATCGATTCGAGTCGGCGGCATCGATTTTGGCGATTGGAACCACGCAGGGTTCGGTCCTCAAGGCTTTGTAGGTGCCCTGACGTGGAGTAGTGATACCTTTTTCTATCAAATCGGCATGGGAGTTGGCGACCAAACTCTGATTCAATGGGCACGTCGGTTTGGGTTTGGGCAAAAAACAGGCATTGAGCTAGGCGATGAAGAAGCGTCAGGATTGGTGCCAGACAACGCCTGGAAACAGAAAGAAATCCACGAATCCTGGTTTTTGGGCGACACGGTTAATATGTCGATCGGACAAGGCTTTTTGCAGTGTACACCGCTGCAAGTTGCAGGGATGTTTGCGATCGCTGCCAATGGCAGTTATCGCGTCAAGCCTCACCTCCTTCAAGACAATGAATCTGCTGAAAACTGGCGCGAACCTCTAAACCTGAAGCCCAAAACCGTGCGGATTCTCCACGAAGGACTGCGAGGCGTGGTCAATGGAGGCACCGCAACGGCGGCATTTAGCGGAACCGATTTAGCGATCGCCGGAAAAAGCGGCACCGCAGAAGATTTTGGGCGTGAATCGCACACCTGGTTTGGCGCATTTTCTCCGGTTGACAAGCCTCAAATCGTGGTGGTCGCGTTTGGAGAAAACTCTGGTGGGGGCGGCGGCTCGTTTGCGGCTCCGATGGTGCGACAGGTGCTAGAGGCATATTTCCACCCGGATAAAGCCAAGAAGCAGCAGGCGGAAGTAGTTGCTGCACCGAGAGACTAGACTGTAGGAAATATGCCATTATGGAACAAACCTGGAACTCTAAGACCTATGCTGAGAATGCCCGATTTGTCTCCGATTTAGGAATGGCTGCGGTCGAATGGCTTGCCCCCCAACCCGGTGAACGAATTTTGGATCTGGGCTGTGGCGACGGAGCGTTAACGGTAAAGTTGCAGGATTTTGGCTGTGAAGTGATTGGGGTCGATTCAAGTCCTGATTTCGTCAACTCTGCCCAGTCGATCGGACTCAATGCCCGATTGATCGATGGGCACGAACTGCATTTCAACCCTGAATTTGATGCCGTGTTTAGCAACGCTGCACTGCACTGGATGACCCAGCCCGATCGAGTGATCGATGGCGTGTGGCAAGCGTTGAAACCAGGCGGTAGGTTTGTGGGTGAGTTTGGCGGAGCGGGTAACACTGCCGCGATCGTGTCTGCTCTAGGCAAGGCATTAGAGAAACGGGGGCTTGATGCAGCGACCCTAAATCCTTGGTATTTTCCAACAATAGAAGACTATCAGACGCGATTGGAATCAAGAGGGTTTGAAGTCGGCAGAATTGCGCTGATTCCTCGCCCCACTCCTCTACCTACCGGGATTAGAGGATGGCTGACAACCTTTGCAAATCCGTTTACAACGGCGCTGCCCAGTTCAGAACGAGATGTTTTTTTAGATGAGGTGACTGCTAGTTTAAAGCCTACTCTGTGCGATGCGTCTGGGCAGTGGGCTGCCGATTATGTGAGGCTGCGGTTTTCAGCTAGTAAGTAGACTATCTGCTTTACGTTTCTTAAACTTCCTCCTCCGAAATTTCTGCCAGCAGAGGTGAATCATTGGGAAATGAATACCCGCGTTCAGTCCTCTCGATCGTCACTTATGTACGAGCAGCTAAAAAATTCTCAATTCGCCCGACTGCTTCTAATTACGTTCCTGATACTCGTTCTCCAAATTCCGACTGCGATGCTTCAGGGGTTGGTGAGCGATCGCCAAAATCTCCGTCAAGAAGCCATCAGCAGCATCACGTCTAATTGGGGGCGAGAGCAAGCCATTTTAGGACCGCAGCTCTATGTGCCTTATATTCGACGATCTCAGGTCGGCAAAGATGAAAAAGCTGATGTGAAATACGGCACATTTCTGCCGGATGATTTGCAGGTGACGGGCAATCTTAAGACAGAAGTGCGCTATCGCGGCATTTTTGAAGTCCCGATCTACCAGACTAAACTCGATATTCGGGGTCGGATTTGTCCGTCCTGATGTCACGAGTTGGGGAGTGCGCCCAGAAGATATTCTGTGGGATCGCGCCGAACTGAGTTTGCAGATCTCAGATGCTCATGCCATTCAAACTCAAGCGACGTTGAACTGGAATCAAAAATCGATTCCGTTTACCGCAGGTCAGGGCAAATATGGCGGCGCAGACCAAGGCATTCACGCCAATCTAAAAGATCAGCTTAAGGGCGACAGCTTTGATTTCACCATTCCGCTCACGGTAAACGGCAGCGAGAAAATTTCCTTTGCGCCCTTCGGCAAAGTCACCAAAGTCAGCCTCAATTCTGACTGGACAAATCCTAGCTTTCAGGGCGTGTGGTTGCCTGATCAGCGATCGGTGACGACCAAAGGCTTTAATGCCACCTGGGATATTCCCTCGCTCGGTCGCAACTATCCTCAACAGTGGAACAACGAATCACCTGTGAATCCTGAGCTGATTCAGACATCTTTGTTTGGAGTCGATTTGATTTCGCCCGTCGATAACTATCGAATGAGCGATCGCAGCATTAAATACAACTATTTGTTTTTAATCCTGACGTTTGCAGTGTTTTGGCTGTTTGAGACCGCCACTCGCTTGCGCGTTCACCCGTTGCAATATTTGCTAGTTGGGGTGGCGATGTCGATGTTTTATCTGCTGCAACTGGCGATTTCTGAGCATCTCGGCTTTAAGGTCGGCTATCTGATTGCAACGGGTGCAGTGGTTGTTTTGATCACGGCATACTCGATCGCCGTTCTGCGAGCCAGAAAACGAGGCGCGATTATTGGAGTCATGCAGGTTGCGCTCTACAGCTACCTCTATGTGGTGCTGGCAAACCAGGACTATTCGCTATTGATGGGTTCGATCGGGCTATTCCTCTTCTTAGCGATCATCATGTATTTCACTCGCCGCATGGAGTCGCTAGAGCCGCCTCTTAGCCCAAAGCGCACAGAACTACAGCCTCCCCAACCTGAACCGCATTCTCCAGAAACGCCTTAATTTAATTGCCGTGTCCATCTATCTAGAGATAGTAGTTCATCTGAGCTACTATCTCTAGAGTATCAGATTGATGCTCTACTGCAAATTCAACCAACAGTGCTTGATCAGATGCCCATTTAGAGAAAGGAATTAGGATCATCGTTACTCACAGCGCTTTAAACAATGACCTCTCAATCTGATCTGACAAAACGGGTTGAATCGTTGGGACTCGCCCAAATTCAGCGACACGTATTTATCTGTGCTGACCAGACCAAACCCCTGTGCTGCTCTAAAGAAGACGGGTTAGCCGCTTGGGACTATCTGAAAAGTCGCCTAAAAGAACTCAACCTCGACAAACCCACGATCGAGCGCCCAACCTGCATTTTTCGCACCAAAGCAAACTGTTTGCGCGTTTGTGATCAAGGTCCGATTATGGTGGTTTACCCTGATGGAGTTTGGTATCGAGCCACTAGCCCAGACATCATCGATCGCATCATTCAAGAACATCTAATTGGCAATCAAATCGTGCAAGACTGTGCATTCTTGACTCATCCGCTTCCAACTCCCGCCAATTTTGAAGGAGATCACGATCATCAGTAATGATGTAAAAAACGTGCCGCTGACTCAGATTGAGATTAGACGTTCGACTGACAATGTTAAATTCACTGAGCAGTCGTATATAATGACACGAGAAACAGGGGCGATCGCTCTAGGCGTTAGTCAATGATTAGAAATAATCAACTTAGTCGATGACTACTTCGAGACTTTTCACCAGAAAAATAGGCTTCAATCAGATTTCCGTTAACTTAAACGGTCAGTTCTGTAGAATATGGCAGTTGATAGAACTTAGTTTCTATCGGTTTTTAGAACGTCAATCCTGATCAAGGCAGAGCGAGTGTCACAGCATGAAGGAAACTAGCGCAGGGAATCACAGACGATTGCTGTTGATCGATGATGACCCCAACCTGATTTTGTTAGTGAAAGACTATCTAGAGTTTCGTGGCTATGATGTCATCACTGCCGAAAACGGGCGTGAGGCTCTAGAGGTGTTAGAACAAGAAACGCCAGATATGATCATCTGTGATGTCATGATGCCAGAAATGGACGGCTATTCTCTTGTAAGCGCCATTCGTCAAGATCCCAAAACCAGTTGGGTTCCGGTGCTCTTTCTTTCTGCAAAGGGGCAGAGCCAAGACCGCGTGAAAGGGCTGAACATCGGTGCAGATGTTTATATGGTCAAGCCGTTTGAGCCAGAAGAACTGGTCGCTCAGGTCGAGTCTTCTCTAAAGCAAGCTTCGCGGCTGATTCAGCACAAAGACTCTAAGGGGGGAGACAGCTCACCCAAAATTCAAGTGCCGTTTGATGTTGATTTGACCCCAACCGAGCTGCGGGTTGTGCATTTTGTCGCGCGAGGCATGGCAAACCGAGAAATTGCTGAAGAGTTAAAGGTCAGTCAACGCACGATCGAGAGTCACGTCAGCAATATGCTCGGCAAAACGGGGCTACACAATCGCACTGAGCTAGCCCGGTGGGCGATCGAGAACGGCATGGCGTAGTCATTAGCAACCATTCATCTCATTATTAAGAGGGACGTTCTATAGAGCGTCCCTCTCAGCGTTTAGGGCGGGCTTGGCTGAAGCGATCGCCCAATCTTTTGAGACACTTGCTGAATCTGACGGGTGAAATAATCGGTTCGGTAGTTGAGTTGTTTGGCGGCGACTAACCCTTGATTAAACGCTGTCAACGCCTGAGGATAGGCTTTACGCGCGAGATAAATCTGACCCATCTGGTCATAGGCTTCCATCAGCCCATAGGTGTCATAGGTTTGCTGCTGAACTCCTGCGAGATATTCATAGACCTGCAGTGCGGCATCTAAGCGATCGTGCGATCTATATAGCGCTCCTAACTTTCGCAGCGCATCACTGGCATAGGCGAGTTGAAAGACAGGTTGTGCTAGCTTAAAGGCTTCCTGATAATTTTGCTCGGCTAGATTCACCTGCCCGCTTGCCGCATAGTTGTCAGCAATTCTAATTTTGAGGGCAGGGATCAACTCAGGCTGAGGATTTTTTTGATAAAGATCCGCGAGTTGCTGCTGATATTGAACGGCTTGGGCAGGTTGCTTGGCTTGCTCGTAACCATAAGCCAGTTGAGTCAGATAGAAGGCTTGACCGGATGGATCGCTTCTGGTCTGAGCCAGTTTCAGCAACTCTGTATAAGTCGCGGCGGCATTGGGATAGTCAAACCAACTGAGATGCAGTTGCCCGATCGTGTTCAACAAGCTCACCTCTTCGGTGGCATCTTTGCGCTGACGGGCTTCTGCCAATAATTGCTCGTAAATGTTGACAGCTAATCCGGGCGATCGCACAAGCTGATAGGCTGTCCCCAACGCTTGCATGGTTTGAGGACGTGACAGGTTCATTTCATTCGTCGTTGGGGTCTGCACCTGTTTCTGAATCGCTTGCAGCCGCCTCGTAATCAGATTCACTTCATTGGGCTGATTCTGCTTCCAAGCGCTATCGCCGACTCTGCCCAGCGCGGTGACTTCGTTTAAGAAGCCCAACGCTCGACGCAGGCGCAACTCGCGGTTCCAAATCTCAAAAGCGTTGAGAATGTCGCCCGATCGATACTGGGCGATCGCTTGGGCGTTGAGGTCATCGAGGGCAATGCCCAACGTCTGACGCTCCGATTCGCTTAAAGGACGCTGCAATCCCCCAGGCAATAATGGGTCAGGTGCCGTCAACTCTAAAGGGCTAGGCGGAAACTGGTCGGGCTGAGGCGGTTTCTTTTGAGGAGTTTGAGCAGGAGTCGGTTGGGGAGTGGGCGAAGTCGCCGCCTGTCCGGGAAGCGTCCCGATTAGGCAGATAAAGACGATCGTTTCAAGGCAGCGCTGGCGAAGAAAATTGGCAGTCATGAGACAAATGTTAGCGATCCTTAATATGGTGAGCGACTCAGATTTAGCCTAGAAGGTTTCAGGGTTTAAACTGACATCTGACCCTAATTCATGACAAGCTGCTTCAAAACTCTACATTCCCATGACATAATGAGATGCTATTTGGCAGGTCAGTAGGATTGCTCGATAGGCTTAATATTCTACCGAATTAGAAACACCGATTCAGGAAACCCCATTGAGATTTAAACCACCGATAGGCTGGGCTGTCAAACACCATTTAGTAAGGTCTGAGCGAGGGTAATGTGAGGGTTTTGATTGTCGGTAATGGGGGTCGTGAACATGCCCTGGCTTGGAAGCTATTGCAGTCGCCGCAGGTTCAGCAGGTGGTCTGTGTTCCGGGCAATGGAGGCACCGCTACGCTCGATCGCTGTAGCAATTTAGCCCTGTCTTTAGACGACTTTGAAGGCATTGCGCGATTTGCTTTAGTGAACAATATTTCATTAGTGGTCGTCGGTCCCGAAGTTCCGCTGTCTCAAGGGATCACAGACTTTCTGACTGAGCAGACGTTAGCGGTGTTTGGTCCGACTCGTGAAGGTGCTCAAATCGAGTCGAGCAAGGCGTGGGCAAAAGCGCTGATGCAGGAAGCCGGAATTCCGACTGCTCAGGCAGAGGTCTTTACAAGTGCGGAGGCTGCCAAAGCGTATGTTCGCCGTCAAGGTGCCCCGATCGTAATCAAAGCAGACGGACTCGCTGCTGGCAAAGGAGTCACCGTTGCATCAACCGTGGAAGCCGCCGAAGCCGCGATCGACGACTGCTTCGAGGGGCAGTTTGGCTCTGCTGGCTATCGGGTTGTTGTTGAAGAATGCCTGATAGGGCAAGAAGTCTCGATTTTGGCAGTCACCGACGGGTTGACGATCCGCCCTCTGCTGCCTGCCCAAGATCATAAGCGCATCGGCGACGGTGACACCGGAGAAAACACGGGCGGAATGGGGGCATACGCTCCGGCTGCGATCGTCACCCCGGCTCTGATGGCGCGCATTCAAACCGAGATTTTAGACCCGACGATCGCCACTTTGCGCGATCGTGCTATTGACTATCGCGGCATTCTCTATGCAGGCTTGATGATTACGCCCGAAGGCGACCCGAAAGTGATTGAGTTTAACTGCCGCTTCGGCGATCCTGAAGCTCAGGCGATTTTGCCCCTGCTTGAAACGCCCCTAGAAAAACTGCTGTTTGCCTGCACTCAACAGAAACTAGAGCAGTTTCCTCCCCTTGAGTGGAAATCTGGAGCCGCTGCCTGTGTGGTGATTGCCTCAGAGGGCTATCCAGGCAGCTTTAAAAAAGGGCTGCCGATTGCAGGCATTGAGCAAGCTGAGATGACAGGAGCGGTGGTTTTTCACGCTGGGACTCAGCGCAAACATCAAATTCTGGTCAGCGATGGAGGACGGGTGCTCGGAGTGACCGCTGTTGGAGAGAATCTTGAGCAAGCGATCGCTCAGGCTTATGAAGCGATCGAGTCAATCCAATTTGAGGGGATGTATTACCGTCGAGATATCGGCTACCGAGTCAGAACGGTTAGCTCAACTCAAAATTGACTTATATTTAAGATCAGAAAAGATAAGCGTTTGCAGCCGTTCTTCAACCTGAGAAGGTGGGCTTAATTGTCTAGCATTAGGCAACTGTCTAAGAACTGCGAAACGGTCAGCGCGCTCTAGTCCTTCATCTCTGGTCTTGACCTTGGATTCCTCCTTAAAATCTGTTCGAGAAGTTTTGGTGCGCTGGTGGTCGGAGTTTACGCTCCAGACTAAGCTGATGGCGGCTGCAACATTGGTCGTGTCGCTGATTATGAGCGGTCTCACCTTTTGGGCAGTCAATACCATTCAGCAAGATGCGCGTGTCAACGATACCCGGTTTGGCAGTGATTTGGGGCTGCTGTTAGCGGCAAACGTGGCTCCGCTCGTCGGAGAAGACAACCGCACAGAATTGGCACGCTTTTCTCGCCGCTTTTATGGCAGCACGTCTAGCGTGCGCTACATGCTGTATGCCGATGCCAATGGCGAAATTTTCTTTGGGATTCCCTTCTCAGATTCTGAGGTGCAAAATTCGCTCACCATTCGCCGCCGCATTCAGCTTCCCGATAATTTTGCCGAGACTTCAGATCTGCCGATGGTGCGTCAACACCTAACCCCCGACGGTGAAGTGACCGACGTGTTTGTGCCCTTGGTCTATGAAGGGAAGTATCTGGGCGTATTGGCGATCGGCACCAATCCCAACCCAACGGTGGCGGCATCGTCTCACCTGACGCGAGACGTGACGGTGGCGGTTTTTGTCTCGATTTGGGTAATGGTGATTTTAGGCGCGGTGTTTAACGCTCTGCAGATCACAAAGCCGATTAAAGAACTGGTCGTGGGCGTTAAAAATATCGCCAAGGGCAACTTTCAGCAACGGGTCGATCTGCCCGTTGGGGGCGGCGTTGAGCTGAGTGAGCTGATTGCTAGCTTTAACGAGATGGCAGAAAAGTTAGAACGCTATGAAGAACAAAACATTGAAGAACTGACGGCAGAAAAAGCGAAATTGGAGACGTTAGTGGCAACGATCGCCGATGGTGCTGTGTTGCTCGACACCAATCTGCAAGTGGTGTTAGTGAACCCAACGGCTCGGCGCATTTTTGGCTGGGAAGGCAAGCCCGTTGAAGGCACGAATGCTCTGTATTGTTTCCCTGTTCCGGTGCAGGTCGAGCTAACTCGTCCGCTCTATCAAATTGCACGAGGTGAACTGCGTGAAGAAGTGGAGTTTCGCATTACGCTAACTGAACCCGTCAGCCGGACGCTGAGAATTTTGTTAAACACCGTTCTAGATGCTTCTAAGGAAAATGTCAAAGGTGTAGCGGTGACGGTGCAAGATGTGACTCGCGAAGCGGAGCTAAATGAGGCGAAAAGTCAGTTTATTAGCAATGTGTCTCACGAGTTGAGAACGCCGTTGTTTAACATCAAGTCATTCATCGAAACGCTGTATGAATATGGCGAAGACTTGACCGAGGCAGAACGGCAAGAGTTTCTAGAGACGGCAAATCGAGAGACCGATCGCTTGACTCGCCTCGTCAATGATGTGCTGGATCTGTCGCGTTTAGAGTCATGCAAGATTTACCACCTCGAAGCGGTTGATTTGGCACAGCCGATCGAGCAAATTCTTCGCACTTATCAACTCAATGCTAGAGATAAAGGCATTGAGTTGCTGCAAGAAGTCGAGGTCGATTTACCTCCGGTTTTAGGACATTACGATCTGCTCTTGCAGGTGTTTGCCAATCTAGTGGGCAATGCCCTCAAGTTTACCGAAACGGGCGGCAAGGTGATGATTCGTGCTCATCTACAGGCTCCCGAAATCGTGCGAATCGAGATCACAGATACAGGTCTCGGTATTGATCAGGAAGACCAGAACGCGATTTTTGAGCGCTTTTTCCGAGTTGAAAATCGCGTTCACACGCTAGAAGGAACGGGCTTAGGACTCTCGATCGTCCGCAATATTATTCAACGTCATCGCAGCCGAGTCTGTCTCGTCAGTGAAGTTGGAGTCGGAACGACATTCTGGTTTGATCTGGCGGTTTATCAGGATGAAGTGGCAGCGATCGAAGCTCTAAAGCTAGCCGAAGAATCTCACACGATCGAGGCGGCTGTCTCTGAGCCAAGTGCCGTCAGCGCACGTTTATGAGACGTAAGTGATGGGTTCTAATAGTTCAAATTTGCGGCAGAAAGTGATCTCAGAAACCTCATCGGTAGCTTTCAACCAACCGTTGCCATAAAGTGTTGAACTGCTGCAACTCTAAACTATTGCTGGGTTACTCCAAGATCGCAAGCCTTGCAGAACTCGATCGGTGGTGGCAGTCCAGCCAATAATGCCGCCTTGAGCGCGTACCATCTCTAACGTCGATCGCTTAAATTCTGGAAAGTAGCTCTCGGTTGCATCTTCGACTAAGAGACACTCATAGCCGCGATCGTTGGCTTCTCGCATGGTCGTTTGCACACAGACTTCGGTCGTCACCCCGGTGATCAGCAGGTGAGTCACGTTACGCTCTTTTAACAACGGTTCTAAGTTGGTGTTGTAGAACGCGCCTTTGCCGGGTTTAGAAATCACAATCTCACCGGGAAGGGGAGCCAATTCGGGAATGATGCCGTTCCCCGGTTCGCCCAAGACGAGAATGCGTCCCATCGGTGCAGCATCTCCGATCGTCAGTTTCCCCTTCCCCCGTTTGAGCTTTGAGACGGGACAGTCTGACAAATCAGGTTGATGACCTTCAGTGGTGTGAAAAATGGGAAGGTGCCGCGATCGACAGCCGTCTAATAACCGCTTGAGAGTCGGCACGATCGCCTGTAACAGGCTGACATCGTTTCCCAAAATGTCGCCAAATCCGCCCAGTTCCATAAAGTCGCGCTGCATATCAATGACGATCAGCGCGATGTTGCTGTCTTCAGGCAATTCGTAGTCATAGGGCTGTGCAGAGATAACCGTCATAGGGTTAATGTCCTGCCATGCTGCGTCCGATCGAGGCAAAATCAGCCTCCGCGATCGAGCTTTCATAGGCAAATTTGCCTTCACTGATCACGAGGATGCGGTCGGATAATTTCAGCAACTCGTCTAAGTCTTCGCTGACTAACAGCACGGCAACCCCTCGATTTCGAGCTTCTAAGATTTCACTGTGAATATAATCGACGGCGGCAAAGTCTAGACCAAAACAGGGATTTGCGGCAATCAGAAGGTTGATATGATCCGAGGAAAGCTCTCGTGCCAAAACCGTGCGCTGGACGTTGCCGCCAGAGAGATTGCTGATCGGGGTTTCGGGGGAAGGCGTTTTGATGTTGAAGGTTTTGATCAAACTCTGAGCCGCCTCTCGAATCGGTTTAAACAGCAGCACCCAACCTTTGGATTGGGGAGGACGATCGAACGTTCGCAGTGCCAAGTTTTCTGCCACGCTCATGTGAGGAACGCAGGCATTTTTGAGCGGCTCCTCTGGCAGCACAAAGACTCGATGTTGGAACATTTCGGTGCGGCTAGCTCGATAGACTTCGCCATTCACCAACACCTGCCCATCGGTGGCGGTGCGCTGACCCGCTAACACTTCGACTAATTCGCGCTGACCATTGCCAGAGATGCCCGCGATGCCGACAATTTCGCCACTGTTGACGGTCAGGTCTACGCCCGAAACCGCTTCTAACCCGTTGTCTTTGTTGGCGTGAATCGCTTGAATTTGCAGCACCGGGGCAGGATCGGGATGCAGCGTCTTTTGAACGGTTTGCGGAATGCGCTTTTCGCCCATCATCATCTCTGCCATATCGGCGATCGTCAGATCTTTAACTCTGCCGCTGCCAGCAAATTTGCCTTTTCGCAGAATGGTGATCTCGTCTACAAAGGCAGTCACCTCACGGAATTTGTGGCTGATCAGCAGCACGCTCAAATGCCCCGCGACGACTTCTTCACGAATCAAGCCCAGCACCTCATCGGCTTCACCAGGCGTTAGCACTGAGGTTGGCTCGTCTAGAATCAAGATTTTACTTTTGAGATAAAGCTGTTTGAGAATCTCTAGCTTCTGCTTTTCCCCAGCCGCGAGTTGCGCCACGGGCACGCTTAACGGCAGTTTGAATGGAGCCGTTGCCATAAACGCATTTAGCACTTCATATTCAGCTTTCCAATCAATCAGCGCAGCACTTTCATAGCGACAAAGCACAAGATTTTCGGCTACCGTCATCGCGGGGACAGAGGTGAAATGCTGATAGACCATCCCGATCCCATGTTTCTGGGCATCACGAGGACTGTCGATCGCCTGCACCTGCTGATTAAATCGCACCTCCCCAGAGGTCGGTTTATAAAAGCCCATGACGCACTTTACGAGCGTACTTTTTCCGGCTCCGTTTTCCCCCAACAGCGCGTGAAACGTTCCGGGTTTTAAGGTCAGCGAGACATTATCTAACGCGATCAGTTGACCAAATTGCTTGGTCATATTGACGACTTCGAGTTCGGGAGGCAAAGTAAGTTCTTTCATCTCGATCGTTTTGACGGCTGGCTTCATAGGGTTCACCACATTTAGAATGATACCGATGCAAACTTAGGTCAGAGTTCCTAACGCGCCCGGTGCGCCAGTCAGCGTCTTTTTAGGAGAACAGGTGATAATCATAATCAGCAGAGTCAAAATATAGGGCGACGCGTTGAAAAGATAATAGCCGCCCTCAATGCCGACAGCTTGCAGCGCAGGTCCGATCGATTGTGCCCCACCAAACAGCAGCGATGCCCAAAGACACTGAATCGGATTCCAGCGAGCAAAAATTACTAATGCAACCGCCATCAAGCCCTGACCGCTAGAAATCCGCTCTGTCCAGCTACCGGGGTAGTAGAGCGACAGATACGCTCCGCCGATTCCTGCCAAAAAGCTGCCTGCAATAATGCACAGCATTCGCACTTTCTTAATCGAGATTCCCATCGCTAACGCCGCATCGGGGCTATCGCCCACAGCACGAATAAACAAACCCCAGCGAGTAGACTTAAAGAACCACGCCATTAACGGCGCAATCAACACTCCAACCATCAGCAAAGGACTCACCTTTAAAGCAGACTGAATCTGAGGAATGTTGCTCCATGCGCCCAGTTCAAATGCAGGAAGTTGAGGCGCAGACGGTTGAATAAAGGGTTTACCAAAAAAGAAGGCGATGCCACTGCCGAAGATAATCATGGCGATGCCGACCGCGACATCATTGACTTTGGGCTGTTGAGAGAGCCACGCGTGGATGAAGCCTAACACCATTCCTGCCAAACCTGCGACTAATACGCCCAGCCAGGGTGCGATCGCCGAGCCGACCGTCTTTTCGCTCAGATAGGAAACTGCGTAGGCGCTCATGGCTCCGGTCAACAGCGTCCCTTCTAATCCAAGGTTGACTTTGCCGCTTTTCTCGGTCAAACACTCGCCCAAACTCACAAACAAAAACGGAGCGCTGCCGCGTAACATACCAGCCATGATTCCTAACGGAACGCCCCACCATCCGAGTGCTTCTGTTGCCATTTCAATGTCCTTTTGTTAGATGCGATCGCGAATTAATTTCCGAGAGTTTATCCCGCTAGAGGTGCTGAAGATGTGGGTGGAGTCACTACGTCGGGTTCTTTAAAGATGGCAAATCGTCCGTATAAAGATTCGCTGTAGAGAACGACGAGAAACACCAAGCCTTGAAAGACGTAGACTGTAGCATCGGGTAAGCCTAACTGTCGCTGCAAGATGCTGCCGCTTGCGAGAATGCCACCGAGCAGAATGGCAACGACACTAGCCGCGATCGGGTTATGTCGCGCAATAAATGCCACCAAAATTCCCGCATAGCCGTAGTTGGCGTTGAGTGATTCGTTTGCCCGACCGTGAACTGCCGCAACTTCGACCATTCCCGCTAACCCAGCAGATGATCCGGCTAGAAAGCAGATAGCGATCGTCAACTTCCCAACGGGCAATCCCGCAATTCGAGCGGCTTTGACGTTTCCACCTGCCGTCCGCGCTGCAAACCCGAACGTGGTGCGCTGGATCAAATAGTAAGCAATAATGCACACAACAATGCCATAAAGCAACCCATAATGGACTCGCGTAAAGGGAATCGTACCCAGCTTATCGATATCAGGAATCGGGAAAGTAGAGGGTTTGTTGAGCGAAGACGGATCACGCATCGGACCGCCGACCAGATGGTTGAGCAGCGCGATCGCGATGTAGTTCATCAGTAGGCTACTAATCGTCTCGTTAACGGCTCGATAGTGACGCAATGCTCCAACTGCGCCGATCCATAGCCCTCCGGCAATAATTCCCGCGATCGCCATTGCCAATTGGACGACGATCGGGGGGGCAAAATCGGCGACGCTTAACCCAGCAGCGACCGCGGCGATTCCGCCCATGACGAGCGCCCCTTCGTTGCCGATGATCACCAGCCCCAATCGTGCAGGAAGCGCGGTACACAAAGAGGTCAACATCAACGGTGCCGCCCGAATCAAGGTGTTTTGAAAGGCGAACCAACTGCCAAACGCCGCTTTATAAATCGCCCCATACACCGCGAAGGGATTTGCGCCAGCGGCAGCACAAAACAGCCCAAACAGAAAGAGTGAGAAAATCAGGGCAGCGATCGGAATCGAAACGGCTTCGAGGGTTCTGCGCCAGCGAGAGTAAGTCAGCATACGCAACCGGGTAAGAATGATAAATGAATATAATCCTTTTTGTTGAATAAAAGTGCATCATAGTGGACTAAATTTAACGATCGTGACAGGCGATCGAATGTCCCTAGAAGATTGACGAAAATCTGTGGCGATTGATATCTGACTCTCTACAATAATGCCCAAATCTTGGTTGCCTTCTCTAATTGCCTTTATTTTGCTGCGTCTCGTGTTTTGGTTGACAGCGTTCCCAAATTCTGATGAAGCTTATTATTGGCTTTGGGGTCAGCATCTAAACTGGTCTTACTATGACCATCCGCCCCTAAATGCTTGGATTCAAGGGCTGTTTACGGCAGCTTTCGGGCGATCGACGTTCACGCTGCGGTTACCAACCGTAATCAGTAGCGTCATAATCGCTTATATTTATGGTCGAATCGTTCATTATCTTTATCGAGATTCCATTCAGCAACGGTTTTGGCTCGTAATCAGTTTAGTCGCTGCATCCCCTTTATATTTTTTATTTTTAGCGTTGGCATGGCACGACCATTTATTGATTCTGTTTTCATTAACCTCTGGGTATTTATTCGTTACATTTCTTGATGGTTACACAGTCGATCGAAAAGGAGAGACGTGGCGACTTTATGGATCGGCGGTGGCGATCGGGCTTGCAGTTCTATCCAAATACAATGCGATATTTGTGCCCCTCGGATTTCTCGCCGCTATGATTGCCGATCGCCGACTGCGACCTCTTTTCTGGGATCGACGGCTCTATGTTGCGATCGCGATCGCCGCGACTGCGCTGATTCCAATTTTGCTGTGGAATCTCTCGAATGATTTTCAGTCATTTCATTATTATGTCGATCGCAGTGTTCATCCGGTTAATTCTGGAATTAAATTAGGTTCATTCACTGCATTCGTTGGTATTTCATTTCTAGTTGTTTCTCCATTCTATTGGAGCGGGTTTTATCATAGTCTCAAGCAACCCAGTCAGTTAATTCGCTCTGATTCTGTTTATTCTACTATTGCATTTTGGGTGTTTACTGTTTCGACCGTCATTCTTACCGTTATTTCTCTAATCTCTGCTGCGCTTTATTACTGGAATATTACGGCTTACCTTTTATTATTTCCATTACTTCCATCCGTTTTGATTCGACCTTCAAACGTGAAGCCAAAAGCATTTTTGGGCTTTCAGATTTACGGTTTATTTTTTGCAACGCTGTTGGTTATACATTATTGCTTTTTGCCATTATCTGCGTTGATTAGTAGAGATGCTGATCCAGATTCGCGAATGCTGTATGGATGGCAGGAAGTCGCAGTTGTCGTTAAGCAGCAAGCAGCAGAGTTAGAGCCATCTCCCTTATTGATCACAACCGATTATCGATCGGCATCGGCGTTGGCATATCAACTCAATGACAAAACGGTGAGGGCAATCTCCGATCGAGTCGATCAATTTGACTTCTGGTATCCGAGCGATCGCCCCTTTCAAGGTAAAAACGCAGTCATTTTATCGGATGATTGGTTTCCGGTTCAGTCAAGTTTAGTTGCGAAGTTCGATCGCGTCTCGCAGCCGATCGCTGTTCCCGTAATCCGGTTTGGGGTGTGGATCAAGAACTACTATATTCAAAAAGGCTATGGGTTTAAATAAATGGACTGCATTCACCTCACTAACATTCGCGCGTATGGCTACACAGGCGCGCTACCGGAAGAACAGATCTTGGGACAGTGGTTTGAAGTCGATTTAACGCTGTGGATCGATCTCTCGCACGCCGGACAGAGCGATCGATTGGCAGATACCTTAAACTATTGCGATGTGATCGAAGTCGTTCAACACTTAATCAAGACTTCGCGCCTAGTGCTGCTAGAACGATTAGCGACGCTGATTGCAGACTCGATTCTCACGTTCGATCGCGTCACTCAGGTACGGGTGCAGTTGATTAAACCTGCGGCTCCGATTCCTGACTTTAGCGGCAAAATCACGATCGACCTAACGCGCAGTCAATCAGCCAGACGCTAATTTGTGAGCAAAGCGAGCCGTTTTGGGCAGGCGATATTTTGTGGTGCAGCCCATCACATAGGCGATCGCGGTTTCTAAACTAATGCGATGACCGAGTGAAATGTAGAGTGGAAGCGTGTTGGGGCGGGTTTTGAGCACTGCGCCGATTGTTTCACCGCGATCGGAGAGTGGCTCCCAAGTCCCGCGAATATCTGGCACGTCAGCGTGTTTGCCGATCAAACGAGATTTTGCTACCCCGATCGACGGCAAGTTGATCAACACTCCCAGATGACACGCGATGCCAAACCGCCGAGGGTGCGCGATTCCCTGACCATCACAGAGTAGTAAATCGGGCACGATTTTGACCGCTGCCAACGCGTCTAAAACTGCCGGAACTTCTCGAAATGAGAGAAATCCCGGAATGTAAGGAAACGTGGTGGGACGACGAGCGATCGCCTGATCACACAACTGCAACTCTGGATAACTCAGCACCGCGACCGCCGCACGAGTCACCGTCCCATCTGCCTCAAACCCGACATCGACCCCCGCAACGTAATTCACCACCCCGAATCGATCGTGGGTGACCACCTCTTTTCGTAAGGTTTGCTGAATCTCGATCGCCGCTTCTGCCGTCAACACCCATTCATGTCGCTGCTCAATCTTCATTTTTCATCCCTCGTCCTTCCTCTGCATATCGCTCTACAATCAGGTTGTCTACCATCTGCGGGTGCAATGCTAGGACGATTGCTCAGTTCGCGATATCGAATCGTTAGGGTGCTGGGTTCAGGAGGGTTTGGTCACACTTATGTTACTCAGGATACTCAGCGTCCTGGGCATCCTCTATGTGTCTTAAAGCACCTCAGCTTTGCCAGCCACAACCCCGCTATTTTGCAGCAAGCGAGACGAATGTTTCTCTCGGAGGCAGAAACCCTAGAGAAGCTGGGCGAACACGATCAAATTCCGCGACTGCTGGCATATTTTGAGGAAGACGAAGAGTTTTATCTCGTTCAAGAATTTGTTGAAGGACATCCCCTCAGCGACGAACTGCTGCCAGGGAAAAAGCTGTCAGAAGATCAGGTGATTTTGCTGTTAGAAGATGTGTTGAGCGTCCTGGAATTTGTTCATGCTCAAAACGTGATTCACCGCGACATCAAACCTGATAATTTGATGCGTCGCGATCGGGATCAAAAATTAGTCCTGATCGATTTTGGTGCGGTTAAAAATATCGAACACACGATCGCCGAAGCCACCGGAATCACCGAGATGAGTCTGCCTGTCTACACGTCAGGCTATGGAGCCAGCGAACAGTGTTTAGGCAAACCTCGCTTTAGCAGTGATGTCTACGCCTTGGGCGTGATTGGCATTCAAGCCTTAACGGGGGCACGTCCGATCCAGTTGCCGCAAGACCCCAACACCTGCGAATTAGTGTGGCGCGACCTAATCGACGTGCGGCAAGACCTCGCGGCGGTGTTAGAAAAAATGACTAAATTTCACTTTAGTCAACGCTATCAAACCGCCGCCGATGCCCTTCAGCAACTCCAGGCATTAGAGAATCAAACCAAAGTTCCGCTGTCTCGATTTGATGCCGTTCGGGGTGCAGGAAGTCCCCATCAAGATGCCTCCTTATCTAGGCAACCTCGCCATCGATTTTTAGACAGTGCCTCGATGCCGCTGACGATCGCGACTGGCATCGGCGCGGCTGTCTCCCTAGCGATCGCTGCTTGGGCAATCACTCGCACTCTAACGCCCACGACACTATCGACGACAACTCCGGCTCCAATTCAAAACCAAATCAGTTTTGGCGAGAAAATCCTTACACCGGGACCCGTTTCGCCCCTCAAGCAAGAAGCCGCTGAACAGATTGCCGCCGGAAATTTTGGACAAGCCACCACTCTGTTAGAAAAAGTGCGTCGAGCCGATCGTGCCGATCCAGAGACGTTGATCTACTTGAATAACGCTCAAATCGGTCCGCAAAAATTTTATACCATTGCCGTAATCGTGCCCCTCAGCACTCAACCCAGTTCTTCGGAAGAGGTTTTGCAAGGAGTCGCCCAAGCGCAAAATCAGGTCAATCAATCTGGGGGAATTAACGGAGTCCGGTTGAAAGTCGCGATCGCCACCGACAACAGCAATCCAGAAGTCGCCAAACAAGTCGCCAAGGCGTTTGTAGACGATCCGACAGTCTTAGGCGTGATTGGTCACGGCACCAGCGATACCACCCTCGCCGCCGCCAAGATCTATGAATCGGGCGAACTCGTCGCCATCTCTCCCGTCAGTTCAGCCGTCGCGCTATCGGGGTTCAGCCCCTACGTGTTTCGCACCATGCCCAGCGACCAACTCCCGGCAAAACAGCTTGGCAGCTATATGGTGACGCAGCTTAAGAAACGCAAAGCCGTTGTTTTTTTCAACTCTACCAGCGCTTATAGCAAGTCGCTGAAAGATGAGTTTAGCAAGGCTTTATTTTATGGCGATCAAGGTAAGGTTGTCGAAGAAATCGACTTAAGCAAACCCGACTTTAACCCGGTTGCCAGTGTCGATCGAGCGATTCAGAAAGGGGCACAGGTGATCATGCTGGCACCTAATAATGACTTCTTCGATCGTGCCCTTCTGGTCATCAGCGCCAATCAAAATCGATTGCCTTTGCTAGCAGGAGACGCGCTCTATTCAACCAAAACTTTGCAAATTGGAGGCAGAGCAGCCGCAGGCATGGTTTTATCGGTGCCGTCTTATCAGGTTGAGCTATCAAAATCTGCCTTTCAAAAGCAAGCCAAGACGCTGTGGGGCAGATCTGTGCGGTGGCGAACGGTGTTAGCATACGACGCGACCGAGGCGTTGATTGGGGCACTTCAGCGCACGTCAACTCGGAAGGGCATTCAGCGATCGCTGGCTAGTCCCGATTTCTCAGTCATGGGAGCCATTCATCCCGTCAAGTTTTCTGAAAGTGGCGATCGCACGATCGATCTCGAACTGGTGAAAGTAATGGCAGTACGATCGGGCAAGCAATACGAGTTCAGAGCACTCTCAAAGCAGAAATAAGTAGACAGGCGCAATTAAAGTCGGCTTGTGGGGATGGGTTTCGGCTCCGGTCAACCCGCTGGGAGTTCTAGCTTTGAGCGTTGAGCGGAGCCGAAACGCGTCTTCCAATCAATTCCATCTACCTCCTTAAGAGATTGTTAGCGCTACCCAAGTGTAAAGTTCGATCATTTGCCGCATCTGAATCTAAGAACACCGTTTAACGTCCTGACCCGTTAGAGTTATTTGCCTATGAGTTCGGTTGTGCTCCAGTCTACGATCGCCAACCCCGGCATCTGCTCAAAATCTCGTCGATCGCGGGTGACAACGGTAGCATTCAGGGAAAGAGCGATCGCTGCAATCCGCATATCTTGCCGCAAACGCTTCTTCCGTAAAGGTGGATTGGCTTGAAGGATTTGAACGTAGCAATCATCGGCAGCGGCATCAAATTTAAGCACCCGAAAACTGCGAATAAACTCAACGGTTAGCCGAAGATTCTCATATTCAACTGTTAAATTACGCAGATCAGATAAATTATTCAACCGTCCCATCCATCCGTTGAAGATCTCTTGAACTGTGACGATCGTGCCTGATGGCTGAGTTTCTAGCCTTAGAGTCACTTTTAATCCGCTAGGTTGAGGATTCTGTAGGTTCATAGATTTTCCGAAAGCGCCTAGCCATGATTATATCTATAAGCAGAAGCCTGGATTTGTTGTCGAATCAATTGCGCCAACTGTTCGGCACTGTCCACGATCGCTAAAGAAGCGGCTTGTTTTGTCATTTGCTGAAGTCGATCAGGCGATTTCAACAACCTCAAAACTTGCTTTTCTAAAAGGTCTGGCGTGAGATCTGCCTGTCGATAAACCTCTGCGGCACCTGCTTGGGCAAAGATCGCCGCGTTGAAGGCTTGGTGATCCTCCGCCGCAAAGGGGTAAGGAATCAGAATCGATGGGGTGTGAGTGACTGCCAACTCAGTTAGAGTGCCAGCACCCGATCGACTAATCGCCAAATCTGCCCGTTGAAACAGAGCCGCCATATTGTTGTAGAAAGGCAAGACCACGTAGTGAGGATGCTGAAGACTGGTTGCGTCTGGATCGCTTTCACCCGTGAGATGCACAATCCACGCGCCTGCGTCAAACCAAGTCGAAGCAGCTTGTCGCACCATTTTGTTGAGCGCAACGGCTCCCTGACTGCCGCCAACCACCACAATCAGCGGCACCTGGTTAGGAATGGACAAATCGTCTAGACCGTCTAGGGCAGAGCGAAACTGCGATCGCACGGGAGTTCCCACACAGATCGTTTGACTGCGAGGCAAACAGGTTGCAGCGGCAGCAAATCCGATCGCGACGACACTGCACCAGGGCGCAAACCAGCGAGTCACTTTTCCCGGCAGAGCGTTTGACTCGTGGAGAATCACGGGCAAGCCGAGCGACCGAGCCGCCAAAATCGCTGGAGCCGCAATATATCCGCCCGTGGTGAATACGCCGTCAAAGTTGCCTTGCTTGAGCAGCGCTCTGACCTGACGAATCGAGCGAATCAATCCTAAAAGTATCTTTAAGGTGCCGAGTCCTAATTTTTGTTGAAATCCGGTGACAGAAATAGTGTGTAGGGGATAGCGATCGCCCACCAACTGCGTTTCTAACCGATCGGGCACGCCTAACCACTCGATTTGAAACTCAGGAAGCTGTTCAGCCGTGGCGATCGCCGGAAAAACGTGTCCTCCGGTGCCGCTTGCAGCAATCAATAAACGAATTGGTTTTAAGGTAGATTGCACAAGCAAGTTTGGAAATGACAGAGTGATTTTACCGCTAATTTCGAGTTGCGGTCATTTATGAATTCAAATGATCAATCACACAGAGTTCCGTAAATTGATTACTATCTTAGATGGCTGACCTCTGCCCTAATTATTGAAGCGATTTCCTATGCGTCATTTTCTGACTGTTCGATCGACTCTTGCTTCTCAAAATTCTAGACAGAACCCGTTTCGATCGCTGTTTTTGCTGACGTTGGGGTTGGCGATTGCGGGAGGCGGAAGCTTACGGAGCGATCGGGCAAGCGCTGCCACGCCAGAAACGGTTCCTCCGCAGCTAAAACAGGCGTTGACGCAGATCGATGCGGCGGCAAATCGCAAGAATTTGCAGGGAGTGATGCAGTTCTATAGCCCCACTTTTACGCACTCAGATGGGCTAAATCGGCGCTCGCTCGAACAGGCGTTACAGCAGCTCTGGGCACAGTATCCAAATCTGACTTATCGCACTGAGCTAAAATCTTGGCAACCAGACGGGCGAGGCGTTCGCGCTGAGACGGTGACTTATATTTCAGGCACGCAGACAGTGAATGGGCAACCGCTTAAGCTCGATTCGACGTTGCGATCGCGGCAGCGATTTGAGGGGCAAACCATCGTTCAGCAAGACGTGTTAGCCGAGATGAGCAAAGTCATGTCAGGTGAAAACCCGCCCGATGTGAAGGTGAGTTTGCCAGAGCAAGTGCGAGTCGGGCAAGACTTTAATTTTGATGCGATCGTTCAAGATCCTCTCGGCAGTGATCTGCTCTTAGGGTCAGCGCTAGAAGAATTGGTTAAACCGAGCGGCTACTTAAATCCAACGATCGCAGATTTAGAACTACTTCCGTCTGGGGGCATCTTTAAAATTGGTCGCGCCTCTAACACCCCCGACGCTCGCTGGATTTCTGCGGTGTTGGTGCGGCACGGAGGCACCACAATGGTGACGCAGCGATTGCGAACTGTTTCAAACACCCCAGCACTTAAGTAAATGCATCACGACTGAGACCTGCTAGATACCTGAAAAAATCCTCAATTGAGTGTGATCGTAATAATCGCATTCAAGAATGGTGATGATGTTCCCCTTTATCTAGAAAAACAACTGCGGAAGGCAAAGCTAGAACTGGAATCGGAACAATAGGAGCTAGACGAATGAATTACCGCCATAGCTTAATCATTCAATGGTCAGAAGAAGATCAACTTTACCTCATCACAATTCCTGAATTTTCACAATTAGTGATGCAACCCTGTACGCATGGAGAAAATTATGAAGAGGCAGTTCGGAACGCTCAAGAAGCGATCGAGAGTTATCTAGCCTATTGCCAGGAAGAAGGCATCACCCCTCCTCAACCAATGATTCCACAAGTTGCTTAATCTTTGAGTAATACTTGAAAACAATTATCCTCCAAGAATTGCGGCGCGATCGTCACCCCAAATGATCTTAAGATTGGCATTCAGTTTTACCACAGACTTCAGGCTGACCTTGTAAGGAAAAGGGTTGACTTTTAATTGAGTTGGTAGATTGCAGGTCGATATTTAGGTTCAGGAATTGGCTTCCCTGACGCTTTTGCCGCTTCAATCCATACAGATTTGGCAATCTCGACTTCGTGGACGGCTTCTTCAGGAGTGGCACCAAATGCAGAGCAAAACTTTAGGTCTGGAATGTCAGCGATGTAGCCTTCATCATCTTTGCTGTAGAACACATTGATATGGTAGTTGTTCATTCTTTCTCTCCAGCGTCTTTTATAGTGAGACTATATTGCTCAAGCAGCGTTAGAAATTGTCGAATTTGGTAAGATTTTGCCTGTCCTTTTTGATTTTGAAGGTTGACAAGCTCAGGAATATCAGGATGCTCGAAGACGTGGTGACTTCCTCCCACTCTAGATTGATAGAATCCAAATGCTTCTACCAGTGTAACTATGTCATTGAACGAAACATTTCTCTGATTATTGAGGATTTTTGCGAGTAGCTTACGCTTCTTGGTCATTGCAGGTCACATAGAGTCAAGCTCAATCGCTTCTTTAATATTTGAGTAGTGCTTGAAAATGATCGCTCTGTTGCTGCTGTAGCTTTTCTTTCTGTTGTTGCCAGTACGAAAGTTCTTCTAAAAGCGTCATGTTTTTGGTGTATTCGTGGACTTTTTTGGCTCCCGATCGCTTCATTTCAACACAATGAAAGTCTTTATTCTTCATTTTGGTTGTCCTTGAATTAAAGCTTGAAAACGATCGTCACTGCGAACCCTCTCAAAATCAGCATCGGTTTCTGCCATCTCACGATATTTAGGGTCGAGGTCGATCGCTTGCTTGAGAGTGGCGATCGCTAACTCAACCTGACCCTGCAACCCATAACAACGAGCTTTGATGTAGATTGCGCTATCGTAGTCTGGATTAATTTTTAGGGCTTGGTCACAGCTCGCGATCGCATCTTCGTAGCGTTGTAATTTACTCAGTGCAATGCCACGCACAAGCCAGGCTTCATATTTACCCGGTTTGTATTTCAGTGCTTGGTCATAGCTGACGATCTCATCTTCATAGCGTTGTAGTTTACCCAATGCAGTGCCTCGGTTGTACCAGGCGTAATTGTCGTCCGGTTTGTATTTTAGGGCTTGGTCATAGGTGGTGATCGCTTCCTCGTAGCGTTGTAGCTTATTCAATACCAATCCGCGACTGTACCAGGCATAATGGTCGTCTGGCTTGTACTTCAGCGCTTCGTCAAAGCTAGCGATCGCCTCCTCGTAACGTTTTAACTCAGACAGTGCAATGCCGCGAATGTACCAAGCTATATAGAAATCTGGCTTGAGTTTCAGCGCCTGGTCGTAACTAGTGATTGCTGCTTCGTATCGTTGCAACTTACTCAGGGCGATGCCACGAAAGTACCAGGCGTAATGGTCGTTCGCTTTGTATTTCAGTACTTGATCAAAGTTAGCGATCACCGCTTCATATCGTTCAGAGACAAAGAAAATATTGCCTTGCTCAAACAACAGATGTACCTTGACTTCCGGCGTTTGCTCAGGTTCACTAGCCCAGCATTGGATTTCTGCAACTCTGCGGTTTCTTTCTGCTTGCGTCCAAGTCAGATACTCGTCATATTTTCCCAACAGCCGCAGAGATTCTTGCTCTAAGGCATCTGAATTAGTTGGAAACTCATATACACCCGATCGCCAATCAAAAAAATCGGGCGCACGACGAATCAAATACTTCATCGCAAATAATGGCAGCAGAAACACGAAGCGAATAGGAAAATTATCGCGAAACCGTTCTCGCTGTAGATTGAGATTGCCTAACAGTCGCGGAACCGCTTTCCAACTGTAAGAATAAATCTCCTCACTGCTCCAGCCCTCTTCTCGTTTAGTCGCCTCATAGCTCAACAGCGAATACTCCAACCCCTGCACAAACAGAACCTCAGTGTCGTCATGCGCTTGCAAATAATCTGCAACACACTGATAGAAATTTCCATCCATCGCCGCATCAAACTTTAGAACCTCAATCTTCTGCGGCAAATCCTGTCGAATGCGGGCTATCAGTTTCGTTCCCTCTGATGGCGAACACTGGACAAAATATAAGCCAAAACCTTTTTTGCGGCGCAGCCCTCGCAGCAACCCCTGATATTCGATCGCCGGATCAAGGGGCGGTTCTTCATTCCAATCAAAAGCCTCTTGCATGATTGTTGTCCTAGAACCTATGGATAACGCTGCAACTCCTCAACGCCTCTCAGCAGGGGATGAATGTCATGCCAACGAATCATCTCCCCATTAGTATCAGTATATCGATACTCCAACACACAGCGCTTAAACAGCAAATTTCGATAGTCGTCATCATTCGCAATGCGCTTGGTCTTAAACACAGCCGACAGCTTTTCCCAATCGCCCTCATCCACCGTATCGCGGTAAGTGTTTCGAGCGCGGGCTATGGCTCGTCGCAAAGCACTTGCAGGAATCGGTAGCGTATCTGTCCAATCGAGGGAGCCTTGAATCAACTGCATCAATTCCCGCAGATGTCCCCCACTCATTAAGCAGAGTTGATCGACCGTTCCCGCAGCGTCAAAAATGTCTTGCTCCAACGTCACATTTTGAGCAAATTGAGCAATGCGCTGGTGAATCAGTTCCTTCACTTTAGCGATACCGTCAGCGTAAACATCTCCATTGCGCTGGTGTATCATCAGCATGGGTAAAACTTGACAATCACCATAATTATCTCGCAGCACAGACGCTCGATTAGAATACACGAGTGAAATCGGCACCGTATAAATGACATGACACTCTAAGCCGCGCAGTTGATTGCTGCGATCGATAAAAATCTCGTCATGATTAGTGCGCCCTTCCCCACGCGGCGACGGCACAATGCGATCGAGATTATCCACGATCACCACCAGCTTTTTCGTTGCTAATTTCTGTGTGGCTTCCTGAATAAATTCATTCAACGCTTCAATCAGCGAGATGGAGTGAATATCAATCTGTTCACGAATCTTTTGACGGGTGCTGGGAACTTGCCGCAGCGTTGCCGTCAGCTTTGCAAACTGTGAAACCTGCTGTTCGATTTTCAAATCATCAAATTTGATCTCAGTTAGCGCCAGATCTTTAAGCGACTGCCAACGCGACTTAAGCCAATTGGTTAACGGTGAAGGATTTGCCTGGTTTTGCAAGTCTTCAAGAATGTGGCGAGTGCAAGAGAGCAAAACATCGGTATATTGGGCATCTTCTTCATCAATATCATCATCTGCCGCAAAATAGACGACTTTGATTCCCTTGCTCTCCAGGTCTGCTCTCAGTCGCAGCAGTTCGGTTGATTTTCCGACTCCGCGATGCCCAGTATAAATTTGGCAAGTGGGTTTGTTCGATCGCTCAATCTTCTTTCCCAGTTCGCGCAGAATATCGTCGTTGCCTCGCACTGCATGACAATCGACATAAAACGGGTCTCCTGGCAGAAGCGGACGAAACGGATCAAACGCATTGTAAATATCATCTAACAGTTTTGGATTCATTGATTTGCGCCACTCCTCCACGTCAACGAATAAACTTGCGCGATCGCAGCGTCCCAATTTGCGTCAACAGTCCCTGCTGCTCTTGCGTGTCGTTAATCCCTTGAGCGATGGCGAACGCTTGTTGATAATAGCTATCGGCGGCAGTCAAATCGCCCTTGGCTTTGTAGAATTGCGCCAAACCTTTCAGCGCTGAGATCACCTGTTTAGAATCGTTTTGCTCCAACGCCAGTGCCAGTCGTCGATCGAGGGTTTCAGACGCATTGGAGTTTTGTCCCAAGCCGTAGAATGCGCGAGTCAGCCCTTCTAACGCACGGAACTGACTGGGACGATCGAGACTATTCTGTGAGACAAACAGCGCTTGTCGATAGCTCACCAGTGCCGTCCGATAATCGCGAGTCGCTTGGTAGGCATCGCCCAAATTGTTCAGCGTGTTGGCTACACCCGGATCGCTGGCTTGCTCACGCAACGGTTTCGCCTGCTCATAGTAGCGAATTGCATCTCTGTAGTTGCCCTGTGAGTAGGCGACGAGTCCCAGGTTGCTCAACGACAAGCCTAGCCCAGCGGGATCATTGATGTCTTTAGCGACTTTAAAGCCCTCTGCAAACGCTTTTTGCGCCTCCGAAACGCTGGCACGCTGCAACAGCAAGGTTCCTAAATTGTTAGCGGCATAGATTTGATTTTGGAAATTTTTAGTGTCACGGGCGATCGCTAAACTGCGCCGCACCGCATCTTCGGCTTCAGTAAACCGTCCTACTTGCGAATAGGCTTTACTCAGCGACTCGTAGGTAGTGCCTTCTGCCTCAACTTCTTTAATGGTGTGATAGATTTCTAGCGCTTGCAGCCAAGACCCGATCGCTTTATCAGAATATCCTACTTGCTGCTGCTGATTGCCCAAGCGCACGAGCCGATCGGCTTCAACGCGAGAAGTTCCGCGTGTGCCGTTGTAGAGTTTGATGCTTAACTGATCGCTCAGGTCTGACGCGATCGCTGGAGTCAGCGCAACTCCACCCGCCAACAGTTGAGCGAATCCCATCCCAACCGCCACTCGTGCTAACGTCCAACGCATTTCAGAACCTCCAGCCAGCAATATTAAGCGAACACAGAATCGTGACTAATCCAGACTAGCTTCTAAAGACGCTGAATCCAATCCGTATCCTTGAACGCTAGCGTTCCCATCTAGATAGATAGCTCTAATATCGTCTGGCAAAGTCGTTTCTAGTAGCTGATAGCCCTCACTCAGCCGTGCTTTGACTTCTGCCGGAGGAACGTATTCGCCCTCTGCTTGCAGATAGGCAGAAATTCGCGTGTCGCTCCAACGAAAGGTTTGCGCTAACGTCACCATCAATCGCAGCGTCGGCGGCAGGTGATCGAGTGCTCGATCGAGATAGCACCAAAAGGGCGGCGACATTGCCCGCAGGTTATAGTGAATTTCCTCCACGGGCGGCAGTTCTGCCTGATTAATGCAGAGGGCTGTGACGTTAATCAACCAACTCTGAAACGTGATTTCTTCGGAGCCAAACGATCGCAGATCGAGTCCGCCCATTTCAAAAAAGAGGTGTCGCCACAGCCGAGCAAACAAATAATCAGCCTGGACGGGCGACTTAGCTCGATGCTGAATCAGCGTATAGACCATCGGGCTATATCGGCAAAAAATGGCTGTAAAGTGTTGTCCAGCATCGGGATATCGCTGAAATAGCGTCAGTAATTCTTGGTCATTGTAATGAGACAGCGACTTGACGACCGGGTGATTGGCTTCTGGAAAAGTTGGGATAGCCACAGCTTGGATTCAAACTATAGGACGTGCATTGTAACTATATACAGCGTCTTTCTCGATTGGGAGATCTTTTTTTGCAAAATGTAGCGTCTTTTGAGGCTGAGATGGCTTAGATCTCCGCTCTGATCACCCAAATTTCTAAGTTTTTACCCCCTTTGTTACGGATTTGAGCAGATTGAGCTTGATAGAATGAATAGACTCAGGGATACTGATCACTAAGTTTGTTAATCGGCTCCGATCGTCCACTCGTTTTGGTCTTCTATGGGATTAGATAGTTTATTCTCCACCCAGGGAATCATGGTCATGCTGCTGGGTGCTTACGCGGCTGCTATGTGGATGTTTTTGACCAGTGCGCCCAAGGTGCATACGGTGATGGTGTCAGATGTGGAGTTGGCACGAGATTTTTATGAAGGAATGCTCAATCTTCCGGTGGCGGATGTGCCGCTGCACTATTACTACAACTACGAGCAGTCACTGGGCACCGCAGGCATCAGCCCCATGTATCTGTCTGGCAGTCTGGGCAGCACGACAGCGCGCGGCAATGGCAATGATGGTTTGTGGTATCAGCTTAAAAAGAACACGCAGCTTCATGTCATTTCGGGCGCGAGTTTAGGCGAAAAAGAGCGTCAGCGTCATGTGTGCTTCGATCGAGACTGTCTCGACCAAATTCTGCTGCGCGTTCAAGCATCGAGTTTGAAACACAAGATTCGACGTGAGAAACCGCTTAATTTCTTAGTCAAAGATTTCTCTGGTCATGTTGTCGAGCTTGCAGAAGTTTCTAATTAAAGCAAAGTCGGTAACCATTTAAGAGAGCGGACGCAATGTTCGCTCTCTTTGCATTTTGAGGATTTTAGGCGTTGCTGAATCTAGGGATGAATTCCCTCCTCTTCTGCGGGCTACTGTGTACACACAAGTTGATCGATCCGTCATTGCCAAAATCTTTCGCCCCCTAAATCCCCCATTCTGGCAGGGCTGATTAGTTGTCACCAGATAAAATCTACAAGCTTGAGTCTTCGTTCAGCATCAGAATGATGCCTTAACGCAAGATAAAGGGTACAGATTTTCTTTCTCGACCTTAAATTAGCCCTGCCCATTCTGGGGGATTTAGGGGCTTACAGGTGTAGGTTTGCGGTGAAGCTGTTAAGAAGAGTTGAATGAGAGTGAAAGCGTCAGTTGAGGGACAAGGGGCGACATCGTCAGCGGTTGCTGCCGGATGAGGAGCGACGGCAGCACGATTAACCCTAAGAGAAAACAGGATACCTGACGGGAGTAGGAACGCTGGGCAACGGGGTTGCCCCAGTCAATTTCGCTGTGAATGGTTTCGGGGGTGATCCCTTCTAGAAGTTCATCTAAGGTGTATTGGGGATGCGTTTGAGGTTTGAGCAGGATATTACCGTCAACGATCTCGAATTGGAGTTCAGTACCAGGAGTGATGTTGAGGGCGTTGGCGATCATCTAGGGGATGCTGAGGGTCAGGTTTCCGGTGGGGGTTCTGAGTGAGGGTTCTAGTGGTGGATTCTGACATGAGGGTTCTAAATAGAATCAAGGTGTATTTACTGTAAGCAAGCAGCACTGTGCAACATTGCTTGAAGGTGAAAATCACATCCTCCGTCAATGGGACATTCAAGCGTCGAGAAGATTCTTTTATGTTTTGTGAGGCATTTTGGTTCACTTTTAAGGAATTTTTTGATGTGCTGATCAAGCGAGTTTGCGTATCAACCCGACAAAAACGCCATCAATGTCTACCTCGTCTGCATTCTTTTCGATCACCGGATAGCTGGAATTGGCAGGTTGCAAGATGACTTTGCGATCGCTCCAAAACAGATATTTTAGGGTGGTCTGAGTCTGACATCTAGCCGCGACAATTTCACCGTTTTTGATGGTTCTCGGTTCTAACTCTTGACGCAAAATCACGGTGTCTCCATCGGCGATTGCTGCCCCGATCATACTGTCGCCGCGAACGCGCAACGCAAAATAACTCGCCATTTGATGACGCGATTTGCCTGCAAAATAGGTCAGGGTTGAAGCATCGATAAACTCTTCGATCGTCTCCTGTGGAAAGGTTTCGACTAACCCGCTTGCCGCAATCACACCTAAAACCGGAATCTTTCGTGATCTCGGTCGGCGGATCTTCAGCGATCGCGCTCGTCCCGTCTCCCAATCGACATAACCCGCGTTTCGTAAATCTTTTAAGTGAACCTGCACCGTATCTTTTGAGGCGTAACCCATTGCGAACGCCATCTCTTCACGCGATGGAACGTAGTGGTGCCAGTCAATGTAGTCTTCAATCCAATCTAGAAGCCGTTGTTTAGGGGAAGAGAGATCAGTCATGGCAATAAGAACAGGTGTACTGATAATAGATCAGAATAAGCGATCGAGACGCTCTAACATTTAAAGTTCCCTCTAAGCTGTGAATGACTGCAACCCCGTTGAATGCCAGCGCTAGCCGTTAAAATAGAGCCTGACCTCTTGCAGTTCCCCATTGCTATGAACGCCCCGATCGATTTTATTGATGCTTATGATGTGGTCGTCGTCGGAGCCGGACATTCTGGCTGTGAAGCAGCACTGGCAAGCGCTCGGCTTGGCTGTCGCACGTTACTGCTGACGCTCAACCTCGATAAAATCGCGTGGCAACCCTGCAACCCAGCGGTCGGCGGTCCGGCAAAGTCGCAGCTTGTGCATGAAGTCGATGCGCTGGGCGGCGAGATCGGTAAGGTCAGCGATCGAACCTACTTACAAAAGCGAATTCTCAATGCGTCACGAGGTCCGGCGGTGTGGGCACTAAGAGCGCAAACTGATAAACGCGAATATGCAGCCGTGATGAAAGGCGTAGTCGAAAATCAGGAGAATTTAACCATCCGTGAAGGCATGGCGACGGATCTCGTCTTGGGCGCAAACGATGAGATTATCGGAGTGCAAACCTACTTTGGGGTGGCATTTGAATGCAAAGCCGTTGTGTTAACCACCGGGACATTTTTGGGCGGAATGATTTGGGTCGGCAACAAATCAATGGCAGCAGGACGAGCCGGAGAGTTTGCGGCAGTCGGATTGACTGAGACGCTAAATCGAATGGGATTTGAGACGGGGCGCTTGAAAACTGGAACCCCTGCAAGAGTCGATCGGCGCTCTGTCAACTTCTCTCAACTCGAACCGCAGCCCGGTGATACCGATGTTCGCTGGTTTAGTTTTGATCCCGATTTGTGGGTCGAGCGTGAGCAGATTCCTTGTCATCTGACTCGCACCACGGCTGAAACTCATCGCATTATCAGAGAAAATCTTCACCTCTCGCCTGTGTATGGCGGCTGGGTCGATTCTAAAGGTCCGCGCTATTGCCCCAGCATCGAAGATAAAATTGTCCGTTTTGCCGATAAAGAAAGCCATCAGATTTTTATCGAGCCAGAAGGACGCGACATTCCAGAGCTTTATATTCAAGGATTCTCGACCGGATTGCCAGAAACAATTCAGCTACAAATGCTGCGATCGCTCCCTGGTTTAGAAAATTGCGCAATGCTTCGTCCCGCTTATGCAGTCGATTATGACTACTTACCCGCGACGCAGTGCTATCCCACTTTGATGACCAAAAAAGTGGATGGGCTGTTTTGTGCAGGTCAGATTAACGGCACCACAGGCTATGAAGAAGCGGCGGCTCAGGGACTTGTGGCTGGCGTGAATGCGGCTCGATTCTGTCGTCATCAGGAGATGATCGTCTTTCCGCGTGAGCAGAGCTATATCGGGACGCTGATTGATGATTTGTGTACCAAAGATTTGCGCGAACCTTATCGAGTGCTGACCTCTCGATCGGAATATCGCTTGCTACTCCGCTCAGACAATGCCGATCAGCGTCTCACACCCTTGGGTCGAGAGATTGGACTGATTGACGATCGCCGTTGGCAACTCTACGCTACCAAACAAGAAAACATTACGGCTGAAAAAGAGCGATTGCACGAGACTCGCGTTAAAGAACACGATGAGATTGGCAAAGCGATTGCTAAAAATACTCAACAGGCAATCAAAGGATCAATCACTCTGGCAGAACTCTTACGCCGTTCTGGATTTCACTATGGCGATTTAGACCAACATGGATTAGGAAATGGTGCGCTCGATCGGGCTGAAAAAGAAGGCGCAGAAATTGACATCAAATATTCGGGTTACATTCAACGCCAGCAGCATCAGATCGATCAAACTGCCCGACAAGAACATCGCAAACTGCCCAAAGATTTAAATTACGCCGCCATTACAACCCTGTCAAAAGAAGCAAGAGAGAAATTGGCAAAGGTGCAACCGATGACGATCGGGCAAGCGACTCGCATTGGTGGCGTAAACCCCGCAGACATCAACGCCCTGCTGGTCTATTTAGAGATCCGATCGCGTCAAAATGCAGAAGTGTTGACCTGACGCAACTCACACGCCTTTAGGAATTGCAGAGTGATGGAAGTATTGTGGATTGCTCAGTCCTCGTCAGCGCTTTGGTAGGTTGAGCGATGTCGAAACCGATGGACAACGACAGCAAGAGATTTTTCTCGCAAGTCTCTTAGGAACGTGGATTTATTAAAGTGCAACTTCTTACCCTCACCCTAGCCCTCTCCCCAAGGCTAGGGAACATGACTCTAGCTCCCTTCTCCTTGCAGGGCTGATTAGTTGTCACCAGATAAAATCTACAAGCTTGAGTCTTCGTTCAGCATCAGAATGATGCCTTAACGCAAGATAAAGGGTACAGATTTTCTTTCTCGACCTTAAATTAGCCCTGCTTCTCCTTGGGGAAAAGGGTCGGCGAGGGCTTGCCCCACTTCGTGAGGAGGGCAGAAGACGCTCACAAGTCTTACAGGTTATTTAATCCACGATCCTTAGGATCAACAGTCCGAATAGCTTTAAATTTCAAAAGATCGAATGCGGGGTTCAGCATCCTTACTTAGGTCAAAGGCTAAGTAAGGATGCGGGTTTCAGCCTCTGTCTCAAAAAATGTTCGGAGTATTGTTGCATAAGCATTCAGTAGTTCATTGACCTTCGGCGCTGATATGGTACTAAAATAATCTATCCGTTCTGACGAGGAGCAGTCGCCAGAGGAAACGGGGAAAGTCTGGTGCAAGTCCGGCGCTGTCCCGCAACTGTCATGAGAGCGATCGCGCGCGCTAAGTCAGAATGCCCGCCGATGTGTAGTCCACACTGTTTCATCTGCGAGGTATAGAATGAGAACCTCTATGCAGGTTTCACGATGGCAGCGAACCGATCGATTCGTTTCATCAATGCCAGCCCAAGCAATTCTTCACGGTGTGCCGTGGTCACTCATTGTCTGGTTTATTTCAGCACTTACCCTCCTGTTCATAGGAGTCTCTCATCATGTTTTCAATGTTTAAATGGTCTGGGCTACTAGGCGCATCTTGCGCTCTCAGCGTTCTGTGTTTTGCAGTCATTGGCTTTTCTCAATCGCCCCAAGCCGCTGATCGCTCAAGCAATTCCACTGGAAGCCGAAGCGACAAAATATTTGGGGTCAGGGCAGAATAAGTCACCTATGCAACTCAGATTCCAAGCACGAGATGCAGCAGGTGTGCCATAAAGTTCACTGCTGCAAGTGAATCCTCTCGATTGCCACCGAGCAAAAGACGCGATCGCGTCCCGCTTCGCTAACGAATGGCAAAACTGCCGTATGCTCCTCCCACAATTGAGTCAAGCTTTGTCCTCATGAGTTTATTTTTTGTACTTGTCGTTTTCCTTCTGCTAACAGTGAGCATCGGGCTGTATTTAATCACCGCTCGCCGTTATCAATCGTCTGATTCTGTTGCCCGTTCCTATGACCAATGGACAAAAGACGGCATTTTAGAGTTTTATTGGGGCGACCATATTCATCTGGGTCATTACGGCTCACCGCCTCGCCGTAAGGATTTTTTGACCGCGAAATCTGACTTTGTGCACGAGATGGTGCAGTGGGGTGGTTTAGATCGCCTTTCCTCCGGCACAACCGTCCTAGATGTCGGCTGTGGCATTGGGGGAAGCAGTCGCATCCTCGCACACGATTATGGGTTTGATGTGACTGGAATTACGATTAGCCCCCAGCAGGTTAAACGGGCACAGGAACTTACGTCTGAGGAACTGACCGCACAGTTTCAGGTCGATGATGCAATGGCGCTCTCTTTCCCAGATGAAAGTTTTGATGTGGTCTGGTCGATCGAGGCAGGTCCCCATATGCCCGACAAAGCCATTTTTGCCAGAGAGCTGCTGCGCGTCCTCAAGCCGGGCGGGGTGCTGGTGGTAGCGGATTGGAATCAGCGAGACGATCGCCAAATCCCGCTCAACGTCTGGGAAAAACCTGTGATGCGGCAACTGCTCGATCAGTGGTCTCATCCCGCCTTTGCCAGCATTGAGGAATTTGCTGAACTTTTAGAGGCAACGGGATGGGTTGAGGGAGACGTGACCACCGCAGACTGGACAGAACCAACCCTTCCTTCCTGGCTCGATTCCATCTGGCAGGGCATCGCTCGACCGAGCGGACTGGTGCAATTTGGGTTAGCGGGTTTGACCAAATCGCTGCGAGAAGTGCCGACGCTGCTCCTGATGCGGCTAGCGTTTGGCACTGGGTTGTGTCGATTTGGGATGTTTCGTGCTGTCCGGGCTAACGCAATGCAGTCACAACTCGCCTCAACCGTAAAGGCTCAAGCTCCGTTCACGAATCAATTAATCAACAGGTATGAGTAAATTCTCTCGTTGGGTCATTCCCCTAAACTGTCGCAGCATCGAACCTCTCTATGCTGATCAAACCATTGAATATGAGGACTTTCCCTGCACGATCGATGTGATAGGTTCATTGCTACACACCTTAACGAGATCACGCCGCTTTAGATTCTAAGCCGAGTTCTGACAGCAAGCGATCGCTGTCAAAATATTCGTCGATCATTTGGCAAACGCATTGAAACTTAATCGGCTCATGGAACCGCACTTGACCAAACGCCTGATCGACGATCTCCACGGTCGATAACGTGTCTAAATCAACTGACAAAATCGGAATCTCTAAATCTTCAGCCCGACTAACAATCTCCTTTGACGGCGAAATGTGACCCGTCAAAATCAAGCATTGAGTCGAAGTTTCCAACGCAGCGAGTTGCAGATCTGTGCGATCGCCCCCTGTCACGACCGCCATATTGTGACGTGCCCGAAAATATTTGAGCGCAGAATTGACATTCATTGCCCCGATCGTCAGACTTTCGACCATCAGATCCATGCGATCGGCGCGACACAGCACCTCGGCTTTAAGCTGACGCACCAACTCACCCACGCTGACGCTGCGAAGCAATGTGCTGCTGGGCATCACGCCGAATACTTTAATGCCGTGCTTTTCTAAAAAGGGAATAACTAACGCGTTGACAACATCAAACTGCTCAGTAGACACATCGTTGATAAGCACGCCCAAGAGTCGATCGCCCAGGCTCTGCTTCGCTGAAATCAGCCCATCTAAAAGCAGCAATGAGTGGAATCGAGTCACCAACAGCACCGATGCTTGAATGGTTTCAGCAATCTGCAAGAGCGACAGGTCAAACAATCTGCCCTCGTCTAAAGTTCCTGAACCTTCTAAAATCACTAGGTCTCCCTGCTGCTGCCGAGACTGTTGCGCCAATAGCTCCTGGTAGTTGACCTGATCCTCTCCCAGCAATCGCTTTTGAACGGTGTCATTGCCAAGCGTTAACAGAGTCGGTTGCAGACGGTTTTGAGGAAGCTCTAGCGTTTGGGCAACAAATTGGACATCGCCATCATCATCATCCATTTTAGATTGCCCCCACCCACCTGCTAAGGGCTTTCCATAGGCGATGTCTAGCCCCCTCGCTTTGAGTTGATGCGCGATACCCAAAATTGTTGCTGACTTACCGCTATAAGCTTCTAGCGACCCAATCAGTAAATGCTTCGCGGACTTTGGCACGTCCTAACTCCGTTTAAATCTTTGGTGAGCAATTCGATATGCTTATTCTAGGGTGATAGTAATGTTTATAGATAAAAAATAACTGTAGTCACGACCCTAGAAGATCGTGCTCAGAGTTCTGAGAGGAATTACTACAGGGTTTGTATTATTTATCACAACGAGCTTGCCAAAATTCAAGCCGTCACCTTCAATCTTCCAATCGCAGCAGTTTGCGATAAAACGACTGAGAGAAATCGGCGAGACGGGCGCGTCTGAAGTTCATAATTACTTCAATCAAAAAATCGATAAACTCAAAGTTTGCCATCATGACTTCATAGCTCAACTCAGCATTGCCGTCAAATTGGATGCGACAGCGGCACAGATCAGCAGGCAATGATGAGACATTCCAAGTCGCAATGAAGGGAATGCTGTCGCCTCCCTCGATTTTGCGCTGACCTTCTAGCGCACCTTTTTGATGCAAGCTGATAGCAAAAGGCAACATTTGTTTTTTGTTTGCCTGAGGATAATAAGGCACATAAACCCCAACTTGCTGTGGAGGTGCGGGCTGTAGTTGCTCGATAGACATACTAAATTTACCTGCTTCGTCGATCTAAAAGTGCGTTTTTGGTGAGAGATGGTGCTTGTTAGTATGCCCTATGGTTTTCTCGGTCGCGCAATTTTCTGATGAATCGCGTGCAAGACCCTCTGATCGTCGATCGCTCACTTAAAAAATTCACACTCGCGTTCTTCCACTACAATCGATGTCATTCTACGCGGTTCATCATGGCAGTCGCAACTCACAAGTCCTTTCCTAGCTGGGCATTTTTGTCTTTAGCCGCCAACGTTCTGCTAGTCGCAACGGTGGTCTTGCTGATCGCTAGATATGGGCGATCGCCGAGTCCTTCTCAGATCAAAATCTCTCCGATCGCGTCCCCTATGTCTAGCGCCGAAGAAGCTGCTGCGCTGGCTACCAAGCTAAAATCGCGACAACAGCTTACTTATAGTCAATGGGTTGACTTGTTGGGGCATGAAGCAAAAGCCGTCGCCAAAAACAAGCCCGATCGCTTAACCATTTTAGCCGGAGACTCGCTCAGTCTGTGGTTTCCGTCTGAGTTGTTGCCGAGCGATCGGACGTGGCTTAATCAAAGCATCTCTGGCGAAACGTCAACCGGGTTGCTCAAACGCTTAAATCTGTTGAAGGACACCGAGCCACAAGCCGTCTTTGTGATGATCGGCATCAACGACCTGACAAAAGGTTCCTCTGATCAGGAAGTGCTGGACACCTATCGGCAAATCATTGACCAGTTAAAGCAGGCTCACCCAAAATCTAAGCTGGTTGTGCAGTCAATTTTGCCTCACAGCGCGAACCCAGATGCAAGTCTAGAAAACCGTCAGCAGATTTTGGACACGTCCAATGAGCGGATTCACACCCTCAATCAAGCGATCGAGACGATCGCCAAAGAGTCAGGAGTTTCTTATCTCAATTTGCAGCCGCTATTTGCTGACAGCGAAGGATATCTGCGATCGGAACTCACCACCGATGGCTTGCACCTAAATCGGCAGGGATATTTAGTGTGGCGATCGGCGATTCAAACCTTTAGCCAATTGATGCTGTCTCAACCAGCCGAGAAACCCCAAACACTCTCTAACTGATCAAGATACTCGCCGATCTCACTGGTTCTTTTTGAGCGTCGAATCTTGATCAGTCCAACTTTTTGGTGATACCTGCGCTCAACTTCGTTTTATCGATCTGCCCATTTTCTACAGCATCCTTGATCCAGTTGAGAACTGTTTTCTCTGGAATTCGCTCTCTGCATGAGTGTATCAACATAGTTTCGGCTAATTTTACAAGCTTGGTAGCTGTAAGTTCTACAAGATCTCTATGCCAAAAATTTGCCATTTCGTAGGGAGTTGCTCCTTGATTGATCTTGACTTTGATTCCAGTGTCTGCAAGCAAGTCGATATCAAATACAGCATAATCAAGATTAGAAATTGAATCTCGATTTGAAGCAAGCGCAGCTATAACTTGCTTTAGGTTGGAATTATCATCTTCCACCTGCCACACTGATAGGGTGTTATTTCCTGTAGCAAGATCTCCTAAAGGGTCAGCTTGGATTTCTCCTTTTGGCAACCAGGGTATATCATCGCTCATGTACCACCTATTTTTTCGTATAGCCCTCAAAAGTAGCGGCACTAATTCAGCTCTCCAACTGCTCCAGAACTGACTCCATATCTGCTTTAAGCTCAGAACACTGCTCTTTTTTAATGGCAATCTTCAAGTAAGGGATAGCACGTCTGTCATCCATGGAAGCAAGACCCAAGATTGCCCCGTCTCTAACACGAGTAGATGACAAACTTAGACTTCGCTCAAGTAACCATCGACGGTATTCGTAGGATTCTGCATGATCTACACGACCCAGCCACCGTAGAGCTTCGCCAGCGATTTCTGGATCAACTTCCTCACACACAATCAAACGAGTTATTGCCTCCAGTGCATCCTCGCTATATTTTTTGACAAAGTAACTGAGCTTCCGTGAGAATGCACTTTCCATTCCATCCTCAAAAACCTCTCCTTTTGCTGTCCAGAAGATAGCTTCGGTTTTTGAGTAAAGAGCATCTGAAGGTTCATAAAACTCAGTTGAAGCTCCGACAGGTTTCCTTCTCTGAGAAGCTTTCAGAGCTTTCGCGGGTTGAGTACTTGCTGAAAGGGCTTGAACTCGAACCGCTCGGTTTGATTGAGTTGAGCTAGGAAACGTCACAGCAGATTGCTGTAGTGTGTATGCAGAATCTGTGCCTGACAGAGTATAAGTTTCTCCAGTTACGTTCATTTGATATCTCCCTTGCTTGCTATTTCTCTACCAAGTTCAACCAATTCTTGAAAGACATGAGACAGTTTCTCCGAGCCTACCTCTTCTGAAAAGTTTGGTGTGGTGTTTATATCTAATTCAAGACGGACAGAAAATCGAGGTGGTTTAGTAATGTACTGCTCAAGCCTGCTTGGATCAAAAGCAAAACTCGTCAAAAGACTGACACTCCATTTAGACAAGCGATTGATTGATAAGTCAGAGGTTTTGGTAGAAGCAGATTTTCTAGGTCGATTAATTTGGTAAGAAAAATCAGATGAGTTTTCATCTAAATTGAATGGGAGATAAGCAGAAACCCACTCATAACCCTCTTTTGAACTGTTGACGGGTTTAATCAAGACTGCTCCAAAAGCCAAGCGTTGTGTTGGAGGAGCTTCTTCCAGCCAGCGAATCATTAGTTTAAGAAATGAGTCCACTGATTCCGTGAATAGACCTAGCGTGGGAAATTCTGGATCAGATACGTCTGTGATTGGAACTAATTGCCAATCTGCTCTAGTTGGCTGAGTTATTAAAACTAACTGCCCATCGACCCGTTCATCTTTAAATCTTCCTTCTTCTTGTCTAATACCTGTTCTGGGTTCAGAGGTCTTTCGCTCTGGCAATTCTCCTGTCAGCTTTTTCCACGAGTCCTGCTCTACAATCTGGGCAGATGGACTAAGGAAAGCTGTTAACCTAAAGCTCTCAGCCTGCCAATAGATAGAATTGGGATTTTGTTTACCCTCTAACTCAGACATTCAACCACCTGTAGCACGGATTCTAGAGAGCCATTCCTTGTCTATCTCAACCCTAATCTACCCCGTGGGGGGCAGTAACGTAAAGAGTTGAACCCTGTAGTTTCAGCGAAGGGATATTTGCCATCGTAACAGACCACTGAACCAGAACGAAACTTATAAGATGTCTATTAAGATACAAATATTATTGTCATTTGGTTAGCTCAACCACTGATGCGCTCAACCCTGGAGCACATTTCAACGGTCTGTCACCCAACCGCTTATGATCACATAATAAATGGTGAGTACATTGGCGGCACTTAAGGGAAAAAGACGGGATGGATACCAAAGCGTTTAAGCGATCGCTCAACAGTTCTGAAAACTATCACCGCAAAGGGTTTGGTCACGAGACCGAGGTTGCGGGGGTTATGGAGTCTGAATATCAAAGCGATTTGATTCAGCAAATCCGAGATCGGCAATACACCCTGACGCGAGGCGATGTCACGATTCGATTAGCGGAGGCGTTTGGGTTTTGTTGGGGCGTTGAGCGGGCTGTGGCGATGGCGTATGAAACTCGGCAACACTTCCCCACCGAGCGGATTTGGATCACGAATGAAATTATCCACAATCCCTCAGTCAATCAGCGGTTGCGAGAGATGAACGTACATTTTATCTCGTTGATTAATGGCGAAAAAGACTTCTCTGGGGTCGGAGTGGGCGACGTGGTGATTTTGCCTGCGTTTGGTGCCAGCGTTCAAGAAATGCAGATTCTCAACGATCGCGGCTGCAAAATTGTCGATACGACCTGCCCGTGGGTGTCAAAAGTTTGGAACACCGTCGAGAAGCACAAAAAAGTCGCGCACACCTCGATTATTCACGGCAAATATAACCACGAGGAAACCGTTGCCACGAGTTCGTTTGCCGGGATCTATCTGATCGTGTTGAACCTGGCAGAAGCCGAATATGTGGCAAACTACATTCTCAACGGCGGCGATCGTCACGAATTTTTGACCAAATTTCAGCAATCGGTTTCGGTAGGATTTGACCCCGATCGAGACTTAGAGCGCGTCGGCATCGCCAATCAAACCACGATGCTCAAAGGCGAAACCGAGCAGATCGGCAAACTGTTTGAGCACACGATGATGCGAAAATATGGTCCCGATCAGCTTAATCAGCACTTCCTCAGCTTCAACACTATTTGCGATGCCACCCAAGAACGGCAAGATGCCATGTTTGAGCTAGTAGACGAAAAACTCGATCTGATGGTCGTGATTGGAGGCTATAACTCATCTAACACGACGCACTTGCAGGAGATTGCGGTCGATCGTCAGATTCCTTCTTATCACATTGACAGCGCCGAACGCATTGGGGCAAATGGCATCGAGCACAAGCCTCTCAACTGCGAGCTAGAAGTCGTTCAAAATTGGCTCCCTGACGGCAAAATCGTGGTCGGCATCACCTCCGGCGCGTCTACACCTGATAAAGTCGTCGCCGATGTGATTGAGAAAATCTTTGAGTTAAAAGCCGCAGCCGTGGTTTGAAGGTTGAAGGTAGCTGTTTTGAGAGTCTAGATGCCCTATTCAGCCTGCCTCCAAGATTAGCAAAACACATGAATTGCCCTCCTCACGAAGTGGGGCAAGCCCTCGCCAACCCTTCTCCCCGAGGAGAAGGGAGCCAGAATTCTTGTTCCCTCTCCTTCTGGGAGAGGGCTAGGGTGAGGGCGAATCTAGCGGTTCATATCTAGATTCAGCAACGCCCTTTAATTTTATGGTAGATAAACAGAGGGGCTAATTGGATTCACTTTCTTGATGTTGTCGCAGCCGACCCGAAACGCGCGTCAGAGTTTTGAGCTTTTCGCCTAACTCGTGACTCAACATCTCCGATCGATAGCGCCATCCCCAATTTCCCTCGGCAGTGCCCGGAAAGTTCATTCTTGCCGAGTTGTCGAGTCCCATTAAATCTTGCAGGGGAATCAGAGCTTGATTTGAAATCGAAGTCAACGCCATGCGAATCAACTCCCAGTGCACCCCGTCATTGCCGATGTTACCCATATAAAGCCAGAGTTGCTCCTTCTCCCAATCGGATGCAGAGTCATACCACCCGATCGTCGTGTCGTTGTCATGAGTGCCCGTATAGACGACGCTGTTGTGCCTAAAGTTGAAGGGCAGAAAGGGATTGCCCGGATCAGAGCCGAATGCAAACTGTAGAATTTTCATGCCAGGGAAGTCGAAGCGATCGCGCAAAGCTTCGACTTCTGGAGTGATCACACCCAAATCTTCAGCCATAATCGGCAGTCTGCCTAGCTTGAGCCGCAGCACTTCAAAAAACTCTTCACCAGGCGCTTTAATCCACTCACCATTCATCGCCGTTGTCTCACCTTGAGGCACCGCCCAATAAGCCTCAAACCCTCTGAAGTGGTCAATGCGGATGATATCTACATAATCTAACATTGCCTCAAATCGCCGCAGCCACCAGGCAAAGTCCGTCTCTTGCAAATGCTCCCAGTTATAGACCGGGTTGCCCCACAGTTGCCCCGTATCGCTAAAATAATCGGGAGGAACGCCCGCCATTAGTTTAGGTTCGCCCGTCTTTTCGTCAAGAGAGAAGTTTTCGGGGTTTGCCCACACATCCGCGCTGTCGTGAGCCACGTAAATGGGAATGTCGCCAATGATTTCGATATGACGATCGTTGGCGTATTGTTTGATCTCTGCCCAATGGTGAAAGAACTCAAACTGAAGATATTTGTGATAATAAATCTCGCCATTTAAGCGTTGACGGGCTGGTTCAAGCGCGCTGGGCTGACGATGCGCCAGGTCTGGCTCCCAGTGGTGCCAGCTTTTGCCGTCGTGTTCTCCCTTCAGCGCCATGAACAGCGCATAGTCATCGAGCCAATAGGCTTTGCTGTGGCAAAAGTCTGCAAATTTTTGCTGTTGTTCAGGAGAGGCTTGTGTTTTGAAGCGATCGCACGCCTTCTGCAACAGAGGCATCTTGAAGGCAGTGACGCGATCGAAGTCTACCCACCCGATCGGAAACTCAGGCACATTCCACAGATCTTCATCCCACAGCAGCCCTTGTTTTTGCAGCACCTCCAAACTGATCAGCAGTGGGTTGCCTGCTGTCGCTGAATAAGACGCATAGGGCGAGTTGCCATACCCGGTTGGACCCAATGGCAGCACTTGCCAAAACTGCTGTCCACTATTTGCCATAAAATCGATAAAGCGCTGTGCCTCTGAGCCTAATTCGCCCACGCCAAACCGACTGGGAAGACAAGTAGGATGCAGCAAAATGCCGCTTGATCTGGGAAAAGGCATAAGCAAGGGTGAAGAGTGAAGGACGAATTAGCAATAAGATGTGAAGACTGTAGCATGGCACGCTGAACGTTAGAATCGGTCAAAAGAAAGGATGGAATTTGGCTTGAACCCCGACTTTCACCCATTGTCCTTTATCCTCCTAGATGTGCTGGTGGCTCACAAAAATCCTTCTCCTACAGTGGACATTATTATTGAGATGATCGATCGCCCCGATCGTCCGATTATTCTGATTGAGCGCCTAAATCCTCCTTACGGTTGGGCGATCCCAGGCGGATTTATGGACTATGGCGAACCCGCAGAAGCCACCGCTCGTCGAGAAGCAATGGAAGAAATCGGCTTAGAGGTGGAATTAGTCGAGTTGCTCAATGTCTATTCTGACCCGGCGCGAGATGCCCGACAGCACACAGTCAGCATGGTTTATGTCGCCACCGCTCAGGGCGAACCGACCGCAGGAGACGATGCCAAAAACGCGAAAATTGTCAACGTTTGGGAGCTACCGCGCAATCTTTGCTTTGATCACGATCGGATCTTGCACGATTATCTGCAGCTCCGTCATTATGGAATTCGTCCGCGTTTGAGGTGACGATCGAGAAATTCTTAAGAAGACCCCGACAAACACGGCTCAAACGGGCATGACGCGCTAGGATTCAACCAAAGGGAACTTGAGCATCAGATACTCTGGCTAGAGGATTTTGAGATGTCAAAAATCTACAGCACCGAAGAGTTGGTCAAAATTCTCGCTGACGAGCGACGAGCCTGCATAAATGGGCAGCGTCTAAACTTGGCTGCAACGCCATCGGGCATCAATCCGATTATTGATCGCTTTGTCAAATCTGACGGCATTCAAAAATTCACTGCTTACAATGACTTTCGCAACACAGTGCACCTCTATCAGCGAGAGCATCAGGTTTCTGGAATCGTGTGGCAAACCATGACGATTAAAGGTAGCCCGTTTCGCTATCCTAGAATTGACGATCAGTTGATTAGTCTCAACAGCGATCGCATGATTCTAAGAGCGGCAAAAACGTCGATCGTGGCGTTTTGGCAAGAAGTCACCGACGGGATGAATTTCTATTTAAGTATGAATTGCGGGAAGTTTTATCAGCCGATGTCAGGCAATGATTTCGATCGCCTTCTCGATCGCACCGAATGGGCGACGCTGACGCGCCAAGGCAGCAATGACACACTAGAAATTTTGCTGCAATTAGGCTGGGGCAGACCCGAAGAAGCGCTCTATCACCGGGGTTTTCCTGAGTCGGGCAGTGAATATATTCATGCCGTGCTTCCAGGGAGATTTCCATTAGGGTGAGCGATGCATTCAGGTGCAGTATTTGACGATTCAAGCACATATCGATATTCGCTTTGGCGATCGTGGAGCCAGTTGCCCAAAGTCGGGTTTGTGATGCTCAACCCCAATCGAGCTGATGCGACCGTCAACGATCCGACGATTCGACGATGTATCGGGTTTGCTCAAAACTGGGGCTATGGCGGTTTAGAAGTGGTGAATCTGTTTGCATATCGGGCAAAAAGTCCGCCACTTCTCAAGCAAATTGCAGACCCGATCGGTGAAGACAACGATCGCTATCTCTCTAGTTTGAGCGATCGAGTCGAGACGATCGTTCTTGCCTGGGGAAATTGGGGGACTTTGAGAGGGCGCGATCAGGCGGTGATTGAACGGTTGAATTCTCAGCAAAATCTCTATTGTCTGGGTGTCACAAAAACTGGACAACCTCGACATCCGCTCTATCTCAAACGCGATACTCTGCTGACTCAACTCATTTTGAGATCTTGCTAAACTCAGGCTACTCCGGTTCAGTCGAGCGGTTTTTGGTAAACAATGACCACACAATGAGAAGGACGCGAGATCGTAGCGTTAGGATCGAATTAGACCACCAGGTATCAGACAATGAAAGTGTCGTTGTCTGATACCTTCAAATGCGATTAGAGGCAGCCCACTATCAGGTTACTGGGGTTGCTGACTCGCATCAAACAGCGCTGACGCTCTTAAAAGATACCTGCTCACGATTCAAAGTGAGGTCAATCAAGGAACGATCGTGGTTGTGAGACTGCCGATTACGGTTTCTTAATCAGTTGCCACTTTTGAAATGAGCCGATGACGGGATATTGAGCGGGTTTGGTGGCTGCAATACTCGGATCGAGCCACGCATAGTCATCTCGTTCTAGAAGATTTATTTGGGTAAGAGGTCGTCCGATGTGCGGTGTGTAAAAGTTGAGCAGCAGATAAGTTTTACGATCGTCGCGACTCATCCGATCGTCGTTCACTACAAAACTGACGCGATGCGATTTCAGAACGGCTTCAATCTGGGGCGTTTGCAAAAATGTCTTTAGTTGAGGAACATAGTTTCCCCACAATCCTGTTAAACCGAGCATCGCTAGTCCCATCCAAGAGGTGAGTAGCCATCCTGCTAGCCATTGCTGCGATGATTTCGTCAAGTCTGTCTGATGTCGTCTCAGCCAGACAATCGGTAAAGTTAGCCACCCAAACCCTACAACAAGAGCCACGATCGAGCCTAAAAATAAAATCTCTAACTTCACACCCGGAATCGTAATCAGACGAGTCAAAATTGCGAAACTCATCGCGATCAGAATGACAGCAAAACCACCAAAAACTAAGTTTAAGCTCGTGAAAAGTCGATATTGTTTGCGGTTTGCGTAGAGAATAGCGAGTTGGTTGAGCGCGATCGCTGCCAACAATCCCACAAAGGGCATTAACTGAAGCGGGTAATAGTGAGTGCGAGTCCCAAATAACGTCAGTTCGACGAATAATAAAATGGGATATCCCAGCAATAATAATCGAGCGTGATTGTCTTTTAGAAGTTGTCGGACATCGCGATCGTAGAACGCCAACCACAATCCCGCCAACGCAAAAAATACCCACGGAAAGCCATTCGCCGGGATGTTCCAGATATAGTAAAACGGACCTGCTCCCAAATAAGTCTGTCCTTTGAGATGAATGAGTTTGCCGAACAATTCTGCGATCGGTTTATTACCATAGTTCGCGATCGCGGCTCTCAACCACACGATCGTAGGTAAAGCGCCCAACCCTAAACCCACATACAACCAGGGATTTGTGAGATGCCGATGACGCGACTGTTGCCCGATTAGATAGGGCAAAAGCGCCACCGCCGCCGGAATGATCATAAATCCTTTAATCAAAAATCCCCAGCCAACGCTACAGCCCGCCAGCAGTAACCACAAAGAATTTCGAGTTTTGAGTTGAGGATTGGTTGCTTCTAAAAGCGCCCAGATTCCGAGTAGCTCGATCGAGACAAGGACAGAATCTTGCGTTGCCAATCGCCCATATTGTACGACTAACGGAATGACGCTAAAAATCGCGGCTCCTAACCACGCCAAACGGGGATTTAAGAGATAGCAGCCGATTCGGTAAGTTAACAACACGCTGAAAACGAACGCGATCGCGCTTGGCAGTCGCGCCGTTCCTTCACTGGTGCCAAACATCAGATAACAGGCAGCTATCAGCCACTGAATTCCGATCGTCCGATCAAATCCCGCTTCGCCGCCCCACTGCACGCTGACCCAATCGCCCGTTTGCAGAATCGATCGGGCTTGAGCCGCATAAATGCCTTCGTCGTGCGCCATCAGGCTTTGCTGTCCACTTCTGAGCAGCACGAGAGGCAAGACCCAGAGCAACAGCGTCAAGTAGGGCAGCAGCCGAGAGTAAGAAAACCGTTTCATGAACAGCGATCGTCAGAAATGCAATGTTTCTGAATCCAGATATCAACCAAAGAATTTACCCTCACCCTAGCCCTCTCCCTGGGGAGAGGGAACAAGATTTCTAGCTCCCCTCTCCCTAGGGAGAGGCAGGGTGGTTTCATTGTCATTGAAGAAAATTCAAAAGCATTGAAAACTCGTTCCCTCTTGTCACAGCGTTGCTCCAATGGGAACGAAGCGATAAGCCTTTCAGAATTCCTCTGGCGACAATGAAACCACCCTGCCCAGATTGGGGGATTTAGGGGGCGACTGTCAAGCAAGTTAGCGTCAGCTCAAAATAACAGGTTATTTAATCCACGATCCTTAGCTCGATCTCTGCCCAACTTGCAGGGCTGAAAAGGCAATTTCGCTCAGTGCTCGATGCGCTGCCGTAGTCGGATGAATGCCATCCCAAAACAAGAAGGTGTCGGGTTGACGACAGCGATCGGGAGCCGAGAGGCAACCCGTCGTCACGTTGGTAAACCCAAACTTAGCTGGATTAGTTTCGGCTTCTTGATAAAGCGTGTTTGCGTCTAGTGAAATGATTTTAACTTTGGCTCCAACTCCTTTAAGAGACTGAGCCAAACTGAGGTTGTGAGCCTGAGTAACCGCACTGAGAGGGCTAGAATTGCTCGTGTTTCGCGTCGATGGAAGCTGCCCCAAATCAGGTAAGTTGCCGACTAAGATGTTTTGGGCACCCACCTTTGAGAGAGACTCGATCGCCTGCATCAGATTTTTGACCACGATCGTCGGACTGGTTGCCCCTTGCAGATAATCATTTGCGCCTGCCCAGATGACGTAGAGTGCCTGTGGGTCTGCCTGGGAGTGAGCCGTTGTGAAACTCTTCACCTGAGTGAGCAACCCAGGAACTCCATAAGAACCGTTCGCTCCGGTGGTTGCCCCTCCTGCCGCAAAGTTGTGAGCGCGATCGAGGGTGACTGCTAGCTTAGAAGCCAGATGCTCAACCCAAACCGGACCGTTTGAATAGCGTCCTTGAAAGTAAGGTGGGCTAGGAGGATAGGCTCCTCCAGTGGCGTTATAAATGGTGCCCGTATCTGAAAGGCTGTCGCCAAACACGTAGAGCTGATTGATGGGGCTGACTGCCTGATTTTTGCTATCAGAACTCGGTAGCAACGTTGCAAACATGACCATAGTAAATGCCAAAAGCGCTAAAGCGATTGCAAAGATGAGTTTTATTTTCACGGTTTCAGTGAGGGCTGGCTTGAATCAGTCGATCGATAAAGTCTTTAGACTAGACTCCACGCAGAATGAAGTCAGTCGCCCATTTAGCCAAAACCCCTTGAAACACCTGCGACTTCCAATGTAGCAACCCAGTTTGGTGCGCCGAGTGCGTAAACCCGAACCCCTAGAGGCAAAACATCTCACTCAATAAATCGTAGACCTCTTGCAAAAGTCCCTACCCTCACCCTAGATCCCTCTCCCAAACTTGGGAGAGGGACTTTGAAATCTGGCTCCCCTTCTCTCAAACTTGGGAGAAGGGGATGAGGGCATCTTCAGACTTTTGTAAGAGGTCTAGTCAGTCACTAAAATCGCCTGCCCGATCGCCCTGTGATAAGTCGCCCGCACACGAGGACCAAAGACAATCAAATCGTCTGTTTTGAGTGCCCAAGTCTGCTGCTTCTGCCCGTTGACTAGAAGCCCATTGGTGCTCGGTTTCCCATCTAAATTGCCGTCTGTAATCGTGTAGGTATAGCTGCCATCTTCGTGGTTGACTCGCCGCAGCACTGCATGATATCGAGATGCAAACTGCGATCGTAAACAGATGTCATTCTTCGGATCTCGTCCGATCGTGTAGTGTTTGTTTTCTAACGCAATCTCGCGCTGTCCGGCATCATCCTCAACGATGAATAGAGGCTGCGGACATCCTGCCGATTCAACCTCACCACCCTCTTTAGGCGAAGTTGATTCATCTATCGGCGCTGAATCGTCGTAGCCATCTCCATACCAGGTTGGCTTAGTGGTCGGCTGCCGCAGTGAGTTTAGTCCAAGCTGCTGAGAGGCTAACAGACGAGCTTGCCACGAAACCTGATCATCTGCTTGCAGAGAGAGGGCACGATCGTAGTTGGCGATCGCCTCGGTATAGCGTTTTAGCTCGACCAGGGCGTTGCCACGATTGCGCCAGGTCAAATAGCTTTCAGAGTTAAGCTGCAAGGCGCGATTGTAGCTGGCGATCGCGTCTTCATAGTGACTCAACCCATAGAGCAAAGCGTTACCGCGATTTTGCCAAGCTCTGACATGAGCATGATTGAGTTGCAGCGTCTGGTCATAGCATTTGAGCGCCGCTTCATAGTCTCCTAGTCCATACTGCAGGGCATTGCCGCGATCGTGCCAAATCTCATCAACCGATCCGCGATTGGGGTCAGTTTCTAACGCCCGATCGTAACTCTCGATCGCTTCAGAATAGAAGCCCAAACTCTCTAGAGACAACCCGCGTTCATACCAGGCTTCCCAGAAGTCCGATCGTGTTTGCAAAACTTTGTTGTAGTGGGCAACCGCTTTCTCATGTTCTCCAGCAGCGGCACAGTCAAGCCCGTGGCGGAAACACGCAAGAGCATCACCCGTCAGGGGAAGACGATCGGTATCGAGCATGGCTGGATCTATTAAAAACTTCCCTAGCCTGAACTATTTTGAGCCTACCACAGGACGATTGAGGATGAAACGCGAACCTGATGAGATTGCTGAGTTTTCATAGGAACTATATAAAGTCAACGAGATTTATTCCGCATAATCTATCCTATTCGTCTTCCATAAACGAGATCAGGAAATTATTAAAGATAAATAATTAAATGATTTCTAGAGAGCTTTCAGCAAGTCTTCTAGAAATACTTAAGTCTGGGTATATTATTTAACACAAGTAGGGGGGCGATCGTAGGTTAGCCTCCGCAAGGTTAGTTGATGAGAACACCGGGTATGAAAAAACGAGTTAGGCTTTCGATCGTGGGGATGCTATTGGGCTGCGCGGCTGTGTCTCCGTGGATCTGGACAATTGGGCAACAGGCATTGTCTAGTCCAACCCTCCAATCAGTTTATCTAAAGCCGTCAAGCCTTACCCAGAATCCTGTTATGGAAGCTAAAACTCTCTCAACTGAGATGGCTTTGTCTGCTCAAGATGAGGTTAGTTTTCAACGAATTATGAAATACGCCCGTGATCGTGACTTATATCAGCGTCCAATGGGACGTGTGATGCAAGCGGTCGCAGAACAGCTATTGGCTACTCCCTATCAAGAAAATCTGCTAGAAGAATCATCAGCCGAAACGCTAACCCTATCGCTTCAGAAATTTGACTGCGTATTGTTGATAGAAAGCGTATTGGCAATCACGAGAGGAATTGTTAAGCGAGATTACTCAACGTCTACATACATTCAGAATATTCGTGAGCAACGTTATGTGAATGGTGAACTGAACGGATATTGCAGCCGTTTGCACTACTTTTCAGAATGGCTTGCCGAGAATCAAAAACGAAACATTATGAAAAGCCTCACCTCAAAATTAGATGGCGTTCCGATCAACAAGACCTTAAATTTTATGAGCACTCACTGGCAGGCTTATCCGCAGCTTGCCCACAGCGAAGCCAATCGTCAGTGCATTTCTGAGATGGAGTCAACCCTAGACAATGCCAGCATTCGCTATATTCCCACTGACCAGATTCAAAGCAAATATGCGTTGTTAGAATCGGGAGATGTGATCGCGATCGCGACCAAAATCCCTGGTTTAGATGTGACTCATACGGGGTTGGTTTATCGCAGCCCAAACGGAGGCATCGGCTTAATCCATTCTGCCCCCGTGAGAGGCGTGATGATTTCTCCCAATCTTCAGCGCTATGTCGAGAGAGTAGACGACGCGATCGGAATCCTCGTCGCCCGTCCCGTCGATCTGCGCACGCCTTAGTTGATCCGTTCACTCACGGTTGCTTTGCCCGATCGCTCCCCGTTCACAGACAGCTCTGCTGGAGACGTTTGCGCTGCGCCCCACTGACTTGACAGCCGTTGTAAAAGGGATTCTTGCTCTGACCGAAACCCCTCTAGATTTGCGCTGCCGCCATTCATCACCACAAACCAAACAACGCCCTTTTTGGTCGTCGGCAACGCCCCCGCTAGCGCACTAACCGCATCCAAACTGCCCGACTTCGTAACTGCCAACGTCGGGATTTTACGCGCATCTAAAATTCCCGTATCCTGTCCGACAACAGTGAAGATATCGGCAACTGTCAGCTTAGAGGGTTCGAGAAATCGCTCGATCGCCAAAAACATTGCACAAACCGCACGAGGAGAAATCCGATTTTCGGCGGCTAACCCCGACCCGTTGACCAGCAGCACTTCTGACTGAGGAACATTCGCCGCTTGAGCCGCTTTAAACGAAACAACTTTTGCCCCGCCCACCGTGCTAGCGATAATTTCTGCCATCACGTTGTTGCTGTAGCGATTCATTTTCTTGAGCAGTTCAGCCAGCGGCAGCGATTGATGACGCAACAGCGGCTTAACGTTAGCAGGAATCGTATTTGCGACTTTGACAGACCCCGCGATCGCCACTTGCGGACGAGGCGTTCCGGGTGGCAAAGTGAGATGTTGGGCTTTGACTTCTTCAGTCCAGGTGGCGGCGTTGAATGCCTGTTTGAGCAACGCACCAGACTTTTGAGTGTCTACCTCAAAGTTCATATAAAATCTGCCGACGACAATCACATTGCCCGTTATCTGGCGGATTTGTAGCTGATTGAGCAGATTCCCTAATGCGATCGCGTCTTCCCACACCAATAAGGGATCGCTGCCGCCTTGAATAATCAAATCTCCTTTGAGAACGCCGTTCTCGATCAGTCCCGTTGAGCCAATTTCGGTCACAAATCGATGGTCAACGCCAAAGGTTTGCAGCGCCGCTAAAGAAGTCGCCACTTTGGTGAGCGATGCCGCCGATAGAGGCGTTGTCCCTTGATGATTGACTAATAGCGTTGTGCCCGACTGCATCCACACGCCTTGAGATTTTTCGGAAAACCCCTGACTCGCTAATTTTTTGAGATATTGCTGAATCGTGCCACTCGTTGCCGCATCGGGTGAAGTGGTCGCAGCAAGCACAAAAGGACTTTGACTAGACGGCAAAGAGGCGGGTGAAGAAATCACTTGAGGCGCGATCGATTTAGACGCTTCAGCCGTGCAGCCAGTCGTCAACCCTAGAATGAGTAACGCCAGCGAAAAGGGACGAGATTTGAGCATGATTTTAGAGAAGAACTGCCACAACATCACAGCGTTTCTCAAGATATGCTAAGCGATCGTCCGTTACCCAGTCACATTTCTCACAAATTTATTAGATCATTTGTTCTAATTTCACGCGATAGAGACGTTCCACCAGAACGTCTCTAAAGGGTTCACCCCATTTTCTATCGGGGAACGATGCGTTCGCGACCTCCAACGCCAGGGTTAAATAGAGACGCAAGTTCAGCTTCAGAAATCTGATCGAGAGCGCTTTCTAAGTCATCTTCTGTAAAGTGATAACCCCGCTCAGAGGCAATCTGAACAAACGCTTTAGGATCGCTGGTAGCTCGCACTCTTGATTGCAGCGCTTGATCTTTCCTAACAGCTTTAAAAAATTCTGCGGCGCGATGTTGAGACATAATTTTATCCCTCATTTGTGATGATAGTGAGAGCCAAACATAAACAACCTTTTGCAGATGCATCGATAAAGTTGAGAAAATCAACTTTGTGCAAAAGGTTTTTCAGACTCTTTATCTTCAAGGTTAGAAGGAATCGCTCAGATTGTGAGAAATTCGATAGCAAAGTTTACTAATATGTGAACAAGAATTACGGTGGTGATGTTGTTCACATCATGGATACTGAGATCAAACCTATTCTGTTAGGGTGACACTTTTAAACTGGGTTAGCATCTCTTGACCTTCTCAAAAGGTTCATTCTTATTCACTTCCATGACAAAAATTTTGATTCAGTGAAGCAACCAATCTTTAAGATAAGCCGTCAAAAGCATTTATCCATTAGCTTTAGATTCACGGGGCAACTTATGCGATCGCGATGGGTCGGATTAATCGGTGGTTTTGGGGTCAGCCTTTGCCTGAGCGCACTGCCTGCTCAAGCTCAAATTTCAGAAACTCAGGTTGGGAAGATGGTCGAAGCTCTGCGGCAAGCAGCCCCCAAAACGGCAACTAAAGATGATGGTCTCTATAGCGAATGGCAGGTGAAGCCAGACGCGATTTCTCGATGGTCAAAGCAATGCACGGGTCGCCAGCTTTCATCAACCGAGTTTGAAGCGAACTCCACAACGGCACGATCGGTCGTCACTTGCGTCGTTCGCGATGCCCTGCGTGACGAATATCGCGCCAGCGGCAACAACGAATTTATAGCGGTGCGACGAGTGGCTGCTTGGTGGATGACAGGCGATGCCACCAGCTATAGCAAAACGGCGATCGCGCCCTATGTCGAGGAAGTCGTCAGTCTCTATAAATGGCGGACTCCAACCGTTGCAACCGCGCCTACCCCTAGGACGAATGGCAATCAGACCTCGATCTTCGATCGCTATATGCAAGCAGGCTATGCTGCCGAGCAGCAAAAAGATGCGGCGACTGCGTTGCTCTACTTCTCACGGGCATTAGATGAGCGTCCAAATGATCCGTTCGCGATCCAGGCGATGCGAAACGCGCAGGCATCGATCGAGCAATCCGCTAAACCGTCTTCTAAACCCTCAGCCGAACAACCCTCTCTTAAGCGTTAACCGATCGTGATTAAACAACTTTTTCAATGGGTCATGGTTGGAGCAATGGTGGCGTATGCTCCGATCGCGTCTGCTGTCGAATGGACAAAGATTTCTGAGAATTCTGTAAATGACAAGTTCTTTGTCGATACAAATTCGATTCAGCGCAATGGCTCAAGCGTCTGGTATTGGGAATATCGCGAGTTTCCCCAACCAAACAACGCTTTTTTAGACACTAAAGTCGATCAGCCGTTACACGGTGCTGTGATTCGCTGGTCGGTAGACTGCACGACCAAATCGCAGCGCATGAGAAAGGTTAATGCCTACACTAAAAACAGGAAGCTGATTCAAAAGTTTGAGTATGGCGATAGCGGAATGCTCTCTCAGCCAAAGCCCGGAAGCAGTGCCTATGCAGTCGTAGACTATGTTTGCACTCCTAAAGATGAGGCAAAGTCTGAGTCTCGATAAATAGATCGTTACTGTCAACTGCATAACCAGATCCGCAGCTTCTTCAAGTTTTAGGGTCAGTCAGGTAAAATTAAGAACCTTACTTTGAATGTCAAAAATTTGAGCCTGAAGAAGTGGAAAGGAAAACTCAGTGAGTCAGCGAGATAAGCTACTGGTCAAAATCTTACTGGGAACCTCCGATGCGAACATGCCCTTTGAGCCACTGTGTCAACTGCTAGTCAGCCTTGGTTTTGATGAACGTATCCAAGGAAGCCATCACATTTTCTCAAAGGAAGGGGTTGAAGAAATTTTAAATCTTCAAGCCCAAGCAAGGAAAAGCCAAAGCCTATCAGGTTAAGCAAGTTCGTAACATAATTTTGAAGTATCAACTCGGAGGTCAAGATGAAGATTAAGTATGAACTGATTATTTATTGGAGCGAGGTCGATCAAGTCTTCATTGTTGAAGTGCCCGAACTGCCTGGTTGTGTGGCAGATGGCGAAACGTATCAGGAAGCTGTGCAAAATGTCGAAGTCGTGATTCAACAATGGATTGAAACTGCACAAGAATTAGGGCGACCCATCCCAGAACCTAAAGGGCGGCTACTGTTTGCATAAGCTTGTTCGATCGTGGTTCCATGAGCAGTCAATTAAAAATGAGAGGAAGGTTTTGTTGATTTAGCTCGATCGAGGTACTATCTAGAAAGTTTCTGCCTATTCGCCTAACTTAGGATGATATACGGAGACTTGCTCTCTGATAAGAAGTTCAATGTCACTTGTTGGGAATACTACATCCACGCCAGTTCCGTAGAACAAGGATTTGTAGCTATGATTAAAATCTTGTCGATCGATGGAGGAGGCATTAGAGGCATTCTTCCAGCAATGTTGTTAGCCGAAATTGAAAAGCGAACAAACAGAACAACTGTAGAATTGTTTGATTTAATTGCTGGTACTTCCACTGGCGGAATTTTAGCTTTGGGACTCAGTAAGCCAGACTTAGATTCTGAGGGAAAGCCAAAATACAATGCTCAGAAATTGGTAAATCTGTATGAGAAGGAAGGCAGTAAAATCTTTCGTCTTGATTTACTTGAGGGTGTTTGGACTACCACAGGCATGGCTCTTCATCCTAAATATCCCCATAAAGGACTTGAAGAAGTTTTGGATACCTACTTTGGTGATACTCGTCTCAGTGAGTCTCTAAAGGATGTTCTAATCACAAGTTATGACTTGGAACGTCGCTGTCCTCAGATTTTCCTCAGTAGTCAAGCGAAGAAAAAAGCTAGCGAAGACTTTCCAATGAAATTGGTCGGACGAGCAACTTCTGCTGCACCGACGTATTTTGAGCCTCTTAAACTAAACAAGCCTAACTCATCGGATTATTATGCTTTAGTAGATGGTGGTGTTTATGCCAATAATCCTACCTTGTATGCTTATGCAGAGGCAAAACGAGTTCATAAAGATGTAAATGATTTCTTGCTTATTTCACTGGGTACTGGAGAACTCTCTCTGAGAATGCCATATGAAGAAGCAAGAACATGGGGGTTAGCTAAATGGGCTCAACCAATTCTAGACGTTGTTTTTGATGGTGTTAGTGATGCTGTACATTCCCAACTTCAGCAGTTGATTCCTGAAGACAAGTATTACCGTATTCAACCAAGTCTCATGGGAGTTGATGAGAGAATGGATAATGCCAAGCGAGATAATATCGTCGCACTAAAAGTTCTGGCAGATAATGTGATTCGAGACAACGATAGGTTGATTGATAAGCTCTGTAAGCTTCTTCTTGAAGAAGTGTAAATAGCCTGTATTATTGATACTCTCAAATCAACAGTCCGGACAATTTTAAATCGCCAACGGTGGAATGCGGGTTTCAGCATCATCACTGAGGCAAATACCAACGGTGGAATGAGGGTTTCAGCCTCTGCCTCAAAAAATGTCCGGAGTATTGCAAACCTGTCTAAAAAGTGTATGCACTCGGAACGGAGGAATACGCTATCGGTTTATGATGCAAAGTAGTAATGTCATCCGGTGACACACAGCACAGACCGTTAAGCATTGGAGGGCACACAGGTATCGACGGACGAAGACGATTTCCGGCTCTCTGATTTACCAATTGAGATTCACTGCTCTAAGTGGGGATTGCCTGAAAGCATTGTTCAGTCTTTTCCGTTGCTAACTCTTGAACAAGTTTACGGAGTGATCGCGTTTTACTTCACTAACCATGCTGAAGGTATTACAAGTAGCCGCTAGAGCAATACTTCGGACAAAATTTGAGCAGGTTTCAGACCTCAAACCCTGATTCAGCCGTAGGCTTGATCTTTTTTTCAAAGTCAGAGGTGGAGCTAACTTTGAAAAAATAGCTCAGTCCTGAAGCCATAAGCCCTGAAAGCCTTTTGAAACCGTTCAAAAAAATGTCCGGAGTATTGCTAGAGGGGACGAGGTAAAAACTAATCACCCGTGCCATTCTTTGACTTTGGCTTGTTTAATTCTTTGCACTTCGCGTCTGCGGCTTGATGCGCTTCGACATATTCCTTGCCGCCTAACATCACATCACCATAATATTCGTAAGGCGATTTGCCATAAATGGGCAGCGACTCATCTTCGGGATAGTCTTCTTGAGCTTCCTCGATCGCCTTCTTTAACTGCTTAACCGTCAGCCGTTGAGCCGGAAAATAAAAAAGCTGATCGGCTTTGCGATTGAGATGGGGAAACGTCGGATCGACTAAGCGATCGTTCAACTCTAACCAACCATGCTCGATCGGCTTAAAGGGCGCACCCTCGTAGACTAAAAACCCCTGCACATACGTTGCGTCTTCTGTGACCAACGCCGCTTTATAAGCATTGTCAAAACTGGCTTTTCCTTTCGTCTTTACCTGTTTGGCAACCGCTTGAGATTGCTCAACATCCAATGGTTTATCCATCTGCGACCCACCACAAATCACTATCTCAAGAGTAGTTCACTGAGAGCAATTGGTGATTGAGAAAAACAACGAGTTCTTTGACGGTGGAAAGGTGATGCAGATCAAAGCAATGGCTGATATCGACTCCAAAGCGATCGTAAAAATCGTCACAGAGATTGGCTTCCCAATCAAACCAGCAGACTAGGGGGAGGTTCAGATCTTCGATGAGGCGATCGCTGGGCAATAGGTGAGCTGACATCAAGCCAGAATAGACTTCCATCTGCTGATAGACAAATTCTGCAATCTCGCTAGAGACTTCTAAGGGTTGCCAAAAAGTTTTATACCATGCCCTTGAGCCATAGAATGGGCGATCGCGCAAGGCAGAATTAACACGCTGTCTGAGCCGTAAATCAGGACTCAGATCTCCATAGGTTTTTAAGCTTTGAATTAAATTGATCAACCTGCGCCACATGCTGAATGATGTTGTTAAAAGAGGTGATTTCCTCGCTTGTTTTCAGTATTCCCACTGTGAAATCCAACTCTCTGTTTATCGAAAAACTCGATCGCGTGACTGCATTGCTAAGTTAGCCGTTCCATAAGCTGCCTCAGTTTGAGCCGATCGACGCACAGAAACTCGAAGGTGACGCTCTCGAATCACAGCCCAAGACTCGTTAGTCGCGCCTCCTCCAGCGGTATAGACTTGTGTTAATTTACTCGCGCCAAAAGATTGTAGCAGGCGATAGCCTTCAGCTTCAAGTCGGGCAATGCTCTCTAGCAGACCGTGCAGAAACGCAGTTCGATCGCTAGGGCGTGGCTCTAACCGAGGCGACAGATCAGGATCATTGATAGGAAAGCGATCGCCTGGTTTGAGCAGAGGGTAATAATCGAGCGGACTAGCTCGATCGAGAGGAATTTGCCGACTGAATTCTGCTAATTCTGCGTCGCTAAAGAAGCGTCGAAGCACTGCCCCGCCTGTGTTAGACGCTCCGCCGACCAGCCATAAATCTCCGAGCCGATGGCTATAAATTCCATAGCGGCTATCTTCGACACGGGTTTGACTGAGCAACTTTAGCACCAGCGTTGAACCGAGAGAAGTCACTGCCTCACCGGGGTTTTTGACTCCACTCGCTAAGAATGCGGCGATGCTGTCGGTCGTTCCTGCACAGATAAGGCAGGTGGAGGGCAAGCCGAATTGGGTTGCGATCGTCGGCGTAACTTCTCCAATTGGGGTGCCAGGCGCAACGACGCGAGGCAGCAAGGCTCGAAACGGGAGGGCATCGATCCAGTCAGGATAGCAGAGCCGCTCTACGTCATAGCCCAACTTGAGGCTATTGTGATAGTCGCTGATGCCCAGTTGCCCGTGCAGCAAATACGCCAACCAATCAGCTTGATGAAGAAAAACGTGAGCTGATGAAAAATCGGGCTGTTGACTCCACCAAATTAGCTTGGCAAGGCTAGAAGTGGCGCTCACAACGGTGTGGTTTGGGGGAGCGATCGCCCTCACCTGATCCAGCACGTCAGCAGCGCGAGCATCGCTATAGAGAATCGGTTCACAAATGGGTTGCCCGTGTGAATCGCAGAGCAGCACCGTTGAAGATGTGCCGTTAATTGCGATCGCGCCGATCTGCGATCGCATCGACCGAGGAATTTGCTCGATTAAACTGAAGAGTGCAGTTTGCCAATCTGTAGACATCTCCACAGAACGCTGAACAAACGGACAACGGGATTGAAATTGAATCGCCCCGCTCAAATCGATGAGCATCGATCGAGCGCCAGATGTGCCAAAATCTAACCCTAAATAGAGATTCATATCGATAGTCTCAAGCTGTATTAGGTTGTGATATCTACCATTTTGGAGCTTTCGCAGCAGGTCTTTCGCCACGATCGCTACACCGTTCTCAATCTCTTCACGAGCAGACCTGTCAAGCTCTGCGAACGGCAATTCTTGTGGGTAAATGGGCAGGGGGCGATCAAGATAAGCGAAAACAAGTTAGCAGACAGGCTACAGGTTGTCAGAACCCCGATCTGAGCAGCTAGACGAGACCGATCGAGCCATCACACAGGTCGAAAAAGCAATCGCAAAAGAATCGCACTCGTCAACGACCTAGTAACTGCTGCACCTCAACTATGAATTTTATTGCCTAATCGCCAAAAGTGCGGACAACTCCTGGCTAATGTCTTTGCTCGATCGAGTCTTCGACAAGATGACTCTGCCGAGAATTCGGACGATGCAGCACAACCCTCATGGGTTGGAGATTTTCAGCAAACATCGACACATTCATCAAGGGATTGTCGATCGTCAGCCTCAAGTTGCTACGCAAGCTATTCAAAGCCACTTGATGGCAAGCAAAGAGCGAGTCATTCGTGAGATTCAAACCCTTCAAATCACGGCGTTGCTGAATCCAATTACGAATTGCCCTCCTCACGAAGTGGGGCAAGCCCTCGACAACCCCGCTCCCGCAGGAGAAGAGAGCGAAAAATCTTGTTCCCTCTCCTGTGAGCTACTGTGCATACGCAAGTCTTTGTCACCTCGTTTCAGTCGGCTTCAGCCTCTAAATCCCCCAAAATTAGGGGACGTTGACCCTGAGCAATGGCTTGAACGCTAAACCGCTTTCTGGCTCAAAGTTCCCCAGAATGGCAGGGTTGGTTTGTTGAAAAAAGAAAGATAGACGGTGGAGGTCGTGCGTCACTCCTTTGACACAACATTTATACAATCCCCGTTGATCCGCAGTTCTGTTTCGTCAAAGTGTCTCACCGCAGACCCTTGCATTCCTGCTTTGGTCTGCCTGGACACCTCCGCCAGTTGCTCGAAACAACGCACTCAACTGTTGAACAGCGCACCTTCTAAAACGATTTATCCCAACACATCCTGCATCAATTGACAGACCCGTTCGGGTGGCAACATTTGATACTCTGACAAATACGCCAGCAGGCTTTTCACCCCAGACCCGTACTGCACGACGTTCGAGACTCCAACTGGGAATTCTCCTCGGTTCAGCACTTCACAATCTAGGCAGCACTTCACTTCTGCCTGATGGTCTCTCACGACTAACCGCATCGGCAGCAAGTCATGCACTTGCCGCACATCCCAACTCAAGACTTCGACGAACTCCAAGGACGCTCCACACCCTTGATACTAACTGACTTGATGGGTCTCGATTTCATCCACCTCGTCGCGCCGTTCCATGGGTTATTTGGATGTCCCTTCTGTCCCCCACTCTTCGTCCGCAAGCTCCGGGTTCGTTTCCCAAACCCATTACTCGATGGCGGCTTACTGCTGGTCTGACTATCCTTCTGTCGCTGATTCTCTAACGTTTCGATACAGGCTTCTAAGGTCGCAATCTGGACAAACAACCCCTCCACCAAAGCAATCATCGCGTCTTCTCCTTAGCACTTGGCAGAGGATGCCGACAACGAATACGCGATGATTGACTCAACGATTGTGCGCGCCCACCAACCCAGTGTGCAGGGTGTGAGGGAAGCTCATTCGCAATGCCGAAAAAAGTTAGGGAAGATGGGCGGCGATCGCTTCTATTGCCTGCAATCCTTTTAAAGAGCCTCGAATCAGTCGCAGGGCGGCGATCGGTTGACGGATCATCCCAAGTGCGAGAGGCAGCGATCGTAGTTTCCCGGCTGGGCTAATTGCTGCCGATAGGTCGGGTAAATCATGGTCAATGTCATCACTGACGACTCTCGCCATCGCAACGGGAACTCCTGCCTGAGCCAAGGTCGTCATAATGGCTGATCCTTCCATATCCACCACATCGGCTTGATGAATTTGTCCAAGCTGCTGCTTTTCGTGAGCCGAGGAGATGACGCGATCGCTCGTAAGCCCCCGAACCAGAGTTGTTTCTGTCAAATGTTGTTGGATTTGGTCTGTCAGGGTGGGATCGCACTCCCAGATCTTGCCCGACGCATTTCGACAGGACTGGTAGAGCACCCGATCGCCCACGCTCAATTTTGCGGTAAGACTCCCACATAAGCCCATGACTAAAACGCCTGATTGCAGGACTTCCGTAAAGGATGGGGAGCGCTGCCAGTGGGTCAAAAACTGGGTGACTGGCTCAACGCCGATCGGAAGGGCTACCACCTGCGGTGGACTTTTGCGGGACTTTAAACCGCGACAGACCGCTTGATATTCTGCACCTTGGGGGACGAGGAGAGTCAGCAAAAAGTATGAGGATAAAGTGTGACAGAATTCTATTTTGAGGATCTGTAGGATTATGGAACGTCCCTACAAACGACTCCATACTCTAATCTGGTAGACCTACGCATTTACTATTCAGTCGCACACTATGGTACAGCCAAATCGTAACCACTCTTCGCAAGAGCGCTTTAATATTTCTCGACTGGCGATCGCCGCCCCGTGGCTCACCATCGGCTTTTGGATCGCCGTCACCGTCGCGGGGATCATGGCATTTAGCTCTCTTAAATATGCGCTGTTTCCTGACATTGCCTTTCCGGTGGTGGTGGTGACTGCCAACGCACCCTTGACGACCGCCCTCGACACTGAGCGCGAGTTGACTCAGCCGATCGAGCAGACTCTGCGATCGCTCAAAGGCTTAGATGAGATTCAGTCTTCGACCTATCCGAGTCAGTCGGCGGTGAGCGTGTCGTTTAAAGTGGGGACGAGCCTAGAAGAGTCAGCTCGTGAGGTTGAGACGGCGATGAAGACGGTGACGTTGCCCAAAAATGGGACGTTTAAGGTGATCGCGCTCAACTTAAATGAGTCGGCGGCGGTGAGCTATGTGCTCGATAGTTCCTCTCGCAGTCTGGCTGACTTGACGACCGTGGCAAACGAGCAAATTGTGCCTGCGATCGCCAAGCTCCCCGGTGTGCTCAAAGTCTCACTGTTGGGGACGGGCGGACAAACTCCACTCTCGGCAGATCCCACGCCTCAAGCGGGACAGTTGGGAACGTTGGTGCGGTTCAATGGGGCAGACGCGCTAGCGTTTCAGGTGATCAAGCGGGGCGATGCCAACACGCTCGAAGTGGTGAGTGCGGTTGAAAAAGAAGTGGCGCGACTGCGAACGTTGCCGGACTTAAAGCTGACCGTAGCGGCGACTCAGGCAGACTACATTCAGAAAGCGACTCAATCGACGATCGATGCCTTAATCGAAGCGATTGCCCTTGCCGTGATCGTGATTTTTCCCTTTTTGAGAAGCTGGTCAGCCACCTTAATTTCGGCTCTAGCGATTCCGATTTCGCTGCTTGGGACGTTTATCGTCATGGCAATCTTCGGGTTTAACCTAGAGACGATTACGCTGTTGGCGTTAGCGCTGGTAATTGGCAGTGTGGTCGATGACGCGATCGTCGATGTTGAAAATATCAGCCGTCACATCGACAATGGCGAATCGCCCAAACAAGCTGCTTTACACGCGACGGACGAGATCGGCTTGCCTGTGACGGCAGCGACTTTAACGGCGGTTGCGGTGTTTCTGCCGATCGGGCTAATGGGCGGCGTAATCGGACAGTTCTTTAAACCGTTTGGCATTACCGTCGCCGCCTCAATGTTGATCTCGCTGCTGGTGGCGCGAACCCTCTCGCCCGTTTTGTCGATCTACCTGCTGCGCCCCAAAAAAGTGGGCGCTCCACCCCGATCGGGCGCGATTTGGACGAGGTTTTCGGCGGCTTATGGGCGGCTGTTGGCTTGGTCACTGCGCCATCGTGCCACTGTTACTGGAATTGCACTTCTCAACTTCGTCGCCGGAATTGCGCTGATTCCTCTGATTCCTCAAGGGTTTATTCCTAAGCTCGATCGGGGCGAGTTTTATGTTCGCTATGCGGCTCCGCTTCCGACTCAGGCGACTGCCTCAACCAACCCGCTAACGGCATCGCTGGCAGTGGCAAAACAGCTAGAAGATCAGGTGCGAAAATCGCCAGAAATTGACACGGTGTTTACGATCGTCGGCTCCCGCGAAGGAGAACCGAATAAAGGTAGTCTCTATGTGAAGTTGAAGAACGATCGCGCCACCTCCACTGCAAAGCTGCAAGACCAAATCCGATCGACGCTCCCCAATCTAGACGGGGTGACAACGAGCGTTGAAGATATTCCGTTTGTCGAGGCGGGAAGTCAGAAGCCGCTGCAAATCGCGATTCAGGGTGACGATCTTGCGGTGTTGAGTCGAGTTGCCACTGAGTTAAAAGCAAAAGTGCAAACGCTCCCCGGTTTTGTAGATGTGACGATCGTCGGGGCATCTAGCAACGAAATTCAGCAAATTGAGCGCAAAGCGGGTAAGCGAGTCGTTTATGTCAGCGCTAACTTAGGCAAAGGTTTGGCGTTGGGAGACGCGACGGAGACGATCGTCAAAGAAGCTAAAGCTTTAATTCCGCCCGGAGTCACCCTGAATTTGGGCGGCGATTCTGCGACGAGTAGCCAAATCTTTAGCAGTTTTGGGTCTACGTTGGCGTTGTCTGCTCTGTGTATTGTGGTGGTCTTAGTGGGGTTGTTTCGCAGTTGGGTCGATCCGTTAGTCGTCGGACTCTCATTGCCGTTAGCATTAGTGGGAGCAATGTTGGCGTTGCTGTTGACCCAAAGCGATTTTGGGATGATCTCGCTGATCGGCTTCGTGTTTCTGTTGGGGTTAACGACGAAGAATGCAATCCTAATCGTGGACTGTATCAATCAGTTACGCAAAGACGGCTTCGAGCGGACAGAAGCCATTCTCAAAGCAGGACCGATTCGGCTCAGACCGGTTTTGATGACGACGGCGGCAACGATTTTGGGTATGGCTCCGATCGCCCTCGGTTTGGGTGCGGGGTCGGAGTTACGATCGCCAATGGCAGTTGCGATCGCGGGTGGTCTCGTCACCTCGACGCTGCTCAGCCTGCTGGTTGTTCCGGTTGTCTATACGCTGCTGGATGATCTTAAACCCCGACCACGTGAGGTCAAATCATGAGTAAAGCATTTGTGACGGGCGGAACGGGCTTTGTCGGCGCAAATCTAGTCCGGCTGTTGCTGAAAAAAGGCTATCAGGTTCGGGCATTAGTCCGACAAGACAGCCGATTAGATAACTTGCAGGGACTTGACGTTGAACTCGTCAAAGGCGATTTGACCAATCCCGATTTAGCAAACCAGATGACCGGATGTGAGGTCTTATTTCACGTCGCGGCGCACTATTCGCTGTGGCAAACCGATCGCGATCGGCTCTATCAAGCCAACGTGATGGGAACCCGAAACGTTCTCGCGGCTGCCCGTCAAGCCGGGATCGAGCGCAGCGTTTACACCAGTTCGGTCGCGGCGATCGGAGTCGGTGATCACAGCCAACCCGTTGACGAAACTCATCAATCCCCGGTCGAAGACCTGATCGGATATTACAAGAAATCAAAATATTGGGCAGAGCAAGAAGCTGTTAAAGCCGCTCAAGCTGGACAAAATATCGTGATTGTGAATCCTAGCACTCCGATTGGCGCGTGGGATCTCAAACCAACCCCCACGGGCGAAGACATCATCTTGCGAATGCTGCGGCGAAAAATGCCTGCTTACGTCGAGACAGGTTTAAACTTCATCCATGTGGAAGATGTTGCTCAGGGTCACTTGCTGGCATTACAGAAAGGGAAGAGCGGCGATCGCTACATTCTCGGACACCAAAATCTAACGCTGAAACAACTGCTCGACCAACTCAGTCAACTCACAGGACTGCCTGCCCCGTCTCGATCGATTCCTGCCTGGATTCCTCTCAGCGTCGCCTGGGTCGATGAGCGAATTTTGGCACCTCTGGGCAAAACGCCGACCGTGCCGATCGATGGGGTGAGAATGTCTCAACACGCAATGTACTACGATGCTACTAAAGCAGTGCGCGATCTAGGGCTGCCCCAAACCCCCATCCACACAGCTTTAAAAGATGCCGTAGACTGGTTTGTATCGAATGGCTACGTAAATTAGCAGAGATCCAGCATCTCTGTCCCTGTGAGGAGAACGCAAAGACTTATGGCAATTCAATTACAGCAAGCGATCGAGGTTGGCAAATATCTGGTGATGCAGCGCCTCAAAGGACGCAAGCGGTTTCCGTTGACGCTGATGTTAGAGCCGCTGTTTCGATGCAATCTGGCTTGCTCTGGGTGTGGCAAAATTCAGCATCCGACCGAGATTCTCAAGCAAAACATGACTCCTGAACAGTGCTTTGCCGCCGTTGAAGAATGCGGTGCGCCTGTGGTGGCGATTCCGGGCGGTGAGCCGCTTTTGCATCCTCAGATTGACGAAATTGTGCGTGGGTTAGTGGCGCGCAAAAAGTTTGTTTACCTCTGCACCAACGGCATTCTTTTAGAAAAAAGTCTTGCCAAATTCACGCCGTCGCCTTATCTGACGTTTAGCGTTCATCTCGATGGCTTACAGGAATTACACGATAAATGCGTCGATCGCAAGGGCGTGTTTGACACTGCTATCAAAGCAATCAAAGCCGCGAAAGCAAACGGGTTTCGCGTCACGACCAACACGACGATTTTTGAAGGGGCTGACCCCAAAGAAATGCAGGCGTTTTTCGACTTTCTCGACACGCTTAACATTGACGGCATGATGGTGTCTCCGGGCTATAGCTATGAGTGGGCACCTAACCAAGACCATTTTCTCAAGCGCGAACAAACGAAATCGCTGTTTCGAGAAATCTTGGCTCCGATGAAAACAGGTCAGAAAAAGTGGAACTTTAACCACAATCCTCTATTTCTGGATTTTCTGATTGGTGAAAAAGACTACGAATGCACCCCTTGGGGAATGCCTAGCTACAGCGTTCTTGGATGGCAAAAACCCTGCTATTTGCTCAACGAAGGGCACTACACAACCTATAAAGAACTCTTGGCGAAGACCGACTGGGATCAATATGGTCGCAAGAGCGGAAACCCTAGCTGTGCCGATTGCATGGTGCACTGTGGCTATGAGCCAACCGCCGCAATGGACTCGATGCAGCCCGAAAATATCGGACGCTCGATCGGAGCGGTCTTTGGTACATAACTGTGGAATGACTCTCACCCCCCTCTCCCCAGGGAGAGGCAGGGTGGTTTCAAGGTCTAGAGAGAAAAATGAGGATGGACTGGAATCATCATAAAAGTAGCCGTCCATGTCCCTCATAGACCAATTAAAAACGATTCCCGATCCGCGAAGCAAGCGCGGTCAAAGCCATCCCCTCTGGTTGGTTCTGTTTCTAGCCTTG
>NZ_LXYR01000006.1 GCF_001650195.1 Phormidesmis priestleyi BC1401 | reverse complement strand
GGTCGCTACCGCGCTCCGCATCGCAGCCCAAACGCTCTGTCGTTCCCATTCTGCCCTAGGCGCTTTCCATCGTCGAATGCAAGCTCGGATGGGCACCGCAACGGCGCACAAACTGGCACGGATTTTCTATCACCTCTGGACATCGAACCAATCCTATGTCGATCCGGGCATGGACGCTGACCAGCAGAAGTATCAAGAACGGATCGTTAAAAACCTGAAGAAAAAGGCGCTAACTCTGGGGTTTGACCTTGTTCCTAAATCCACTGCTCCGGAGTGTGTTTCTTAGGAGTTATCCCTCATGCCCGCATTGACTGACTGCTAGTAAGCTAGAAACGATTTGCAAATTATTTTTCAGGGTGGACGTAAATAGGTCAGGCTCAAGAGCCTTGGTTGCTTTGGGTAGTGACCATACCATGACGTTCAGATTCACCCATAAGTGTGATGTGCCAGTTTTCTACTGTAACTCCCTACCCGAAAGCGTTTGCTATAAGGCTTCTTTGCTGTAGGTCAGTTTAGTCAAGTGAGGAAGCGTGAGGCGTATTAAAGACCGTCTTTAAATTCGGGCGTTGCTGAATCGATTTATGAAGCACAGATTTTACTCTCACCCTAGCCCTCTCTCTGGGGAGAAGGGTTGGCGGGGGCTTGCCCCACTTTGTGAGGAGGGCATTTCCTATCTGCATTCAGCAACGCCCAAATTCGCTATAGTAACGATCAGTAACAGACAAGCCCATTTACTGTTGAGGCGTTCATGGCTGCTAATCTTGCGACCGTTTCGACATCTGGGAAGCCAGCAGCGCAGGATGTGGTGGCACTCAGGCAGGTTTTCGCGTCAATTAATGCTGAGAGTTGTCCCCATACCTACAATTTTCACATGCACACCAATCACTCAGACGGGCAGTTGCAGCCTGAGTTGTTGATGAAGCAAGCGATCGCGCTATCACTCAAAGGGTTTGCCATCACCGATCACCATCGAGTGAGTGGCTATCAAGCTGCGCAACAATGGCTTGATAGTTGGCGACACTCTGCTGAAGCGGCAGATAAGCCGATTCCTCATGTTTGGGTCGGGGCTGAAATTACCTCTCAGTTGCTCAATACTGAGGTGCATATTTTGGGCTTTGCCTTTGACCCAGAACAGGAGGTCATCGCTCCCTACTTGCAGGGCAAAGCGCCTATCGGGGAAGCGGCTCAAGCGGCTCACGTCATTTCTGCCATTCATCAGGCGGGCGGCTTGGCAGTGTTGGCGCACCCAGTTCGCTATCGGCGATCGCCCGATGATCTGATTCCGGCTGCGGTGAACTGTGGCATTGATGGTGTAGAAGCCTATTATGCTTACAACAATCCTAAACCTTGGAGAGCCAGCCCTAATGAGACTCAGCGGGTTAAGCAAATGAGCGATCGCTATCAGTTGCTTAACACTTGTGGCACAGATACTCACGGCTTGAGTTTGCTGCAACGACTCTGAGAGCACATTTTTATCTAATTAAAAGGACAAAGTCATGATCAAGATGACTCTGCCCTTTTGATTATGAGAAGCTCTGAGCGACATAGCGGAGATTGTTAAGTAAAGTAAAAAAATTTTATTTAGAAGAGCTTGCTGATGCTCTTATTTTCCCTTTTACTTTAAGGTTTGTTGAACACCTCAGTTCATCTGAGAGACGATCGCGATGAAGCCAATACAGGTCATAGCAAGCAATACAACCATTCCAATCGATTGACCTAGATGTCTTTGAGAGGATTGCATAACGTCACCTTAGTCTGTTTGTGAATCATCACAAGATATCAGGTTTTCCTGACTTCCTGATAAAAATGCAACGTAACTTAGATTTGCTTAAATTATCTTAATATTTTGCTCATATTTACGGCTAACCGCCATAAATAATCTCATTGCGACCCGATGCCCCTAACGTGGCGCGTCTCGCCCCAACCCAAGAGCTTGGCTCAATCACGGTTGGAGACAGCACACTGCCCCACTGATGCTGTAGCGATTTGAGAAAGACTTCTTGCTGCTTTCGCAAACTGCTGATGTCGCTGCCTCGGTTGATAATCGCGAACCAGACAAACCCCCGATCTCGCGTAGGCAAAACTCCCGCTAACGCACTTACCTCATTGAGCGTGCCCGTCTTCACAACCGCCGCACGAGGAATATCTCGGTCTTCTAGCGTACCGTCGCGATCCCACCCTGAAACGGGAAACAGATCGGCGATCGTAAAATTGCGCGGATGAATGTAATGGTCGATCGCGGCAAACATCGCACAGGCTGCACGAGGAGAAATCCGGTTGTCCATGCTCAACCCTGACCCATTTACAAGCTGGATTTCTGCTGCGGGAACCCCAGCGGCGTTGGCGGCTTTCTCAACGGTTGCCTGAATGCCTCCCAAATTGTCGGATAACATCTGAGACATTTCGTTCTGACTGTGCACATTCATTCGTTTGAGAATGTCTGTAAGCGGTAGAGATCGATGTCGCAACAGCAGAATTTGTTTAGGCAGTAGCTCGGTTTTCGCGGCAACTTTGCTCGCCCCTTTAATCTCAACACTAGGGCGCGGCGTATCTTTCGGCAACTGCTCATACTCAAACTTTGCATCGTCATTCCAGGTTTTTGAGTTGAGCGTTTGTTTGAGTAACTCTCCAGATTTGGTGCGATCGTCCTCAAAGCTCATCATGAAGTTGCCCACAATCAGCAGATTTCCGGTGATGCGAGAGATGCCCATTTTGTTGAGCGCATTGCCCAGCTCGATCGCCTCTGCCCAATCAAACAAAGGATCGCCACCGCCTTGAATCACCAAATCCCCCTGCAAAACGCCGTTCTGAATCATGCCCGTAGCAGAAATCAGCGTCTCAAACTGGTGATCGACACCCCACGTTTCTAGCGCGGCTAACGTAGTGGCAACTTTGGTAATCGAAGCGGCAGGAAGCGGAGTCGTTCCTTGATGATTGGCTAACGACTGAGCGCCTGACTGAAGCCAAATTCCCTGAGTCGCCTCGCTCAAACCTCGACTGGCAATCTGTTTAAGATATTGCTTCATCATAGTTTCTGCACTGCGATCGGGCGTTTCTTGCAGCTGAGTTAGCCCGATCGACTCTGAAGAATTGAGATCTGGCACTCCTGCCACATTTAGCCAGAGCGACACCAATCCAGAGCTAAAGAGTTCTAGCAAGCCACGTCTCCTGTCAGAATAAACGAAGGGGATTGAGAGATTTGAGCGAGAAAAAATGGCGAAACCCGATCAAAATCAAGTGCTGCGACAACTGCCGATCGTGGTTGGCTCAATAGCAGGTATTTTACTGTTCACCAATCGGTTTTTGACATCAAGTTTGACCGATTCACAGGCACGATCGGACGCGTTGGGGGTCATTCTTAGTGCGCTGCTGATTTTGACGGGGCTGCTTTGGCAACGAGTCCAGTCGAGAACTCCTGAGAGCGTTGAGCTAGTTGGCGAACAAGGCTTTGAGCTTGCGCCCGATTTGCCAGATGCCGTCAAAACTGAGCTAGCTTGGATGTCGCATCTACTTTTAACAAATACCGTTACGAAGTCGATCGTGGTGTGGCATCGGGGCAAAGTTTTGCTGCGACGAGGCATTCTCAGCCCCAACACCGAAGTCAAACCCGGAGCGATCTTACAACGAGTGTTAGATAAACATCAGCCGATTTATCTGGTTGCTCTTGCCATCTATCCAGGACGCTTTGAGTTTGATTATCTGCCCGAAAATACGCAAGGCGTGATCTGTCAGCCGATCGGAGCTGAAGGAGCGCTGATTTTAGGAGCCAATGCCCCCCGCAGCTACACCAAGCAAGATGAAAATTGGGTCGCCGCGATCGCAGAAAAACTTGACAACACCCTCAGCCAGCATCTTGAACCCGCCAAAGGTTAACCTCTACACGCTACCGTAGTAATATCCCCTCACTGAATCCTATGACATCCACGATCGTCATTTATTGGTCATTGGTTGCCCTCATGGTCGTGGGCATCATTGGCGCAGTCGTCCCCGGCATTCCAGGAACGAGCTTAATTTTGATAGGAATTATCGCGTGGGGATTGGTCAAAGGGTTTGCTAGTGTCGGAGTCGCTTTGACGGTCGCGATCGTCGTTCTCATCAGCAGCATCGGCATCGACTTTTTGGCAAGTTATTGGGGCGCAAAAAAAGCAGGAGCCAGCAATTGGGGACAGATTGGCGCGATCGTCGGTCTATTTCTAGGATTCTTTGGTTTGTTCCCTGCTTTGCCCTTCGGCGGACCGCTACTCGGCATCTTGCTCGGACCTTTATTGGGCGCGATCGTGGGTGAGTTTATCTACTGCAAAAATATTCAGATTGCCATCAAAGCAGGACTCGGCATCGTAGTCGGCTCCCTAATTGGCAATTTGATTCAGGGCGTGTTGGCGATCGCGGTCGTTGCCGTTTTCCTGTTGACCACGTTTCCGATCGCGACTCCGTCTTAGTCTACTTGAGCAGAACGGCTCGGACACTTCAGAGTCTTTGAAGATTCGGGAACGGGCAGCGACTCGGCTGAAAGCTGTTTTGCCTTACAGATGATATTCGCAGTCTTTTTCTTAGTCACTGCGACAACTCCGACATAGCTTCTCAACCCATTTGCTTTGGGGATAGCTGCAATCTCAGCGCGAGACGCATTCGCAACTCTTAACTTATAGGCGTAGTCATAGCTTTGAGAAATTAAGTTCATCGATCGCTCAAGTTCTTCTAAACTGCTAGCAAATCGCTTGTTTTCATCAAAAAACTTGGTTTGAGCAGCATTCATTGCCTTTAAATAGCGCTCAGCCTTTTGCTGCTTTTCTTGAGGAGTCTGCTTGCTCACACTCTCTCCTAGTAGACCTCCTTCTGCCTCGGCTGCTGCCGTTTGATTGGCTGCCTGCGAGGTCGAAATCAAGGTAGCCATCGTGCCACCTGACATAAAACCCACCACTACGGCAACCCCAAACAGCACTGAGTAAGCTCGAAAATAAGATGGGATGGATACCTCATTTTCCGTCTGCTGCTCCTCAAGCTCTGCTTCATCAAGGTCTAAAGAGTCTTCCAGATCTTCAGATCTGTCTTTTGAAGCGGGTTGAACAACGGGCTGTAGCGCAAATTCTCTAACCCAGGAGAAAGAGGATTTTCCAATTTCTTGTGAGCAGATTTTAATAGTGTTTATTTGCTCTACGTCAAGCCTATCCAGCCCTCTGCAAACAAAGGTAACGATCGCCTCCTGATTCAATGCTCGACTAGATTCTAGGAGAACGCCTAAACAGTGCCCTTCTAACTCCACTTGAGCTTGAATTTCTTGAGGGTTTAAAACTGCATTCATCAACGCTGTGATCGCGGTTGAGTCACCCTGTTTAGCAAGTTCTAGAAGGTGAGGCTGATTCATAAGAAGCCACGCTTGAGAGGAAGACGTTGATAGAAAGCCTGTTTTAATCACACAATCCGCGAAGAGCCTTTACTACCACTCTTCAAGGAGATAGCCTTTGACTCAGGAGTAATTTAGACTCGTTGAGTGAATCTTGATACATCTATTAAAACTTTTTATCTCGATTTGTACCATCAAAAAAACGGTTACCCAAACCGAGATATTTCTTCGCCATAGATTGCGGTAGGTAGTTTAGCTCAGATGCCAAACATTCGTCAGGTCTTTCTCTCTAAATACGTGAGGCTATGCGTGTAGCTGGGAATACTCAGTAAATGGAGGTAGGGTCTCCTCTTTAACATCCACTTTTGGCAATGGGAGCAGGGCAGTGCAATCAGTCAAGCAGCAGCAAATCTTGGGCTATTTCATCGAAGAGGCAAAAGAACATCTCGACACGATCGAGCAAGGCTTAGTCAATCTGCGAGTCACCATGTCTGACTCAGAGCAGGTCAACGAGCTATTTAGGGCGGCGCACTCGATTAAAGGAGGAGCCGCAATGCTGGGGTTTGACAGCATTCAAAAAACGGCTCATCACTTTGAGGATTGTTTCAAACACTTACAAGAGCACCCGGTGACGATCGACCAAACGTTAGAAAACCTCTTTCTCAAAGGATTTGACACGCTTAAAGAATTAGTTGAAGCGCTGCAAAGTCCTTTTGGGCTGCAAGAAGAAAAGGCTCATCGGGCAGTCATCGCCTCCGAGCCTATTTTCACCCAGCTAGAAACGTATCTTCAGTCTCTCATCAACAAGGCAACCGTCTTGCCACAGCCCAAAAGTGCTGCTGCGCCTCAGTCTTCAATCAGTGCGGCGGCTCACATCAACACCATTCTCAAGGCAATGCTGCAACTGTTTAAGCAGGGAGACTCGATTAGGAGCCGTCAACAGCTTGTTGCGTTGTGCAGCCGCTTGATTCAATTAAATGTCACGGCTAAACCTTGGGTGACCGCCTTACAAATCGTGCAACAAGCGATCGCGAACCCCAAAAATGCTTACCCGATTTTGGCTCCGATCGTGATTCGCAATCTCAAACAAGCCAGTGATCTGCTGCTGACGAGAAGAGTCGCTGAGATTGAAGTGAGTCAAAACCTTCTCAAACTGGTGATGCCCGCTCAACCTGCTGTTCGCCCATCTCAAATTGCGGCTCAACCCTCAGTGCGTCAGGTCGCATCTAAACACAATCAAGTCTCAATTCCACGAGAGCCGAGAGCGGCTGCTAGAGCATTACTCGAAACGTTTAACAAAAATGAACTGATTGAAATCGCCCAGTTTTTGATGAAAGCGATTCAATAAGAGTCGGGGTTCCTCTCCACTGTAAACTCTAAACTAGAAGCTCGACAAGCCAACGTTTTGGGTTGAGGTGAGCCGTGAAGATTAGCCTTCTAGGAACTGGACTGATGGGTTTGCCAATGGCGCAGCGCCTGATGGATGCCCATCATTCTCTTACCGTTTATAACCGCACCGCCTCTAAGCTAGACCCTCTGCAAGCGGCTGGAGCCACGATCGTACCGTCTGCTGCCGCCGCGATCGTCGCTTCAAGCTGCATTATCCTCATGCTCACGGATGCGGCTGCCATTCATGATCTTTTGCTGTGCGATGAGTCTCGATCTCAACTGACAGGGCGCACTGTAATTCAAATGAGCACGATCGCGCCTCATGAAAGTCAGACGATTCGAGACGAGGTGGTTGCCGCAGGAGGCGACTATCTAGAAGCCCCTGTGCTGGGCAGCATTCCAGAGGCGCGATCGGGGTCACTGATCGTCATGGTTGGCGCAGAACCTGATCAATTTGCTCGCTGGTTCACGCTTTTAGAGACTTTTGGATTGGAGCCAGTCCTATTAGGTTCGGTCGGATCGGCGGCGGCGGTTAAATTGGCACTTAATCAATTAATTGGTGCGCTGACTAGCGCGTTTGCGGTCAGTTTAGGGTTGGTCACGCATCAGGGCGTAGATGCTCAAGCATTTATGGCGATTTTGCGTAAAAGTGCTCTTTACGCGCCCACCTTTGACAAGAAACTGCAGCGAATGCTCGATCGAGACTACGAAAATCCGAATTTTCCGACCAAGCATCTCAAAAAAGACATTGATTTGTTTATCTCAGCCGCTCAGTCATCAGGTCTAGAAACAAATGGTGTAGAAGGAGTGCGCCAGATTTTGACCAAGGCGATCGCGATGTCGTTTGCCGAGATGGACTATGCAGCACTGTTTTCTGCGATCGTTCCACCTGCTGAGTGAGCCGATAACCTAACTAATCTTATACTTTGATCTGAATTTCATCACCCACCTGAGAATAGTGACTTCATAAAGCGTGTAGGAAATCTACTGAGTTCTCAACCATCGGCTTTGTTCAGAAGAGCCTAAATCGATGTGGGCATTATCCAGAAAGAGGTCTCTTAGAGTGTAAAGAGTAGAAGAAGTGAACCTGTCTTCAACTATCTAAATAGATTGCAAAAGTTAATCTATTTACAGAACGTTAATCTGAGCGTAGTAGAAAGAATGTAGTCCTATTCTCTCTGAAACCGACAGCACAGTGTGATTATTTTTACTCAGTGGGCATGATGAGCAAAGCATTAACTGTGAACAATTCAAGGAATCTTTAATTTCTGGTGAGAGTCAAAATTTTTAGAGATTAGGAATTAAACCTTCAGAACGAATGCAGCCAGTGAAACGCACCCCTAACCGTCTGAGTCCATCAGCTATGCGTATCTTGATCTATTCATATAATTATTATCCAGAGCCGATCGGCATTGCACCTCTCATGACTGAGTTGGCAGAGGGGTTGGCAAAACGGGGTCATGAAGTGCGGGTGATCACCGCAATGCCCAACTATCCGCAGCGAGAAATCTATGAGCAATACCGCGGCAAGCTCTATGAAACCGAAGAACGGAATGGAGTAACGATTCAGCGCAGCTATGTCTGGGTTAAGCCCAAGCCGAGCCTGCTCGATCGCATTTTTTTAGACAGCAGTTTTGTGTGTACCAGCTTTTTTCAAGCGCTCAGAGGGTTGCGACCTGATTTGGTTCTTCTAACTGTGCCGCCGTTGCCCGTATGCGCCCCGGCTGCTTTGTTGGGCTGGCTCTACAATTGTCCGATCGTGCTCAACGTGCAAGACATTTTGCCCGAAGCCGCTGTTCACATGGGGTTGATTAAAAATAAGGCGTTGATTTGGGTGCTGGAAGCGATCGAAAAGTTTGCATATCGGACGGCGCACACCGTCAGCGTGATTGCAGAAGGATTTGTCGAGAATCTAGAAAGCAAAGGGGTTCCGTCTGAGAAAATCACCTGCATTCCCAATTGGGTAGACACCAGCTTTATTCATCCGCTTCCCAAAGAAAACAATGCGTTTCGACGTGCCCATCAGATCGAAGGCAAGTTCGTCGTGCTCTATTCGGGCAATATTGCCTTAACTCAAGGGTTAGAGACCGTTGTAGAAGCGGCGGCACAGTTATGTGATGTGCCAGACATCGTGTTTGTGATCGTCGGTGAGATGAAGGCAGTTGAAACGCTGAAACGCTACTGCAAAACCTGTGGAGCAAATAACGTAGTCTTGCTGCCCTTTCAACCGCGTGAGAGTTTGCCTGAAATGCTAGCTGCCGCCGATGTGGGGCTAATCGTGCAAAAGCACAATGTTATCTCGTTTAATATGCCGTCTAAAACGCAGGTTTTGCTGGCAAGCGGTCGCCCAATCATTGCGTCGGTTCCTGGGTCTGGCAGCGCTGCGGAAGCGATCGAGAAAAGCTGTGGGGGAGTCGTAGTTGAGCCAGAAAATCCGGTAGCGTTGGCGAAGCAGATTCTAGAGTTGCAAAAAAATCCTGAGCACGCCGAGCGATTGGGCAAGCAGGGGCGACAATATGCTCTAGAGCGCTATTCGTTTGAACAGGCACTGAATCAATATGAGAATCTCTTTTACCAGGTGAAGAAGAGTTCTCAGCCGATCAAACCGACTTATGCCCTCAGCACTAACAAACCGGGTGCTGAAGGTTAGACCGATCGCCTTTAGGTTTAAAATTGATGACCCGCCTAGAGACGACCATTCTGGAATGGGAACACTGTAGGGCAGCGATGATTCCGCCAACCTTGCGGTCTGGGTCGCGCTCACGCTCAATGGTTGAATTATGAACTTTAAGCTTCCTAAACTTCCGGTGTCTGTGCTTATTCCGGCTCGAAACGAAGAGGCAAACCTCCCGGCGTGTCTAGAGAGCGTTGCCAGAGCCGATGAGGTGTTTATGGTCGATTCTCAGAGCAGTGATCGCTCGATCGAGATTGCCGAACGCCACGGAGCTAAGGTGGTGCAGTTTCAGTTCAATGGTCGATGGCCCAAAAAGAAAAATTGGTCACTCGAAAATCTGCCGTTTCGCCATGAATGGGTGCTGATAGTCGATTGCGATGAGCGCATTCCGCCCGAACTCTGGGATGAAATCGAGACAGCCATTCAGCAGTCGGACTGTGATGGCTATTATCTGAACCGAAAAGTCTTTTTTCTCGGTCAGTGGATTCGTCATGGCGGCAAATATCCTGACTGGAATCTGCGTCTGTTTCGACATGCGAAAGGGCGCTATGAAAACCTGAAAACCGAAGAGATTCGCAACACAGGTGATAACGAAGTTCACGAGCATGTCATCTTGCCTGGAAAGGTTGGATATCTAAAACAAGATATGCTGCACATCGACTTTAAGGATCTCTATCACTGGTTAGAACGCCATAACCGCTACTCAAATTGGGAAGCTCAGGTTTATCTAAATCGACTTAACGGGAAGGATGAGCGGGGCACGATCGGAGCCAATCTTTTTGGCACTGCCGTCCAGCGCAAGCGATTCTTAAAAAACATTTGGGTCAGACTTCCGTTTAAGCCTCTGCTGCGGTTTGTCCTTTTCTACATCATTCGCCTGGGCTTTTTAGATGGGAAAGCAGGCTATATTTATGGGCGATTGTTGAGCCAATATGAATACCAGATTGGCGTGAAGCTCTATGAATTGCGTCAGTGTGGTGGCACTCTGAATACGGCTAAAAATCAGTCTCCTGAGGCGACTTCTCAACCCGTCGCCCAAACCGACTCTTGAGGAGATTAATGGATCAGGAATCGGCAAAACTATCTCCGGTTTTAGATGCAAAACCACTGGTTGATCTGCGCCAATATGACCAGGCTGGGTTCGATCGGGGTCGCCCGGGCTGGTATGTGATGCTGTGGTGGCTGGTGCAGGGGGTGCTTTTTCCGTTGACTCCTCACCCGTTTAACTCAGTGCGGTGTCAGCTATTGCGACTGTTTGGGGCACGAATTGGCAAAGAGGTTTTGATTCGTCCGACGGCTCGATTTACCTATCCGTGGAAGGTTGAGATTGGCGACTATAGCTGGATTGGCGATGATGTTGTCTTTTATAGCTTGGAGCTGATTCAGATCGGTGAGCAGTGTGTGATCTCCCAAAAGAGTTACCTGTGTACTGGGAGTCACGATGCCCAAGATCCTAAGTTTGGACTGGTGACTGCTCCGATCGCGATCGGCAATGGCGTTTGGATTGCAACAGACTGCTTTATTGGTGCAGGCGTTCAGATTGAAGCCAATGCCCTGGTCGGGGCAAGAAGCAGCGTCTTTTCCTCGTTGCCAGAGCAGCAGGTTTGTTGGGGGACTCCCTGCCGTCCTCGATACCCCAGGAAATTTCGGGATGGTTAAGGATGAAGCTGCATCTCACCGAGATATTTCTGCAAGTAGGGTGAAAACACCTCGTAGATTACCGTCAGGGGTTGCCCGTGATGCCAGAAGAGATAGTGTCGTCCCCAAAAAGGACCCGATTGCTCAAAAGCTTCTTCTAAAACGCTAGAGCGACCGTAGCAAATGCCTTTCACATCTCGATATAGCTCGGTTCGTAAACGGGCGAGACTTGCCCAAATGGGGAGCGATCGGTTCTGCAAATAGTCGTCTACATGGCTCTGCTCCCACCACGAAGTTGCATACGCTAATCGTTGCCCAGAGGACGTTCTTAGCCAAACTTGCCGTCGCAATCGCGGTCCGGGCACCATCTCGATAGAGGCAGGGGCGTTGTCGTGATCAAAGCCGATCGTAGACATATCGATCACGTCTACTTCGGTCGGTTCGCCTGTGAGAAGTTGCAGGTGGCGAGTTGGAGAGCCGTCTCCTAAGAGCAACATTTGCCAGGTTGGGGCTAGCTGACTGTGGGGTAAGCCTTGCTGAATATCGCGATCGTTGCCCTGCCAGACAGGATCAAGAAAGTTCCAGCTAGTTGGCAGAATCGTGCTATCGGTCGGTTTAAAGGTAGCAGTCAAAGAACGTTACATAAATTAACTCCTTCTCAATCATACCGTTCCTGCTCTCTAAACCACTGTGAAGACCATCCGGGATCACTGTCCTAAATAGGCTTCTAAGACTTGAGCGTTGGTTTGAATTTCGCTCGGAGAGCCAACTGCGAGATTGCTACCTTCAGCGAGAACCCAGACTCGATCGCACAACGACATAATCACGTCCATGTTGTGTTCGATGATCAAAAAGGAGAGTCCTTGACGGTTCCAGTAGTGAATATATTCGCAAATTTGATTAATTAGCGTTGGGTTGACTCCTGCCGCAGGTTCGTCGAGCAGCACGAGTTTGGGACGGGTCATCAGAGATCGGGCAATCTCCAATAATTTGCGCTGTCCGCCCGAAAGTCCGCCCGCATAGTCTTGAGCTTTGGCTGCCAGTCCGACCGATTCTAGGATCTCCATCGCTCGATCGCGGGCTTCTCGCTCTTCTTTGGCGATCTGTTTTCCTGAAAACCAGGTGTTCCAGAATTTCTCACCTGTTTGGTGTTGAGCCGCTAACAGCAAATTTTCTAACACCGACAGACGCGACAGCACACGGGCGACTTGAAACGTGCGAACCATACCGCGTTGGGCGATTTGGTGAGGCTGCAAGTTTTGAATCGGCTCTCCGTCAAACAACACTTGCCCTTGATCGGGATGGATGAAGTTAGACAGCAGATTAAACAGCGTCGTTTTGCCTGCGCCATTGGGACCGATTAGCCCGGTGACACTGCCGGGAGCAACCTCGATCGAGGCGTTATTAACTGCCATCACGCCACCAAAGCTTTTGATTAATCCCGAAGCGGACAGGACGGGCGTTGAATTTTTCATCAAGATTCTCCAGGAAAATTTGCCACTTTAGGGAAGGATAGGAGTGGTCAACCAGCAGAATTGACGGCTAATCAAACTCTGGTGCCCAAATACTTGAAATCTCCATCTCCCAACCTGGAAGGAGTTCTGGAACCGTCAAAACATCCCCATCTCTCAAAACAGTGGGATCGTCTTGCCCAGGGCGAAACAGTTCAACAATTCTCGTTCTAGGGTCAACCACCACTCCAGCAACCATGCCTAGCGAGAGGTAGAACTTGACCTTCTGACGCTGCTTTGCCAGGGAGTCTGATTTTGATACCACTTCAAAGCCAAGATCGGGCACCAGTCGCGCAAAGTCCTTTGTAGTTCGTCTCAGTCGCTCTGCTTTGACGAAAGAGCAGTCAGGGGCGCGAACATCTTCATTAGCATTGGGAAGTCTGAAACCAGCACTGGAGCCTGCAACACGCCCAAGCTTTCGAGGTCTAACCCAGTTGGCTAGTTGCCGCCCAATCTTTAGAGCGATTTCATCAGACTCTAATCCAGACGGACTCATAACGACGATCTCTCCATCTACTAATTCCATCTGGTAATTGGGAAACTGCTGCTGGAAAATTTCTAGATCGTTAGCAGTGAGTGGCATACGCGCTCCAACACGGTTCTTAACTCCATCATTATATTTTTACAGCGTCTCACGTTAAGTGCTGGAATGAATGCCCCGATCGTGCAACTGTTGCACAAAAAATTCCTCTAGCGATGGGCGAGCAAGCTGAATCGAAATCAATTGCGCTCTCATCAGTCGCAGACTGGCAATAAAATCTTGCGGGTCGCCTTTGAGATGTCCGAGCCAGTAGCCTTCTTGAAAATCTAAATCAATAATCCACTGCTTTAAAACTTCGGGGTTGCCGCCTTTGACTTTGACTTGATAGGTGTCAGCAATGCCCAGCAGATCTTGCAGAGAGCCGATCGAAATCAGTTCTCCTTGGGCGAGAATGGCGACCCGATCGCAGATCTTCTCAACATCCGACAAGACATGACTGTTGAAGAAAATCGTCTTGCCTTGAGACTTGAGAGACAGAATAATTTCTCGCAGTTGATAGCGTCCGAGCGGATCTAAGCCGGACATCGGCTCATCTAAAAACACCAATTCTGGATCGTTGATTAACGCCTGTGCCATGCCAATCCGTTGCAGCATTCCCTTGGAGTATTGCCGCAGTTGTTTTTTTCGGGCGGTTGATTGCGCGAGTCCCACTAAGTCGAGCAGTTGGGGGATGCGTTTGCGTTGAATCGATCGGGGCACCTGAAACAGTCCTGCTGCAAACTGCAAAATCTCCCAACCTGTCAGATAGTCGTAGAAATAAGGATTTTCGGGCAAATAGCCGATGCGTTGTTTGACAACCCGATCGCCCAGGGGTTTTCCTAACAAAGTTGCCCGTCCAGAGGTTTGACGCACAATTCCCAACAGGGTTTTGAGCAGAGTGGTTTTGCCTGCGCCGTTTTGTCCCAACAGCCCAAAGGTCTCGCCCTCGTAGACGGTCAGACTGACGTTTTTGAGCGACGCCACCGTCTGATTCATCCAAAATCCAGTGCGGTAGCGTTTGCTCAGGTCGTAGGTTTGGATCACGATCGGGCGATCGTTTTCAGGGGTTTGACTCGGTAAATCTACAGCAGCGTCCATCTTGTCTTCAGCGATGTGTAGACATTAAACCACTTTATCGGATTTTCGATTCGGCTGATTTTGGGTTTGCAGATCCCGCGTTTGGCAAATCTTGCTTAGACTTGATTTAAGAGAATTCTAGGGATGAGTAATTTATGGATCGCTCGAAGTTTGTGGCGGTGTTGACAGGGGCGATCGCGCTAATTCTAGGTGTCGGTTATTTGGTTCTAGTGCAGTTTCTGGATATGCGAGGCGAGATGATCCCCGCGCCGATCGTGGAACTAATGCCAATCGTCGATCGTGTCTTCGAGGGGTTCCATTTCCAACAGTTCTGGTTCTCTTTGCACTAAGGCACCGGGTTCGTCATCGTCTTCGATTTTGGCTTCAAGCTGTAGGGGTTTGATAACTTTTGTGATGGCATCTTGCACAAACGACTTGATAAATTCGTCGCGACGGTTGAGTTGAAACTGACGCTGCACGACTTCAGTAATGCCGCCATCGCCCCAATCTTGGTCATGCCGAAAATATTCGATAAAGCTTTTGCCTGCGATGCGAGTCAGATAAGCCGCGCTGATGCCTTGAATGGCGCGTCCGAACAGAAATCCGCCGACGCTCAACTGTAGAGCAGTGCTGAGAAGCTCGATCGCACCTTTTACCACGCCTAAACTAACCAACGTTTTTGCCAGCGATAGAGCCATCTCTCGTCCGCGCTCCATGTTGATTTCGCAGCCGTAAACTCTGCCAATCTCGACGACCATTTGGGCATTGACAGCCGCTGTTGCCAACAAATCCACCACGGGGAGCGGAGTCACCGCAATCACGCCAGCCCCGATCCACTGAAACCGCTCGACGATTTTTTCTGCCTGTCGTCGCCGTTGCCCATCAATTAAGCGACGTGCCTCTTCGCCCAGCCGTTGCGATTGCAGCAAAATATTGTCTGCCAGCAAGTCTTCACCTTCTGCCCTCAAAATCGCCGCCATTCGCCGAATCAGTGGCATGATATCCGATTCGGGTTGGATGGTTTCCCCGGTGTCTAGCTTCACCGATTGGGGATTGGCAGCGATCGAGATCACGTCATGGGTCGAAACTACGCCGCGCACCCGCTCTCGCAGCCGAGCCAAAATCGTTTCTAAATCGTCTTCTGTGTAGAGATCGGCTTTGTTGACGACCACGATCGAGCGTTTGCCAATCTCTGCCAGCATCTTCATCGGGTCATATTCTGACTGTCGAAGGTCGTTGTCGAGCACGAACAGCAGCAAATCTGCCTCCGTTGCAAGGCGGCGAGCCAGCTTTTCTCGTTCCGTTCCGGCGACTCCGGCTTCTAAAATTCCGGGAGTATCGGTGATTATGATCTCTCGATCGACTCCCTTTAATTTCAGTCGATAGGTTTCTCCAACTTCGGTAGTGCCCATCGGTGCGCCCACTTTGCCCACCATTCGCCCCATCAGCGCATTCACCACAGAGGTTTTGCCCGATGATCCCGTCCCGAAGACGACGACCATTAGTTCACCACGGGCGAGATTTTGCTCGATTTCGCGCGATCGAGTCAGCATCTCGCGTCGCGTCACCTCATCTTGAATCTGCTTTAACTGCTGACGGACGGCTTTGAGATTCTCTTCGGCAGCTTCTGCTTTGATAGGCGAAACTTTAGGAGAGATGCGACGGGAGCGGTTGCGCTGCTGCTTGCGAGGCAGGAGAAAAAAGTAGTAGACAAATGCCCCAATCAGCACGCTCAGCAGGGCAATGATCAAGAAGATCAAAATCGGTCCGAGCAGTGGATAGTAAGCCAATTGCCAAGATAACCGAGAGAGAGAATCGATCAGCCAAATCATCAGCCCCAAAATGAGCGTGAGACCAAAGATCAGTGTCAGCAGGCGAGGCAACGGCATGAAGATAACCCGATTCTAGTCAAATGGACTTCGCAAACGCGAATCAAAATTCTTCTCTATTCTCCTTCATTCGTCTAGTGCAAAGAGTCTCTCAAGAATGAGATTTGTGAGACTGAATCAAAATCTAAACGTCCGATCGTTGACTTTGAAGGATGAGTTTTCTATTCTCTAGAGGCTAATCGGATGCTTAAGTTGAAATGTAGTCATCCAAAGCTTAAAATTCTTCAAAGTTGTTGAAGCAGGGAAATTATGAGCCTTTTTGATCAGATTCTTAGCGCTGTTGGAAATCCTCAGCAGCAAGCCAGCCCCGATCAGTTAGGAGGCATTCTTGGCATGGCGCAGCAATTGGGCAATAGCCATGGAGTCGATGCTGGAACGACTCAAATGATTATGTCTACAGTTGGCAACTATGTACGATCGTCGCTGCAAGATAAGCAAGCCTCAATGGGCGGCGATCAAGTGCAATCTTTGGTAAATCAATACGGTGGATTAGGCAACAATCCTGATGCCGTTCAGGCGGTGTTTTCTCAAGATCAGCAACAGCAAGTTGCCAATGATCTCGCTCAGAAAACTGGCTTGAATGCGGGTACGATTCAATCGATGTTGCCTGTGTTAGTGCCGATCGTGCTCAATCTTTTGCAAAGTGGTTCTAACACCCAAAATGCCCAAGCCGGAAATCCTGTTCTCAACACATTTTTGGATTCAAACCAAGATGGAAATGTGGATTTAGGAGATCTAATGGGAATGGCAGGACAGTTTCTCGGTCAGCGAGGTTAACTCCTTGCGGACTGAATAAACGACGTTTGAAAATATCATTTGACTCAAACGTCAGTGGGCGTATTTTCCAGGAAGTACGCCCTTTTGTTTTAGAAACTTGCGCGAAAATTGAATCCCAGTTGGCTAGAACTCTCTAGTAATCCGCAATTCCCTTAGTATCGAGACTTGGTGAACGTTTTGCTAGGAGCGCCGTCTCCACTGCGAGGCTCTCGTGGTTTTGCCTTGTTGACTTTCAACTCCCGACCGAGCCATTCTGCCCCATCCAATTCTGCGATCGCGGCATCTTCTTTGGCTTCGTCTTCCATCTCGACAAACGCAAAGCCTCGCTTTCTGCCCGTCTCTCGATCGGTTGGGAGGCTGACTCGGCTCACCGCACCATATTCAGCAAACACTTCCTTTAAATCGTCTTCTGTCGCCTGAAATGCTAAATTTCCAACGTAGATAGTCACAGTTTTCTCCAAACCAAATGCGAGGGCGAACTCGGTAAGTGCTTTGGATGCAGCAGACTGCTAGTTGTCCTTAGCAACTGTAGCCGAACTCTTGTTCGCGAATTATTATAACGGAATCTTTTCTGAAAGAGAAGCACAAACGCTGCATTTAGTCTAGTGATAAACAGACGAATTCTTATCAATAACGGGGTCAAAACTTATCTGAAATCCGACAGATGATTATGGTTTATTTCTCGAAATTCAATCTGGCGGGTGATTTGAATCAAAGTTTACAAAGCTTTGCAAATTTTATGAATGCTAGTCTGAAAGTCATGTTTCTTTGACTCAGAAAAACTTTCCGTAGAATGCGGATTTCAGGGTATTAACAATTACACAAACTCAAGAAAAATATTGCTGAACTTGAGGTTCTAAGGAAATAAAAACAGCTTTCGAGCAATAATTTCAGCAATTAAAATTACATTTCTGCCCGTCTTAACCTGGTCTTTAATGTCGCGATGTAACCTGATAAGGTTATTTACAAGACCATTTAGAACTTATGGCTTTTTCTCTAAGTGCAACCTGTTGGAGATTCTCGGTTCCAGCGATCGCCCTTGCGCTGGGCTTGGCTTCTTGCACCCCCCAAACGCCATCTGCTCCTCCTAGCACCTCGACCGGAAGCAGTCCTGCTCCTGCAAGTGGAGGCGGTGCCACGATTTCTATTAGTGGAGCAGGGGCAACGGCTCCTAACCCCCTCTATCAGCGCTGGTTTCAAGAATATAATAAACAAAACCCAACCGTTCAAATCAGCTATGACTCCGTGGGCAGTGGGGCTGGGGTCAAGCGCTTTTTAGACCAAACCGTTGATTTTGGCGCCAGCGATGCAGTGCTGAAACCAGAAGAGCGGAGCAAACTCCCTAGCGCGAGAGGCAGTGCAATTCAAGTCCCGACGACGGGCGTATTTATTGTCTTTGCCTATAACCTTGATGGCGTTGACAACTTAAAGCTTTCCCGTGAAGCCTTTTGTGGAATTGTTGATGGGTCAGTCAAAACCTGGAACGATCCTAAAATTGTCAAAGACAATGCTGGAGTAACGCTGCCCAACGAACCGATTACCTTTGTTCACCGCTCAGACGGTAGCGGCACCACTGATATTTTCACCCACCATCTTGTTAAGGCTTGCCCAAATTGGAAAGCTGGCGCGGGTAAAACCATTGAATGGTCTACTGGAACAGGTGCCAAGGGCAACGAGGGAGTTTCTGCCAATATTCAGCAGACTAAAGGCGCGATCGGATACACCGAGTATTCTTACGCCAAGCAAATTAAGCTGAAGACCGCTACGCTGCAAAACAAGGCAGGTACATTTGTGCCCCCTACTCCTGATGCGGCGGCAAAAGCATTATCTGGAGTTACGGTTCCGGCTGACTATGCGGTGAAAGTCCCTGATCCAGAAGCAACAGATGCCTACCCGATCGTCAGCTTGACCTGGATGCTGCTGTATGAGAAACCTCAAGATCCTGCAAAAGCAAAAGCCCTAACAGAGTTTTTAAAGTGGGCTTACAAAGACGGTAAGCAATATGCTGATGAATTGGGCTACCTTCCGCTGCCTGACGAATTAGTCACTAAGGTTTCAGGGACTTTAGACACAATCAAGGTAGCTGCTAAATAATCTGCGACCTTCTCACACTATCGGTTTGCTCCTCACCCTCAATAATCTGTTCACACTTCAGTAGATTTTATGGCTACGTCAACTTCCCGCACTGCAATGCCGACCCAGCGATCGAATTCGTCGCGCTTATTGGACAAAGGCTTCGTTTGGGTGACTGGGGCGTTTGCGATCGGGGTCGGTCTTGTCTTGTTGGCGATCGCCTATCGAGTCGGCACTGACTCTCTTCCAGCAATTCAAAGATTTGGGTTAGGCTTTTTAGCCACTACTCGCTGGAGCGTTAACGATGAAGTCTTTGGAGCGCTGACCCAGATCTATGGAACGCTGGTGACTTCGTTTATTGCGCTGCTGATCGCCGTCCCGATCGGCATTGGGGTGGCGCTATTTCTCAGCGAAGATTATCTGCCACCGCGCATCAAACAGCCGATCGTGTTTTTGATCGAGCTGTTGGCAGCGATCCCCAGTGTCGTTTATGGGCTGTGGGGTATATTTGTGTTAATTCCCCTGCTTAGACCGTTTGGCATTTGGCTCAACGCTAACTTCGGCTGGATTCCTATCTTTAGCACTGCCCCTGCTGGTCCAGGTATCTATGCGGCGGGGATCATCTTGTCGATCATGATCTTGCCAATTATTGCGGCGATTTCACGCGATGCTCTGGTTGCAGTGCCTACAGAAATTCGCCAAGCGGCTTACGGTTTGGGAGCAACGCGCTGGGAAACGATCTTTCAGATTATTCTTCCGGCAGCGTTTTCGGGGATTGTGGGCGGCATTATGTTGGCGCTAGGTCGAGCAATGGGAGAAACGATGGCGGTGACGATGGTAATCGGTAACTCCAACTCCATTGATCTTTCAATTCTGTCTCAAGGTTCCACCGTGTCTTCGCTGTTGGCAAACCAGTTTGCTGAAGCCGGAGGTCTACAGGTCTCGTCTTTGATGTATGCCGCCTTGATTCTGTTTGGGCTGACGTTAGTCGTCAACGTGTTAGCCGAGCTGATCGTGCGCCGCTTTAGCCTAAAACTCTAGAGAACAGAGTCAGACTTAACCGTCCAACTTGATACCCAAATCCCGATACTCAAACTCTGATACCTCTTAACTCACTATGGCAAGCTCAGAATTGGCAACGGCACCTAACATGAAGCGATCGCCAACGTCGCCTCGAACGCTATTTTCGTCGGTGATGACGGTTGTCACCTTTGCGTGCGCGGCTCTGGCATTGATTCCGCTTGTTGCAGTGCTGTCCTACGTCTTGATCAACGGGGCATCTAGTCTCAGGCTAGATGTCTTTACCCAACTTCCGCCTGCACCCGGTTTAAAGGGCGGCGGTTTTGGTAACGCGCTCGTCGGCACTCTATTGACCGTCGGGATCGCCTCAGTCTTGAGCATCCCGTTTGGGGTAATGGCGGCGATTTTTTTGGCAGAATTTTATCGCGACACAAAACTAGCAGAAACAATTAATTTTTTGACGAATGTGTTGAGCGGGGTGCCTTCGATCGTGATTGGCGCATTTGCTTACGCGCTCGTGGTGCTCTCAACCGGAACCTTTTCTGCGGTAGCAGGCGGCTTTGCATTAGCGGTCTTGATGCTGCCTACGATCGTTAGAACGGCAACCGAAGCGTTGGAGTCTGTGCCCGGAGATTTTAGACAAGCCGCGATCGGACTAGGGGCAACTCGCTTTCAGACTACCTTGAGGATTGTGCTACCAGCGGCACTGCCCGCGATTATTACAGGTGTGATATTAGCAATTGCTCGCGCAGCAGGAGAAACCGCACCCATTTTGTTTACGGCATCGACGAGCCGCTATTGGGTACGATCAATCTGGGAGCCAACCGCAACGATGTCTCGATTGGTATTTGACTTTGCCACTGCCCCATATGAGCGCCAGCAAGAGTTAGCATGGGCAGGGTCATTAGTGTTAGTGACATTGGTGCTTGCAACGAGCATTCTTTCTCGCTGGATCGTCAGAAAGCGATAGTCTCTGTGGCGCTGTTATCTGGCTTTTAATTAGGTTTCTCGATTCAAATTCTCGATCCGGTTACGCACTTAGCAACCTCTACCCCACTCACTTTATGGCTCCCGAACTTCAGAACGCTCGCAAAACCGACACCGTGTTTCGGACTGAGAATCTCAACATTTACTACGGTGATTTTTTGGCGGTCAGGGATATCACGATCGAGATTCATAAAAACAAGATCACGGCGTTCATCGGTCCATCTGGCTGCGGCAAAAGCACGGTGCTGCGCTGCTTTAATCGATTGAACGACTTGATTCAGTCGTTTCACATGGACGGCAAACTTTTCTACCGCGATCAAGATCTCTACGCGGCTGAGATTGATCCCGTCGAGGTGCGGAGACAGATCGGGATGGTGTTTCAAAAGCCAAATCCGTTCCCCAAGTCTATCTACGACAATATTGCGTTTGGTCCGCGTCTGTTGGGCTATAAAGGCGATATGGATGAGTTGGTCGAGCGTTCTCTCAAGCAGGCGGCGCTTTGGGATGATGTTAAAGACAAGCTCAAAGAGATGGGGACCGACCTATCAGGGGGTCAGCAACAGCGATTGTGTATTGCTCGTGCGATCGCCGTTCAGCCCGACGTGATTTTGATGGACGAACCCTGTTCGTCGCTTGACCCGATCTCGACCCTCAAAGTCGAAGATTTGCTGCAAGAACTCAAAGAGAAGTATACGATTTTGATCGTGACGCACAACATGCAGCAAGCCTCGCGCGCCTCCGATCGTACCGCTTTCTTTAACGTAGAAGCCAACGCCAAAGGTCAAAGAACGGGATATATCGTTGAATACGATCGGACTGAGGTGATTTTCCAAAGTCCCCAAGAGCAAGCGACGCAAGCCTATGTCAGCGGTCGTTTCGGCTAGAGCACTTAGGGTTTAACGTTTATTCTCTATCTGTTTTTGAATGCGATCGCTCGTTGGTCGCGTGGGCATAAAGATTAGGCGCTAAACGCAACGCTAGATGAAGTCATGAACGGAACCTGATTTGCAATCGCGTGACCAATCTCGATCGAGGCGGTTGCTGCTGGAGAAGGAGCGTTATAGACGTGCAGCGCGTCGCCCTCTTGCACCATCAAAAAATCATCGACAAGCTCGCCATTGGGCATCAGGGCTTGCGCTCTCACTCCAGCATGAGTCGGCACTAAATCTTTGGCTTGCACTTCTGGAATCAGTCGTTGCAGACTTTGCACAAATAATGCCTTGCTCCACGATCGCATCATCTCTTGAAGTCCTTGATCTGCGTGCTTTGACATCAGCTTCCAAAAACCGGAATAGGTTATGACTTCGGCAAAGTCACGCAGGTCAAAATCTGTTTTTTTATAACCTTCTCGCTTAAAGCTCAACACCGCGTTGGGACCTGCATGAACCGTGCCATCAATCATCCGCGTGAAGTGAACGCCCAAAAAAGGGAAATCGGGATTGGGGACTGGATAGATCAAATGCTTGACTAAATAGCGCTTTTCTGGAGTTAGCTCGTAGTATTCACCTCGGAAGGGGACGATTTTGGCAGGGGGTTTTGTGTGAGCGAGTTGAGCCATACGATCGCAGTGCAGCCCCGCACAGTTAATCACAAATTGGGTGCTAAAGGTGCCGTTTGTGGTCTCGATATCATAGCCGTTGCTGGTTTTAAGCAGGGTTTCGACTCGCGTGTTGAGGCGCAGATTGGCTCCTTGAACAGTCGCGAGTTCTGCATATTTTTGACAGACCTGCTTGTAGCTGACAATACCTGTTGAATAGACGCGGACTCCTGCTAAAGAGCGGACGTGAGGCTCAATCTCCTGCACTTGGTCTGGCGTAATGCGTTCAACTTTGAGACCGTTTTGCAGCCCCCGTTGATAAAGATTTTCTAATCGCGGTAGCTCATCTGGCTCAATGGCGACAATGACTTTACCACATACCTCGTGAGCGATCGCGTGTTCTTGGCAAAACTGCGCCATTGACTGGCTCCCAGCGCGGCAAAACTTTGCCTTAAAGCTTCCTGGCTGATAGTAAATGCCAGAGTGAATCACTCCACTGTTGTTGCCCGTCTGGTGGTATGCCCATCGGCTCTCTTTTTCTAATAGCAAAATTTTGGCATCTGGATAGCGGTCTCCCAATGCCATCGCGGTCGATAACCCAATGATGCCGCCGCCAACAATCGCAAAATCGTACATAGAACCCCTGATTGAGATATCAAATGAGGAATCTAGCGCGTTGATTCCTCCGTGGTGCGATCGCTGATTTAAAACTTATTAGACGAGTCTACTCACCAATTCAACATAAGTCATAGTGTAAAAATTAGGTAAAGGAGAACCGAAACCGTGTTCTTTCGGAGAGGTTTCTAACGTTGCTGAATAGAAGATCGCACGGTAGGGATGTCAGGCTCAGAGTTGTCTTCCAATTTGCTCGAAGACCGTCTGACGCGATCGCTGCAATCGGGATAAGCCCGTTTCAGACAGATCAAACGATAGGCGAGACCGGAGTTTAGTGGAAACCCAATCTTGCAAATTTTGAGAACTCGATCGAGAATGCCCTATGCACAAGTTTGAACGCCACCATTAGAGGATGTCTGAGAAGCAGAAAAGCTCACAAAACGATAGTCTGTTAATAACAAATACATTCGACACAGGGCTTACGCATACGTTTCTTCACAATTTGCGAGAAGGTGCAGAGGTCTGAGACAAAACCTTAGTGAGGTAGTGATCATTCCACCCTGCCTTGAGCCGCTTGGCATGGGTGCCCCCTTTCGCCGTCTTCTCCTGAGTCAATAAGTTAACGGCTAGATGACGAATGACGGCTAAGTTTTCTGCACTATAGCTCTGAGTCGCACGAGCGTCATCCTCTCGGAAGCCGACATCAAGAATTCAATGCAGTTGATTTTCAATCCCCCAGTGACCCCGCACAGCCTCCGCAAATCGAGTCGCATCCAGTGGTAAGCTCAGTGGTGATGTATTGGTATCGGCGGCAGATCCTCTATGCAACCTATTTTTGGGTTTGGGTTTGTTGGATTCTTAGCGATCGCGATGCGTGTTGAATTTATCAGCGTTGAGTTTTTCCGTTTAGGTGCACAAACAAACTTTGCATTGTGCTTGTTTAATTTGTTGCCGATTCCGCCACTAGACGGATTCCATATTTTCAGTAATTTCTTTCCAGATCTGAAGACACTTGAGGGTTCTCAATTCAGTTTATTTGCGTTGGTGCTTCTTTTCGTATTAGGACTAGGAACCACTCTCTACAGCATTTCAGATCTGATTATTGGGGCATTGCTCCAATAGCAACGTTTCCAGTCTGTAGAGAAGCCATATCAGATCATCCTTTTACACCGCTGCCTGTCTCAGACGGCACGATGTAATGCTGCATTGCCAGAAAGAAGAGGAGAATGGGCGCGATCGAGATCACCGACCCGGCTGCTATCAGTCGCCAGTCTAGCGTGAAGGTTCCTGCCAGGTTTGCGACTCCGAGCGGTAGGGTGTATAGCTCTGGACGATCGACCACAATCAAAGTCCAAAGAAAATCGCTCCAAGAGCCGATAAACACAAAGATCGATAACGTCACCAACGCGGGGCGGATTGACGGCAACATCACATGCCACCACACGCCCAGATCAGAACAGCCATCCATTCGAGAGGCTTCTTCTAACTCTTTAGGAACACCCTGAAATGCCTGTCGTAGTAAAAAGATGCCGAACGCAGACGCGATCGCTGGAAAGATGATTCCTAAGTAAGTATTTCTTAATCCTAACTGCACTGCTAGAACGTATAGCGGAATCATCACAATCTGAAATGGAATCAAAATTGTAGCCACGATCGCGCTAAAGATCACTTCTCGCCCTTTAAAACTCAGTCTTGCTAATGGATAAGCGGCTAACGAACAAAACAATAGATTTAACGCTACCGTCAACACCGATACGATCGTGCTGTTAAACAAATATTGCCCAAAGGGATTAGTCTGCCAAACTGTGACAAAGTTCTCGATCGTGGGCTGACGGGGCAATAACTGCGGTGGAAACTGAAAAATATCTTCAGACGGAGACTTGAACGAAGTGCTGACCAGCCAGACGAGCGGAATCAGCATGAAAACCGCGATCGTGCTCAACACTCCATAATTGAGAAGCGATCGCCAAACCTGAGAGCGTTGTTTCATCGGGTGCAAACTTATTTAGTAGCGACGACGGCTAAATTCCAGGCAAATCGTTTCATCAGCGGCAGTTTCTTCAGCCATTTATCTAGCTTTTCTAGACGCAAATAGGGTTTTTCGAGCCGCACCTGTTCGAGAATAATTTTCTTCCAATAGCGCTCTTTATTGGGATTGACTTTTTCGATTAGATAAAACTGCAAAAAGATCCAGAGAGTCGCGATCCAGAACGTATCGTAATGAGTTTTAGAATAGAGCGATCGGATGTAGTTCACCAGATTAATATCGAGCGGTGTCTCATCCTCGGTTCTGACTTCGGTTGCCATCCGACGATAGACATTAATCACCGGATTGTGCTTAAGCGGGTCCCAGAAACAAGCTTTTCCTCCCGGCTTCAGCACTCGATGCATTTCTTTGAGCGTTATTTCGGGATAAGGAATGTGATGCAGCAAGTTGGAGGCATAGACAATATCAAACGTGTTATCAGGGAAGCCAATATCCATTGCGTTGACCGTTCGCCCTTCAATCTGCACGCCATTTATTTCGGCTAATTTTAGTGCGACCTCAACCATTCCCGGCGAATAATCTGTTGCCACACATCGCGCCCCCAATAGGGCAAAATAAACGCTGTTTTCTCCGGCACCACAGCCGAGATCGAGCAAATATTTATCCTTTACGTCGCCCAACTGTCGGAGAATAAAGCGATTTTCGGGCGCAGTGCAGGCTTCAAAATAGTCGGCAACTCGAATGCCATCTACGTCGATCGTGCTTGCCCAGCGATCGTGAAAGTCTTGTTCTTTCCGTAAAATGTCTTCTTGCATAGCGCCTCAAAAATCAGGGGTGGACAAGATGCCACCCCACAAAGTAGCACTAATTTTGACGAGATGCGGTTTTACCGAGTTTCAACCACTGCTTCTGCTTGCTCACTCGGAGTCGATTGCAGCGCGACATAGAGGCGATTCAGCGCATTCACGTAAGCCTGAGCCGATGCCACAATAATATCGGTGTTGCCCGCGTGACCTGAAAAAATTCGACTGCCATACTTCAATCGAATCGTCACTTCTCCGATCGCATCAATTCCCGCTGTCACGGATTGGACTGAGAATTCGATCAGTTGGTTTGGCACATTCACAACGCGGTTAATCGCTTTATAAACGGCATCTACTGGACCTGTCCCCGTCGCAGCGTCGGTGAGGTCTTCGCCCTGCGGATTTCGCAATCTCACGGTGGCAGTTGGATACGCTCGATCGCCACATGACACCTGCACCATTTCTAACCGGAACAGTTCGGGAACTTGCTGCACTTCATCATTGGCGATCGACTCTAGATCCCAATCGGTGACTTCTTTTTTCTTGTCGGCTAAATCTTTGAAGCGAACAAATGCCTTGTTTAGCTCGTTGTCGCCCAGGTCAAAGCCCAACTCTTTCAGACGAGTGCGAAACGCATTGCGCCCTGAGTGCTTGCCCAAAATAATCTGGTTGCTCGTCAGCCCGATCGACTGAGCATCCATAATCTCGTAGGTTTGCTTGTTTTTGAGCATTCCGTCTTGGTGAATGCCCGACTCGTGAGCAAAAGCGTTTGCCCCGACGATCGCTTTGTTAGGCTGCACCAACATTCCCGTCAAGTTGGACACTAAGCGAGAGGTTTTATAAATCTCTTGAGTGTTGATTTGCGTGAGCGGCGTTTCTGACTCAGCAGGGCGACCCAAAAATGGATTGAAATATTGCCGTCTGACGTGCAGCGCCATCACCAACTCTTCGAGAGCAGCATTTCCGGCACGTTCGCCGATGCCGTTGATCGTGCATTCTAGCTGTCGTGCGCCATTCTTCACCGCTTCAAGAAAACAGGCAACCGCTAACCCCAAATCGTTGTGACCGTGAACCGAAATAATCGCCCGATCGACATTCGGCACGTTTTCTCGAATGCCGCGAATCATGTCACCAAACTCGCTCGGTGTCAGATAGCCCACCGTATCGGGAATGTTAATCGTCGTTGCGCCAGCGACGATCGCCCGTTCTAACACTTGATATAGAAATTTTGGGTCAGACCGCGCCGCATCCATCGGCGAGAACTCAACATCGGTGACAAACGACTTTGCGTAGGCGACCATTTCCTCCGCGATCGCTAACACCTCCGATCGAGTCTTCTTCAACTGATATTCAAGGTGAATGTCCGAGGTCGAGATAAAGGTATGAATTCTGGCATGGGCAGCAGGTTTGAGAGCATCAGCCGCCGCTTTGATGTCAGCCGGAATCGCCCGCGCCAAACTGCAAATGATCGGACCGTCTTCGGTGCCGACAGTTTTGGCAATGCGCTTAACTGCCTCAAAATCTCCAGGGCTGGCATAGGCAAAACCCGCCTCAATCACATCTACGCCAAGTCGCGCCAGTTGCCGAGCGATCGCCAGCTTTTCATCGACATTGAGAGTGGCTCCGGGACACTGCTCCCCGTCACGCAAAGTCGTATCGAAAATGATGATCCGGTCTGGTGATGGAACGTTCATGGCTCAATAGGGTTGAGTAGTGGGGAATAGATAGAGACCCTATATTTATTTGAGGTAGGCGGTTTGCCCGCTCACGTCAGAGAACGGACAAAATGTCTCCCTCACGAAATACTCGATATTCAGGTCACGATCTTAAGGTTTATTCTAGTATGCAAATCTACTTTGAGACAGTAGACGGATGGCGAATCGGGGAAGGTTGCTTTCAGTAATCGGCTTTTTCAATATGAGGACGAATGTCATTAAGATCGATGTAGCGATCGGTAACATTTCGCAATTCTCTCGCGATCATGCCTTCGGTGGAGACTACTGTGATGTGCGTACTTTTTGAACGCAGCAGCTCGATCGCCCGTTCAAAATCGCCATCGCCGCTGAAGAGAATCACTCGATCGTATTGATCGACGGTGTTAAACATATCGACCACAATCTCTATGTCGAGATTTGCTTTTTGCGAATAGCGACCCGATGTATCGTCATAATATTCTTTAAGAATTTTCGTTCTGACGGTGTAACCCAGGCTGATCAGCGCATCTCGAAAGCCTCTTTGATCTTGAGGATCTTTCAACCCCGTATACCAAAAAGCGTTGACTAACTCAATGTCTCGTTCACTAACAAAATACTCCAACACTCGTTTAGGATCGAAGAACCATCCATTTTTCTGCTGGGCATAGAACATATTGTTTCCGTCTACAAAGATAGAGAGACGGTTCATGGCGTAATGCATAAAAATTTGAGACCTATAATTTGTAGAATCAAAAATGCGATAATTAATTCTAGCAACGCAAAATTCAGTTGATTCCTGAGAATAGCGCTTCAAGTATTAACCCTCTGGACAATTTGAGTGGCTCTGTAGTTAAACGTTGACCTAAAGTTTCCTCTATCAAGACCTGATCCCCTCCTTAGTAGGAGTTGAGTCTAGAACTGTCTAAAGGTAGACGTTTTTAGAGATGAAAAGTTCTAGCTCTGCGTAGTAAGTGACTAAATTTACCTGTTTGTTTAAGCCTCTCTCCTATTACCTAAAGCCATCGTTCATAGCATCTCTTAGTGTTGATCTCTATAAAGTGAACTCTGAGCTATAAATGAGATTCCTCACCTATAAGACAGATTTCGAGTTCATTCAATTATCACAAATATTTTAAAAAGGGTGAAAGGTTTGGGAAAGTTCTGATTTTTAAGGCGTGCCAAGTTGAGAAAGAAGCACGATCGAGCACAGTCGCTTTTTGAAGTAAGTGAGACTATCGTATGAACGGGAGGGTAGTCAACTGAAGAGATCCTCCGCAACAGGTGCAGATGAGACCCGCGATGAGTAGCCCCTATTGCCAGACAGGATATGCCCGAAAAGCCGTCAGCCCCTCTCACAGAACCCCTACCCCAGGGTCAACTCACGCCCGCTAACGACACCACCCGACCCGAACGATCGAGTCATCGATTTAGGTTCGATCGCTTGGGGCACGTTTTGATGGTGATGTGGGCGATCGGGGCAGCCGTGCTGACTGCCTCAAATCCGCCATCGGTGCAGGTAGCAGAGCGACAGGCTCAGAGTTTGCTGTTTAAAGTCAGAGGCACCGTTCCGCCGCCTAGCGAGATTGTGGTTTTGGCGATCGACGAAGACTCGATCGCGCAGCTTTCTAGTCTGCCGCTGCGACGAGCCGTGTATGCAGACGCGATCGACAAACTGATGCGGGCGGGGGCAAAGGCAGTCGTCGCGGATATCTTGTGGGATTTGCCTAGCAGCTATGGCTACAGTGATCCTGGGGCAGGAATCGTATCAGACGACGATCAGCAGCTACAAGCCGTGCTTCAACGCTATGAGGGAAAAGTGGCTCTGGCGGCAAATTTTGTGCGGGGTGATAACCGCCAGGGAGAGCAGTCTAATCTCAGCTTGCCTTATGCGCCCTTTCAGAGTGAGCGCACTCCGATCGGATTCATTAACTTCTTGTTAGAACCTAACGCTCGCATCCATCTTTTGGGCAGTCGGTTTTTAGAAAAGCTGTCTCTGCAAGAAGCAGATCTCATTAAATCTGCAAAGGTGCCCTCGTTGGCTGAAGCTGCCCTGCGAGCGACGAAAACTAGATATCCACAGCCTCAAGGAGACAACATTTTCTTTTATGGAGGGGCTGGCACCTTTAAGCCCGTCCCCTTTTGGAACGTTATCTCTCCTCAAAACTGGAACAGCGAGTATCTCCAAAAAGGCAAGTATTTCAAAGATAAAATTGTTTTGATTGGGGTGATCACTCGATCGAGTCCAGATTTTCATCCGACTCCAGTCGGCGAAATGTCGGGGGTCGAAATCCACGCCAATGCGATCGCGACTCTGCTACAAGACCGATCTATTCGCGAAGCGTTTGCCGACCCTGCAATGGCGGGTGGACTGGTGCTGCTGGTGATCTTCACAGCAGGGTTATTGCAAAGCCGAGCGAGACGACCTCTATTTCGGTTGTTTTGGGCAGTCGTGATTGGGCTAGCGTGGGGCAGCAGTTGCTATGTCGCCTTTGGCAGCGGATTGGTGATTTTGCCGATGGCAGTGCCGATCGGGGCGATCGGGCTAGTTGGCATCTCTTATTGGCTCACAGGCTCCGCCGCCGGACATTTGATTAACCAGCGCAACAAGCGCATCAGCCAAGAAGTTAAGCGCTCTTCTAGAACGATCGAGATGGTGAGTCAGCGCAGCGATCGAGAAGATCTGCTGCGAGAACGAGAACTCGAACTCGCGAACAAAACCCTGGGGGGTCGCTATAAAATCACCCAAATTTTGGGTCACGGCGGCTTTGGCGAAACCTATATCGCGCAAGACATCAAGCGTCCTCAAAGTCCGCAGTGTGTGGTCAAACAACTCAGCCCTGCTACCAATAACCCCAGTCATTTGAGACTGGCGCGCCGACTGTTCGATCGAGAAGCCGAAACCTTGGAGCGGTTGGGCAAACACGAACAAATTCCTCGCCTGCTGGCTTATTTTGAGGAGGATGGAGAGTTTTATTTGGTGCAGGAATATATCCCTGGACACTCGTTGAGCCAAGAGCTTTCGTTAGGCAGACAGTTGCCTGAAGCCAGAGTGATCGATATCTTGCAAGAACTGCTTCAGATTCTCAGCTTTGTTCACAGTGAGAAGGTGATTCATCGAGATATTAAGCCCAGCAATATTATTCGTCGTCAGACCGATCGCCAATTAGTCCTGATCGATTTTGGAGCCGTCAAAGATCAATACAGCAAGCTCGCTGCCGAGGAAACCAGCAATAATCTGACGATCGGCATTGGCACCCAGGGCTATATGGCTCCTGAGCAAGCGGCAGGCAAACCTCAGCACAACAGCGATATCTATGCGGTGGGCATGATCGGCATTCAGGCGTTGACGGGCTTGCCTCCTAGCCAGCTAAAACCCGATTCTCAAACAGGAGAGATTCGGTGGCAAGAAAAAGCCGTAGTCAGCAGCGGACTCGCAGCCGTGTTGTCTAAAATGGTTTGCTACGACTCTATAAAGCGATATCAATCGACGATCGCGACCCTGCAAGCGTTGAAAAGGCTGTCTAACTTCACGATGTTGCAGTTAGACCAGGAGTTCATAACTCCTTCGGCGGAGGAAGAGACGGCGGCTGAAACCCGAATTTGGGCTGAAGGCTTTGGTGCTGAAGAACTGCCGCCTACTGAGCCTCCGCCCTTCTAATAGCGAATGATTGAGAGCAGGGGGGCATTGTTGAAGAGAAATGAGCGAGACGCTTATGTCCTGGCTTTCGCCAAATTAGAGTTTTCCGGCTGATACTTGGATGGCGGTTAGCTTTAGAGTCGGAAAAATAGCGGAGACGATCGCCATCTCTCCCGTAAACACCGCATCATCATAGCGTCCTTCATTGAGTTGGCAGATCGTCACGGTTGCCGTTAATGGATCGACGATCCAATATTCCAAGATGTCTAAAACTGAGTATTCAGTGTGCTTTGCTCGATAGTCGGTAGAGGCAGTAGACTCGCTCACCACTTCTACAACGAGGATGGGCGGCGGAGTGTTGAGTTCGATGACGGCTTCTCGCTCTTGCATTGCCTCCCATTGAGCGATCGAGAGAACTGTCACATCAGGAATTCGCGCAGTGTCCCAGCGTCCACCGCGAGGAGAACGGACGGCGATCTTTGTATCTTTAGAAGTCCAGGGTTGGTTTTCGCTTTTGGCTGCGTCTTTAAACTGCTCGTTGAGGAACTCAATAATGGCTCCATGTTTTCCGGTTCCGACTGCCATTGGGACGAGTTCTCCATTCACTAATTCATAACGGGTTCCTGTCCCATCGTCGTAGGTGAGATATTCTTCAAAGGTGAGTTTGCGAGTTGCGACGGTCATAGCGGATCGCCTCCTAACGGCTCGATCGAGGACTAAAAAGGGGTGTGCCTATAGCGTACACTCCATACCTGACAACAAATCTCTTACTTGCCAATACAAAAGCGACTGAAGATGCGATCGAGCACTGATTCCGTCACGTCTTCACCGAGAATTTCGCCGAGAGCTTGAATGGCGCTGCGAAGATCGATCGTCCAAAAGTCAAGCGGGAGTTGATGGGCGATCGTCTCCTGCACTTGTTGAAGCGAGGCTTTTGCACGGGTTAAAGCAGCGGCTTGGCGTTGGTTGATGGCGAGATCCAAATTTGCGGCTTGCAGTTCCCCGGCGTGGGCGGCTTCAAGAATGGCGTGTTCTAAATCTTCAATGCCTTGGCTGAGAGGGGCGGCAGTTTTGACGATGCGAGTGATTTCTGACGGACAGTTTAGCGGGGCGATCGGTGTCCTCACTAAATCGATCTTGTTCGCCAGCAAAATGATCGGACGATGCTGCACCTGCTGATAAATTTCTTGGTCGGCATCTGTCCAACCGACTTGGGCATCGATCGCCAATAGAATTAAATCTGCCGATCGAGCCGCAGATCGTGATCGCTCTACGCCAATTTTTTCCACCCGATCGTCGGTTTCTCGAATTCCTGCCGTGTCAAGCACCTGCACTGGAATGCCACCCACGACGAGTTGAGATTCCACCACATCGCGAGTCGTGCCCGGAAGATCGGTCACAATCGCCCGATCGCTGCGACTCCAGGCGTTGAGAAGACTCGATTTGCCGACATTGGGACGACCGACGATCGCGACTTTTAAGCCCGATCGCAGCAGTTCTCCACGATCGGCAGTGGCTAAAATTTGCGTCGCTTCTGCCAGCAGGTTCTCTAGTTGGGCTTGAATCTCTGTCTCGTTGAGCGGCGGCAAATCTTCTTCAAAGTCAATCCGGGCTTCGACTTCTGCCAAGAGGTCTAGACAGGTGATCCGCAGTTGTCGAATCGGCTGGGCGAGTTTGCCCTGCAAGCCAGCAAGCGCCGTTTGAGCCGCTTGGGGCGACTGTGCCCCCACCAAGTCAGCGATGCTTTCGGCTTGAGTTAAATCCAATCGTCCGTTGAGAAACGCCCTCAGCGTAAACTCTCCGGGCTGTGCGAGTCGTGCGCCTTGCTCTAGACAAAGCTGCAACACTTGCTGAACCGCCATAATGCCCCCGTGACAGTGAAACTCGACCACATCTTCGCGAGTGTAGGAGCGAGGAGCCAACATCACTAACAGCAAGGCTTCGTCAATAACTTGCCGAGACTGCGGGACACGCACATACCCATAGAGAATCCGATGGCTTTCCCAGGTTTGATTGCCGGGGGCACGAAAGAGTGCGTGAGCGATCGTCACCGCATTTTCGCCCGATAGCCGAACAATGCCAACGCTGCCCTGTTTAGGAATAATGGCAGTCGCGATCGCGGCAATAGTTTCTCCAATTCCAGCCATTTTTTTACCGCTCTACCCAATTGGGATTCGTTAAACTGGTGAGAATGTGATCTTCCCACTTGCCGTTAATTAAGATGTAGTCTCCTGCGTAGCCTTCAATCACAAATCCGAGCCGTTTTAAGACACTGGCGCTGCGGCGATTGTGAGGCATATAGTTAGCACAAATTCGGTGCATATTTAGGTCATCAAACACATATTGAATCGACGCTTGAACGGCTTCTGTCATATAGCCATGTCCCTGTTCAGATTCAGCGAGACTATAGCCGAGACAGCAAGAATGGGACACGCCTTGAATCATTTGAGTGAAATTAGTGCCACCAATGATTTTATCAGGCTGATCCTTTCGGAAAATGAATAGACGTAGAGACCGATCGTAGCTAAACTCAATCAAACTTTTGTCAATTTGATGAGACCAAAATTCTCTGTTGTAGAAGTTTTTTGGCTTAACTGGCTCAAACGGTTCTAAGAACGATTTATTCTCTTTGTAGTAGTGAATGACCGCAGGAATATCGCGTTGTGACAAGAGCCGCACAATCAGCCTTGATGTAACAAATACAGGCGCTTCGATCATGACTGAATCGATGATTAAATAGATGTTTTAAGAAGGGGTCGAGCTTGGATCTGATTGAGCAAATTCTCAAAAGGAAGCCAGTCATCGTCTTGAGTGATGGGTTGCCAAACTGCTTCGATCGCAGGTCTAATCAGATTCACACTGGGATTGTGCTGATAGAGCCGATTCGCAACGTCTAGCATCTCATTCTCTGGCAGTTGGTTTAAAGCTTGATGATAGGCTGTTTGCCAAGCTTTAAGGTAGTGTTGAAGCGATTGATCAGGAATGTCTAACTCGCTAAAAATGTGATTTTCTGACTCTCGCCACATTTTAGAAAACTGCGTGGTCAACTCCCAAAAGAAACTTTGATATCCGACTTGTGACTTCTTTAAGAACTCGATAGTCCGCTCAACTAGCTCTTTTGAAAGGGATGGTTCTAGCTGATTAAAACCGAGTCGATCGAGCATTCTCTGCTGATAAGCTTTCTGATAATAAGTCTCAAATTTTGACAGACTAGCCTCCATGTCTGCGAGATCAATCACTCGCTTGAGAGGAGCTTGCAGCATCTCTAAATTCAACCGACAAATCGAAGGCTGATTGCCGTAACAATAGCGCCCAGAATAATCAAAATAAGCCGCCGTAAACTGAGGATTATACGTCTCGATAAAGGCAAACGGACCGTAATCAAAACTCTCACCCGTAATCGACATATTGTCGGTGTTGAGAACTGCGTGACAAAAGCCCGATGACATCCATTGCGCGACTAACTCTGCGACTCGCTGCACCAATTCCGCATAAAACAGAGCGTAACGATCGCGCTCTCCAGCCAAGTGAGGATAGTAAACCTCAATCACATGATCCAACAAAATGGCGATCAGGTCTTTGCGATCGAGCGTTCCCAATCGTTCAAACGTGCCAAACCGAATATGCGATCGACTAAAGCGAATCATCACCGACGATCGAGTCGGCGACGGCTCGTCACCTCGCCAGAGCGGTTCTCCCGTCTCAATCAAACTCAAACATCGAGAAGTCCTAACGCCCAGACGGTGCAGCATCTCAGATGCCAACACTTCTCGCACACCGCCTTTGAGCGTCAGCCGCCCGTCACCACCTCTCGAATAGGGCGTTGTCCCCGATCCTTTAGTGCCAAAGTCATAGAGTTCGCCATCTATGCCTCTGACTTGCCCATAGAGAAAGCCCCTGCCGTCTCCCAAAGCGGAGTTATATTCTCCAAACTGGTAGCCGTGATATCGTAGTGCCAGAAACGGCTGCCGTCCTTGAAACGTGCCAAACGCCTCAATAAAATCGGCATCCATTACCGATTTGGGAGTCAGCCCCAGTTGAGCCAACACCTCATCGTTGCGAAACCGCAAAATCTGTTGAGGAAACTCAGCCGCCGCGACGACATCAAAAAAATCATCCCCCAACACTTCTAGCGCCGATTCGTAGTTGAGATTAAGCAAAGGATTCACAGATTCGGTAGGAGGCATCAAACATCAGATCACGACTTCTCTCTAATCCTACCGACTCATGCAAGATGCAGAGATGAGGTTTGAGCAAACTATTCAACGATCGAGACCCTGCTTTACTGATACTCGGTTCCCCAAGCTTTGAAGCCAGACTCGATCGGTTCAACATCGAGACCAGTGCTGCTATTGGTGATTTTGAGTTGCGTGGTACCCCGCTGAATCATTGAGGCTTGATAAGCTCGTCCATCTTTGGTGGACAGATAATTCTCCCATCCTCTCGAATCTCCACCCGACAATTTAGTCGCAAAGACGTGATTTAGCTCAGTGGATGCCGTCTTTTTGTTGTAGATATTCATGAAAACGCTGACTCCCTCTTCAAACACTCTGACCTGTCGAGTGTCGGTTTCAAAAAACAGGCGCGTGTGGGCATCAATCGGATTTGGAGTTGGGGATGGAGTTGGAGTCGGGGTCGGTGATGGAGACGGAGTTGGGTTTGTAGAGACATCAATCACATCATCTCTGACCCAGCCATCTTCTGTGCCGTCAAAGGTGACTCGATACCAATAAAAGCCAGCCGGATCTGCCCCTAGCGTTTGATCCGTCACCATGACACGAGTGCCGACAGGTTTTGAGACAAAATCAGAGGTCAAATCTGGACTGGTGCGAATTCTCACTGTGTCTACATCGGGGGCGTTGCTTTTGAGTTGACCGACTTTCGCAGGATTGAACATTGCTGTTAGTTCATGCTTAGGAAGAAGACAAGATTAGTATACCGAACTATTTTTTTTGAAAAGCAAAGTATGAAGGGTTTGACACGTTTTCCAAAAACACAGGGGTGCTGACAAGCCGATAGAATAGAGAATGGAATTCAGACGGATCAGCGGAGAACACTATCATGGCGCAGTTGACCGCGCAGCCCAGTCAAAACCTAGATATTTCTAGCCTCGATGCCAACCTTTCGAGCCAAAGCCCACAAAAGATTCTTGCAACTGCCCTTAGTCAGTTTGACAACATTGCGATCTCTTTTAGCGGTGCTGAAGATGTCGTGTTGATCGACATGGCGCACAAAATCAACCAAGACATCAAAGTTTTCAGCCTTGATACGGGTCGGCTTCATGCCGAAACCTATCAGTTTATTGAGCGAGTCAGAAAGCATTATGGGATCACGATCGACGTAATGTATCCCGATGCGACTCAACTCGAAAATCTAGTCTCCGCCAAAGGACTGTTCAGCTTCTACGAAGATGGACACCAAGAATGCTGCGGTATTCGCAAAGTTGCGCCTCTGCGCCGCAAGCTGTCTACCTTAGATGCCTGGATCACAGGTCAGCGTAAGGATCAAAGTCCGACTCGTGCCAACGTGCCTGTGGTTCAAATCGACAAGGCGTTCTCAAATGACGATCGGACTTTAATCAAGTTCAACCCACTTGCAAACTGGACATCCGCCGACGTTTGGATGTATATCCGATCGTATGAAGTGCCCTACAATCCGCTTCATGAGCGCGGCTTTATTAGCATTGGCTGTGAACCGTGTACGCGCCCGACGCTGCCTCAACAACACGAGCGAGAAGGGCGCTGGTGGTGGGAAGATGCGACGAAGAAAGAGTGTGGACTGCACGCACCGACTCAGGATGATTAATAGCCGATTCAATTTTTGAATGTGACAGATCGGTTGGTCATGGCGCGATCGACTGGGAGACGTTCCACCGGAACGTCTCTACGGTGGCGTTCATCGATTGGTTTGGTGTGAGATATTGGTTGAAAAATGGACGATCGGAGGGAATTGCACGATCGTCCGTTGGCTCGCTTAACCTTCGCGAAGTTTGTCTAACACGCTGCGATCTTCTAGCGTCGAGGTGTCGCCCGAAATGGCGGTGCCACTGGCAAGATCGCGCAAAAGGCGACGCATAATTTTGCCCGATCGAGTCTTGGGCAACGCATCGGCAAATCGGATTTCACCCGGACGCGCGATCGCGCCAATTTCCTGAACGACGTGTTTCTTCAGTTCTTTTGCCAGATCGTCACTGGGCTGATGGGTGCCTTCAAGCGTGACAAATGCCACAATTTCTTCACCCTTAATTTCGTCAGGTTTGCCGACCACTGCCGCTTCTGCAACGGCGGGATGAGACACCAACGCTGATTCGATTTCCATCGTGCCTAAACGGTGTCCGGCAACGCTAATCACGTCATCAACGCGACCCATCACCCAAAAATATCCGTCTTCGTCGCGGCGTGCGCCATCCCCTGCAAAGTAAGTGTAGTGACCGTCTTTAACCGGGATGTGCTCCCAATAAGTGCGACGGAAGCGATCGGGGTCGCCAAACACCGTCCGCATCATACCGGGCCACGGGTGGCGAATGGCTAAATAGCCGCCTTCATTCACTCCGATCGAGTTACCGTTTAAGTCCACCACGTCTGCCAAAATGCCAGGGAAGGGCAGCGTCGCAGAACCCGGCTTAGTCGGAATTGCCCCTGGAAGCGCAGTGATCATAATGCCTCCGGTCTCGGTTTGCCACCAGGTATCAACGATCGGGCATTTTTCGCCCCCAATCACGGTGTGATACCACATCCAGGCTTCAGGATTGATCGGTTCGCCAACGGTGCCCAACAATCGTAGGGACGACAAATCGCGGGAGTTGGGATGCTCATCGCCCATCTTGATAAAGGCGCGAATCGCGGTCGGTGCCGTGTAGAAGACGGTGACTTTGTGCTTTTCAATCACATCCCAAAAGCAGCCGGGATTGGAAGCGCGAGGGGCACCTTCATACATGACGCTGGTTGCGCCGTTTGATAAAGGTCCATACACGACGTAGCTGTGTCCGGTAATCCAGCCCACGTCGGCGGTGCACCAAAACACATCGGTTTCTTGCAGGTCAAAAATCCATTTGGTCGTCATGTGGGCATAGAGGTTATAGCCGCCCGTCGTATGCACTACGCCCTTCGGTTTGCCCGTGCTGCCAGAGGTGTAGAGAATGAACAGCATATCTTCGCTGTCCATCGGTTCGGCAGGGCAGTCGGCGGAGACGGTTTCTTTTAAGTCGTGCCACCAAAAATCTCGATCGCTCTTCATCACAATTTCCTGCCCGGTGCGTTTGGCGACCAGCACTTTCTCAACAGGCACTTTAGGATCGGCTAAGGCTTTATCGACCTGATCTTTAAGTGGCACTATCGCGTCTTTGCGCCAGCCTCCATCGGCAGTAACGACGACTTTAACCTGACAATCAATCAAGCGATCGCGCAGTGCCTCGGCGCTAAAGCCCCCAAAAATCACGGTATGAGCGGCACCGATTCGAGCGCACGCCAGCATCGCGATCGCCGCTTCAGGAATCATCGGCATATACAGCGCCACCCGATCGCCTTTCTGCACGCCCAGTTGCTTTAGAACGTTGGCAAACTTGCAGACTTCGGCGTGGAGTTGAACGTAGGTGAGGGTGATTGAATCTCCGGGTTCGCCTTCCCAGACGATCGCGGGTTTGTCGCGGCGATCGGTGTTTAAATGGCGATCGAGACAGTTATAAGAAAGATTCGTTTTGCCGTTGACAAACCACTTGGCAAACGGAGGATTGCTCCAGTCCAACACGGCATCCCATTTTTGGAACCAGTGCATCTCCTGTTCTGCGAGGTCAGCCCAAAATTTTTGTGGGTCAGCTTGGGCACGATCGTAAAGTGCCTGATAGTCTTCTAAGCTTTTGATCTGCGCCTTTTGAGAAAATTCTGCACTGGGCGGAAAGAGGCGCGTTTCTTGCAAAATAGATTCAATGCTCGATTCAGACATCGGGTTTCGTGGGGTATCGGAGTCAGGGTTTGGTCTTAAAAAAACGATACTGGTTTCTGGGTGACGATCGCCAAAAGGGAATCTTGAGTTTGATTACAATGTGCGTAGATCGATTTGTAATGTTGCTATGAACGCACCTACTCTTGAATCAAGATTAACCCTTGCAGCGTTTCTAGAACAGCCAGAAACGAAACCTGCTTCTGAATTCATCAGTGAAGAAATCATTCAGAAACCCACGCCCCAAGGAGAACACAGCTTAATCCAAATCGAGCTTTGCAAAGCCATTGATCAAGTTGTGCAGCCTCAGAAGATTGCGAAGGCGTTTCCAGAGTTGCGCTGTACATTTGGTGGAGTCTCGATCGTGCCTGATATTTCCGTCTTTCGCTGGGGGAAAATCCCAACACAGCCGTCTGGACGGATTGCGAATCGCTTTAGTATTCATCCCGACTGGGCGATCGAGATTCTGTCTCCTGATCAAAGCCTGACGAAAGTGTTGAGAAGCTTGCTGCATTGTTCACAGCACGGCACTGAGTGGGTTGGCTGATTGCGCCAGACGATCGGTATTTGCAGTGTCTCCGGGGCAGCGAGTGGAGGTGTTTGAAAGCGCAACTCAGTTGCCTGTGCTGGAAGGACTTACGTTGACTCTAACGACAGAACAGATTTTGAGTTGGCTGGTGTTGTAGAAGCGATCGTGGGTTGATAAACAATTCACTGCTCTGTTCGGCTGGTGAGTTGCTGTCATAATCACGCTTCTATTTGCCGGAATGTAGGCGTTGACTTCGATACATCAAGCCTGCTCATTCTCAACCCAGACAATAGACCTCTTGCAAAAGTTTCTGCCCTTACCCTAAATCCCTCTCCCAAGCTTGGGAGAGGGACTTTGAAATCTGGCTCCCCTTCTCTCAAGCTTGGGAGAAGGAGTTGGGGAATGAGGGCATCTTCGGACTTTTGCAAGAAGTTTAATGAGTTAGCTTAGTACAACCGTGGTGTTGCTCTCGAAAAACTAAAACCTTACGAAGAAGCGATCGTAAGTCGCGAAAAAGCTTCGAGAATCAGGAAAGAGAAAGACAACTAATTCTAATTTTGATGTGTTTGCGGCGGCGATCGCTTCTCAGTTCACAAACCTATTGCATTTATAAATAAAAATCTACCAACAGGCGATCGCTCCTACATAGAACGATCGCCTCAATCTATCTTATAAACCAGTTTCAGAGTCGTGTTCAACCGCGTTGGGGTCTACACCCATTGGGGAGACGATATCGCGGAACAGCGTGATTTGTTGCTCAAATGCCAATCCTTTGATCTGCTCCAATAGAGTAGTGGCTTCAGAGACCAATTCATAATTAGAAGGCATTGGAATAATCGTTTGATTATCCATTCCTTGAGCTAGCAAATACCAGAATAAAAGCTTTGTGGTGTCGCTAAGTGCCCCGTACTCGCGAGAAAATTCAGTGTTTTTGCGATTAATCAAATCTCGCTGTAGTTCTAGCTGCTGATCATGGGGTAGCTCTTTGACTCGGTTGAAATAGGCTTCTCCGATTTCAGGAGATGCGGTACTTGCGCCGGGAGCAGCAGGAGTAATGGTGTTTCCCATCTCTTTATAGATGAAATAGAACAGTGCAAGCTGCTGATCGGTGTCTAAACTTCCAAAAGCACTGGACAATTCGTTTTCAGTGTTTGACGTGGTGTATGTCATAAAAACCTCATATTTAACCTCTTGAAAACTATCAAATGAGCCAAAAATCTTCGCCTCGCTAAAGGGAGACTTTGTAACCTAACTTCAGATGGAGGTATCTGCTGCATCAGGTTGAGTAAACACTGAGGGATAAGGAACAAGGGTTTGAGATTCAGTTCTAAATTCCTCATCCTTCGCTCTTTAATGGATAATTATGCAGCTTACAGGCAAGGTCGCGATCGTCACAGGCGCAGGATCAGGAATTGGCAAAGCAACCGCACTATTATTTGCGGCACAAGGGGCAAAGGTGGGCACGATCGACCACACACCTAAAGAGGGGCAAGCCACGATCGACGAGATCAATCAACAGGGCGGTGAGGGAATCTCAACGATTGCTGATGTGTCTCAACCCGATCAAGTGCAGTCTGCGATCGACAAAATCGCCCAGCAGTTTGGCAAAATTGATATCGTATTTGCGAACGCTGGAATTAACGGCGTGTGGGCACCGATCGACCAGCTTGAGCCAGAAGAATGGGACAAAACAATCAACACAAATTTGAAAGGAACATTCCTAACCGTAAAATATGCAGTGCCCTATCTTAAGCAACAAGGTGGGTCTATTATCGTTACCGCTTCAGTGAATGGGACGCGAATTTTTAGCAACACTGGCTCAACTGCCTATTCGTGCACAAAAGCAGCACAGGTCGCATTCACAAAATTAATAGCAGTAGAATTGGCAAAACATAAGATTAGAGCGAACGTAGTATGTCCGGGAAAGATTGAAACCAACATCGAAAATAGTTCTCAGCATCGTAATCTTGAATCGATTCGAGAACCCGTCGAGTTTCCTGAAGGTATGATTTCATTAACCGATGGTGCGCCTGGGTCGGCTGAACAAGTCGCTCAACTGGTGGCTTTTTTAGCGTCTGATGCGTCGAGCCACATCACAGGCACCGAAGTCTGGATCGACGGTGCAGAATCACTAATCAAAGGTTAGTTCTATAGAAGTTCTAAACGTTCCCTAAGTTTTTCGTGATTCGAGGTTTAGGGATGTCTTATCAAACCGCAAAATTATTCCTATGCCGCAAGTTTTTGGAAAGCTGCCGACGACTAATCAGCCTTGGACAACGTTAGGAGACGTGCAGAATTTTGAACTTGTCGATCGCCACCTTCATCTCGATTGCGGCGAGGCTCAACTCAAACTCAGCATTCTCTCTCCAAAGCTGATTCGGGTTCGATTAGCGCCTCAAGGTGAGTTTTTGCCGCGCCGATCGTGGGCAGTGACTCGCGAGGATGATCAGTGGGATATTCCTAAATTTGAGGTGCAGCAAACCGACGACACGATCACGATCCAAACTGAGAAGATGCGCGTCGAGATTCAGCGTCGCCCGTGCCGAATTGCCTGCTATGACTCAGCGGGACAGCCATTTGCCCACGATGCCGAGATGGGAATGGGATGGAAAACTGGACAGGTTTCAGCGTGGAAAACGATTCATGCCGACGATCATTTTTATGGATTTGGAGAACGATCGGGGCTGCTCGACAAACGCTTTGAAGTCAAAACCAATTGGACAGTTGACGCGCTGGATTATTCGTCGATCGACGATGAGATGTATCAAGCGATTCCATTCTTTCTGACGCTGCGTCCGGGTTTGATCTACGGGATTTTTCTCAACTCAAGCTTCTGGAGCCAGTTCGATTTAGGAGCCGCAAAATCTGACGTGTGGCAGATGCAGGCAAACAGCCCTGAGTTGGACTACTACATCCTTTCTGGGGCAACTCCTGCCGATATTCTTGACACTTACACTCAACTCACCGGACGGATGCCTCTGCCGCCAAAATGGGCACTGGGCTATCACCAGTGTCGATGGAGTTATGAATCAGAAGATGTGGTGAGAAACCTTGCTAAAGAGTTTCGCGATCGTCAGATTCCCTGTGATGTGATTCATTTGGATATTGACTATATGCAGGGCTATCGAGTGTTTACGTGGAGTCCGACACGGTTTCCTGATCCGGCTAAACTAATCGGCGATTTAAAGCAAGATGGATTCAAAGTAATTCCGATCGTTGATCCAGGAGTCAAGTACGAACCAGATGGCGAATATCCGATCTATCACGAAGGGTTAGAGAACGAATATTTTGTTCGAGATGCTGACGGGAAGCTCGTTTATGGCTATGTGTGGGCTGACAAATCGGTCTTTCCTGACTTTTTGAAGACAGAGGTGCGTGAGTGGTGGGGCGATCGCCAAAAAATCCTGACCGATGCGGGTGTTGTGGGTATTTGGAACGACATGAACGAGCCGACCCTTGACGATCGCCCATTTGGCGACAACGGCAACAAAATTTTCTTCCCGATGAATGCGCCCCAAGGCGACCCGATCGAAGGCGGCACCCACGCCGAAACTCATAACCTCTATGGCATCACAATGGCTCAAGCCTCTTATCAGGGCTTAGAAAAACTGCGACCCAACCAGCGATCGTTTGTTTTAACGCGATCGGGCTTTGCCGGAATTCAGCGCTGGTCGTCGGTGTGGATGGGCGACAACCAATCGCTGTGGGAGCATCTAGAAATATCGCTGCCGATGCTCTGCAATACAAGCCTGTCGGGAATCGCCTTTATTGGCGCAGATATCGGCGGATTTGCTGGAAATGCAACGCCAGAGTTATTTGCGCGATGGATGCAGGTGGGAATGCTGTATCCCTTTATGCGAGGTCATTCTGCCCTAAAATCAAAGCCTCATGAGCCGTGGATGTTTGGCGATCGGGTCGAAGCCATTTGTCGCGACTACATCAATCTTCGCTATCAACTTTTACCCTATCTCTACACCCTATTCTGGAACGCTGCCACCACAGGCGAAGCGATTCTGCGTCCGTTGTTGTATGACTATCCCAACGATTCTAAAACCTACGCACTGCACGATCAGGTGATGTTGGGGGCTTGGCTGATGGCGGCTCCGGTGTGCCGTCCGGGTGTTGAATATCGGGCGGTTTATCTCCCCGAAGGCGTTTGGTATGACTGGTGGAGCGGCGATCGCTACGAAGGCAAAACTTCCATTCTTGCCCACTCTCCCCTCGAACAGATGCCGCTCTATGTCAAAGCAGGAGCCATTATCCCGATGCAGCCTGTGATGCAGTTTGTAGGCGAACGTCCGATCGAGCAGCTTCGTCTCAAAGTTTGGGCAGGCAATGGAGCATTCACGCTGTATGAAGACGACGGAGAGAGTTTTGAGTTTCGATCGGGAGCTTGGGCAACCACAACGTATCGAGTTAGAGAAGTGGAGACAGAAGTGATTGTCGAAGTGGAGGCGCGTCAGGGTGAGTGGAATGTGGGCGATCGAGAAGTCATTGTCGAATTAGTTGACGTAGGTGAACAGACGTTTATCGATCACGGCAACGCCCAGCGATTAGAGTTCATCGCTTTGAATGCAACTTAGGTTCATCGTTATCGTGTTCGCAACAGTTGGACAAAAGTATCGCTGACAGTGTGATCTTTGGTGTCTGCGGCGTATTGGATCAGCCGTTCGCGTAGGTCTTGAGCATCAGCAAGAGGAAGCAGGGTGGCGAGGAGGAAGTAGACTCCCCGAAAGCGTGGATCGCCCATGTGATCGAGCAGGCGGTTTTGTGCCTGGGGTGCGTCACCGAGGAAGGTTTGCACAATGAAGAATTTTATGATCTTGTCGTGGCGAAAATACTATCCGTGCTGGGCTTCGCCTTTGCTGTCTTTCCAAAGTTTTAAGAATTTTACACTTTTCCTGATAGTACAAAAAACCTACGTATATTAGAGCATATGTACTATTAAAAGGACATTATGCAGCCGGAAGAATCGCCGCGACCTGAGCAAAGAGGTGAACGAGATGAAGCTTGCGACAAACTTGAAAGACTAGTAATTCAGAAACACCAGTCCGAACAACGTGTTCGACAATTGAAAAATCGACTCGAAGAGTTAGAGGAGCAAGACCGGAAAAACTAGAGCCTTTTACAGAAACTTCATGAGTTTTTCATCCTGAACTAAGACTTTTTCTGCGATCCGGATCATCACCTAATAGCTAGAAATCGTTAGTAGTAAAATTAACTACATCTAAGCTATGCCCTACGACTCCCTCTCAGATGATGAACTCATGGATGAGTTAGAGAAACTCGTCCAGAAGTTAGCAATAGCTGAACAAAGTCTTGACAACTTAAACTGGAATATCCAGGCAATTGAAGAAATTCTTCGATGCAGAGGATACAGTTTTGAAAGCTGAAAAGTCTTCGGCATTTTGATCTAAAGAAGTCTGCTCTTTAAATAATCGATTCGGGCTTCTAGCGCTTTCCTCTCATCTTCAACAATGTGTCCTGGAATTCTTTGTTTAAGGATTTGCAAAGCTAGTATATACACGTCAGGATTAGACTGACACTGAGAAACAACTGGTTCATGCAACAAGTTAAATCGCTTTGTTACTAAGGAGTAATAGATGAAGTCTAAATACAACTTAATTTCCAAGTAAAAACGTCTAGTATAATTATTTTCTTCCAAATATTTTGCGGTATCAGAAAACTGTTTTAGAGCTTCTCTTCCAATTTTCTCTGCTAGCCAACCTCGATTACTCAACCAGCGTAGAGATTTGTTAAACTGCTGATTAGCGCTACTTCTTAAATAAAGTTCAACCTGGTTTAGCTCTTCTCTACTTTTCTCAATTCTTCTCTCTTTAATAGCGATTTCGTTACGCAAGTAATTTAGCTCATTTTGTAGTAATGAACTTGGAATATCCTGCCAGATTTTCCTCACTGCCTCTATAGATATAGCTAATCCTTGCCTTCCTGTTCCTACACGCTGGCTCATGACACCAATCGTTGCTCCGGTCTGCTCGTCTACTACCGGAGAACCACTGTATCCAGGCTGTAAAAAATACTTACTGCTCTCATCAATCTCCACATCCCATACAACAGTGCGATCGCCATCTAACTCAAAAACAATGCGCTCACCAATAACGCCTGAAATTCTTCTTAAGATTTTTACTTTTGTCTCGTTTTGATAATAGCCTGCTATGATGATTCGCTTACCTTTAGTAGCAGAATTAGATAGCTTGAGCGGTGGTTTTCTCATTAGCCCATCAACTTTAAGAATGGCTAAGTCGCACCCGTCCTTTTCGCCCAATCTAAAGACCTCGGCAAGATCTGCACCAACTTTAACTCTTGTTGTACCGCCAACATCTTTTACAACATGAGCGCAGGTCAATAAGAAAGTTGTGCCTTCATCTTGATGAATCACGAAGCCGCTCCCGAAATCAGGTATTTCGCTACTTTCGCTAGTGATTAAAGTAACTGAATCATCTAAATCTGAATTCACTTACACTACTCCTTACTGTTGACCGTTGACTCTTCTGTTGCCTCCTTTGGTTTAAGAGTCAGCTTCACTTTAAGATTAGCGTCAGCCTTAGATTTAGCGATGTAAATGTCGCCCTCAATCGCAAAGCTCAAACCGATTTCAACCTCAGCTTGAGAAATGTGCATATCTTTACTGAGTTCTTGCCAGACATCTGCAATGGGGCGACAAGCATTTATTAATGTAGGTTTGATTTTTTCAAAAGTAGAGTCGACTCTCTTTGCCATAGAGCCGCCAGCAATTTGTTGCGCTTCGCCTGGTGAAACCTCTACTTCTACCAATGTGCCATCTTGCAGCCTGATTAACTTCGTCGTCATTAGCACACGCCCTCTAAGGAAGCCTAGATCACGTAGTTAGAATTTTGTCTGTAATCCTACTGGGAATTGTAAGCGACCTGACCTCCCTTTGCCAATCTTGCGGCTTTGGCTGCTGCCTCATTCTTTGCGCCGACCTAGGGAGAGGCAACCAACAGCCCGATCGTCAAACAAACCACAACCAGTAAGCGGTAAAAAGCGGGCTGTTTCTGCAAACGTCGGGGGCAAACCATAGGTTAAGCTGCAAATAAGGGGCAAGCACAGCAATTCGATCGTCAACAAGCCCAAAACATTATTTTACGGACACCAGCAATGCTGTCTAAACTATGACGCTTGCTTTTGCGAACCCCGCTTTTCTTAATCCATCTTCAACAATTTCCCCTCAAAGGTCGGAGTTTTGAGTTCAAAGCACGGTAGCTGCGCTTCACTACGTGTTCGTCCGAGTTCAGAGGTCGAAGTTCCGAGCAAAAAGCACGATTGTCCGAGTTCAAAGGACGATCGTCCGAGTTCAAAGGTCGATCGTCCGAGTTTGAAGGGCGATCGTTCAACTTCAAAGAGCGATCGTTCGAGTTCAGAGGTCAAAGTTTCGAGTTCAGGGCACGATCGTTCAACTTCCCATAGAATTGCTTCAACTTCAAAACTGCGATTCTGCCCCGCCCTGAACTGAAGTTCGGGCTAACTAGGGGAAGTCCGTTGAAGCTGAAATCTTGCACCCGATTAAGACTCCCTCGTGGCTAGCATTCACCCGCCCTTGATTAAAAATCACGGTCTAACGGTGCGAAGTCCACTCAAGGGACTGAAAGAGGGATTGAGGTAATTCAGTCCATTTCAATGGACTTCGCAAGGCTAGCCCGGAATTCCATTCACGGGCGGGACACGATCGCAGTGAAGAGGCTGCTGTAAGACCTCAGCGAAGTTCTCTCGCCCGACACTGAAAGTTACGATCGAAATGACAAGTTTGCAGCCGATCGCAACACAACAACCTTGCAAGACTATGAACAGATCCCATCTTCACCGAACTGGTCGCCGCATCAACGGCTGACTTGGTGAAAAAAGGAGATTTGTCAACCCGTCAACGACTTCACGAAGAATTTACAACAGAGCTTGCCACGATTCGCGGTCGCATTGATGCTAGCGCCTGTAGTGATCACTATGCTGACCTCTCGAAGCACTACCGTCGCTACTCAAATTAGTGCCACTCTGTTGCTGAACGCGATCTCCGCTACCGTGATTGGGGGAGTCAGTCTCTTTGGCGGACGCGGCTCAGTTTAGGCAGTCGTGTTAGGTGCTTTATAGCAACCTTACAAAAGGGGCGTATTTCACTCGTGAAATACGCCCCTTTTGTGATCGGAATCAGTCAATAGTCAAACCCTAACCCATCGTGTAGGCGGACTTGAGTGCCCACAAAATCAAGACTGCAATGCCGCCTAAAATGACCGTTGCAGAAATTGTGAGAGCGACTGCACTGTCTGCACCCTCAAACTTCATGATGCCTCGATTTAAGTCCGACATTCTAGAAACTCCCTTCTGATGTAGTGTAGAAACGACATGACCGACTCTAAGTTAGTCAAGAAAAAGGAGTTTGTTACTCTTTCTTAAGCACCATTTTAGCTTCTGTCTCTGATAGGTGCCTCTAATATCACCATTTCATGTGATCTTGAAATTACGATCGCTCACCCTACACGCCAAGATAGAAAGGCAATTTTGTAGACCTCACTGCCGATGAAACTTGTGCTGCTGACTGGGGGAATTCTCATCGTCGGGTTAATTTTTTTAGAGGTCTTTCTACGGTCAGCGTTTGGATTTGGAAATCCTTTACTGTATGTAAGCGATCGCCAGATCGGCTACCTGTTAGCGCCCAATCAAAACGTCCGTCGGTTTGGCAACCGCATCCAAATTAACGAATACTCAATGCGAAGCGGCACGATCGCGGCAACCCGACCCGACTCAACTTTGCGGGTTTTGATGATCGGAGACTCGATCGTCAACGGCGGCTGGTGGACTGATCAAAAAGACACTCTCTCTGAAACTCTGGCAACTTACTTAACCGCGTTTAAACCTTCTGTAGAGGTTCTCAACGCCTCCGCAAACTCTTGGAGTCCCCGAAATGAGTTGGCGTATCTTCAGCGCTTTGGACTGTTTCAGTCTCAGATCCTGGTGCTGGTAATCAACACCGACGATTTGTTTGCGACGGCTCCGACTTCTCTATCTGTGGGGCACGATCGCAACTATCCCGACCGCAAACCGCCATCTGCCCTTGCCGAAGTGATTAGCCGCTATCTACTTCCAACTCCGCCCATGTCAGACGCGTTGAAGGCAGTGCAGACAAAAGGCGGCGATCGAGTTGGCATCATTCTAGACGCGATTCGTCAAATTGATCACCTCACTCGTCAAAACAAGGCTCGATTTTTGCTCGTCATGACCCCGCTCTTGAGAGAACTTGAACAAGCCCCCAGAGACTACGAACTCGTTGCCCGTCAACGTCTTTCAGCCTTCGCTCAGATAGAATCGATTCAATATATCGATTTTTTGACGGTTTTTAATGCAGAAATCAAAACACCGAAAGACGTTTACCATGATCACATTCACCTCAATCCGATCGGAAATGAACGGGTGAGTGAGTTAATCGGCAAGACGATTCAGGAATCCTAAATCTCGTGACTGAATCAGTAGAACAAGCAGAACTTTGGAGGAAAAAGCATGGTTTTAGAAGGGATTGATGTCTCTACTTATCAAGGCGATGTGGATTGGGCAACGGTGGCAAATCAAGGCATTCTCTACGCATTTGCAAAGGCAACTGAGGGCGCAAGCAGCACCGACCCTTCCTTCAGTCGCAACTGGACGAATATGAAAACATTTGGCGTTGTTCGAGGTGCCTATCACTTCTTTCGCCCTGCTAAAGACCCGACGGTTCAGGCAAACAACTTTTTGCAGTTGGTCAAAAATAGCTTAGAGGCATCTGATTTACCGCCTGTTTTAGACTTAGAAATTCTAGACGGCTTAGATGCCAGAACGGTAATCAACAACGCCCTGAAATGGATCTCGGTGATCGAAACTGCCACCGGACGCAAACCGATCGTCTATACCTATCCCGTCTTTTGGGAAGATAAGTTAGGCAACCCCACTCAGTTTTCTAGCTATCCCCTCTGGGTGGCTAATTTTGAGACGCGCACACCCTTCGTCCCTGGTGCTTGGCGAACCTGGGCATTCCATCAATACTCAGAATCTGGGAGAATACAAGGCATTCAGGGCAATGTCGATCTCAACCAATTTAATGGCACCCTTGACGATTTGCAAAAACTGCTCAAGGGCAAAGTTCCGCTTCGGGTCGGGTCTAGAGGGCAAGTGGTGCTAGAACTACAGCAATTGCTAAAAGCCAATGGTTTCGATCCAGGCACGCCCGATGGTGCATTTGGCACTCGAACAAAGTCTGCGGTCGTTGGCTATCAGCAAGCAAAACGCCTCGCCCCTGATGGCATTGTCGGAGCCGCAACTTGGACAGCCTTACGATCGACTCAGCCCACTCCAACCCCAACCCCAACCCCAAGCCCTATGCCGACTCCTACACCCGCGCCTGCACCAGTGAGCATCAGCTTAATAAATGTCGCTAAAAGCTATCGATCGCTGCCTCACCAAGATCAGGCGCTCAACTGGCTTCAAGGACAAATTCCTCAAGAGGTGATCGAGGAGTTTGCAAAGCGTTGGCGGCAGAATTAAAGATGGGTTTTGGATTTCTGAGCGTCTGAGTTCTCAGTCAGCTAGACTCATCCAAAACCCAAAATTAAGTCTCTATTGATCTTCTGAGTTCAAATCCTGTCGCCAACAATCTTCAAGCAGGTACAGTTCCGATCGTATCCAACAATGCTCTAGCTGCTGAATGTTGTGGTAGCGCCAAAATCGCTTTGGACGAATGAAGAATGGTTGAGCAGGATGAAAAAGCGGTTGATTGAGATAAGCCCAAAGAGGAAAACCGGGGGTGTTGACGTGGGAGCGATCGTTCATGTCAATATGGCAACTAAACGGCTGATTGAAGACTCATGCAGAAATCACGGCTAACTCTGCGTAAGATTGCGGAGGATTCAGAAGTCTGACACCTACCCAAAGAGTGATTTTTAGATCACCAATCAGCCAATTAGTATGGCATTTATTTATTTAACTTTGGGGAAAGAAATCATTACTTTGTCAAGGTTTTATAGCTTCTTCAACGGAATGTCGAGAACTTAGGTCGTTTGTTAATTTTGATTGAGAAAAGCCAGACTCTTACGGAACCATCCTGACTCTATCTCACCAGAAAATAGCTGCGATCGCCGTCCTGGCTAGCGGTCAATAAATCTTGTCTTGCCCACTCATCCGCCGCCAAAATGTCTTCTAGGCTGGGTGTCGCTCGGTTTTGAGACTGGTAGCGATCGCACGTCTGCTCAATCAGTCGAGGAATGTCTAAAAAGCGGATTTTCTCATCTAAGAAGAGGGCAACCGCTTGTTCATTGGCAGCATTCAAAACGGCGGGTAAGCAGCCTCCTGCGCGACCTGCGGCATAAGCAAGCCCCATGCAGGGATACTTCTCATGGTCGGGTTCTCTAAAGGTGAGATTGCCTGCTTTAACCAGATTTAACCGCTCCCAGTTGGTGGGCAACCGATCGGGGTAAGACAGCGCATAGAGCAGCGGCAATCGCATATCTGCCCAACCCAACTGAGCCAGCACCGAGGTGTCTTGTAGCTCAATCAACGAGTGAATAATGCTTTGGGGATGAATGACAATCTCAATGTCGTCATAGTCCACGCCAAATAAATAATGGGCTTCGATGACTTCTAAGCCTTTGTTCATCAGCGTTGCAGAGTCTACTGTGATCTTGCGTCCCATCGACCAGTTGGGATGTTTGAGCGCATCGGCAACGGTGACATCAGCAAGTTTTTCGACTGCCCAGTCTCTAAACGCTCCTCCTGATGCGGTTAACAGAATTTTTCTCAGTCCGCCATTGGGGACTCCCTGCAAACATTGGAAAATAGCCGAGTGTTCTGAATCGGCAGGAAGAAGCTTTACGCCATGCTTTTCTACTAAAGGCAGCACGATCGGACCGCCTGCAATCAGCGTTTCTTTGTTTGCCAAGGCGATATCTTTACCCGCTTTGATCGCCGCGATCGTTGGCAGCAGTCCCGCACATCCCACGATGCCCGTCACGACGGCTTCGGCATCGCCGTATCGAGCCACCTCGACGACCCCCGCACTTCCGGCTAAGATGATGGGCTGCGGATCGAGTTCCGCGATCGCCGCTCTCAGTTCGGGGAGTTTGTCTTCGTCACAAATAGCGACAATCTCAGGACGAAACTGACGAATTTGCTGGGCGAATAGGCTGACATTGCGCCCTGCTGCCATGCCGACGACCCGAAACTGCTGGGGATATTGGGCAACAATAGCGAGGGTTTGAGTCCCAATTGAGCCAGTTGAACCAAGGAGGGAGATTGCTTTCACGATCGCTGATCCGATGACACTTTAGGATTATCTTAAGGTTTCGTGGCACTCTAAATTCGTGATTACTGATTCTGCCATCCCTTATGTCTTCTTCTAAGCGTCAAAAGCGGGCTACCTTAATTTTTTGGTTTGCGGTGTTGGGCATGGCATATTTCAACGCCTTCTCTAGCTTAGAAATGGATGTTGGACTGAGAAATGGACTCGCGATCGTCCCCATTTTGATCGGATTATGGATTGTGGGACGCGTTCAAAATAAATCTTCTCAAACTCCGCGATAGACGGCTCCAGAGGAGTGATCTGCATTGATTTCGATCACCAAATCGCAGGTCTGAATGAGTGGCTTAATGAACAATTGGGGATGCAGCGACCGCCAAAAATAGTCAACAAATTCATCAATCTCTGCGTCTGACATCCCTGGTTTGCCTTGGGCAATCATCTGATGTTCTGCCTGTTTGCGCCATTGTTTACTCAGTCGATACTCTGGCACATAGAGCACAGCGAGTCGGTCGAGTTGCTGCCACAGTGGTAAATAATCGTGCAATCGGACATTCATATCACGAGCAAAGGCTCGATCGGATTCTGTCAAAATGGGTGCAGGTGCTGTCTCAAATGAAGCGGGATCGATCGGACGCACGCCTACAAACCAACCCTCAAACAAAACAATATCGGCATTTGAAATCACGTCTGACTGAGTGCGATCGCCTGCTCCATTCCACAGCGATTTGTCAAAGCGGGGGATCTCTACCGTTTGATTGCCCTGTTTGAGTTGCGTTAATACATCTAGTCCAAGTTTAAGATCATGAGTTCCGGGAGGACCGCGACGAGCCAAGCGCGGATCTTGGGACTGTAAGAGTTGACGATCGCGATAAGTCAAATACAAATCATCTAAAGATAAGCCGATCGTTCGGTATCCCAAATGACTCAAAATTAGGGTTAAAACAGCAGTTAGCGTGGTTTTTCCGGTGCCCTGTCCACCCAAAAACCCTTGAACAAACGGCTGTTTTTTTTGCTTATGTCGATCGGCAATCTGAATCGCTAACGGCAACCACAAATTCCACAGAGCTTCATCCAGAGGAGTGTCAAGCTTGAATGTCTGCTGACAGAGGTTCGTGAAATCAGAATGAATCGCCTTGAAGAGCTGAATTCTAAAATCGATAACGGCTCGAACCGTTTCAGAAGTGATATCAAATGCTTGGGCGCGTCGGCGATCGGCTAACGTTAATGCCTCAAGAGATGAAGCAATCTTCTCAGAGGGTCGTTCGGTGAGTAGCTCCTGCAAAAGCTGGCTTAGAGCATTCATAAACTTTAAGGTTAAGGCGTAAGAGAAACCTTAACGTATTATCTAACCATAAAAAATCGCGAGGAGAGTATTACAACTCCCTCGCGATCGCGGACTACAAAAAGTTAGGTCTCAACGTCAATCTACTTCAGAAAGTAATGACGATCGAGCCTATTTCGTAGAACTCATTTCGTCTTGGATTTTGCTCTTAGCTGTTTTGAACTGAGTTGCTAACTGCTCGCTTTCTTCGCTGCTAAATTTCTCACGGATAGCCGCAAAATAGGTGCTTTCCTCTTGGCGGACATGATCCATCACAATGTCTTTCAGACGATGAATCGCATTCATAAAGTCTTCAGAAGCAGGATTCATAGAGCGGATTTGATCCAGCAAGACTTTCATCTCTGCTTGCTCGTCGTAGAGTTCTTTCAGGTCGCCATCGGGATATTTGCCCCGAACTGCGGGATAAGCAATTTCCTCTTCAGCGCGAGAATGAGCGTTCAAATCTTTGTAGAGTTGACCAAAATATTCCTGCCGCTTTTGAGGATCTTGAGTCGCGTCAATCTCCATGAATAGAGTGTTCACCTTTTTGTGATCCATCCGAATCACATCCTGAAGATTCATGTCAGATTTGTCGCTCGTCTGCGTGACCACGCTGCCCACAACCCCGGTCAGTGCAGCAACCGAGTCCTGCACTCGTGCCCATAAACCTTGATCTGCTTCTAGCCCAGTTAGCTCGCGAACGCCTAGAACTTCTAAAACTCCTTTGAGCTGTTCTTGATGAGCGCGGTTTTCAAAGTTAACTGTGTTAAGCGGACCAAGAGCCGCATCCACATCAGCGCCAACCTTTTGAGCCGCCTTGTGAATCACAATGCCAGTCATTGCCTGCTGGTGCTTTAGCAGTTCATGCTGAAAGACCTTCTCATAAATCGTCAGCTTAGAACCAGACATTAGTTCGTCGATTTTTTTGACCATCTCGACCACGGTGTCTTTCGGTTCTGACTTCACGCCATATTGAACGATCGTGGTGTCAATGATGCCCAGATTCTTGTGGTCATCTTTGAGCATATCTCTAAATCGATCAGCAATCGCACTGTCATTAACAGCCGAAATAAATTTTTCTTCATTAGAGATTAGGAGTTCTTGAATTGCCTTTACATCAGCAAGCTTCGTGGCGATCGCCATGCGCTTTGTATCATCAAGCGTCATTACCATTTTTCGTTCTCCAATTATCGATATTGAAATCAGCATCCACATTAAAGATTGACACAGCCTTCTGATCCATTCATCCTTCTGTTGGCTGACTCAAAAAGAAGGCTTAATGAATTCATAATCCAACTCTAGAGAGAGAAGAAAAGCAAACGCTCATCAGACTGAAACCAAATAGGGTTCTCCCGACCTAAGACAAAGTAGTTTGATACGATCGTGCTCGCAGTTGCTTGAGATCCTGAATTTCTCGCTGAAGTTGGCTTGTCCATTCTTCTTGCTGCTTTTGTGCAATCCGAAGATTAACCTGGTGCTCAACGCGCACTAAAACCTCTTCAATCTGGAACGGCTTTGTGATGTAGTCAACCCCTCCAACATGAAAAGCTTGAACCTTACTGGCAATGTTATTGATAGCGCTCACAAACAAAACTGGAATCTTTTGAGTAGAGCGACCGACCTTGAGTTGTTCGCAAACAGCATAACCGTTCATGTCGGGCAGCACTACATCCAGCAAGATCGCATCAGGATGAAGGCTCTGAGCGCTTTCTAGTGCCTCTTCGCCATCATTAGAGGTGTGAACTCGATAGCCGTGATAGGTCAACGCAGTTGTCAGCAAATGGCGACTGGCGGGTTCAGCATCTACAAGCAAAATGTTTTTGAACGAGGCTTTTTCGATCTCACAGCTAGAGTAGCGACTCGTGTAAGGCAGCGTCGTATTTCCATGAATGCTCATGACACCATGAATGGCTTTGATCTCGCAGCCCAATAGCCCAAAGATCTGTTTCTCAGTGTTTTGAAGGTCTTGCGAGTCTTTTACACTGGCTTGGTTGAGTGATTGATGCAGCAAAGCAAGCCGCTCGACTTCAAACATCACCGAGTCAATTTTTTGCTCTTTGACATACAAACTCGCGAGAACCTCTCCTAAGTTTGTGTTGGCATCGGCTTGATTGCCCGTGCTGTCAACCAATGGAAACGTCAACCGATCGCGATGTTGATGGAGAAGTCTACGGATGTAGTAAGTGATTGCAGGCGCAAGCTGTCGTCGCATTGGTCAGCCCGTGATAGGTCGATAATCATGTAATGTCAAGAGTGCCCTGAAATGAACCAATCTATCGCTGTTGTACGGGTAGTATCAAATACATGCATTCACTATAGCTACATCCTGCGTGACCTTTAGCGTAACGGCTGACAAATTCTCATACTGTCTATGTTTCTTTTTGTCTCGAAACTGCTGCCTCTGTTTTTCTACCCACTGGGGCTATCATGTCTGCTGCTGCTTATGGCGTTTCTACTGTTGTGGAAGCGTCCACGTCTAGCTGCCATTCCAATTGCGATGGCGCTGCTGGTTCTTTTACTGAGCAGCAATGCTGGGATAAGCGATGGGTTGGCGCGATCGCTAGAATTCCAAAATCTCCCCACCAGTTTGCCAAAGGCTGATGCAATTGTGGTTCTCGGTGGATCTACGGAACCTGCGTTATATCCGCGACCGTGGGTTGAAATTAAGGAGGAGGGCGATCGCGTGCTCTACGCTGCCAAACTCTATCGAGACGGGAAAGCTCCGCGTCTAATTCTCAGTGGCGGGCGGATTGATTGGCGCAAAAGTGGCAGCTCAGAGTCTGAAGATATGGCAATCTTGCTAGAGCCGATGGGCGTTCCTCGATCGGCGATGCTGCAAGACCCTAGCTCGCTCAACACGCGCGAGAATGCCGTCAACGTCAAGCAAATTATGGAGGCTCAAGGAATCCGGCGCGTTTTGCTGGTAACTTCTGCGATGCACATACCGCGATCGCTGATGATTTTTAGAAAGTTGGGGATAGATGCGATCGCGGCTCCTACAGACTTTACATCGACTCAAATCGATCCGCAGCAACCCATCACCCTAGAAGCCAATGTTCTCGACGCTTTACCCGATGCCGATCAGCTTCGACGCACCACCAGAGCTTTAAAGGAGTATGTCGGAATTGCCGTGTATTGGCTGCGAGGATGGGTTTAACTTGATGGACGGGTTTTTTATTAGAAGAGTTTAGAGAGAACTTTTGCACACCCTTATACTTGAATTTAAGAGTATGTCTCTCTAATTTTTGCACTATGTCATCCTCTCCCATTCAAGCCCTTGTTCTTGAAGACTTCCTCAAATTGCCATACTTGGAAGAATCGCCAGCATGGGAGTACGTGCACGGAGTCGCGCTTCAGAAACCGATGCCCAAGACTCGACATTCTATCTTGCAGAAACGCCTGCTGAATGCAATAGACAAGAGCAGCAGCGACTACACAGCCCTACCTGAACTTCGGTGTACGTTTGGCGGGCGTTCTGTCGTACCTGACGTTGCAGTCATTGCCTGGGAGCAAATTCAAATCGATGAAGTAGGGGAACCAGAGGACAATTTCATCAAAGCACCCGATTGGACGATCGAGATTCTTTCACCTGACCAAAGAGCAACTCGCGTAATCGACAACATCTTGCACTGTCTACAGCACGGCTGCAAGTTAGGTTGGATGCTTGATCCAGATGATTACTCAATCTTAGTGTTTGCTCCACATCAAGAACCTGAAGTTTGCAGAGGCGATCGTCAGCTTCTAGTTATCGATGGAATTAATCTAGCACTAACCCCAAATCAGGTTTTTACATGGTTGAAAATCGGTAAGCGTTGATGAGCATTGCCCGTTAGCGTCCTCGAAATTCTAAAACTGCATCCAACGGTTCAGCTTGAAGAACGTAAGTTGCTAATAGATTCAAATCTAGATTCGGTAGAAATTCGCTGCGATCGAGCAATTCGTAACTCTCTCCTCGCAGCCGATAAACTGAGAAGCGATCGTTCTGCGAAAACCAAACTTCTGGGACTTCTAACCCTTTGTAAACGTCTAATTTATGGATGCTATTTGTTTTGACTACCTCGATCGCGATATCAGGAAACTCTTTCTCTGAGCCGACACAATAACATTCATCTGGCTCTGCTCCTCTTGCTTTTGCCTGTTTACGAAACGTGGTTGAGCCTAAAGGATAATAGCGAGTTCGAGTTTCTTGAAAATAAGCTTCTAGCAAAGAGCCAATGACTGACTTATTGAATTCATGCTTGCGGCTAGGAGCCATAATTTCTAAAGTCCCTTCTAAATAAGTCACACGCAAGCCTGAAAAATCATCGCTCATGTCCTCTAGCAGGGCTTCATACTGTTGCCAACTGACTCCACTGATCAGAAATCGCCGTTCTATTTCGTCAGATGACACGGGTTGAGCAATAAGTTTTTCTAGGAGGTCAAAGTGCAGCATCGATTACTGTTTGTATTTAGGAATGCAGACTCAGCGAAGAAATCGACTTTGTTTGATCTGAAGGCACACTGCGACGAGTGGCTTCTACAAAACGGCTGACTCGAATCGGGTCGATCGAGTTTTCTCGTTTGCCTTGACGCTTGAGCGAACTCGACACAATCACGCCATCGGCTGCCGTCATTAACTTGGGAATATTCTCCCAATCGGCACCACTGCCAATCAAGACGGGCGTTCCATTAGCGGCAGCGCTGGCGAGTTCTAAATCTTCTAAGCTCGGAGGGTTGCCCGTTGCCCAACCAGAGAGAATCACCGCGTCGGCTAACCCGCGCTCGATCGTATCTTGCACAGCCATTGTCAAATTAGGCGAACCCAACGGGCGAGCGTGTTTGACCAGCACATCGGCAAACACTTTAACATCACAGCCCAATTCTCGACGATAGCGCAGCAGCTCATGGGCGCGCCCTTCAATCATGCCCTGGTCAGTTGCCATGATGCCCGTCCAGACGTTGACGCGGATAAACTGAGCCTGGACGCAAGCCGCGATCGCAAATGCACTTTGAGCATCATTTCGCAGCACGTTGATCCCGATCGGAAGCGTCACCATGTGCATCAATTTTTGGATCACCACCGTCATCGCGCTAACCACCGCCGGATCGACATGATCTTTCGGAAACGGCGCATCGAAGAAATTTTCGACAATGATGCCATCTACGCCGCCTGCCGCTAGAGCGGTTGCTTCCTGTTCGGCGCGATCGATGATTGCCTTAAGACTGCCACCCCAACGCGGAGAGGTGGGTAGGGGCAATAGATGCACGACACCAATAATCGGATTAGGAGTTTTAAAGACTTGTTTGAGATCCACGTACCCAATGTTTGGCTTCAGCAGCAAAGGTTCAACTGATCCAAATCATAGCTGTTTACCGTACCTGAATTCGCCGTCTGCTAGGTCTTATAGTGAGAGAAACCTTACTAAAGCGCCTATGTTGCTTCATCTCACGACTTGGCTAGAAGTTGAAACGTATCTTGAGCAGTCGAAAGGAATGATTCTCCCGATCGGGTCTACTGAGCAACACAGCCCGATCGGACTGATTGGAACGGACGCGATTTGTGCAGAAGCGATCGCGCGCGGAGTCGGAGACGCGACTCATGGGCTGGTTGCCCCCACGATCAATGTCGGCATGGCGCTGCACCACACGGCGTTTCCGGGGAGTATGAGCCTCCGACCCAGCACGATGATTTTAATGCTACGAGACTATATTACCTGCCTTGCCAAAAGCGGATTTCAGAAGTTTTTATTTATCAATGGTCACGGCGGCAATGTGGCAACGATGAAGGCTGCGTTTTCTGAAACTTACGCTCACCTCGCTGATTTGGGCATTCCTGGAGCCGATCGAGTGCAGTGTCAGGTCAGCAATTGGTATATGTGCGGCTCAGTCTATAAGCTGGCGAAAGAGCTATATGGCGATCAGGAAGGCTCTCACGCCACGCCAAGCGAGGTGGCGCTGACTCAATACCTCTATCCTGAGGCAGTTAAGCAAGCACCTTTGAGCGAAGATGTTTCTAAAGGACACAAAATTTATGGCGCGATCGATTTTCGGCGGCGATATCCCGATGGGCGAATGGGGTCAAACCCGGCGCTGGCGACTCCTGAGCATGGCAAGCAGTTCTATGATCTGGCGGTAAAAGAAATCAGCCATTCCTATTTAGAGTTTTTGAATGCAGAGTGAAAGTTCAGGGTGTACAAAGAGTGCCATTCAGGTACAATCCATAGCTGAATAAGCTGGTGTGAGGAACGATCGTGAGAAATCCGATAACAAAGGCTGACCGCCAATTTTCGGTGATGGGGTTGCCCCTGCACTTGCTAGACGATTATTCGGGCTGGTTGTTCGATCTGCTTCATCAGCAGTTGGGCTGCCATGTGGTGACGCTCAACGCAGAAATGACGATGCAAGCCGAGCAAAATTCTGCTTTGGCAGAGATTATTCACCAGGCTGAGTTAGTGATTCCTGACGGGGCGGGGATCATATTTTACTTGCGACTTTATGGCAAGCGAGTTGCCCGATGCCCCGGTATTGAACTGGCAGAGTCAATTCTTAAAAAAGTGGCTCTGTTTAATCTTGAGCAACGAGACATTTCCCCGTCTGAAAATTCTTTGCATCCTCATCGAGTCTCTACGATCGAGTCCTCTCCAACTCCCGCTGTCTCAGTTTTCTTTTTTGGAGGTGCTCCAGAGGTAGCCCAAACTGCCGCCGATCGGTGGCAAAAACGTCTACCAGGGTTGGCGATCGCGGGGGTGCAAAACGGCTATCTTTCGGCTGAAGACGAACCCGCTTTCCTGGAAATGCTCCAAATGCGACAGCCTCAAATTATGTTTGTAGGCTTGGGCGTTCCTCGTCAAGAATTATGGATTGCTCAGCATCGTCACCTCTGCCCTAAAGCGCTTTGGATTGGGGTCGGCGGCAGCTTTGATATTTGGGCGGGCACCAAAACCCGCGCCCCAGGGTGGCTGAGAGACAACCATCTAGAGTGGGTTTATCGTCTCTATCAAGAACCCTGGCGCTGGCGGAGAATGATGGCACTGCCGCAGTTTGCGGGACGATCGATTCTCTATCGGCTGACAAAACGTAACCCAATCAGCACGAGATTTTGACGGTTGGGCGTTGCTGAATTTGTCTAGGAAGCACAGATTTTGCCCTCACCCTAGCCCTCTCCCAAAAGGAGAGGGAACAAAAATTCTGGCTCCCTTCTCCCCAGGGAGAAGGGTTGGCGAGGGCTTGCCCCACTTCGTGAGGAGGGTCATTCATATCTACATTTAGCAACACTGAAGTCTGGTCTTTGTGTTCTAATGGGTTGACTTTCATCGTCACGTCTCATGCCGCAAGTTCTCACCGATGCTTCTGGAAACGCACAGCGCGATCGCCAATCTCCTAGCAAGCCCGTCGATAACATCATTCAACTTCAGAGCGTCAGCAAGACTTATCGCAATGGCAGTCAGGCGCTGATTGATGTCAACTTAGAGGTCAAGCGAGGTGACTTCTTGTTTGTGACAGGTCCTTCGGGTTCTGGCAAATCGACGTTTCTCAAGCTGCTCTACGGCGAAGAGTGCGCGTCTCAGGGTGAAGTCAAAGTGGATAATGACTTTCCGGCAAAACTGCGGGGCGATCGCCTCTCGTTATTGCGTCGTCGCATTGGCATTGTGTTTCAAGATTACAAGCTGATTCCTCGGCGCACGGTGACCGAAAATGTGTCATTTGTGCTGTGGGCGCAGGGCTACACCCGCAAGGAGATCAATCGACGCTTGCCTGCTGCTCTCAAAATGGTGGGTTTGCAGCACAAAGCAGAGTGTTTTCCAGAAGAGTTGTCGGGCGGCGAACAGCAGCGAGTCAGCATTGCCCGCGCGATCGTTGGCACTCCTCCGCTACTCTTGGCAGATGAACCGACTGGAAATCTCGATCCTGATAATTCGTGGCAAGTGATCAAGATTCTTAAGAAGCTGAACCAGATTGGCATTACGGTGATTGTGACGACTCATGATGAGAGTTTGATTCGGCTCTCCAATCATCCAGTCGTGCAGATCCGCAACGGGCGGCTATCATCTGTCAACTACTGATCGTTTCCATCCAATCAAAGATTTGGTCAAGCTGCGCCAGCGTCACTAAGCCATATTGCCAAAGCACCATCGGCAGTGCGGTTGTGTTTTGCTCAGAGCGGCGTGCGGCTAGCTCGATCGCGGCGACCGGAAGCGCCAATTCCTCTCTCAAAAACTGAATTAAATCGCGTCGTTTCTTTTCCATAATTTCTACGTCTTCTGATCAAAAGTATATTAGATAAGTATTAAATTATGTAAAATTCTCTCATAACTACTCAGAATGCAAATCTCTCTAAAGAATGAGCATCGATCGTGCAGTTTTACTGGTTGAGCAGCAAGAATTCTGGAATTGAGGCTGGAGAAGTGTTGAATCTACTGAGGCGATGATTCCTGTTAGGGGAACGCTGAGGAAAATTTGTCAATCACTATTGAGGTGCTCAATGCTGTCTCCGCAACAACTGACTATCTGGAGAAAACAAGCTGCCGATCGCTTACTGATTTTGATCAATCGCACCACAGGCGACGAGATCCAACCTGGAGATTATAAGATTGACGATCTGCTGCGATCGCTGACTAATTTGCCTGCTCGACCGAGCGATCGTGAGCCGTTTAAGGGCATGTTTCCCAATTCGCCCATTAGTGCCGGGCGCGTTCAGGTGGCTAATCGCCTCAAGCAACTAATCATCAATCTTCGGGAATCTGGCGCTCAAGATGGCTTGGTCGATGATCTGCTGCGATCGCTCTCAAATTTGCCGCCGCGACCGAGCGATCGTCCTCCTTATGCAGGGATTTTCGCTGAAGCCAAAATTCCCAAAATCACCGTTCAGCAGATTCTTGAGATTGCTCCTTATGCAGATGCGACACGAGTAGCTGAATTGTTGCCTCACCTGCAACTGACGATGGCAGGCTATCAAATCACTACGCCGCTGCGACAGTCGCATTTTCTCGCTCAGTTGGCGCATGAGTCTGGCTCATTTAGCTATTTAGAAGAAATTGACCCTGGTGATTATCTCGAAGGCAGAACCGATCTAGGCAACACAGAACTTGGCGATGGTCGGCGCTTTAAAGGGAGAGGACTAATTCAGATCACGGGCAGAACCAACTATGGCACCTGTGGTCAAGATCTCGGCATTGATTTGCTCAAAAATCCGGCTCGGCTCTCAGATAATGACTTGGCTTGCTTAAGTGCAGGCTGGTTTTGGCAGAAAAATCAGCTAAACGAGCTTGCCGATCGCAATGACGTTGAGCTAATCACTCGCACCATCAACGGCGGATTGAATGGCTATGCCGATCGACAAGAATTTTTAGCTGTCGCGAAAGAGGTTTTGCTGGCTTAGAATCGCTGATACAAAATCAATCGATTCCCGTCTGGGTCATAAGCGTAGATTTCTCTGCCGTGTGAGGGCGTGAGAATCTCTCCGGGCGGCGGATAGCCGAGTTGAGTCAGATGATCGATCGCCGCTTCTAAATCTTCAACCTCCAAACACAAACTGATGGCAGGAAACGAGGTTGAAAGAAGCGGTTGATTTTGTTGGGGTTGATAAATTCCCAGTCGCAAACCAGTGATCTGAAATTCTGCATAGCGATTAGGAATCTGAGAGACGGGTTCTCGATCGAGCAGTCGGCTGTAAAACCCGATCGATCGAGCAAATTCACCTGCCGCTAAAGTCACCCATGCCGATCGCAGCGCTAATCCCATCTAAAATATACCCTTCTAGACACAAGCGGAATTTAACACAAACGCTAAATTGGGGAGGTTAAAGATGTGACTCGTCCTTTAATTGGGGATTTTTGCAATGACCGCTACACTCTCTGCACCTCAGTCGATCGAGGCTTGGTTAGGTGACGAAGCAGAAGACTTGCTCACCCATCAGGCAAAAGTTTCTAAAGATCTTTTACATTTGCCCGGTCCCGATTTTATCGACCGCACCTTTGCTTACGGCGATCGCTCTCCGCAGGTGCTTCGCAGTCTTCAACAACTTTACTCGTCTGGGCGACTAGCAAACACGGGCTATCTGTCAATCTTGCCCGTCGATCAAGGGATTGAGCATTCGGCAGGCGCGTCGTTTGCTCCGAATCCAATTTATTTTGACAGTGAGAATATTTTGAAGTTGGCGATCGCAGCAGGGTGCAATGCGGTGGCGACGACGTTGGGCGTGTTGGGCAGTGTGTCTCGCAAATATGCTCACCGAATCCCGTTTATCACCAAGATTAATCACAACGAACTGCTGACTTACCCCAATCAGTTTGATCAGTTCATGTTCGCCTCAGTTGAGCAGGCTTGGAATTTGGGATCGGTTGCAGTCGGTGCGACGATTTATTTTGGCTCGCCTGAGTCGAGTCGGCAAATTCAAGAAGTCAGCCGTGCGTTTGCTCGTGCCCACGAGTTAGGAATGGCAACCGTTCTCTGGTGCTATCTCCGCAATCCCGCGTTTAAGGAAGACAAAGACTATGATCTAGCGGCAGACTTGACAGGTCAGGCAAACCATTTGGGGGTGACGATCGAAGCCGACATCATCAAACAAAAACTGCCCGAAGTCAATAATGGCTATGGGGCGGTTGCTCAAGCTACGGGCAAAAGTTACGGCAAAACCGACAAGCGCGTCTATTCTGATCTGACGACCGATCACCCGATCGATTTGACTCGCTATCAGCTTCTAAACTGTTACTCAGGTCGCGTTGGGCTGATTAACTCAGGCGGTGCGTCAGGAAAAGCTGACTTTGCAGAAGCGATCTGCACGGCTGTGATCAACAAACGAGCCGGAGGAAGCGGCTTGATTTCTGGACGCAAAACATTCCAACGCCCTTTTGAGGAAGGCGTTAAGCTGTTTCATCAGATTCAAGATGTTTACCTATCGCCCGATGTCACGATCGCGTGACGCAACGAGACTTAAGTTTTGAGTTTTGAGTTTTGAGTTAGAATCCACTGTTACGATTTAAGACTTAAGCACAAGCGTTAGGGCATCTCGTCTCGACGTAGCTTCTGATGTCTCGACGCACTCAAAATTCATAACTCAAAATCCTATGAAGCTGGCAGCACGGGTTAAGCAAGTGACTCCTTCTTTGACGTTGGCGATCGATGCCAAAGCAAAAGCCATGAAGCGAGACGGAATCGATGTCTGTAGCTTTAGTGCAGGAGAACCCGATTTTGACACACCCGATCACATTAAATTAGCGGCAGTTGATGCTCTCATGGCGGGCAAAACTCGATACGGTCCGGCGGCGGGAGAACCGAAACTGAGAGAGGCGATCGCCCACAAACTGCAAACCGACAATCAACTCTGCTACAGCGCCGAAAACATCATTGTCACCAATGGGGGCAAACACTCGCTCTATAACCTGATGATGGCGCTGATCGAGGCAGGCGACGAAGTAATTATTCCGGCTCCTTTTTGGGTGAGCTATCCCGAAATGGTGAAGCTGGCAGAAGGAACTCCGGTAATCGTCCAGACCACGGCAGAAAGCGGCTATAAAATTACGCCTGACCAACTACGACAAGCTATTACGCCCAAAACGCGCCTGTTTATTCTCAATTCGCCCTCAAATCCAACGGGGATGGTTTACACCCCAGAAGAAGTGAGAGCGATCGCTGAGGTGATCGTCGAACACGATATTCTGGTCGTCTCGGATGAGATTTACGAAAAGCTGCTCTATGACGGTGCCCAGCATTTGAGTATTGGCGCAGTGAGTTCTGAAGTGTTCGATCGCACGATCATCAGCAGCGGATTTGCAAAAGCTTACTCAATGACGGGATGGCGAGTCGGCTATTTAGCGGCTCCTTTAGAACTCCTCAAAGCCGTCAGCATCATTCAAGGACACAGCACTTCTAATGTATGTACGTTTGCCCAATATGGGGCGATCGCCGCTCTCGAAGGCTCACAAGACTGTGTTGAACAAATGCGTCTCGCCTTTGCCGATCGTCGCCAAGTGATTCTCAATCTAGTGAACGCGATTCCCGGTTTAACGTGTTTAACGCCCAATGGTGCTTTCTATATCTTCATCAACATCAGCAAATTGGGAATGTCATCCCTTGAGTTTTGCGATGGGCTATTGAACGAACAGCAAGTTGCGTTGATTCCGGGCATTGCGTTTGGGGCAGATGATCACATTCGGCTGTCTTATGCGACGGACATGACGACCATTGAGCGGGGTGTCGATCGTTTAGCCGCCTACGTGAAGTCAAGATTTTAGAGAATTGCATGAGAACAAAATTCCAAGCTACAGCGTCCGCCCTTATACGCTGAGTAAGAACGTAACTTAGAAAATGTCGATCAGTCCCAGCGCTTTTAGATATAGCCACACTACCATCTCGGTGTACAAATGTGCATACTATAATAAAGGCATGTCATACCAGTGGGACAGAGAAAAAGCTGCCGCCAATTTAAACAAACACGGAATCGATTTTGCAGATGCCGTATCTACGTTTTTGGATGCTTTGGCGATTACGATAACCGATGAGCGGTTCGAGGAAGAACGGTTCATCACGATCGGTATGGATGCTTTGGGTCGAGTCCTAGTGGTGGTGTATACGTGGCGTGGCAACGAGATTCGGTTGATTTCGGCTCGAAAAGCCATACGTCATGAACAAACACAGTATGAAAAGGGGTAGATCATGGAAGCAGAGTACGATTTTAGTCAGGGTCAGCGAGGTGCAGTTGAGCCGATGGGTGCGGGCAAGACTCGTATCACCATTCGGTTGGATGATGAAGTCTTAGCATGGTTTCGAGAGCAGGTTCATGCGGCGGGTGGCGGCAACTATCAAAGTTTGATTAACGAAGCGTTACGTCAGCATATTGAGCAAAGACGTGAGCCGCTAGAAGCAACGTTACGAAGGGTATTGCGCGAAGAACTTGACCGCGTAGGCAAATAGATCGTACAAGGTTGCGGTAAACGGGCTAAATCCGGTTGGAGCAGGCTTGTGAATCTAGTATGATCGCGATCGAGCGGGGTGTCGATCGATTATCCGCCTATGTGAAGTCAAGATTTTAGGAAGTTGTATGACAATAAGATCCCAAGCTACAAGCGAAATCTGCCAACTTCTAAAATTGAAGCTGATACTTGACAAATCCGTGACCCTTTAATCACATTCAGCTTCAACCTCAATCAGGAGCGCTGTTAATGCGCAAGTATTCTGACAGGTATTTCGCGGTGAGAGAATTGGATAACCCCTAGTACTAACTTATACACGCTTTATCACCTGCTATTTTAACGGAGCAAGAGGTGTAAAATAGCCTAAGGTGGAGCAGAAATACATTTAATAAATTAGATATGACAGACAAATCTTTAAGTATTCAAATAAAAGAAAGACCTAAAATCTGTGCGATTGATCTAGATCAAGAAATTATCGAGGCTTTACAAGCTAAGGGTTTGCATTGTTTCCCTGGCACGTTAGGTTCCCAAGTTAAAGTACCGAATTCAGGTAGGCGAGATCAGCATTCATGCTTGCTAAACTTTGATTTTCCGCCCAATCTTCACGAGTACGACATTGTAATTGTCGATTTGCAAGATCGAGAGCCGATTGAATACATTAAGTCTGAACACACGCACTCGTTTTTCAAAGGAAGTGAACAAACTCTTTTATCGAGCAGCCATCCTGAAACAATTTTTGATCCAAGACCACTATCATCAAGTATTTTAAGAAGAAAATTAGGAGACTTTTTTTCCAAAGACACTCTTATTGTTGTTTTTTGTTCCGCAGATGAGACGTGTGAGTATCATCCTGTAACACTAAATCGTAGTAGCTCTTACGAAGCAGAACCTATACAACATTCCTTATATGAATTTATCCCCTGTTTAAGGGGAAGTTATAATAAAACGGGCAAAAATACGATGGTTTCAGATATCGAAGAGAATATTAAAAACTTCCTTCAAAAATATAACAAAAAATTTACTTACGAAATTGTGTTTAAGCATCCTGTGAAATGGTCACAGGATGAGCAGAAGCAGATTGAGAGGAATGATTTTGTTCCTCTACTGCTAAATTCTGACAATGAAATTGTTGGGGTTATTGATTCTTCTTTAGAGAAATCAATGGTTTTCGCTTTCCCTCAATTACAGGATAGCAAGAAAGATTTTTTGCTTGAACTTATTGACGAATTACTGCCTGAATTATTTCCTAAAATCTTCCCTTACTCTAAGAAGTTCTCTTGGTTGAAGCTAGAAAGTTACATTCTTCCAAATGAAGCAAATCTTCTCGCAAGAAAAGTAAAGCTAGAAAATGAGTACAAATCAGCTTTAAACGAGATAGAAGAAGAGCTCGAAATAAATCAATCCAAATATCAATTTCTGCATAGCTTGATAACTGAAACGAGTGATTTATTGGTCAAATCTATTGAACATTTTTTCATTTGGCTTGGTTTTGAAAATATTGTTAACATGGACGAAGCCAATCCAGAAATCAAAGAGGAAGATCTTCAGATTTCTTTAAAAAACGGCTTATTAGTTGTAGAAGTTAAAGGTATCGGTGGTACTTCTAAAGATAGCGAGTGTTCACAAATAAGTAAGATTAAGTATAGAAGAGCTAGAGAACGAAATAAGTTTGATGTCTTTGCTCTATATGTAGTTAACCATCAGAGATATCTTCCTCCCCTTCAAAGAAAGAATCCTCCCTTTAGTGAACAACAGATTCTTGATGCTCAATCGGATGAAAGAGGATTGTTGACTACATATGAAATTTTCAAGTTATACTCCAATATTGAAGAAGGTTTCATAACAAAAGAAGATGCTAGGCTTTCTTTGTTGGAATATGGACTTGTGCAATTCAAGCCATCGAAATCCAATCTGCTTGGGTACCCTCTAGAAGTTCATCACGGAGGGCAAGTTGTAATACTTAACGTTGATAACTTCACTCTCAACAAGGGTGCATCGATCATTATCTGTAATGACGAGGCTTGGTTTAGAGCAGAGATTCTAGAGATTCAGTCGAATAATGAAGTAATCGAATTCGCTTCTGAAGGTGAAATAGGTATAAAACTCAGCCGTAGCGTCCTTAAAGTATCTGAGTTGTGGTTGGAGGATACAATCCATTGATGCAAGTTAAAAATCTTGCTAGAGCGAACCGGTAGATATATTGGTTGTGTTATGAAGCTATTTACCATTGCGCAGTAGAAACGTTGGCTAGCTTCGTCTTTTGACGGGAATGGTACTAAAGAACCCGTCAATTAGCAGCAAGCATTAATCGGGGTTCGTAGCGATAACGAGAGTAGCTTGCAGGATTTATGCGCTGACTACTGTAGCCTGCCCTTTTGCTACGGTAGGTAAAATACCTAAAATTGCCGGTGCTAGAGGTTTCAGATCCGCTAAACGATTAGATGGTGCTTGCAAAACAATGACCGCAATATTGAACTGGGGCAAATTTTGCTGAAACGACAAATTGCGATCGATGGTGATGAACACATCAAACTCTGCTTCTGCAAGGGCAGGAAGTTGACCTCCGGGTTTCTCGCTATTCAACCGAATCGTCTACTTTTTCGCGGTCTTAAATCTTTCTTTCGCCGCTTCAAACGACTCTCGCATCACTGCCTGAATTCGCTTTGGGTCAGGCGTGTTGCCGCCCAATAAATCCCCAAAATAGACACACGCCGTCTCGCCTAGTGCCCAAGTGTAAGTTGTTGCCCACGATGCCGCGATCACACTGCCAAAACCAGGGATGAATTTGATTAACTCACGTCCGATCGCTTGGGCAACAAATCCGCCCGCGATCGCGCTCACCAATCCCCCCGCTTGAGACGGACTGAGAGTTTGTCCATAAATTTGTCCCAACAGCCCCACCATTGAGGCTTGTAGCGCAGTCAAAACGGGCATCGTCGCCAATGGTAAGGGCACTGCCGCCAAAGCACCCGCCATCACCGAGAAGGGCAAAATGTAGCGTCGTCCCGCTTCTCGGTAGAGATTGCTAATTTGTTTTCCGGCTTCTCGATCGCTCAATAATTGCGAGATCGTCCGAGCTTCTGCTTCGGGCAGCAATTCTGCGAGCGAATCAGCCAGCGCATCTAAGCCGTAGAACATTGGGGAGAAGTCATCTTCTGCTAACGTGAAGTCGATTAGGACGGCTCGATCGAACAGTCCCTCAAATCCACGCTGTAATTCAGCAAATGCCCGACTCACATCTTCATAAGCGGGTGGATAATCAGGATGATTCGTCACATCCGCCGGGTAAAGCTCGTGCAGACACGTCACCGCCAACAGACACGGCACTTCGGGATGCTGCTGTCGGATCTGACCTGCAATCTGTCTCAAAGTATCGGTAGCAAAATCATTAATTTTGACCGTCAGAATTAGGATTTTCGCTTGGGCTGTCTTGACCTCGATCTCGCCAACTAACTCTCGAATTACCTCGTTGGTTTCTTGAGTGCCGTCTCCCAAACCTACAGTGTCTGTGAAAATCAGCAGAGGCAGGTCATACGTCGGATAGCTGTAGCGTTGTGTATACTGCGTGTGAGGTCGAAATCCTTGACCAATGATTTCAGCCGAGACACCTGTCAAACCCCGCACGATCGAGCTTTTGCCTGCTTGGGGTTTACCAATCAAAAGCGCTTCGGTCGTCGGCAACTCTGCCCGAATCTCTTTGAGAATTTCAGCAATCTCAGCTTCGTCAACACTAAACCAGCCTGTGACGGTCTGAGCAACTTGCTGCACCGGGAGTCGATTGCTTAAATTTGAGGTGACGTTTCCCCAGAGTCCCTGTGCTTTGTTAAACCAGTTTTGAGCAATCTCCAACTGAGAAGACTCATCAGTTTTTTCAGGCGTACTAGAGTCTTGACGTTTATCTTCGGGTTGCTCAGTCATGATCGTCTAGAAGTTCCGCAAAGGGCAACTTCTCAAAGCTATCGCATCTCGCTCTTCGTGACTAGGTAAGAGAACCAAACTTAGCTGAATCGTCTTCCCGCTCACGATCGACGGTCTCTAGACCTCTTCAAGAGGCTCGCCGCCTGGAGAAGAGCGATAAAGTGCATCAAGCTGCTCGCGCGCATCTTCAACGGTCATCGATCGCATCACTAAAAGCGGCTCGTTGATCATTTTGCCATCGTCGTCTAGCAGCTCAGGATGAGGGACTCGCACACGAGATGACGACATCGGGCGAGAGGGGTCATAGCTTCTCGGCGCATAGTGACGCTGAGAATCAGCCCCTAGCGTTAATAAATTGCGAATTAGGTTCCCGATCGCCAAAAAAGCAAGCAGGGTGAAAGCCAACATGTAAAGAAAATGTAATACCATAGCGCCTCTCTGTTGAACCACGCCGACTGAAAATCAAGTGCGTTGACCTTCAAATCTGCCTTCAAGCGAACTTCATATCAACCCAAAGTTTTATGCAAGCCGTTTAAAAATTAATCTTTATGTCTAATCATCGCTTATAGTCTCTCAGATTTCTTGTTCTTGTCACATCTCTTTTTAGACGGATTTGTCTGAGCGCAATCGCACCCTCATCTGCCAGCATTCGGTGACTAACTGATGCCAGGTCATCAACATTGAGGTTTCCACACCCACCTGCCCATCAGTGACTTTCAGCAGAGTTTGGGTTGTTCCAACCTCTTGCTGTGCTTGAGTTACTCGTGTCAGAAGGTCGGTCTGCTGCTCGTCTTTGAGGAAAGGGATAGATTCTGATTCTAACAGAGTGCGCGATCGCCCAAACCAATATTGAAAGTCTTCTAGCAAAGGCTCTAAAACGGTCTTCAACAAATTTTGCTCTGGCAAATTAGAGTTAAACATGGGTCGGCAACATCTCGGAAATCGTCAGAAATCTCTAAACCTGTTTACATTTCGCAATGCTTTCTCATCTTACTCGGAAATTGTCGCTCTGCGGCATTGATTGCGATCGGATCGGTAAGATGGATAGAGTTATATCCCGCACGACTCATGCCTGCCGAAGAATCTTCTAATCAGCCCGAAAAAATCTATCTGCCTCGCACCAGTGAATCCGATGCGTTGAAAAAAATTCGCCATACGGCTTCTCACGTCATGGCAATGGCGGTGCAGAAATTGTTTCCTAAGGCGCAAGTGACGATCGGACCCTGGATCGAGAACGGCTTCTATTACGATTTTGATAGCCCTGAGCCATTCACCGAAAAAGACTTGAAGGCAATCAAAAAGGAGATGATCAAGATCATCAACCGCAAATTGCCTGTGACTCGCGAAGAAGTTAGCCGTGAAGAAGCCGAACGTCGCATCAAAGAAAATAACGAGCCTTACAAGCTAGAGATTTTAGAAGGCTTGCAGGAACCGATTACGCTTTACCATGTGGGCGATCAGTGGTGGGACTTGTGCGCGGGTCCTCACTTAGAAAGCACCGCGGAACTGAAGGCAGACGCGATCGACCTCGAAAGCGTTGCTGGGGCGTATTGGCGCGGAGATGAAACCAAAGCCCAACTTCAACGCATTTATGGCACTGCTTGGGAAACGCCCGAACAGTTGACTGAATATAAGCGCCGCAAAGAAGAGGCGATTAAGCGCGATCACCGCAAAATCGGCAAAGAACTCGGACTATTCATCTTTTCAGATCTCGTCGGTCCTGGTTTGCCGATGTGGACCCCGAAAGGAACGGTGCTGCGATCGACCCTCGAAACTTTCCTTCAAAAAGAACAAACCAAGCGCGGCTATCTGCCTGTCGTCACACCGCACATTGCCAGAGTCGATCTGTTCAAGATGTCTGGGCACTGGCAGAAATATCAAGAGGATATGTTTCCGCTGATGGCGGAGGATGACGAATCTCGCGCGGCAGAACAAGGCTTTGTGATGAAGCCGATGAATTGTCCGTTTCACATTCAGATCTATAAGAGTGAGTTGCGATCGTATCGAGAACTCCCGATGCGACTGGCGGAGTTTGGTACGGTCTATCGCTATGAGCAATCGGGTGAATTGGGTGGTTTGACTAGAGTGCGCGGCTTTACGGTCGATGATTCGCACCTCTTCGTCACGCCCGAACAACTCGACTCAGAGTTTCTTAGCGTGGTGGATTTAATCCTGTCGGTGTTCAAAAGTCTGCAACTCAAAAACTTTAAGGCGAGGTTGAGTTTCCGCGATCCGGCATCTGATAAATATATTGGCTCTGATGAGGCGTGGGAAAAGGCGCAAGGTGCCATCCGCCGTGCGGTCGAGACGCTGGGCATGAACTACTTTGAGGGCATTGGGGAGGCAGCATTTTACGGTCCCAAACTGGACTTTATTTTTAGCGATGCGCTCGATCGAGAGTGGCAGCTCGGCACGGTTCAGGTCGATTACAACTTACCTGAGCGGTTTGATTTGGAATATGTCGCAGAAGATGGCACTCGCAAACGTCCGGTGATGATTCACCGTGCGCCGTTTGGGTCGTTAGAGCGGCTGATCGGCATTCTGATCGAAGAATATGCGGGAGATTTCCCCGTCTGGCTGGCTCCGATTCAAGTCAGATTGCTGGCGGTGGGCGATGAATTTTTGCCGTTTGCCAAGCAAGTCGTTGAGCAGATGAAAGAGATCGGCATTCGGGCAGAGGTCGATTTGAGTGGCGATCGCTTGGGCAAACTGATTCGCAATGCTGAGAAGGAAAAAATCCCTGTGATGGCGGTGGTGGGTGCCAAAGAAGTTGAAGCTAATGCCTTGAGCATTCGGACTCGCGCTTCGGGTGAGTTGGGTTCGCTGCCCGTCGCTGAAGTGTTGGAACGGATGAAGGGTGCGATCGCAAACTACACCAATTTCTAAGACATCTGGCGTTTATAGCACTCTAAAAGAATGGGCACCTTGTCGAATCAGATTCACTTCACGATTCGAGGCGACAAGCGTCAGCCCGTTCTTTTGTTTTTGCACGGGTTTCTAGGCAATTGTGAGGATTTTGACGCGATCGTTCCTCATCTTTCAGATAATTTTTGCTGTTTGAGTGTTGACTTGCCAGGTCACGGTCAGACTCAGGTTGCAGAAGAGAATTACACGATGTCGAACACGGCAGAATTAATCGTTCATCTGCTCGATCGTCTCAATATTTCTCAATGTCATTTAATTGGCTATTCAATGGGCGGACGATTAGCGTTGTATTTAGCGTTGCAGTTTCCCGATCGGTTCCCCAAAACGGTTTTAGAGTCGGCATCTCCTGGACTAAGAACTGAATCGGAGCGTTTGGCACGAAACCAACACGATGCAAAGCTTGCCGATCGCCTAGAGTCCGACCTTCCAGCGTTTCTGGCAGATTGGTATGAGCAGCCATTGTTTCGATCGTTGAAACAGCATCCAAATTTTGAACAACTTATGCAGCAGCGATTAAAAAATCGACCGTCAGAACTGGCTCGATCGCTGCGTCATCTCGGCACAGGTGAGCAGCCGAGTTTGTGGGATCAGTTGAAACTCTGTCAAAATCCGCTATTGCTGTTGGTCGGAGAGTGCGATCGCAAATTCATCACGATCAACCAAGAAATGGCTCACCTCTGCAAAACGGCTCACCTCGAAATCATTCCAAATGTGGGGCACACTATCCACCTTGAAGATGCTCAAACATTTGCAAATCACCTTCGCAGATTCCTATAAAACATTGAAGGAATATCCCGATTGAGGGTCACACCTAGCGAACATTTATCTAATTGGGTAGCCGTGTATTAAAAGTAACTGAGTAACCAAAGTCACCAAAAACAGATTTTCTGATATAGTACAAATGTCCTAAATTAGAAGGAAGAAACATTTGCGCGACTCTAGGGAACTCTAACAAAAACTCTGCTGCCGCCCCCAAACCATAACCGCAGGATGCTAGACCCATGCAGTTGAAACCCCTCGCCCGTATTGCAAAGCGCCACTCCATCATCACTGGAATTCTCCTGGCAGCAGGCATTTCACTCACCACGATTTTGCCAACTTGGGCAAGACCTGCCAGACTCACCGCGCAGCTTTCTACCAGTGAGATCAATGTGCGGGTGAATCCCTCTACCCAATCGGATATTGCCTACAGAGGTAATGTTGGCGATCGCGTCGATATTGTCAGAGAAACCCAAGCCGCCGATGGCTACATCTGGGATTACGTGTCATTTGATCAGTCTGGGGCAAAAGGCTGGGTGAGAAGCGACTTAGTGAGTTCGATCGTCGGCGCACCATCATCGAAGGTGAAAAGCCCCGCCGTCTTAAAACAACCCTCACCTGCGATCAGCGTCATTCCCGAAACTTACCCTGTTCAAGCTCCTAGCGGAGAGTTTACTCCACAGCAAATCAGCTACTTTCTAGAAATTGCATTGGGAGCAGAGTTCTCTAAATCAAGCAGCGCCACTAAAATCCGCAAATGGCAAGGCGACGTAAACATTCAATATTTTGGGTCTCCGACGAGTGCAGATTTAGCAACGTTAAACTCGATTATCAGTGAAGTCAATGACTTGACAAATGGCGGAATCCATCTGCAATTGGTCGATCGCAATCCCAATGTCACGATTCATTTCTCACCCTTATCGCAATTTGCTCAACTTGAGCCAAACTATCAGCCTGGCAACTATGGCTATTTTTGGACTCGCTGGGACGAAAATAACAAGCTTAACAACGCCAACATTTTAATCACAACGACAAAAGTCACTCAAAAAGAACGATCGCACCTGATTCGAGAAGAACTCACCCAATCGTTAGGGCTGATGCAGGATTCGTATAAATATGCAGACAGCATGTTTTATCAGCCGTGGACAGACGTGACACAATATTCAGCGATCGACCGATCGCTGATCAGAATGCTCTATGACCCTCAAATTTCTCCCGGCATGACCCAGGCGCAAGTGATGAGCGTGTTGAACATTCGTCAAGCTCACGCTAGATAAGTTCGGATGGTCAGAGAAAAGGGATCATCTGAATGATCCCTAATAACTGTTTTTAGCTGAGCTTAATCCTCGGCAAAAATGTACTTATACAATTCGGCAGGGTCGGGTTCAGGGCTTCCTAGCGCAAACTCAACCGCCTCGTCGATTTCGGCTTGAATCTCTTTCTCGATCGCTTTCAATTCTGACTGATCGGCTAAATTTTGCTCCACCATGTAAGCGGCAAACTTCTTGATCGGGTCACGGGCAAGCCACGCTTCTTTTTCGTCTTTCGATCGTAGCTCGTCGGGGTCTGCCAGCGAGTGACCTCTAAAGCGATACGTCAAACACTCAATCAGCGTCGGACCTTCTCCAGCACGGGCACGCGCCACGGCTTCTTGAGCGATCGCTCTCACTGCTAGCACGTCCATGCCGTCAACCTCATAGCCCGGAAGCCCAAAGACGCTGGCTTTTTTATAGATTTCTTGCTGAGACGTGGCGCGCTCATGAGCCATTCCGATCGCCCACTTGTTATTCTCCACCACAAAAAGAATTGGCAGTTTCCAGAGTGCCGCCATATTCAAGCACTCAAAGAATTGACCGTTATTGGTTGTGCCATCGCCAAAGAAAGCCGCTGTCACTTGGTCAAAGCTGGCATCGCCCAGTGCTTCGCGACGATATTTTGACTGAAATGCAGCTCCTAGTGCGACCGGAATGCCTTCCCCAATAAAGGCAAAGCCGCCTAATAGTTTATGCTCTGCTGAAAATAAATGCATCGAGCCGCCGCGACCTTTGCTGCAACCCGTCGCTTTGCCAAACAGTTCTGCCATCACATTGCGGGCAGGCACGCCAGCACTGAGCGCATGAACGTGATCGCGGTAGGTGCTGCACACATAGTCTTGACCGGGGCGCATTGCTTGAATGACTCCGGTTGAGACCGCCTCTTGACCGTTGTAGAGGTGAACAAAGCCAAACATTTTGCCCCGATAATACATTTCGGCGCACTTGTCTTCAAAAAAGCGCCCTAAGATCATGTCTCTATAGAGGCGCAGCCCTTCTTCTTGGGTGACTTGGGCAGAAGCAGATTGAATTGTCGGGAACGTTCTTTCCTGTACCATGCGCTTTTAGACACCTCGCTGCAATACCCAAACTGGATGATGATCTGAACGGTGAACCCGATCGTAAAGCACGCTTTCTTTAAAATCGTTAATAGTTGCTCTCTACTCTAACGCTCTATGCTAGGCGCTTAGAAAAATGAACTTGACGATCGAGCGCAATACAGAGTTCAACCCTAATAATTTAGTTTAGAATACCGTTCTGTTAGGTCAAGGATCAGATTATAAGTCGTCTGAATCTTAAATCCATAAAGTTCAAGAAGCGCTGATCAGGGAGAATGCTCACGTCTGAGTTCCCGAATGTGATCTGCTGACTTTGCATCTACAGGGTATGATGGCACTCAATTGATTGTTGTCCTGGTTTTCGCCACTATTTATTGCTCACCGATGGGGAAGTCAACCGTGCGTATTCCGCTCGATTATTATCGGATTCTGGGTTTACCCATCCAGGCTACTGCCGACCAATTAAAGCAGGCGCATCGCGATCGCACCCTGCAACTTCCTCGCCGTGAATATTCTGAAGCGGCGATCGCGGCGCGTTGTCAGTTGCTTGATGAAGCCTATTCGGTGCTGTCGAAGCCAGAACAACGCCAAAGTTATGATGCAGGCTTTTTGGCAACTGCTTATGAGCCAGAACTAAGTCAGCCAGAGTTAGCGCAGAATGGCACGATCTCTGACCCAGACACTCGATCGCCCAGCATTGAGATTCAAGAAAAGCAACTCATTGGTGCCCTGCTGATCTTGCAAGAATTGGGCGAATATGAGCTAGTCCTCAAATTAGGTCGTCCTTATTTAAGCAGCGGCAACGCGAATCTGAAAGATGGACGCTTTGGCGATCCCAGAATTGTTTTGTCAGATATTGTCTTGACCGTGGCGCTGTCGTGTCTTGAGCTAGGTCGCGAACAGTGGCAGCAGGGACAGTATGAGAATGCGGCAGAGGCTTTGGAAACGGGACAAGAATTGCTGCTGAGAGAAGGGCTATTCACTAGCGTTCGGGGCGAGATTCAGTCTGATCTCTACAAACTGCGCCCCTATCGAATTTTAGAACTCTTGGCGTTGCCTGACGAAGACTCGATCGAGCGGCAAAACGGCTTGAGACTGCTGCAAGATATGCTGCGAGAGCGAGGCGGCATTGATGGTGCGAGCAACGATCAGTCTGGATTGAGCATTGATGACTTCCTGAGATTCATTCAGCAGTTGCGCGGCTATCTCACCGCCGAAGAACAGCAGACGTTATTTGAAGAAGAGGCGCGTCGTCCGTCAGCAGTGGCGACTTATCTCGCCGTCTATGCACTGATGGCACGCGGGTTTGCCGAACAGCAGCCTGCGCTGATTCGTCGCGCTAAGGCAATGTTGATGCGGTTGGGCAGTCGGCAAGATGTGCATCTCGAACAGGCGGTCTGCGCTCTGCTGTTGGGGCAAACCGAAGAAGCGAGTCGTGCGTTGGAACTCAGCCAAGAATACGAACCGCTCGTCTTTATTCGCGAACATTCACAAGGGGCACCCGATCTATTGCCAGGGCTGTGTCTCTATGCCGAACGCTGGCTGCAAGATGAGGTGTTTCCGCACTTCCGCGATTTGTCAAAGCAGCGCGTCTCGCTCAAAGACTATTTTGCCAACGAGCAAGTTCAAGAATATCTCGAAGAATTGCCCGCCGGATCTGACTCAGCAGAATGGGCGGCTCAACGTCATTGGAACCGCCGAAGCGTTGCTGCTCAAACGATCGCTGCCGCTCAACCTTCTGCAATCTCAGCGTCTAACGGGCGACCTGTCCGATCTGCCCAAGTGTATGAGACGACGGGCGATCCCTCATCTCGCACCACTACGGCAACGCTGGCAGCCGGAGCCGTCGCTGCTAATGTCGTCGCAATGCCCAACGCCGAACGCATCGCCAACCTCTCGCCCGAAGGCAGCCTACAGACTCCTGAAAATGGGCAAGGACGATCGAGCAGCGATCGTCAGCGTGGCAATCTCGATAATGGTCATCGCGTCCCAGATGCAGACGACTTGCCGCCTCGTCGCGGAAGTGGTCAGACTGCAAAAGTCAAGCGTCGTCGGGGGCTGCCTCTGCCTCTGCTGCTGCTAGGAATTTTTGCGGTTGGGGCAGTGGGCTTTTTGTTGTTGCGATCGCTGAAGTTTCTCACGTCCAGATCCACAGATGATCAGCTCTTGGTGCAGCTTGACCAGCCTGTGATTGACATCCCTAGTCAGACGGCTACAAATCCGCTCTCTGGCGAGATGAATCAAGCGACGGCTCAACGAGTTCTAGAGTTTTGGCTAGACGCGAAGAAAGACGCGATGGGGCAATCTCACACCATTGAGAAACTGACGCAAGTGTTAGCCGAACCCAAACTCGCAGAGTGGCGCAAAAATGCCGACGATGCAAAGCGGGAAAACTGGTACAAACGATATGAACACACGGTAAAAGTAGACACGGTTGAGGTCAGCCCGACCGATGCGACTCAGGCGACTGCCAGTGCAGCGATCGCTGAAACCACCCAATATTACGAAGGCGAACAGCTTGCAGACACCAAAACTGAAAATCTACAAGTTCGATATTCGCTGGTGCTGCAAGATAATCAGTGGCGCATTAAAGACTGGCAGGTTCTTTAGGTTCAATCATTGGATTGGCGCGATCGTAAAGCTGATTGCAGTCTCTGGCAGTAGGTTTGTTCAAGAAGCTTTAAAGTTGAACCATTAACGCTTCCGGAGGCATCTTTAAGGGCTTTTCTTTAGAAGAATTTCTGGTGATCCCCGCCTGTCGCGCTCGTCTTAATGGCAGGAATGCCCAGCGCCGTTGCAAGCTTAATTCTGGCAAAAGAATACACCCTCGATCGAGATCCTGCCTCCAGCCGCATCGCTCTAAGCACCATCGGACTTTTGTTGATCATCCCTCTTTGGCTATCTCTTTTTGGAGGCGACACTCTCTGAGCAAGAAAGACTTGTATCCATTCATACTGGCAGCGAGATTAATGCTAGAATTCTTGTGAAAAAAGTTTGCCTCCAGCACTTATGATGCCAATTGCGTCAACGGCAGAATCTAAGAACGCTCAACCCAGTATGAAATTGGGCAGAGTTCTCATTGTTGAAGATGAAGACTTGATTCGAGACACGATCGCTCTGACCCTGAGCGAAGAAGGGTATGAAGTGCTGACCGCCGCCGATGGTCGCAGTGCTTTAGAGACCATTCAACACGCCACTGGCAAAAGCAGCCAATCACCCTCAAGATTTCCCAACCCGTCCGATTCTAGCAAGCTCGATCTGATTATCTTAGATCTGATGCTGCCTTATATTAACGGGCTTGATCTCTGTCGGCTGGTGCGTCGAGACGGCAACAGCATTCCCATTCTTATGCTCAGTGCAAAAGGCACAGAGACCGATCGGGTCGTCGGCTTAGAAGTCGGTGCCGATGATTATCTGACCAAACCCTTTGGGATGCGAGAACTCGTCGCCCGGTGTCGAGCACTTTTGCGACGACATCAGCAGTTTCACACCTCTAGCCAAGCGCCTACTCTAAAGTTTCAAGATATCGTTGTTTTCCCGCAAGAGTGTCGCGTCACGGTGCGCGGAGAAGAAGTCAACTTCTCACCCAAAGAATTTAAGCTGCTAGAGTTGTTTGTGGGACACACAAAGCGCGTTTGGTCACGAGATCAGCTTCTTGAAAAGATCTGGGGACCTGACTTTATCGGGGACAGCAAAACGGTTGATGTGCATATTCGCTGGCTGCGAGAGAAGTTGGAAATCGATCCCAGCAACCCTGAATATTTAGTCACCGTGAGAGGCTTTGGCTACCGCTTTGGCTAGAATGCGCGAAAATTGAAAGGTCGAAATTAGAGATTGCAAATCGTCACCTGTTTTCAGTCTTTGATCTTCTATTTTTCATTCTTTTTTGCCTGTGAACCTTTTGTGGTTTCTCGCGGGACTCGCGATCGGACTGATGCATTTAGCTTGGTATCGAGCACGACTGAGTTTGCAACTCAAGCAGATTACCCGCAGTCTAGACGTGACCGAGGCGGCAACCCCGTTTTCGATCTCGTCTCAAATAACGGCAGCGATCGCCAATTATCGGCAGGTCAACCAAGACCTAGAGCGTCAATCAGAAACCTGGAAACAGATTGTCAACTGTGCTCCTGTGGGCTATTTGCAGGTTGACGAAGACAATCAGTTGACGCTGTGCAACTCGCAAGCCTGTCACCTGCTGGGCATTTCAAACTGCGACACGCTTCAGCCGCGACTGCTTTTAGAGCTGGTGCGCTCCTATGAGCTAGATTTTTTAATCGAGCAAGCACGAGAAACCGAAAAGCCGTCTCAGCGCGAGTGGATGTTTTACCCCACCTCAGTGGATGCCGCTAACTTATCAGACCAGCGCACGACTCCGATTCGGGGCTACGCGTTTCCTTTGACGGGCGATAATGTGGGCGTGTTTTTAGAAGATCGCCAGGAAGCGTTGACCTTGGCACAACAGCGCGATCGCTGGACATCGGATGTCGCTCACGAACTAAAAACGCCGCTCACCTCGATTCGATTAGTGGCAGAAACGCTGCAATCGCGACTAGAACCGCCCACTCGCAATTGGGTCGATCGCCTGCTGACAGAGGCGATTCGGTTAAGCACGCTCGTTCAAGAATTGTTGGATCTCAGTCAGCTAGAGGTCAACCCAGGTCAGCGGCTGAGTTTAAAGCCGATCGATCTAGTCGAGCTGATCCATTCTGCCTGGCTAAGTTTAGAGCCGCTGGCGAGTCAAAAGCATCTTAAACTCGATTATGGCGGTCCTGCTCAGTTGCTCATTCAAGCCGATGAGCCTCGACTGCATCGAGTGCTGCTTAACCTATTTGATAATGGGATCAAATACAGCCCTGTTGAATCATCCATTCGAGTTAAGGTGAGTCTTCAAAATCATTCATTTACCCAATCGGGCAAACTGTCTCAACAGATTCAGCTTGATATCATCGATGCAGGGCAGGGCTTTCCCGAAACGGCGTTACCTCACGTTTTTGAGCGGTTCTATCGAGCTGATCTCTCTCGATCTCGCAGCGCAGAACAACGAGATTTCGCCACTGCCACTCAGCCTATCCAACTAAGCAGTGGAAGCGGATTAGGACTCGCGATCGTGCGGCAAATTGTCGAAGCGCATCAAGGCGCAGTGATAGCAAGTAATGATCCCGACCTGGGAGGAGCCTGGTTACAGATTCGGCTACCGTATTCTGAGATAGAAGATCTAAGCAAAAAGGCTTAACTTTGTAGTAGATTGAGCTAAGTGCTACATGATGCGATCGATATACATATTAGTATTTATACAGAAATTCATTCCGTAGAAACTGTTGAGTTCCGAAAAATCAAGGATGTATTAGGCGCTTATGCCATGCATGAACGAGTGCAAAAAATTCTTTCTCAGTGGGGCATTGCTTCCCGTCGTCAGGCTGAACAAATGATCCTAGAGGGTCGCGTTCGTCTCAATGGAGAAGTAGCACAGTTGGGGCAAAAGACGAACCCCGCTCTTGACGAGCTAGAAGTAGACGGTAGAATTGTGAAGCCGATCGCCCGCCCTCAATTGCTCTATCTGTTGCTTAATAAACCTGCGGGCGTTGTTTCGACGTGTGACGACCCCCAAAACCGTTCCACCGTCTTAGATCTGCTTCCTCAAAAAATTAGTCATGGTCAAGGGCTTCACCCGGTGGGTCGCTTAGATGTAGAATCAACTGGAGCGCTGCTCTTAACAAACGATGGTGACCTAACCTACTATCTGACTCACCCTCGCCACCATATTCCTAAAACCTATTGGGTTTGGGTTGAGGGCGTTCCTTTAGAGCAAACGCTAAAGCAGTGGCGGCAGGGAGTTTGGTTAGAGGGTCAAAAGACTTTACCCGCTCAAGTCAAAGTCATTGATCGCACAGCAGCAAAAGCACTCTTAGAAGTCATTCTCAGAGAAGGGAGAAATCGACAAATTAGAAGAGTGGCAGACCAATTAGGGCATCCCGTCCTTCAGCTTCACCGCACCGCGATTGGCTCTATCCATCTCGATATCCCCGGCAAGTCTGCCATGTCAAGCGGCGGTTATCGCCCTTTAGAGAGCTTTGAGATTCGTAGTCTGAAAGACCCAATCGATCTGATAAATGTTAAGTCGCCAGCAGAGATCCAGGAGCATAGCCGATGAATAAGCCAACCCTCCCAAAAAATCGAGAACAAGCAGAACGGCTAGCAGAAATGGGGTTGCAGTTGTGTGAGCTGAGACAGCAGCAAGAAATCTCTATAGAACAAGTTGCCAGCCAGACTCGAATTCAGCCCCGTTTGCTGCGAGCGATCGAGCAAGGCAAAATAGAAAACTTGCCTGAGTCTGTTTATATTCAAAGTTTTATTCGTCAATATGCGGACGCGATCGGCTTAGATGGGGTCAAGTTTGCGAGCGCATTCCCAACCCTCTATCGGCTTCCTGACGTTCGCCCGTCTTGGCGCAGTCTACCAGGAGCACAGTTGCGTCCAGTGCATCTATATCTGCTGTATGTGCTGTTAATTATTTCTGCCGTTAACGGGCTGTCTTATTTCCTCAATCGCTCACTCAGGCAGCCTGAACTGGCGAATGCAGAGATGAACGTGCAGCCAATAGCTCCGACTACGATCGGTCCCATAAACCCCTTACAAGCTGTAGAAAAGTCAAATTTGGCACCAAAACTGCCAGGGGCACAGAAGGCGGTTCGAGTTGGGTTAATGCTAACGTCACAGTCTTGGGTTCGAGTCGTGGCAGACGGCAAAACTGAGTTTGAAGGCGTTCTTTCAGAAGGGACTCAGCGCACTTGGGCTGCTAACCAGAAAGTCGTCGTTCGGGCGGGGAATGCTGGAGGAGTCATGGTGTCGTTTAACGATGGACAGTCAAAAAAGCTGGGAGAACTGGGTGAGATTGAAGAAATGGCGTTTCCTCCCGATCCTCGTTTTGCGACGTTACCCAATGCTGTTCATGAGATGAGCGTCAATCTATTAGCGCCTCGCGAAGCCAGTTCTCCTAATCAATAGTCCTTCACCTTTAAATCGGAGTGACGCACTCTGGAACATCGTTCCACGGGCTGTTGACGCTCACACTAACGGGGTAAGCGGACATGCGATCGGCATCGTAGGGACGCAAAAGCGCCTGTAGCGGTTCTGAGGGCTGAGGAGTGGGATCGAGCCATTGATCATAGTGGTCTGTAGGCAAGATGACGGGCATCCGATCGTGCACTTGAGCCACTAGCTGATTTGCCTCTGTTGTTAAGATCGTACAGGTTTCTAATACGTCGCCTTCTAGAGCCTGCCAGCGCTCCCACAGGCCCGCAAACGCAAACGGACTGCCATCCTGTAATTGGAAGTAGAAAGGCTGCTTCTTGCCCGACTGCTTGCACCACTCATAAAAGCCATCGGCAAGAATCAGACAGCGATGTCGCTTGAAGGCAGACCGGAACGAAGGTTTTTCAGCCACGGTTTCCGATCGAGCGTTGATCATCTTTACTCCGATCGCCGGATCTTTTGACCACGACGGAATTAACCCCCATCGCAGCGGTTTGAAATGACGATCGCTTTTTTCAGTTGCCATGATCGCGGGAATGGTTTGCGTGGGTGCAATGTTATAGCGAGGCTGCCAGTCAGGAACCTCGGCAAGTTGAAAGGCTTGGGCGATCGCGTCTCCGGCAAGACTTTGACTAAATCTTCCACACATAACAGAATTAATTTATAAAAAACAGGTAATGGATACTCGTCCTAATCCATTACCCGCTCACAGAGATTTGAAATCGGATTATTCAAAATCGATCTTTTGAGTGTCCATGTGGTGTTTCACCTGAGACACTACGTTATAGGCGTGCTCTCCCGGCTCTTCACGAGCATCGACTGTACCTTCAGTTGAGCCACCGACCGCCTTCCACTCGGTCAATCCACCTTTTAACTCGGCAACCGAGCGAAACCCTGCTTCTCGCAGTGTAGCAGCCGCCTGTGCAGTCTCCTGGTCATTTGCGCCATAAAGATAAATATCACGTTCTGGCTCCAGACTGCCTTTGGCAAGGGTGACTAACTCAGTGAGTGGGAAGTCCATCGCGCCCATCACATGGCTGTCATTAAACAGTTCACGAGGACGAACGTCCAAAATCGTCAGTGCAGGTTCGCCCCACTCTAGACGAGATTTGAGATCATACACCGAAGATTCTCGCTTTAACCCAGGCGGAGTTGGCGTGATATTGGGCAATGCCTCTTTAACGTTTTTAATAATATCTTCAAGTCCCATAATTACCTCAACTTTTTTAATAAACTTCCTCTGCAAATGTAGTGAAAAGTCGAGGGAGAGACAATCTATCTCAGGTGAGAGGCGGCGATCGTCTTTAGGCATATAAAGATCTTGCGTTGCCAAATGCAGATATGAACTACCCTCATTCCCAACCCTTCTCCTCAAGGAGAAGAGAGCCAGAACTCTTGTCCCCTCTCCTTTCGGGAGAGGGCTAGGGTGAGGGTAAAATCTGTGCTTCATAGATCGATTCAGCAACGCCAAAAATCGTTCGCCACCCTGTTGAGGAGACAAGCACAATTAAAGTCAACCTGTGGGAGCGAGTTTCGGCTCCGCTCGACCTGCTGAGAGTTCTGACTTTGAGCAAAGCCGAAGCGCCTCTTACCGTCAATCCCGTTTGCTGACTATTGAAAACCGTCGTATCTCCAAGGAGTCGGATCAACTGCCAGTCCCTGCACATATAAGCCCCAGTGTAGGTGAGGTCCAGTTGCTGCACCAGTGCCCCCTAGAGCACCGATCGGTTGCCCCGCTTTGACCATCTCTCCCTCTTTGACGTTAATGCGGCTGAGATGGAGAAAAATGCTCGACACTCCCTGTCCGTGATCGATCCCAATGCAGTTGCCGTGAATCTTGAATCCCTCTGACTCACGACCAATTAGAGCAACCCGCCCAGCCGCCGGAGCGATCACCGCAGAACCGTAGTTCCCAGCATAATCGACACCACGATGATAATAATCTTTGGCAAACTCGCCGTTGTAGTAGCGCCGCACGCCGTAGCCTGTCGTGATTTCACCTGCATTCGGACGCAGTAATTTTCCTTGCCAAAACTTTTGGGGGCTGACAATTTGCTTAAAGGCATCAACCCGATCGAACTCCAAATCAGTTCCGTTATCCCCTTTGCCCGGAGGCAGCCAGATGCTCTGAGTCGGGAACGATCGCGGCTTTAAGTTCACCGTTAGTTCTTGCACGGTTTGCCCGTCGTTGACTCGCAGCGGCAGCTTACCCGGACGATCGAGCGGAGTAGTCGGCAAGAGTGCCCGAAACTGATTGTTCCCCTGATCAAACGTCGAGTAGGTTTTAGCGCCCATCGTCACCGTGGGATTGCTGCTCGACTGAACCATAACAGAGAGCGTGTCACCCAACTGAGGAGATGCAGGCGTAATCTTGGCTTGCAGAGCACGAGAGGGTTGCGCCATCGTAAGCGCGATCGCGACTAACGCGGCTAGAGATGACTTGAAAAGGAACGATCGCTTAAACCAAGCGAGTCGGATGACTGAAATGAAGCGATCGTGCGTCTGCAATAGTGTGCCGAAACCCGTGTGAGGAAGGGTCATCGTGAGTGGAACTCCTTAGCGATCTTGGATTTTGGATTGACTGTTAATTGAGAAAACCAAGTGCAAATTTTGGTTCAATAATTCTAGAGTTGTTTGACCCTTATAAAACCGCAACCTCTACAAATCCAAAACCCAAAATCTCGTCTAGGCGGTTTTACCAATCACTCCGTCTACCAGCCAATTCATCGCCTCAAGTTCGCCAGCTTTTTGAGCATATTCCTTTCCAGGTGCCAGCAACACCTTGCCTGCGTTGTCCTTCAGTTCGCCTTTATAGATCGTTAAAGTGCCAGCCATGAGTTGAGCTTTTGCGGCTTCTGCATCTTTCTTCGCTGCCTCACTAACCGCAGGACCATAGGCAGATAGCTTGACAAAACCATCCCTTAGCCCCCCGCGCAGAAGATGAGGAATTCCCCCATTCATTAGAGTCTTGCCTTCTTGAATCATCTTGGCATAGTTGGTGTAAACGCTTGTCCAATCCCACTCTGCCCCGGTTAAATAGCCTTTTGGAGCCAGCGAAATCTGGTCTGCGTGGTAGCCACCTGTGTAAACGCCTCGCCGTTCTGCCGTTTCGATCACGACTTTGGGGCTATCTACGTGGCACGTAATCACATCAATTCCCTGATCGACCATGCTGTTAGTGGCTTCTGCTTCTTTCACCGGAACTGACCAATCACCCGTGAAGACGACTTGCGTGGTGATGGTGGGTTTTATGCTGCGTGCGCCCAGCGTGAAGCTGTTAATATTTCGCAGAACTTGTGGAATTGGTTTTGCGGCGACAAATCCTAACTTGCCTGTCTTGCTGGTGTGGGCGGCAACAATTCCCGAAATGTATTGCATCTCGTCGATATAGCCGAAATAGCTGCCGACATTCTTAGGATGCTTGCCTTCAATATACATACCGCCACAGTGGAAGAACTGCACCTCTGGATATTCAGCCGCAACTTTGAGCACATGGGGGTCAAAATAACCAAACGAGGTTGGAAACAAGACATTTGCTTTGTCTTGCTCGATCATGTTCCGCATCACTTCCTGCACCTCAGTGGTTTCAGGAACGCTTGCCTGGTCGATCGTTTTCACACCCGCAACTTTTGCCAGCCCCTCCTTTCCTTGAAAGTGAGCCTGGTTATAGCCAAAATCATCTTTGGGTCCAACATAGATGAAGCCCATGACTAATTCTTTTGCCGAGGCTGACGAAGCAGCCGGAGAAGCACCGCCACTGTTAGCCGTAGGTTTAGCAGGGGTGCAGCCCGTCCAAAGTCGCGATGTTGCGCCAAAGGCACCCGCCGCTAATAAGCCTCGAATCACTTGACGACGCGATAGCGATGAAAGGGGTTGATGACTCAAGGGTTTCTCCTTAAACTGAGTTGCTTGTAAACGTAAAGTATACGAATTATGTCAGTCGGGTTCCAGAATTCGATTGAAGCATCCCTCTTTAGGGTGATTTTGTATTATAAATCACGGTTAGAGGAAGTGACTTGTGTGAGACAGCCCTCTTTTAAAAAAATGTTAGCGATCGACCGTCGATCGCTCCATTCATCCTTTAGACTGCCCATAGTCTCAAGTCTTGAACTCTTATGACAACGTATGACTGGATTGTGATCGGGGCTGGAATCACAGGGGCTGCACTTGCTTACGAACTGGCAAAACAAGGCTTTTCAACCTTGCTGTTAGAGCAGCACGACTCCTTAAAGGGAGCCACCCGCTATAGCTATGGCGGCATTGCTTACTGGTCGGGCACAACTGAGCTAACCCGTCAACTCTGCGCAGAGGGCATCGATCGCCACCGCATTCTGTCAGACGAGTTAGACGCAGACACGCAGTTTCGAGAACTAGATTTGCTGCTGACGATCGCCGCGCACAGCGATCCGCAAACTTTGGCACAGCGCTATACCAGTTTTGCAACTCCACCTCGCTTGCTGAGTGTTAGAGAAGCGTGTGAGTTAGAACCGTTGTTGAATCCGACAGCGATCGCGGGGGCACTCACGGTTCGGCACGGTCACATTGATGCAGAACTGACGACTCAGGCATATTGTCGAGCCATGCAGCGCTTGGGAGGTGACCTCAAAATCGCTCAGGTGACCGGGTTTGTGAAAGCAAGTGCCAGTCGGATCGCGGGAGTAACTACGGCGATCGGCACCTTACACGCCGCTAACATTGCTATTTGTGCTGGGGGAATCACCCGCCAACTGCTGCAAGAATCTGGGATTTGGGTCAAGCAATACTTCACCCATGCTGAGATTATCGAAACGCCGCCTGTCGATTTGAAGTTGAGCACTTTAGTCATGCCAGCCGAAGCAGAGCGGTTTCAGCTAGAATCTGCCGCGACTCAGCCTGTAGTTGCAGACCTGTGGAACGAACCGGGACATGAACCTGCGCCTGCGATTTTAGATGCCGGAGCCGTTCAGTTTTTAGATGGCAGAATCCGGATCGGGCAAACGAGTCGCACTCTGACCGATCCCAACGCGACGATCGACCCTATTCAAAGCGAAGCCGACCTGCGAGCCAAAATCAGCATCGTCTTACCCGCCCTTGGAAGTCTCCCTGGCACCTGGCACCATTGCACCATTGCCTTTAGTCGTGACAGCCTCCCGCTTGTGGGTGCCATTCCCTCAGTTGAAGGCATTCACCTCTTTTCAGGATTTAGCAACCCACTCGCGATCGTGCCGCCGATCGCCCAACGATTCGCCACCCACATGACTGGAAAAACTGACGAGATCATTGAGCAGTTGTCGCCTAGCCGACTCAGTTAGAAATTAAACTGCGTCCGTAAGCTGCCTACAAAAACAGTAGGATTGCTGTCGAAGTTGTTGGCGTTAAAGATGGCGTAGAACGTAGGCACCAATGCAATGTTCTGACTGAGCGGATAGAAGTAAGAGGCTTCTAGCTCATATTGGGTGCCGCCATCGCCCCCTCCAGATGCAAAATAGGTGCGCCCTTTGGTGATATCCATGGGCATCAAGAACGTCAGGGTGCCCAGTGCGCCTTTCTTGCCGAAGTCAGGGAAACCGACCCCGACCTGGAACGATTGAGTTCTGACTGTTTGGTCGATCGGGTTTAGCCTTGTATTGGCGAAACTGTAGCGCCCAAACACACCAAACCCTGGGGTGAGCATCCAATCAGCGTTAATCCCAAACATATCGGCTGTGGCATATTTCAGACCGCCGCCTACTACGCCATTTGAGAAGCCAGGACCTGCATCTAAATATCCATAGGGAATCGGTTCTCCGATCGCGCCCCCGACCTGCCCACCGTATGCCTGAATGCGAGTGCGGTTGTACTGCAAACGCAGGTTAATGTTGCTCGTGGGCGAGAAGGTGAGTTCGGCTGAGGCAGTGTTGGTGCCGCCAAATAACCCAAACTGCGGGTTGCTCGACGTGTTGTAGCCAAACTGTGAGGGTAAGAATTCAGTATTCTCGCCCAGATAGCCAACTACCAGGCGGAACTGCTTGCTGAGAGTCACTTCAACGACAGCACCTGATCCGCGATCGATCGAGTTGGATTGAGTGCTGTTTGAGGTGTCAAAACTGGCACCTGAGTTGAAGACAAAGTTGAAGCGGTTAGCGTCAAAGTGACGATACCAGTTAATGCGAGGACCGACTGTGATTTTTACCGCGTCATTGAGCGGAAATGTGTAGAAGAGGTCGTGAATCACCACATCAGGAACCCCGTTGTTGACACCGCCTGTTTGGTCAAAGAAGGGAACGCCCGACGCATTAAAAAAGCCAGCCGACGCATATTGGTTATAGGGAGAAATGCCATTTCCAGCCGCCAACTGCGTCACCAACTGGTCTTTGCCACTGAAGGACGTTGAGAGAGTCAACCAGGTCAGAAAGCTCGTGGTGATGCTGGGATCTTGAGCCGTCAGGACGGTCGGTCGTCCGGCGAGGTCGCGGGTTGCAAAGAACCGTCCGAGGGCATTCCCTTCGCTGCCAGGCGGACCTTCAAACTTGACTCCTTTGCCAGCAGTTGCGCCCGTAACGTTGATCCAGACGTTGCCAAATAGCTTGGTGGTCGTTGAGAACTGCTGTTTTTCAAGGGTGGTGGTTCGCGCTTCGAGGGCATCGACCCGACCGCGCAAGGTGGCTAATTCAACCGCAAACTCTTCTTGCAGCTTTTGCAGCGTTGCCAGGTCTTCTTTTTTGACGAGATCTGCGGTGGAAGCGGCGATTAACTCGTTGACGCGATCGAGACACGCGTTCAGCCCTGCCGCAAATTCATAGCGAGTCAGCGCTCGGTTGCCGCGATAGGTCTTGTCAGGATAGCCCACAATGCAGCCATAGCGCTCGACCAGAGATTGAAGCGCCTGAAATGCCCAATCTGTCGGTCTAACGTCTGTTAATTGAGACACCGACGTGACTTGCGATAAAGCTTGGTCAGCCTCGGTTTCAGGGGCATTTAGATCAGCGACTCCGTTGACTGCATCCAGGCTGACAGTTGAGTCTGTGACGGTGTTGACCGGAGACTGCGACGCGATCTCATTTGGCTTCTCAACCGCCAACGGGGCTAAAGGATTGGCAGCAAGGGTTTTAGAAGAAGGTTCGAGGCTTTTTAAATCAGGCTTTGCGAGGGTTGAAACGGTTAGAGAATCAGCAACAGCGAGTTTAAGGGGTTTTGGAGCCGATTCTGCTCGACTGACCTGAGAATTGGCACTGTAGAAAACTGCCCACGCGATCGGAGACAGCAACAGAGACTTCCAAATTTTGGACTTGCTAAACATCAGCCTCACACCTATATCTGAAGACATACTGAACTGTGAATTTATCAGACATAGAATATTGCTTATGTAGCGTTAGGTACAAGTTGTATCCTAAAGAACATAGATCTATGAAGCTGACGTGACAAAGGGGTCAAGCCTTCGCCTCCAAACTTTCTAGACGGCTTTTTAGCTCCTGATTATCTTTTTTAAGCTGATCAACTTCCTCGCGCAGTTGCTTGACTGCTTTGTCAGAACCCACCCTCTTCTGCACGGTCTGAACTGATTCTTCTGCAATGCGGCGCACTCGTCCATCGGGGGTTTGATCAGCGAGTGATTGCAGAATGCCGATCGCTTTCGTCGTTTCCATCTGTCCCAAGGCAATGACAACTGCCACCTGAGTCAAAAAGAATGTTTCTCTCGACAGTTCCTGCAATCGCTCTAAAATCCGCTCTAAGTTGACGTTGGTTTGTCCGCTAGAGATGGCTCCAAGCGCACGAATTGCTGCCAGACGAAGCGGTTGTGAAACTCCGATCGTCGTGGTTTCCAATATCAGATTTAAGGCAGATTCAGACGTTTTTAAGTGACTGAGAGCACCGATCGCGCCCGATCGCACGACTTCGTTCCAGCCCTGCCGCTCTTTGAGAACGCTTTTCAGCAGCTTCAGCACTTCTTCCTCGTTGGAATCGCCCGATCCAGATGTCGCGACTTTGCCCAAGCTTCGCAGAGCAGACGCTTCGACGTAATAGCTGGCATCGCCTTTTTCAACCACATACTTGAGCGCTTCATAGCTTTCAGGGGTTTTGACGTGTGCCAAGGCTTCAACCGTGGCTCGTCGCACTCGCGCTTCTGGATCTTTGAGTCCCAGTAGGACACCTGCGATCGCTTGATCGAGCTTGACGCTGGCTAGATTTCGGCAGATTTCAGCCCTGACCGCCCAAAAACCGTCTTTTTGCAGCGCTTCAGATAAGGTTTTGACGGCTTCTAGTCCGCCCTTTTTGGCGATCGATTCCACAGCATAGAGGCGAGAAATCGGATCGGGATCGTGCTGAAGTTGGGCTTTGAGTTCTGGCATTGGGTACTCCAACACCACGGTTTTGAGATGATGATTGCCAACATCGAAACTGACAAAATCCGGTTTTTGTTCAAGCGGGAAGTAGAAACTTTGCTCCCGATCGTGAACCCGAACCGTAAATGATTTCACTCCACTGTCTGCGAAGCCAAAGCCGATCGGAATCTTCAAATCAAACAATTCTTTTGGATTGGTCTCGCCGACTTGAGTTTGAGTGACGGTAACTTTAGCGAGATTGCTGTCTCCGTCCCACGCATACGCCACTTTATAGTCAGGATGTCCGCCTCGATAAACATATTGATCGAATAAGAACATCAGATTGCGTCCGGTGGATTTTTCAATCGCTCTCAGCAAATCCACCGTTTCGACCGTTTTATGGGCATTGTCAACCAGAAACGTCGCGATCGATTTCCAAAACAAATCGTCACCCAACTCAGCCCGAATCATGTGATAGACGCAGGCTCCCTTCTCGTAAATGTGGCGATCGTAAAGCTCGATCGCTTCTCGATAAACGTGAGTCACGAGGGGGCGACGATAGCGAGACGCATCTTCATCTAAATAGCTGCGAGCTTCACCCAACAGGTAATAAGCGGCATCGTCCAAGCCATATTCTTGCTCAAACCACAGCACTTCTGCGTACGATGCCATGCCTTCTTTAATCCAGGCGTGTGACCAGTGCTTGATCACCACTAAATCGCCAAACCATTGATGCGCCAATTCGTGAGCGACTAGAGATTCGGTGCTGCGGTTGTCGATCGCGGCTCGTTCATCGAGCAAACAGCGATCGGTCAACAGCGTCGTTGAGGTGTTCTCCATACCGCCGAAGATGAAGTCATCGACGCAGACTTGAGCATATTTAGGATACGGATAGGGATAGCCATATTTTTGGCTAAAAAACTCAATCATTCGGGGCGTTTTGCCCATGCTGAGACGAGCTTGCTCCTCACGCCCTTTCTCAACGTAATAGGTGACGGGCTTGCCTTGCCACTCATCTTTTAATTCGGCAAAGTCGCCGATCGCCAACGTCACCAAATAGCTGGGGTGAACCTGCTTTTGCAGCCAGTGATAGACTTTACGATCGCCCTTCGTTTCGGTGCCAATCAGTTCACCATTTGAGATCGCCATCAGCGGCTGCGGCACATTGACCCGGATCTCAGAGGTGGCAAGCTGCCCTGGATAGTCAAAACAGGGAAACCAGAAGCGAGAATCTTCGTCTTCGCCTTGAGTCCAAACCTGGATAGGTTTAGCGGGATAGTGTTTGTCAGGCGCGACGAAATAAATGCCTCGCTGCGGTTTTTCGACCTGGTAGGCGATCGCCAGTTCAATCACAGATCCGATTTTCGTCGGCTGCTTGAGACGAATGTGAAGCTGTTCGCCGTCATAGTCAAAGGGTTGCTCGACATTTGCAACTTTAACGGACTGAATATCGAGATTGACACCATCAAGCGTCAAGCGATCAATGCCGTCGCGAATTGGATTCAACCTCGTCACGCACGTTCCTTTGTAGCTCTGATTAGGGACATCAAGCGTTAAATCGAGAAAAATATGCTCAACTTGCCCCGGACGATCGGGCACATAGTGAGGACGCGCCCCCGGCAGTTCAAAAGATTTGTGGCTGTTGTTGTCAGCATCGAGATGAGAGTGCAGCATGGTTAGTTAATCTAATCGCTCTATTGAAACGCTTGTTGAGAAGAAATATAAGGGCTAGGAGACTAGTGTGAAATAAAATTCTCTGCTAGCGTTGTCCGTAGGTTCTGGCTCCGAAGCCCGATCGACCGATACTTCATTAAACCAGTCCTAATAGGCTTGCCATCAGAGCTTTTTGAGCGTGCATCCGGTTTTCTGCCTGATCCCAAATTTTAGATTGAGCACCCTCCATCACGCCATCCGTGATCTCTTCGCCTCGATGCGCCGGGAGACAGTGCAGCACGATCGCGTCTTTGTCGGCATAGTTCATCAGTGTTTCATTCACCTGATAAGGCTGAAAGATCGGAATCCGAGCATCGGCGAGGTCTTCTTGCCCCATGCTTGCCCACACGTCGGTGTAGAGAACCTGGGCACCTTTGGCAGCCGCGATCGCGTCATTCGTCAAAATCACCTCAGAGCGTCCGGCGGCGATCGTTTTGGCTTGCTGCACGATCGCCTCGCTAGGCTGATAGTCGGTTGGTGATGCAATGCGAATATTTATGCCGACGAGCGCACACCCCAACAACAGAGAATGAGCAATATTATTGCCATCTCCTAAATAGGTCAGCGTCAGACCTGAAAGTTTGCCAAACGTCTCTTGAACCGTCTGCAAATCCGCCAGAATTTGACAGGGATGCTCTAAATCAGTCAAGGCATTGATGATTGGAATGTCTGCATATTGAGCAAAGGTTTCGAGGTCTTGCTGATCAAACGTGCGAATCGCCAAAATATCGACATAGCGATCGAGCACCCGTGCCGTATCCGTAATCGGTTCACCCCGACCCACCTGAGTAGAACTGACTGCCAGATCGATCACCTGCCCGCCCAGTTGAGCCATCGCCACCGTAAAGCTAACGCGGGTGCGGGTAGACGCTTTATAAAACAGCAGCCCCAGCACCGGAACGTGACCGTTGACAGTCGCGATCGAGTTCACCTTCCCGGCTTTCATTTGTGCCGCCAGGTCAAGCAGGGCTGCGATCTCCTCTGCGCTGAGGTCTGCTAGCGTCAACAAATCCCGTCCCTTTAATCCACCCATTTAATCCTCGATCGCTGCGCCTAAACAACTGAAAGCAAAAAACCTTCTGCACCTCAGCAGGTCAGAAACATCTGAATCTACATCGACACAAGCCAGTATCATAAAACCCTATCAAATCTAAAAGGGTTAACCTAGTGCAAAAGTTTCGAGTTTTCTAAAGTCATACCAAATTGAACAACGAATTTACCCGATGCTGTAGAGCCGTTTTGGTGGAACGTCTCACCGCTTTCGCCGTGACCCACCATCTGCCGCGTTCAGAAATAAAATTGGTATGACCTTCTTGAGAATTTGCCTCAAAATTCCCTAGCCAGCATTCTTCAACTCAGCCGTCTTCACCGAAAGCTGCTGAGTTTGATCGCCCCGTCGCAGTTGAACTTTGAGCGTCTGCCCCAACCGACTATTTTCGACAACCCCTTGAAGTTGTTCAGCCTTTGTGACCGCTTGCCCATCGATCTGAGTAATCACATCGCCGCGCCGCAGACCCGCCACCGCCGCAGGCGTGTTGGGCAACACCCGAATCACAATCACCCCATTCACTTCGGGCACTACAAACGCCGAATTGGGATCGCTGTTGTTTTGCTGGGCAATTTCTGGAGTCAGCGTTGTCATCTGCACACCCAGATAGGGATGCGGAATCGTTTCGCCTCGTGCCAGTTGATCTTTGATAGATTTTGCTTTGTTAATCGGAATCGCAAACCCAATCCCCATCGCGTCTGCTCGAATAGCGGTATTGATCCCGATCACTTCGCCTCGATCGTTCAACAACGGTCCCCCAGAATTTCCAGGATTGATTGCGGCATCGGTTTGAATAAAGTCAATCCGTTTGTCAGGAATGCCAACCTGAGCGCTCGATCGCTTCAAGGTGCTGACGATCCCCAATGTCACGGTGTTGTCTAAACCGAGCGGATTGCCCACCGCGATCGCCCAGTCGCCTACCTGCACTTGATCCGAGTCAGCCAGAGGCGCAACGGGCAGATTAGTGCCGTCGATTTTGACGACTGCGAGATCGGTCACTTCATCAAAGCCTCGCACCTTGCCTTCAAAGGTGCGCCCGTCTTTGAGCGTTACGGTCACTTTATCAGCACCGTTGATGACGTGAGAGTTGGTCAAAATCACCCCACTCTGATCGATCAAAAAGCCCGACCCTTGACCCCGCAGTCGTTCTTCTCTGGGAGCTTGAGGAATTGCCTCGTCTCCAAAAAAGCGCCGAAAGGTCGGATCTTCATAGATGGGATCAACAGTCGCTCGTCGAGTCACCGTCCGTTCTGTGTCAATGCGAACGACAGCGGTTCCCATCAGTTTGACTGCCTCTGCAACAAAGCTGCCTTGCTGAATCGCTTTAGGCGGCACGGCGGCTTCTGTGGTCTGAGGAGGATTGGCTAATCCTAATAGAGGAGCAGCTTGAGACGGGAGAGGATAAGCGATCGTCACCCCGATCAAAAAAATTGACAGCACCGCTGCAATCGCTCGACGAAGAAATTTAGGAGACTTGTGAAATTGCATAGCATCAACTCATAACGTTCGATCAAGCTGAGGAACGATCGCGCCATCACCACGATCGTTCTGTTAACCACAGTTAAGTCTATTTTGCCAATTTCCGCCGAATCCGTGTGGTTAACAAACCAGTTCTTCTGGAAACCCCAGTCTGTAGTCTAAGATCGTAAATACCCTTAGAAAACCGCTTCAGAGGCGACTTGTTATGACAACTTCCGATCGTCCCCGCACTCCAGAGCTAGACAGCCACTCTGACGCTGATCATCCTCACGATCATGGCTCTTCTGTTCATCCCCACGTTCACACTGAGGAGTCACAGCGTAAAGTCGTGAATCGCCTTTCTCGGATTGAGGGGCACATCCGAGGCATCAAGACAATGGTGCAGAGCGATCGTCCGTGTCCTGATGTGCTGGTGCAGATTGCGGCGGTTCGAGGTGCGCTCGATCGCGTAGCTCGGATGATTCTCGACGAACACCTGACTCAGTGCATCGCTCGTGCTGCCAAAGAAGGCAATATCGAAAATGAAATTGAAGAATTGAAAGCAGCCCTCGATCGGTTTTTGATTTAACGATCGGAGGCTGGCACTGGGTTCTAAATCTCTAAGCCACTGCTGCAAACAGTGCCTCAAGCGGCTTCTCTGCTGCATCGGGTGTCGCGACAATTTCTACAATTTTGTTGCGCGCACTGGGCTGAAAGACGGCTTCTACACAAACCTGTGCCACCTTGGTGCGGGGAATGCTGCCCTCAGAGAGCGTGTCTTGAGACGACATGACGATCGAGTCAGCATTATCTTCATTCTTTAGACCACCAGGACGCACGATCGTGTAAGTCAATCCGCTGTTCCGAAGATAGTCTTCACCCTGCTTTTTCCACACCAAAATTAGCCAAAACAAATTGAGGGGATGGAAAAACTTTGAGGTACACAAAGAAGACACCATCACAAACTGCTCAATTCCCGTCGCTTTGGAGGCATCGACAAGATTTTTGGTTCCTTCATAGTCCACTTTATAAGGACCTGTGGGATCAAAGCTAGGACGGGCACCCGTGGCAGAAAACAGCACTGTGCTGTCTCCAATCGCCATCTTTAAACTCTCGACGTTCATCAGATCGCCTGTCACCAACTCAATGCCCGTCGGCAGCGTCGTTTGTGCAGCTTGAATATCTCGCACAAACGCTCGAACAGGAATGCCTCGATCGACTAGCTGTTGAACGATTCTTCGTCCTGTTTCTCCGGTTGCCCCTGCGACAAATGCTTTCATGAAAACTTTCTCTATAATTTAGTAACGTTTGCTACTGGATCTTTAGCAACTTTCTCGCTATCTTGACATCTGGTAAAGGTAAGACTCTAGAGGACGATTGTTAAATTCGCTGAGAAATGAATGTGTGACTTCGATCATCCCTTGTGCTTGATATGGATTCTAGGATACATTACGCAATGTTGCTGTATGGACGGTTAACGAATCTGTAATCTACTGAGAGGACTTGTAGAAACTACTGAATTTGTAATTTGGCAACTGAAAAAACTCTTAATGTTGGTCAGAATAGGTATCCGAGATAACCGTATGTTTTAACCAGAAGATTTAGATTCTGTAAATTTTCAGGGGAGATGCTCGTTTGTCGTGAAGGATTGAATATCTCAGGGAACTTTGTAAATAGACATAAGGCAACTAACGCAAGAGAAGTGTGCATGCAGTCCCAACCGACCGACCATCAATTTATTCAAACCGCCCACACACGACTGCCCCACCTGTCAGATCTCAACTCGACCTCCCTAGACGCAACTCAAAGTGTGACTGAGCCAACCCAGTTTTGCAGCCACTTTGTAGACAGCATGGATATGTATGCTGATTTGCCTACCGTTTCTAGCTATCTAGACGCGCACTCTGACTGGTTTCATCGCTGTGCCCACCCAATGCAGGTAGACTCGATCGGGCGCAACAGCTATGCGCTGACTGTTGGCAGTTTTGGTGCCTTTGGGTATGAGGTAGAACCTAAAGTTGGCTTAGATCTTTTACCCCAAAATGATGGTGTTTATCGCATCGAAACCGTTCCTGTTCCGGGTTACTCAACGCCTAGCTATGAGGTCGATTTTCGGGCGGCGCTAGAGCTAGTAGAAGGAACTCACCCCGCAACCAAGACGGGATCTGCCTCGGACAAGATGACTCAAGTTCAGTGGCAGCTAGACTTGACGGTAACGATTCAGTTTCCGCGGTTCATTCAGGCGTTGCCTGAGCCGATCATCCAGAGAACGGGCGATCGAGTCCTTCGCCAAGTGGTGCGCCAAGTCTCCCGTCGTCTGACTCAGCGCGTTCAAGAAGATTTTCACGCTTCGCACGGGCTATCGATGCCAAAACGGTCTAGAAAGTGGCTCTGACCTGGTTTTTGGTTCCGATTTGCCTCTCGTGCTTTTACAAATCAGGGTCTTCTCGACCGAGAAGACCCTGATTTGTTTTTGATTATGCAGACGCATCCAAAGACGACAGACGACCATCCTCCATGTGAATGATGCGATCGGCGAGATCTAAAATTCGGTTGTCGTGGGTGACGAGCACGATCGCAGAACCCTGTTTTTTTGCTAAATCATGCATAATTTCGACCACATCGCGCCCCGATTTTTTGTCAAGGGCGGCAGTCGGTTCGTCGGCTAAAACGAGTTTGGGGTTACAGACCAAAGCGCGGGCGATCGCGACGCGCTGTTTTTGTCCGCCCGATAGCTCATTCGGATATTGGGTTGCCCAATCTGCAAGTCCAACGGCTTCAAGCATTGCCTCGGCGCGATCGCGTGACTCGCTAGCAGGAATATCAGAGTGTAGCTCGATCGACATCTGCACGTTTTGCCAAGCCCGCAGCGAGTTGAGCAAATTGTGTGCCTGAAAGATATAGCCGATGTTGCGCCGCAGTTCGACTAATTTGCTTTCTGAGCCTCCCCGCAGCTCTTGACCCAAGACTTTGAGGCTGCCTTCTTGAGTGGATCGCAGCGCCCCAATCAGCGTCAGCAGTGTGGTTTTGCCTGAGCCAGACGGACCTGTCATGATGACGACTTCTCCAGGCTCAACGATCGTGGTTACGTCAAACAAGATCTGCTTGCGGAGTCGCCCTGCCCCAAAATAATGACTGACGTTCTCGATCGTGATAATCGGTTGCAACATAAAAGATAATGCTAAAAGATGTCTGCTGGATCAGCATCTTGAACTTTGCGAACGGCAACGGCTCCAGAAATCACACACATTAAAATCGCTAAACAAAGCACTAAGATTCCTCGATCGAGCGTCATCGAGATGGGCAAAGCAGTAGCACTGCGAGTGACGTTATACAATCCGAGACACAAAATATAACCAGGAATGTAGCCCATCACCGCTAGAATAATCGCTTCTTGAAACACGACAGACAGCAGATAGCGATTTTTATAGCCCATCGCTTTGAGAGTGGCATATTCAGCGAGGTGATCGGTCACATCAGTATAGAGAATTTGATAGACGATCACCGTTCCGACGACGAACCCGATTGCCGTTCCCAGCGTGAAAATAAACCCGATCGCGGTGCTTTCTTTCCAATAGTTTTGCTCGAACGCGATAAATGCTTTTTTAGAAAGAACTCTGACATCTCCGACCACAAAATCTTCTTTGGTTTGGTCAGTCGTTTTCTTCGGGTCGGTTCTCGACGTGCCGGGTAGATTTTGCCTAAACCGAGCCAAGGTTTTCTCAAGGTCAACTCCTGGTTTGAGCTTAATTAGACCGACATCAATCATTCCCTCTCCGCGCTTGGAAAAGATGCGCCGAAAGTTGAGATCGCTGGTGATTAAATTGCCGTCTGCTCCAAACGATGCCCCTAAACTGAACAGCCCACCGACTTTGACGCGACGGCTTTCGATCTCGCTTTTAACCAAGCCTCCAGTCGCTTTAAGTGCCTCAAACTTCTTAGAAATCGGACCGAATTCCTCGCGAGAAGCTCGATCGAACAAAACCACATCGGTGAGCCGAAGTTGTGACTGATTCTCTGCGACTTCTGGCAGCGCGAAAACTTTATCTCCAGGCACCATGCCAATGACAAGAATGCTGCGAGTCTGCGAGGCGGGCGGACCCTCCCAATAAGGATTTTTCCAAATGCCTAACCCCAAATAAATAGGGCTGATTGCGTCAACTCCGGCAAACCCTAGCGACTGATATAGTCGGCGATCGGGAAAGCTTTTCATCGAAGTCAGCGAGGTCGATTGAGGGCTGATCAGGAAAATATCGCCTTCTAACTTTTGATGAAGAGTCACGGCACTTTCAAACAGCGCCGCTTGAAAGCCCAGTTGCAAAAACATCAAGATCACTGCAAACCCAATGCCTGCAAGTGCTACGAGCAGACGAACGGTTTCACGCTTAAGCTGTAACCACGCGAGAGGGATAGCAAACATTAAGGTACGATCGCGACTTTAACTTGTAGATTAGTCAGCCCCGCGACTGCTTGGCTGTTGTCTAAACGAACTTTGACTTCCACAATTCGAGTGTCCGTTTTATCAACGGGATCGGTGTTTAAAACTTCGTTTTTGCGGATTTGTAAACCGACTTTATCGACGGTTCCCGTCAGTTCTCCCGGAAAAGCGTAGCTCGTGATTTTGGCTTTTTGTCCAGGTTTGATGCGGTTAATATAGTTTTCGTCAACCTCAGCAACGACATACATTTGTCCAGTTTTACCGAGTTCTAAAATGCCATCACTGCCAACGATTTCACCCGGATCGGCGTGAATTTTTAGCACCTGACCCTCGATCGGGGCACGCACCACCGCTTTGTCTAACTCAGCTTTTGCCTTTTGCAAGTTTGCGTCTGCGACCTGCACTTGGGCAACCGCTTGCTGCACATCGGTTGGGCGCACTTCAGACACACTGCTTAACACCTGCTTGGCACCTTCTAGCTCAAGCTTGGCTTGCTCTGACCCTTGCTTGGCTTGCTCTCTCACCTTGGCTTTGGTTTCGTAGACTAATTGCCGATTTTGCAGATCTAATTCTGAAACTGCGCCATCTTTAAATAGCTTTTGATAGCGTTCATATTCCCATTGTGCATTTTTAAGCTCTGCATCTGCTTTCAAGATTTCGGCTTCGGCTTTGGGCAACTCTGCATTGGCTTTCAAAACATTGGCGCGTTGGGCATTCACATCCCCCGTTTTGGCTCCTGATTGCACCTGAGATAACCTCGATCGAGCTTCTCTAACCTGCGCTTCTGCTTGCAGCGTGGTTGCATAGAGCGAATCAAAATTATCCATCACGGCGATCGGCTGTTTGGGTTTGACGATCGAGCCTTCTTTCACGAGCAGCCTTTCAACTCGCGCACTGCCAAACCCCGAAGACGGGGCAGCAATCTTCATGACTCCGCCCTCTGGCTCTAATCGACCCAGGGCAGAAACCGCGTCGGCTACTTCATCGGGCGTTGATGAAGGGCTGGCGACCGATGACTGAGATGGGGAACGCAGCATGAAATAGGAAAAAATGCCGAACCCTCCGAGCGCAACAGCGATCGCTGACCCGATCGCAACAGCCCGAATTCCAGACGGTTTCATCAGTGGTTTATCGCTCAAAGCAATCCTCCTGCAAACAGAAGAAACAGGGACTTAAATCGGAATTTGATCACAGCTTTTAAGCGATTAACAGCTTTCGTAAAAGCCTTAAGCAACGAATGGACGTAAATTTTTGACTGAATGTGAGTACGTCTGATGTTGTTAAGAAATTATAACTTTCAAAGGAGCCTTTTCCTACCGTTTCTATAGGTGATTGATATCGATTTCAAGCAATGCTGATTGAGATAGAGAAGATATCTTTTGTAAAATAAAGCACGGGCTTTAAGCGAAAATCACTGAACATACTCTTACTTTACTTGTTGATGTTTTTGCGTATAATTGCGTAAAAACATTGCTAGAAAAAGAACGGATAAGTGCTATACCTGAAAAGTAAATTTGACTTACAAACCAGTGAAGATGATAGGTGTAAAGACTACTCTATTAGCGATTTTGACCTTAGCGTCTCTGCTAGCTTTTCCTTGCATAGCACGCGCAGATTTCATGGCTAACAGTGGTAGCGGTGGCTACTATGATAAAAGCACGGGGCGATCGTATCGCTATGAGTATGAAGTGTGGTCAAACGACAACAACACTGCGTACACGTTAAAGGTTTGGGATTCAAAAGACTATCCCAATGGCTCGTCCTATCGCTCAGCCACCTTTGAATCTGCTCGCAAGGCGTTGGATTATTTTGATTGCACCTATGCTCGAAGAGAGGATGTTTGCAAGCAGATGAGATAAAAGCACCGTAACCAAAGAAAAAGTTCTCGTTTTAACTGATCGATTAAACAACAAGCAAAATGGGGGCTATTCGCCCCCATTTTGCTTGTTGTGAATGGCTCAACGTTCTATGCTCTTCTGAGCAACTTGCGCTTGACTGTCAGCAAGATCCCTAGCCCTGCCAAGCCCATCAGCGCAGACGGTTCAGGAACGCGCTTTTTCGGAACGACTCCCTGAAGTTTGATCTCATAGTTTCCACTGTGTGAGATGCCATCACCCTTCTCAACCAGATTAGATTTTGTTGCAGAAAAACCGTAGCCGTAGTCAGTCACCCCATTGTAGGTGTACTTAAAGACTTCGCTGGCTTGAACGGTGCTGGCTCCTAACTGGTTTTTTAAGCCAGTGATTTTAGCTTTGTTCTGTTGAGTTTGTGCCGAGTTTCCGGTCAAGTCCGCTAGGTAGGCATCCAATGATTTTGTGACCAGAGAATTGGCATTTAGATGACCTGCCAAACCGACTTGAATCTCACCCGTTGTGTCATTCTGATTTACATAGGAGATGTTGGGATCACTAAAGCGCTCAAAGCCTCCATAGGTTTTGAAGATGTTGAACACCTGCAACCCGTCATTCGTGCCCACCAAGCTACCAAACCCGTTTTGAGCCAGTGTTTGACTAAACCAATATTGACCAAACGTGCTGCCCTTATAGACACTATTCCAGTCGTCTTTGGTCAGGCTGCTGAGTGTGATAGCTTTGCCCCCGATCGTGCCCGTCAAACTGGTGTTTTTAGTGAAATCGAAGCCAGACTTTTCACTGCTTGCTGCAAGTTCGACGTTGCCTGTGGGGTTAGCTCTATTACCCCCCAAAACCTTTGCCAAGTTTGCTGGAGTCTTGGCAACCTCGAACGTGTTGGTGGTGTTGGAGTCGTAGATCAGATAGTCGGTTGGGTTAGTGCCGCCGATCGTGGCACTCGACAGAGTGCCTGCAAAGGCAGGAGCACCCATCATTGCGCTTGCCGCTACGATCACGGCAGTCACTGCAAGTTCAGGAAGTTTTTTTGCCATTTCGCGCCGTTGTTATGAAGTTAGATGCGGGGGCAACCCTGGGACATTCCAGTCCGGCAGTTTTTTTGAGAGCCGTGTAGGTTCGGCTACCTCATACTGTCCAATTTACGAGTGACTTTGCTGAATCAGTGCGAGGTTCTAGTTAAGCTTTCTCACCTAGCATCAAGAACGCGTAAAGTTTTTGCGATTATCATTTTGTTGACTAGAAAAATTATAGGAATTGAGCGATTCGACTGACAGCAGTTTCTAGAATCTCTGGTGGATGAACTAGCGCAAATCGAACATAGCCTTCACCCGATTTGCCAAACCCTGCACCGGGGGAGGCGGCAACTCCGGTGGCTTCTACCAGGTCTGTGCAGAACTTAATCGAGTGGGTCGTCCAGGGTTCGGGGAGCTTTGCCCAAACATAGAGCGCGGTTTTGGGCATAGGAACGTGCCATCCAATTTGCGCCAGGGCAGCGATAAAGATGTCTCGACGATGGCGAAACGTTTCAATTGCGGCTTGAGTGCCTGCCTTAGATCCAGTGAGGGCAGCGATCGCCCCGTTCAAAATGCCCTGATATTGATTAAAATCCACTGCCGCTTTGACTTGACGAAGCGCTCGAATCAGATCTGCATTGCCGATCGCATACCCGACCCGAAAACCACCCATATTGTAGGACTTAGAAAGCGTGAAGAACTCGATCGAGACGCTTTTATCGGGGTCAGCCTGCAAAATCGATGGCACTCCCGTCTCACTAAACACCAGATCCACATAAGGAAAGTCGTGCACCAAAACCAGATCGTGCTGCTGACAAAAAGCAACGGCTTCTCTAAAGAACGAGAGGGGCGCGATCGCGGTCGTCGGATTGTGGGGATAGCTCAACACCATCATTCGTGACTGCGCCAAAACGTGAGGGGGAATATCTTGCAATACGGGCAAAAATCCGTTTTCTGCTTTTAACGGCATCCGGTAAATCTGACCACTGGCTAGATGAACGCCCCCTGCATGAGACGGATAGCCCGGATCGAGCAGCAGCGCAAAATCACCCGGATTCAAGATCGCCAGGGGCAGATGGGCAGTCCCTTCTTGAGAACCGATGAGCGGCAAGACCTCCGTTTCTGAATCGACAGCAATGCCAAACTTTTGGGTATACCAACTAGCTGCCGCTTGACGAAATGCTTGAGTGCCGTGAAATAGGAGGTATCCGTGAGTGCTGGGATCGTGGAGCGACTGAGCGATCGCGGCTAGCACATGGGGCTGAGTGGGCAGATCGGACGATCCTAGAGACAGATCAATGACATCCCGCCCAGCGGCTTTGGCTTTTGTTTTTGCCCGATCCATGTCAGCAAAGACGTTGGCTTGTAGCGGTTCTAAACGAGTGGCAAATTGCATCGGCGATCGCGGGTCAGCGTTGAGACGACAGAAACGAGATCTAAAGTGTACCGCTTTGGACAGAGAGTTTGCGTTACCTTATGCCGAAAGCTGAGACAACACAAAATCCTCTAGTTTTTGCTTGCTGATTGCCCCTTCACTCGCTTTCTTCACTTCGCCGCCTTCAAAAAATCTAAACGCAGGCACCCCTTCAACTTTGCACATTGAGACCGTTTCAGGGTTCGGATCGACTTCCATCTTGATCACCTTTAAGCGATCGTGATAGCTCGACGCAATGCCCTCGACCAGAGGAGCCGTTAACCGACAGGGACCACACCACGAAGCCCAAAAATAGACGAGCACAGGCTGATCGGCTTTCAAAACTTCTGTCTCAAAGTCGCTATCTCCAATGACACGAACGCTGCTCATATTACACTGCTGTTATTAACATCCGCTCACAATTCTAAAGCCTCAGGCTGGCTACTTCTGACAGAAACCTCGCAAAAGCAAAAATTCCCGACCTTTTGAAGAAGCCGGGAATCTGAATGCAGAATTTCACGCCGAGTCTTAAAGCTGATCTAACTGCTTTTTCAAGTCTTCTAGTTCGGCATCAACGGCTTGTTGATCTTGAGGAGAGGTGGTTGTCTTAGCTTGAGGACTGGTTGCAGCCGGAGCAGTTCCGGGCAACTGAGCCTGGTTTTGAGACGTGCTTGGAGCCAGCATCTGAGCCTTCATCGCTTCGAGTTCAAGATCGACATCTCCTGACTCTAGCGCTGCAAATTGGCTTTCTAAATCGGCACCTGCCAACTCAGCCGCCGCTTGCGATCGGGCTTCTAGCTGCAAGACTTTTTCCTCCATCCGCTCAAAGGCTGCCATTGCGCTGCCTGTGCCGAGGTTGCCCACAGTGTTTTGCAACTGCTCTTGAGCTTTGGCGGCACTTGCCCGTGCCCGCAGCATATCTTTCTTCGTTTTCGCTTCAGAGATCTTGCCTTCTAAAGCAATTAGACTGCGTTTGAGCGTGTCAACTTGGGTGAATTGCTGGTCGAGTTGAGACTTGAGCGTGGTGGAGGTGTCGGCGTAAGTTTTCTTGCGGAGCAACGCTTCACGAGCAAGGTTTTCGTCGCCTTTTTGCAAGGCAAGCTGAGCTTTTTGCTGCCAGTTGTTCGATTGCGTCTGCGCCTGATTGTATTGCTGCTCACTGCGTTTTTGGCTGGCGATCGCGCTTGCGACTGCCTGACGCAACTGCACCAGATCTTCCTGCATATCGATCACAGCCTGTTCCAGAATCTTTTCTGGGTCTTCAGCCTTGCTCACAAGATCATTGAGATTGGCTCTAGCGACTCGGCTGATTCGGTCAAATAATCCCATAATTCTGTCTTTCCTCTTGACGTGTATACAAAAGGGTGTGCTGTAAACCTATAGGTTATCCCACACCGCCGATCGTAGAAAGAAACCTACCGAATCAGCGAGAGCCTTCTAGCGTATCGTTCACTGTTCTCACGATCGCCCGCTCATCGAACCAACAACCCTAAAAACTGTTAAAACACAGGCTCTCTCTACCAGTTTAAGAATTTTGGGTTGAAATCGGTAGACTAACCGAAGTTTTTTATGAAGAATTGGTTACGAGTTGAAAGCTGGAAAAAAGGTTGCCCCCACCGATCGCTTCAATTTTCGCATCGCTCGACCCGCCATATCTGTAAATAATAGATCTCCATAGAGAAGTTGAGTTGCTATCCGAGTGGCTCTTTCAGATTTAACGCCATATTTATAGCAAGCGCCCGTCCACTGATAGAAGACTTGAGCGAGCGTCAACGCGGCATCAAAATTGGCGGCAAATTCGGCGTGGATGAGATCGGTGTAGTGGTCTGCGGTTTCGTCTACTAAGCACTGCGCCGCGATCGCGCCACTCTTCACAGCGTGAAGAATGCCATCCCCAAATAAGGGATTGATTAATCCGGCGGCATCTCCCACTAACAGAATGCGTCCTTCATGAAGCGGTTCTTTGCCATTCCAAGTCGGCAAGGGGTGAGCGTGAAAGCGGGCTTGGTCGCGATCGATCGACAATCCCATCGCTTCAACATATTGAAAGATGGTTTGCTGGAGTTCGGCTCGAAGAGTCCGATTGTTTCGAGCATCTTTGCGATCGGGACGAAAGACCCCTGCGCCAATGTTCAAGTGGTCGGCTTTGGGAAAAATCCAGGCGTAACCGCGCTTGGTCGCTCCATATTCTAGATGAGCCACATCGGGACGCAGATCAGCGTGTCCGTCGCCCCAGCGGTGAGGATGCTCAAGTTCCATTGCCAGGGCGATCGCGCGATTTTGTCGCAGTTTGGTCGAGTTGACCGTCACCCCATTAGCACCGTCTGCACCAATCACATATCTGGCTTTGGCGACAAACTCGCTGCCTGTTTTGATGCCTTGAGCCGAGATTTTGATGCCGTCTGGCTCAACTTCGAGTGAGCGGACTGCCAGCCCATCTCGCAATTCTGCCCCACAGCGAACGGCTCGTTGTGCCAGAGCATAATCAAATCGCGATCGCTGCACCATCCACAGCGAAAGCGGTCTATCAACACCAAGGGGATTGATCGGTGCAAGATAGGCATCCTCAAAATTCCACGTGTGGCGCATGTGAGTGACTTGTGACTCAACGAATGCGTCGGGTGCTAAATCTCGCAAGACCTCTTGCATCACCATCGGCATTCCGCCCCCGCAGGTTTTGTGGCGAGGCAGAAACTGCTTTTCTAATAGTGCGACTTTCAGCCCCGCTTGAGCTGCCTCTGCGGCTGCCATCGCCCCAGCGGGTCCGGCTCCACACACCACCACATCATAATTCATCATAGTTTTAGCTCGACGAACGGCAACTTTCAGCTAGACAGACACAGACTCTACATCATAATTCTGATTGGTGTGGGGAGGAGCATATGAAGAGAGCTTCCCCGCGATCGTGTCTGGTTGCCAGAAGAGTAGGCTTTTCGTTCGTCAAGCCAGAAATCTTTTTGAAAAACAAGTTTTCTAGCGATCGACCCCTGCGATTAACGCTTTCTCTTTTGGAGAGAGATCTTTAGGGCGATCGACCATTGCTGACGCTAAATCCGGCATTTCTTGCCAGCAGTGAGAGCAAAACCAGTAGATTGCTCCGTGCCGAACATGACGCAGCAGTTTTTCTGCACAACAAGGACATTCAGGCATGATTTTCAACTCACTTTTGATTAGAAAACGAAACAAAAACCAAGGGAACTTCGATCACTCTGGTCACCTTTATAAGCGTAGATCTTAAGAGGGGATCAAGGTCATCAGCAGGTCTACCCATATTTTGGGTAGTATCCCTACTTCTTTGTATTAAGTTTATTCTCACTCTCAAAATAAGTTAGATAAAAGACATTTTGTGGTTGGATGAAGTACGGAGAGAAATCGTTGAAGCAAGGTTGAATGTTTTCTTAGCTCTATAGATTCCTGATAAAACTGCTACTTCATATACTTAAATAAACCCAGAACTGTGCTTCTGAAAAGATGTAAATAGAAATGTCTTGGATCAGCTAATCTAAAAAACTACCTTTTAGCCTCTTGAGGCATCTGCGCAAACTCAATCCAAATCATCAATGGAGTCTTATTCAATCGATCCCAATAACTGGGTAGGAATCATATTGCGGTTGGGTTTAGCGCTTATGGTGGGCGGTGCGATCGGGTGGAACCGCCAACGGCGACACAAACCAGCAGGCTTGAGAACTCATATGCTAGTAAGCCTTGGAGCCGCACTGTTTGTCTTAATTCCCTTACACGCTAACGTTCATTCGGGCGATGCAGCCAGCCGTGCAATTCAAGGAGTCGCTACCGGAGTCGGCTTTTTAGGAGCCGGGGAAATCTTACATCAGTCGCGTTCCGATAGCTCTAACCCCAAAGTTAAAGGACTTACCTCTGCCGCCGCGACTTGGGTGACGGCTGCCCTAGGCATCGCTTCAGGCTGTGGCTGGTGGCAGCTTGCTGTCTCAGGAACCGTTATGACCTTAATCACCCTCGGATTAATCAAAATGTTAGAAGACAGCCCATTTATCCGCCTAGACGACGGAGACGACTAACCTTGCTACAAAGCGCCAATCTCTGAGCCATGACTTATGATTGGACATGAAAATTTCCCTCACACTGTTCCAATGCGCCCAATTCTTTCTCTCAGCAGCAGATTTAAGAGGAAAATGAGGTCGTCCTAGAGTGTGGTAAAAGGCTAAATATGGGTCAAGAGATTTCTACGAGTCACCGATTTGGGATGGGACAATCTCGCTTTGAAGCGTGGGTTGATCGCGGCTGGCTTCTAGGCTTATTGGTTGCAGCGATGGTGTTATTTGGGGTGAATCTCGGAGACTTGCCTCTCAGAGATTGGGATGAAGGCATCGTCGCTCAAGTGGCTCGTGAAATGTGGCGATCGCCCTTTCTGTCTCAAAATTGGCTCTATCCCAAAGACCTAAGCGGAAACCCCTATTTCAACAAACCGCCGCTGATGCACTGGTTAGTGGCATTGATCTACTCGATCGCAGGCGTAAGCGAGTTGACCTCCCGGCTGCCAGGGGCGATGCTCACCGCTTGTTCTGTGCCCCTGCTCTACTGGGTTGGGCGAGAAGTTTTTTTTCGACGCACGGCAGCCATTTTTTCGGCATTGGTATATCTCACTTGGCTACCCGTAGCGCGACAGGGACGCATGGCGATGCTCGACGGAGCCGTGCTGTGTTTCTTTTTGCTGATGATGGCGTGTTTGCTGCGATCTCGGCGAGATTTACGCTGGGGCTTAGGGGTCGGCATTGGGTTTGGGCTAATCTGCCTAACTAAAGGCATCTTGGGGATATTGCTAGCCGCGATCGGGGGACTATTTTTGATCTGGGATACGCCTCGCCTGTTGACCAGTCGCTATCTCTGGTTGGGTATGGCGATCGGGGCGACTCCCGTAGGATTGTGGTATGGCGCTCAGTGGTCGCACTATCACCAACAGTTTGTCAATGCCCACTTATTCAATCAGTCCCTGGTGAGGGTTTGGGGAACGGTCGGCAATAATGACGGTCCCGTTTGGTATTATCTGTGGGAAATTCTGAAATATGGCTTTCCGTGGCTGCTGTTTGTGCCCCACGGGTTGCGTCTAGCTTGGGAAAATCGGGGCTTAAGCTGGGCGCGGTTAGTGATCGTCTGGAGCGGAGTTTATTTGCTCGTCATTTCAGCCATGCAGACCAAACTGCCTTGGTATGTTTTGCCCATCTACCCAGCGCTGTCCCTGATGGTAGGTGCCCAACTCAGCCGCATGTGGAATCCCTTAATGATGGGAATTCGGCAGCCGCGCCCGATCGTTCATGCTCGAATCTGGTTTGCCGTGTTTGCGATGTTTGGGTTTGTGGTGTGGGGCTTGAGCGCCTATTTCACCTTCTTTGCCCCACAGCCAGACCTTCAGCTTATTTCCTCGACCTTGGCGCTCACGATCACCGTCACCGCGATTTTGATTCTGCGGCAAGATATTCAGTTTATCTCAGTGCTGATTTGGGGAACTTATCTCACTCTAGTAGTGCTGATGATGTCGAGCCACTGGGTTTGGGAGTTAGCCGAAACCTATCCGGTTAAGCCTGTAGCAGCAATGATTCAACGCCATACGCTTCGTGGTCAGGTGATTTACACGTCCTATCCTGATTTCCGCCCCTCGCTGAATTTTTATAGCGATCGTGTCATCATTCCGGCGGCTGAAGACGAGCTGCAGCAGCGCTGGAAGACTGATCCCCACCCTTACCAACTATTGAAAGCTTCAGCACAGGGCTATCTGCCTCCTAAACAAACTCAAGTGCTAGAGATGCAAGAGGACTGGATTTTGGTGACTCGCAATCCCCGATCGCAATCTAAGCCAATGGTAAGCGCCCATCGAGAAACTAGGGAGGTTTCAACTTTTGACTGAGGCTTGATCGCGGTCATCAGGCGGTCTACGAAAAGCAGCAATGAGCAAACAAAAAATGCCAACGTTAATAAAGGCATCTGCCAGATTGAAGACGGGGAAGTTGATCAGCCGAACGTCGAGAAAATCGATGACGTGACCAAGCACAAAGCGATCGATGCCATTCCCTAGCGCCCCACTCAAAATAAACCCGTAGCCCAACTGCTCCCACCGCTCAAACCGAGGACCAAACCATGCCATTGCCATCAAGCCAAGGCTGACCGCGAGAGAGAGCCAACGTAACCACACGCTGCCCTGAAAGAGACTAAACGCGGCTCCCTTGTTGACCACATAAGTGATGTGAAAAACACCTGACAAAAGAGGAATGGACTGAGACAGCACCATTGTCTTCACAACCCAAAGTTTTGTGAGGCGATCGAGGATCAGACCTACGATCGCAGCCAGCCAGAAAAAACGGTTTTTGAGCATTCAGAAGAGAGATCGAGGATTAATAAAACATTAAACGACGCATCACAAACGCCAGCACCGTGACAGCGCAGACGACCGCAAATTGTCCGGGCAACGGCGTGAGAGAATAAGTTTTTAAAGCATCCCACAATGATAGAGAATCTGCATTCGCCCACTTCAACCCGTAGGACAAAAATAGATAGAAGATCCCGGTGAGATGAATGACGAACAGCCCGCAGAAACAGCTAAACGCGAGAGATTCTGGTCGAGGAGGCGTTTTGAATGCGAGATATCCACACAGCCATGCGCCAGGAATAAAGCCCAGCAAATAGCCAAAACTCGGCTTACTAAAATAGTGAATTCCGCCTCCGTCATTAAAGATTTCAAACCCGGCTAACCCCAACAACAAATAAGCAATTTGGGAAATGACCGCCGCGTTTTTTCCGCCCAGACAGCCGACTAACAGCACAGCTCCGATCTGATAGCTCACGCCCAAAAAATGCAGCGGCACCGTTTGCGGGGTCCAAGTCCAGGGCACGTCAGTGATTGAAGCTTTGAGCAGGGTGCCCCCGATCGTCAGCAACAACCCCGTCAACGCCCACAGCATTTCAGTGAGCGTGACAGTAGGTCGAGTCAGTTGAGAGGAAGAAGTTAACCGTGGCATAGTGATAGAAATTGTATCACCGGGTCAGGTTCAGAATTTTTGCATTCTCTAGACGCTGGCAGACTGCTAATCTGAATAGCTAAGAGTTCTGAATCTTTCTTAACGTTTGAACGCTATGTTGACTTCTTCGATCGCTGCCATCGCCAAAATTTATCATCAGCCTTTGCCCGATTTGCTGTTTGAGGCGCAGCGAGTGCATCGAGAGCATCACGATCCGCGCGCGGTGCAGATGTGTACGCTCAGCAGCATCAAAACGGGGGCTTGCCCCGAAGATTGCGGCTACTGTTCTCAGAGTGTGCATCACCAAACCGATTTGAAGCCAGAACCTCTAATGGATCTTGAAAGCGTGGTGGCAGAAGCTCAGGTTGCAAAAGCCGCCGGATCGACGCGCTTTTGTATGGGAGCGGCGTGGCGAGAAGTGCGAGATGGCGCACAGTTCGATCGAGTCCTGGATATGGTGCGTCAGGTTGCCGCGCTGGATCTCGAAGTCTGCTGCACGTTGGGAATGCTCAAGCCCCATCAGGCAAAACAGCTTAAAGAAGCAGGACTGACGGCATACAACCATAATCTCGACACGTCACCCAGCTACTACGAGAAGATTGTGACGACTCGCACCTATCACGATCGCTTAGAAACAATCCGAGCCGTTAGCGAAGCCGGAATTTCGGTCTGCTGTGGTGGCATTGTCGGACTCGGTGAATCAGTTCAAGATCGGTTAGATCTGCTCGAAGCGCTGTCAAACTTAAATCCGCCACCCGAATCGGTGCCGATTAATTGTTTGGTTCCAGTAGTCGGAACTCCGCTTGAGAGTGCATCTCGGATCGACTCGATCGAGCTAGTTCGCATGGTTGCCACGACTCGGATTCTGTTTCCCCAGGCGATGGTGCGACTATCAGCCGGACGGCTAGAGATGAGCGACGAATTACAAGCGCTGTGCTTTTTAGCGGGTGCGAATTCAATCTTTACCGGGGCAGTGTTGCTGACGACTCCGAACCCAGAACGATCGCAGGATGAACGGTTGCTCGAGCGTCTAGGCATGATCCCTAAACCGCTTTAGTTGCCAAGAGCCGCCTTACAACGCTCAAATTCCAACGGAGAGCTAAATCAATGCAATCAACTACTCACAACCAAAGCTACGAGCAGTTGTCATCCGCCGATGGTCAAGCAATTCTAGAGCGGTTACCAGAGCGAATCAGAAACGCTATTCTCGATCGTGCGACTGAGATTAGTTACCCAGTTGAAGCCATTGTCGAAATGGCGATTGCGGACTACATTGACTCCCACACGATCGACTTCGCAGACTGCAAACCGGGACGGAAGGCTTAAAGCACTTTCAACACCGTTTGAGATAGCGATCGACGGGTCTTCAATGAATGCAACCGGACTCGCTAGAATAGAGATTCTGCCGTTTTTAGTACAATTTCCTTGTCTTTTCAAACTCTTAAAGTTGTCGTCATTGGTGGGGGAGCGGCTGGTTTTTTTAGCGCGATCGCCTGTGCCCAAACCAATCGTGCTGCTGATGTCACCCTGCTCGAAGCAAGTCGTCAACCGCTCACAAAAGTTCTCATATCGGGGGGCGGACGCTGCAATGTCACCCATGCCTGTTTTGACCCAGCCATTCTCGTGCAGAACTATCCCAGAGGAGGCAAAGCCTTGCGGGGTGCCTTTAGTCAGTTTCAGGCACAAGATACGGTTGAATGGTTTAATGTTCGCAACGTCAAGCTCAAAACTGAAGCAGACGGGCGAATGTTTCCGATTACGGACAATTCTGCCACGATCGCTCACTGCCTGATTCAGCAAGCTCAAGACGCTGGAATTAATGTTTGTCTGGGAGCCAACGTTAAATCGGTGGTGAAGCACGATGACACATTTGAGATTGAGTTGCGATCGGGCGATATTCTCAATGCCGATCGAATCCTAATTGCGACGGGCAACAGTCCCCAAGGCTATCAAATTGCAAAAGAGTTGGGACACTCGATCGAGCCGACCGCCCCTTCTCTGTTTACGTTTAATGTGACGGACGATCGCTTAGATGAGTTGTCAGGAATTGCGGTCGATCCGGTGCGGCTACGGTTGCAGGTGGGCGACACCAAACTAGAGCAGACAGGAGCGCTGTTAGTGACACATTGGGGTTTAAGCGGTCCGGCGGTGTTGAAGCTGTCCGCCTGGGGTGCCAGAGTTTTGCATGAGCATCGTTATCAGGCGACATTGACGGTTAACTGGTTGCCGAAACAGAACCCGGAGGCGCTGCGACAAGAATTGCTGGCGGTGAAATCGCAGTTGCCGAGACGCGCGATCGTCTCCAGTTGCCCGGTGCTATTGCCTCGTCGGTTGTGGGAAAAACTCACGGCGGCAGTTGGCATTCAAAAAGAAACCCGTTGGGCAGAACTTCCCAATAAAACGCTGAATCTGTTGATTCAAGAACTCACGCAGGGGAAATATCTTGTCAACGGGAAAGGAGTTTTCAAAGAGGAATTTGTCACCTGTGGCGGCGTGAATCTCAAAGAAGTCAACTTCAAAACAATGGAGAGCCGCTGCTGTCCGGGACTTTATTTAGCGGGTGAAGTGTTAGACATTGATGGAGTCACAGGTGGATTTAACTTCCAAAGTGCTTGGACGACAGGCTTCATCGCAGGGAAAGCGATCGCAAGAGAAGCCGTATTTTGATCAGCTAAACATTAAATGGGCGAAAAACTCATCAAAGCTGAGTGGCTTCAGTTGCGATGGTCATAGACTAACTTAGTCTAATCAATGCCTTTAGTTTACCCGATCGGATGTGTGACGGCTGAATCTATCGATGGTGAAGATGTCCGACATAACGGTTAAGTTGAGCGGCGACTAATATCCTTTGAATCCTCATCAAGATCTCGCGAAAGCCTCCAACATTTTGTAAATCAGTAAAGATGGCTCTCAAGTCATGACTGAATGAACGAGAGTACTCTTCACGAATTCTGTAAATCTCTTCTACAATCTCATCCTGAAACGTAGTTAATCTCAAAGAAGTTCATTGGGCGTACAGAGAATCGGCAACTCATATCCAAAATCAAAACTAATCTCCGCTAATTTCTCTGAATTTGAGCATTGGCAATGTTCTGTATGATTTGCTCGTTGGAGATCTCCATTACTCTGGCTTCTTAGTCACATCTTCTAAAACTTTAGAAATTAATATTTTCAACTGAGGGACATCTTCCTTAACTGCTTTCCAGATAATTTCTACATCCGTATTGAAATAATCATGAATCAGTTTATCTCGCATTCCGGCAATGTCTCGCCAGGGAATATCAGGATATTGACTTCTCACCAAGTCTGGAATGCGCTTTACCGCTTCACCAATAATTTCGATCGCCCTTGAAACCGCAAACACTTTCTCTAAATTCTGCGAGAAAACTTCAAACTCAACGCCTGTTGTAAACTGCTCGATCGCAGCTACAGCATCCAAAATGTCTTGTAAATAGTCCTCAACTTGCCGTTTGGTCACAGGTAAACGACCTCTGCCAAAATCCGCTCTCCAATGCGTGGCTTTAGCCCAGACTTGTGTACCAAATCGACTTTGACACCCAGATTGTCACTGAGATAGTTTTCTAAATTGACAAACTTCAATAGGCTCGGTGTCTCCGAAAACTCTACCAGCACATCCACATCGCTGGCTTCCGTCTGCTCCTGCCTGACATAGGAGCCAAAAACCCCTAATTCCCGAACTTTGTAACGTTCTTGCAATAATGACTTATGTTGCCTAAGCCACTGCTTGATTTCCTCTAATGTTTTCATAGGCTTTATCTCCCCCTCAAAGCAAGTACAGTGTACGATCTAGCTTACCCTGCTCTGTTCCGATAGAGAAATGGCGTATCAATAGATACTCAGCTTTTTTGGTTTTCTGCTGGATAAAGATAATTGACTCATTAAGTCCAATAAGTAAGCTTACGGTTACATCCCCATTGAGGACAGAGCGACATGGCGATCGTGGTCATCGGCTGCTAGCGTTTCGATCGTTCTTGCTGTCAAGTGGAAAGATTAACGATTCACTTAGAACCGCATTCACAATGAAGCGAGGCAGATAACGGCAAAATGCAGCGGCAGCAGATTAACTCGAACTCAGCACCAACGACTTTCGACTGTCCGCTGCCATGCAGTGTTAGCCAGCGTTAAGGATGATTGATCTGAACTTACTCAATTGATGCAAGCACCGAAGAGAAAGCGTGAACCATTCTCCCGTTTTCCAAAGAAATAACCATATGCACCATCAGGAATAGTTATCCCTGAAATTTTGGCTTGTTTCTGAGCTTCAGCCACACTTTGCTCAAGCAATTGTGGCAAGTCATTTTCAGGATCACCGTGAGCTATTAGTTGTGCATACCGACCACCACCGATATCTAAAGAGGCTAAGCAGAAGCTTGGTTCACATTCATGAGTTAGTACCATATCTCCAACAGTCACAAAGAGAGTCAAAATCGTAAGCTTTCCAGGAGGTGCGGCTTCAATAAAAATTACATCTTTCCATTCTTTGGGGATTCGCTGTTCTGGTCGAACTGCCAATTCAGATGTAGGAAAAACGAGTTGAAAAGCAATGACAGTATTGGGCAGGGAAATTGGTGGTTGATCCCAAACCTCCCAAGCTCGGTTCTGATCACTGGGAAGCAAATGAGAGTTCTTAGAAATAGCTTCAGTTGTAAACCCCATTCGCCACCGCCCTGACGCATGAAGACTAACTTTTGCTTCTTTGAAGTTATCTCGACACGCAATATAAACATCACCATGCTTGCTTGCCCAAATCCTCCAAGAATTTGAGGTGAGTCCATTTGGTGAGCCAACAGCAAAACGAGCTGCTTTCTCTGGTTTGGGCTTTAAGGGTATTACGCCTGCCTGAGCAGCCAATATAGGTGAGATCATTGGTACTTCCAACTCATCATTATTCATTGAAGACTGCTCTCAACTTTATAAGCCTGGCTAACTACTTATTAGACTGAAACTTTCTGTCTAAGATCCCGATTTAGAGGGAGTAGGCGGAAACCTCCTGCCTATTCTCCGATTTTGAATGTTTAGGCTGACAGATTTTCTGTATAGCACCCTAATTTGGTTGAATAGGCGGAAAGGTTTAGGCTGTTTTCGACTCAAGAATGCTGGGATTTCAGCCTAAGATCCCAAATTAGAGATTTAGGCTGAAATTATGGGCTTCATCAATCTGGTTGTTTCAGAGTTGCGCTTCAAACTCGCTAATTATTCTCTGTCTTTTTTGGAATAGAACTGTCGATCGTCAGTTATTCACCCGTAATCGATAATTCATCTACCCAAACTCTAGGGGCAACCCCAGATCCGGTAAACTCTAGATCTTTCTCGACATAAATAATCGATTTCAGCAGTTCGCGAATGTCACCCGCAACCGTTGCCGATTCAACGCTGGTGCGTTTGCCATTTTGCACCAACCAACCGTCAAACGGCAGTGAAAACGAGCCTTGTGTCGCTTGAACTCCCGCATGGAGAGCGCTCAAGTCATCAATCAAAATCACATTCTCTGCCGTGTCTAAGCTGTATTCTTGCTCGGCAGATTCGCCTGGAAAAATGTGATAGAAGTGAGGACTGACCGTGACCTTAGACCCCATATGGGCGTGTCCGGTGGGCTGAGTGTTGAGCCGTTTGGCAGTTCCAGCACTGTGCAAAAAGCCCGACAAAACGCCATTCGTGATGAGCGGAACGCGACGAGTCGGAGTGCCTTCCCCGTCAAAGGTGCCAGCGCCCACATTTTGGGGGTGCAGGGCATCATCGCAGAGAGAGAGCAGCGGCGATGCAATCTGAGTGCCCAACGATTCGGGGGTTGAGAGACTTTGCTTATCGAGAATGCTCTGAGCATTAAACAAATTAGAAAACGCCCCAATCAAACTGAGAATCGCTTCAGGAGAGAACACGACGCGATATTTGCCCGTTTTTATCTTGTCGTAATTGAGATGACTAATCGTTTTCTCAGCCGCTTCTTTGAGACAGCCGTTGATGTCTAACTCGTCTAACCCGTGACTGACTCGAAACGCGCCAGCACTGCGGGGCTTTCTACCTTCTTCTTCAGTTTTGGTGTAGAGATAGAGCGAAGCAAACGAATGACCTTCATTGCGGACTGCCCCATCGCTGTTGAGATAGAAACGATCGATATCTCTCTGCGCCAATCCGTTATACGGAACGCCCTTAATCGCAGGATGTGCCGCCAATAGTTCTTTCTCTGCCTCAACCAATGTTTCTAGCAGTTTAGAAACGGGCGCTTGAGGAGTCTTAACGTCAGAATGGGCAGCCGTGGGAGCCGTCGCTTCAGGACTAAATTCAGGCACGTTTTCCTTCACGCCAAAGAAACTGGCTTCGTGAGCCGTCTTTAATGCGAGTTCTAGCCCGATCGGGTCAACATCCGTCGTTGAAGTCACCCCAACCGAGTTGTCATCATTCCAAACGCGAACGGTGACGCTCGATCTCTGAGACGCTTTCATTTGCTGAGGTTCACCGAGATCGACCTGAACGCTGGTTTCGTCGATCGCTGACCCATACACATCATATTTTTTGATGCCCAACTTTTGAGCCGTTTCTCTTGCCGAAGCCGCAATGTCATCAATTTTAGGCATAAGAAATCCATTTCGTAATGTTTCAAAATCCCGTAGAGACGTTTCACCGAAACGTCTCCCCCAACGTCAACGCACACAACGCATTAAACGCAAAAATTATCGTCCACCAACCGTAATGGAATCAACCTTGATATGAGGTTGTCCAACGGTGACGTAAATGCTGCCGCTAACAGATCCACAGAACCCAGCCGCCAGCCCCAAATCGTTTGAGCACATCGAAATCTTATTCATGATTTCGGTCGCTTCACCAATCAGAGTCGCGCCTTTGAGAGGCTTCGTGAGTTTGCCATTCTCGATCAAATAGGCTTCGTCTACGGCAAAGTTAAACTGCCCCGTCGAGCCAACGCTACCGCCGCCCATCTTTTTGCAATAGATGCCCTTCTCGATCGACGCAAACAACTCATCAACCGAATAGTTACCCGGTGCAATGTATGTGTTCCGCATCCGACTCGCTGCCGCATAGGTGTAGCCTTGACGACGACCGCTGCCCGTGCGAGGGTTGCCTGTGCGAACTGATCCGGCTCGATCAGCGATGAAGTTTTTCAGAATTCCATTCTCAATTAAGAGCGTCCGTTGAGCGGGCATTCCTTCATCGTCCATGTCGATCGTGCCAAACACACCGCTCGTCATGCCTTCATCCCAAGCGGTGAGATTTTCGTGAGCAATCTTCTCGCCTTTCTTCTCAGCAAACGGTGTAGTCTTGCGCTCGATTTGCGTCGTCTCCAGCAAGTGACCACAGGCTTCGTGGAAGATTACCCCCCCAAACTCATTTGCCATCACCACGGGATAGTTACCCGACTCCACATAGTCGGCGTAGAGCATTTTGGAGGCAGAATCCGCGACTTCTTCAGCATCTTTGGCATACGTCCAGGTTCTCAAGAACCCAGGTTCGCTAGTGCTGCCGACGCGCTTGTTGATCGACGATCGTTGCTCACCATCTGCACACAACAGGCTATAGCCTACGGACTGCGCTAACCGGATGTCTCGCGCAAACGTGCCATCGCTAGAAGCCACCAAAACCTCTTGCCAATCTCGAAAATAGACGGCACGACGAGACTGCACAAACTTCGCCTGAGTCGCCAATTCACCATTTGCGGCTAATAAGACATCGCCCATTTCGCGCATTGAGCTACAGTCTGCCAACCACGATTCTTTGCCTTTTTTGACCGCGTAATCTCTCAGCAACTCCAGGTTAATTTCTGGCACATAAGAATTAGGGGCAGGAAGCTGCAACCCCATAATCGACAAGCCTTTCTCAAGGGCAGCTTTGAGACCACCAAACGATAAATCATTGGTGCTGACATAGCAATCGGCTTTGCCACGAAACACTCGCACCCCGGCACCCGTCGAGAGACGCGGCGAAATGCTAGTAATCGCGTCGTCTTCTGCCATGCAGCTAATATAGTTAACTCGCTCTAGAAAAAACTCAATAAAGTCGGCACCTGCCGCACGTCCCAAGCCCAAAAGAGTGGATAGCGGAGCCTCCCAGGTTTCATCGAAACGATCGGGCGTTGACTGATAGGTCAACCGGGGCAGTTCTTTTGAGATCAATAGGGTGGGGGATTGCATGAAAAGCCTCTCTGCTAGGACTGTTGAGACGGTGATTTATCTATTGTAACGGGATGTACCGAGACGGGTAAGGCGGAATTCCCTACCGAGTGGTGCGGGACTCGGAAAGTGATTTTTGAGGGGGTGCATAACCCGATCGAGCCGTCCCTACCGAGTGAATGTAAGAGGTTCACGCCTCACAACCACACTCACAAGGAGAAATACAATGAAACTCGTCAAACTCTCTAGCTCTCTGGTTCTCGCATCGGCTTTGTTCACGTCTTTGCTTCCAGTTAGCGCAGTCCGTGCAGATGACAACTCGGCTCTGTTTGGTCAACTGGCAGGCAAGATTCAGTGCAGCGACGTAGGGTCAGGCTCCAACACTCAAAACAATCACGGTGGCTCTAGCTAGGCTCGTAACAACTCGGCTTCTAGCAACAGTTCGGCTTCGGGCAAAAACGCTAGCAGTCAGTCGAGCAACAGCAGCAACAAAGAGGGTGGTGGCGGTGGCTTTAACCTGTTTGGCATCATCGGTGCAAGTGGTAGCGGTCAAGCTCAAAGCAGTGATTCTAGCTCTTCTAATAATTCAAGTTCTTACAACCGTGGTAACGCATCTAATCAAGCCAGTGGATCGCGTCAATCCAGTTCTTACAATCGTGACTCCTCTACGGTGGTGGTTGGTAAAGATTGTGATTTTAACAACGCTGCTGCTGTCGTGATTACAACATTAGATACGAATAAGACTGCAAAAGAGATGAACTCTGAGAACAACACGACTTCACGCCATGGAATCGATGCTCAAATCAAAATCAATGACAGCAACAACAAAACTGCGGTTGATTTGTTTAACGCTCAACGTCGATCGGGTGCCGTCAACAATCTAACTCAATGGTACACCCCCCAACACTAAGCAACCATTGAGAGTTGAAATCACTCAAAACCTGCAACGCTATCCATTCACTGAGACTTGTAGGAGTATTAAGTTCAATACTCCTACTTTTTTTCGATTAACAAAGAGCAGACAATTAAGCGCAAAAAGCTTCTAAAGAGATAAGAGTTGGTAGCGGATATCTAGGCTTTTGGTTTGACTTCAAACTCTGACCTAGAACGATAGAAACAAACATCAAATTCAAGAAAAAAGTTAGTCTGACCCAGAATTAGCGGTGCGTTCGGACTCATTACCCATGCAAACACTAATTCAGTTGGTGTGAATTTTCCAATCTGAGCGATCGCGGAGAGAGGCATTGCTAGCTGATTACTGAGATTACCTGTTAGTCGAATGATGGCTCTGCGCTCGTCCCAAACAGCACCCAACTGGAGACCAACTTCATAAGGCAAGACATTTACTGTAGCCCCACTATCCACTAAACCAACCGTTTCAATGCTTCGATCGCCTCGTCGTAACACAAGTGGAATTCTGGGCAAACTGTCAAATTCGTTTTGAGTTGAGCTAGTAGTCGAATAGCTGAAAAGCACAAGCCATTACTGCCCCATATTTGATTTTTTGAGTGACTCCATCAAGACTGCACCAGCCCCAAAACTATCATAAGGCGTTGGTAGGTCGTAGGCTTTGAACGGTTCTAAAGGTGAAATTTCCTCCGCCATCTCTAGATCTTCTGCCAAGATTCTAATTAATTTGAGCTTCTCGGTTACAGAAAGTTGTCGTGCAGCGGGAAGGACATCAGATAAGGTCATCATAGTTACCTCAACCGTTTAGAAATTTACATTTATACCTTGATCGATACCTTTTGTTAGGCTTTGTTGATGTCGCTAACAAAAGGTATTTTTCCTGTCCAGAACTCATTCAACTGTCGCCACCATTTTAAGGATTCCGGTCTTAAATACTGGATAAATTCTTCAGTATCTGTTCCGCTATTCCTCGCAACATTCTGAATCCCTTCTAATGCCCCGATGGTAGTTGCCTCTCTCACATAATCATCGCCCTCAAGATGAAGCCTCTCAATAATCTCAAACACTGCCGGGAATTCATCTGTTCGATTGGTTTTAAGTAGCTCGACGATATGATCTACGAATGTATCAAGTTCAACATAAAGCAAATCTTTGCACTCATAAAAAGCGCGATATTCAGCCCACTTTTGAGTAAACGAAGGACATGCTTCAAGTAAGAGTGGCATGATTTGATCTTTCGCAATCATCTTTGGTCCCTTTTCAGCGAGTAGTAAGCTGTCCGCCATCTAACTTGTGTAAAACAATGAATAACGAGCAGCTTACCAACCCCATAATCGCTGTTATGGGAGGTCTAGCTATTTGAGAATTAAACGGCTGCAAGTTCAGGAGAGGGACGCTTGCTGCTGCGGATGTCTGCGATCGCTTTCGCATAATCATGATTAGGTGCATTAAAGACGGCAGAACCTGCGACAATCGCGTTTGCACCTGCTTCGATCACTTGCCAGGTGTTGTTTGCCTTCAAGCCGCCATCGACTTCGATCCAGGGGTCGAGACCGCGCTCATCACACATTTGGCGCAACTTGCGAATTTTGGGCAACACACCAGGAATAAAGCTCTGACCACCAAAACCAGGGTTAACGCTCATAATCAGCACCAGGTCGCACAAGTCAAGCACATACTCAATTAGCTCTAAAGGACTGCCAGGATTCAGCACGACACCTGCTTTCTTGCCCAGTTCTTTAATCTGCCCCAGAGTGCGATGTAGGTGAGGAGACGCATTGTGCTCGGCGTGAACGTAGATGTGGTCAGCGCCAGCCTTGGCAAAATCTTCGACAAACTTTTCTGGCTCGACGATCATCAGGTGAACATCAAGAGGCTTTTGAGTCAACGGGCGAATCGCTTCTACAATCAAAGGACCGATTGTAATATTGGGGACAAAGCGACCATCCATCACGTCAACGTGAATCCAGTCGGCTCCGGCTGCATCAACGGCACGGATTTCATCTCCAAGGCGGCTAAAGTCGGCAGACAAAATCGATGGAGCAATGACGATCGACTTCTGGGTTGTCATGATGGCTTATAATTTTTGACTACTTAAATTTGTATTCAGTTTAACAAATTGTGAATATTTTCCCTCACTTTTTGAGAGAAACTTTGCAAAATCTTAGTGATAAATACTTAGTTTCTCACCCGATCGCGAGAAGATAGACGTTGGCATAGGAGCGAATTTTGTGAGACGAATTCATACACTGCTGCTGGCGTGCGGCATCACAACCTGGATGGGATTGGCAGGAGGCGTTCGAGGTGCTGCGATCGAGTCGTCGATCGACCAAGATGGCATTGACGCTTACAAACTGCAACAGCCGCCCTACAGCTTAACTGGACGCAAAATCGCGATCGGGCAAGTTGAAATCGGACGACCCGCGCAGTTTGGCTTAGACAAAGCCGCAAGCAGCAATCAAGTAGTGTCGATCGTGCGGGCGTTTTTTCGCGATCAGCCTGCTAAATCCAACACGAATCTAGACACTCACGCCGCCCAAGTTGCCAGCATTTTGATCGGCAACAGCAAAGCTCTAAAAGGAGTCGCGCCCAACGCTAGACTTTACGCTTCTGCGGCGGCAGTTCCCCGTCGGGGCGGTCAGGTGGAAGAGTGTCTGTCTGCCCAGCATCTAGCGATGCAGAATGGTGGCGATGTGCGGGCGATTAATTTCAGCTTTGGGGAAGCCCTTCAGCAAGATCCTCGACCCAATGCCAAACTCGATGGCAACGCGCTGCTGACGCTGTGTATAGACTGGTCAGCGCGAGTTCACGATGTAGTCTATGCGGTTGCAGGCAATCAGGGCAAAGGCGGCATTCCGATTCCGACTGACAACTTCAATGGCATGAATGTAGCCTTCACAACGCGACTAAATGGCGTGTATGCCAAAGTTGACTTTTCTAATATTGGCGATATGACTCCGCGAATTTTAAAGCGCAACGATGGGGTCGAAACCAATTTGGGAGGACGACGGGGAATCTCTCTGGTGGCACCTGGAAATAAGGTGCTGGTCGCAAATCTAGAAGGCAAGCAAACCACCTCGATCGGCACCAGTTTTGCTGCGCCGCACGTCACGGCAACGGTAGCGTTATTGCAGGAGTTTGGCGATCGCCAACTGCGAGCTAGCTGCAAGCGCGGCAAAGGCTGCACCATCCCGTGGGGATTGGATGCCCGTCGCCATGAAGTGATGAAAGCTGTGATGATGAATTCTGCTGACAAAATTAAAGACAGTGGCAATGGTCAATTTCTAGGAATGACGCGCACGGTATTAGAGAAAAATAATCAAAATTGGCTAGAGTCGGATGCTTACAAAAATCCTAAAGTGCCGCTCAACATTCAGATGGGGTCGGGACAGTTGAATGCGTTTCGCGCTTATCAGCAATTTAGCCCTGGTGAGTGGAAGTCTAACCAGCCCGTGCCCGCGATCGGATGGGACTATAGCAAGGTCGGTGCCGAAAATCTGACGTTTCAGGATTACGCGTTAGAGAATTCATTGCAGCAGGGTAGTTTTGTAGCATTAACGCTAACGTGGGATCGGCTTGTGGAGTTAAACGATCGCAATCGCAACGGACAGTTTGATGCAGGAGAAAGATTCACCAATCGCGGACTTAACAATCTCGATCTCTATCTAATGCATGTCGAAGACAATGACATTCGCAAAAGTGTTGGGTCGTCTACGAGCGACTTGGATAGCGTGGAACACATTTTCCATCAAGTTCCGACAACCGGACGCTACAAGATTCGGGTACAGTTTCGACAAAAAGTTAATCAACCTATCCAATCCTATGCACTCGCTTGGTGGACTGTTTCTTCGCCACTCTGAATATATCCAGGTAGACAGAATTAACGGTAAGACGTGTTTCGGCTCCGCTCAACGCTCAAAAGCCAGAACTCCTAGCGGGTTGAGCAGAGCCGAAATCCACCCTCACAAGTTGCGTTTAATTTAGCCTCTCTACGTTAGACTTCTTGCACGAATACTTCGCCCTCACCCTAGCCCTCTCCCTAGGGAGAGGGAACAAGAGGTTCTAGCTCCCTTCTCCCTGGGGAGAAGGGTTGGGGAGGGCTTGCCCCACTTCGTGAGGAGGGCTGTCCAGATTCACGCAGGAGGTCTGTTGTTTAGCGGACAGGGACAAATCCTCGTTGCTCGACTAGGCTTTGTCCTTCACTACTCAAGAGCAGATTTACGTAGGCAACTCCCGCTTGTTCATCCACTTTGCTGTCACGTTTAAGAATCACAAACAGTCGTCTAGTCAAAGGGTAAGAGCCGTCACCAAAGGCAGCCTTGTTAATTGTGGTGCAGTCTTCGCTGGTGCAGAGGGAGATTGAGGGCTGATTAGCATCTTTTCCTAGCGCCAAAAGTCGAATCATCTTTTGGTTGACGACTTCGGAGGCGGTTGCATAGCTGATGCTTCCCGGCGTGGTTGCAACTTGGCGAATGGCTAAAGTGGTGTTAGACACTTCTTTGACATTCGAGCCGAAAGGAGTCTTGTCTAAAACCTTTTCGTAGAAGAAATCAACGGTGCCGCCTGCTTTCAGGTTTCGGCTGAAGGGAGTGATCGGGAAACCTCAGTAGGTCAAAAGTTTGAGTCATCATACTCTCTTCCTGTCTCTGTTTCAGGTAATCTCGGCAGGTTGCAGGTAAAAAAATTCTGCGAAATCTAGTGGACAGGATTTTTCTAAGAATTTGTTGAGATTTACTTGCAGTGCTATTGCAAGTAAATCTCAACTAGTTTTATAGTTCTCTACAGTGTTCTCCTCTCTAGAGGAATCGGCAGACGGACGCAAAACTCATTCATTTTGCGTCCGTTTTTTCTGGGCTTAAAGCGCTTACATGAATTAGAGAATTGGCGATCGCCTCCTGAAATCAGAGTATTATCTGAAGCGACAGAGCGATTGTGCTAACTACTTCTGTCAGTCATAACGTCTTTGAGCAAGTCGATGAGTCTTTGGTTACCTTGTTGACATTGAGATTGCAGCATCCGAAATACTGCTGCTTTTAAGAATGCGCGGTCACCAATCCCCATGTCTTCACAGTGAGTTGCATAACGACGAAGCGCATCCACCAATCCCTGATCAGAACTTGCTGAGAGACTAGCAGATTTGCACCAAGATTCAAAGTATCTCAACCAGCTATAGAATTCTTCGTTCAGTATATTTTCTTCGTACCGTTCCTTTATGTGAAAGACCTCGTCCCAAGTCGATACTTCCTCACAATCAGGTTGAAAATCGATTTGCCACTTGGGTAGTTGTCCAGTTGAGGTAAGTTTACCCGCGAAAGGTTGGCTGGGTTCGACAGAGAGTTTGATTTCTTGACAGTCATAGGGGTCAAATGACTTACGACGAGTACCATCGTCTTTAATAAGAATATCTTGGGCAAGCTTATGGCGGGAATTGCATTTATTCCCCATTGGTAAGTAGGAAGGCGTAATCATTTGTAAGATGCATCAGTTTCTTCACAAAGCATAAAATCGTTGGTCAGCACTGGTTACGTTCGCTCATTCGTCTTACATTTAATTCAGCCCACCTACTTACAAGGTTATGTAGATTTGAAGCTGCGAACGGGTACTTGCTCTCAGCAAGGTAGTGATCTAAAGCTTCGCGAGGCTGTTTTGGCGCATCAAAACTCTCATCTCTTCCAATGATTCGGACAATTTTAGGCAGCGATAGAGCCGTAGGACAGTAGGGATTGATAGTTGGGGTGAGATTTAATCGGAGTCGGCTCCAAGTCTAACTTGCGAATAAAGCGGTCGAGCAGATGAGCGGTGAGGGCCCGCCGTTTGACATTATTCATCGAGAGCACAAAGGGCGAGTCGCCAGGGTCGTGTTATTGAGCCTCGACTCTAGCAAGGTTGAGGGCGGTGAGGGAGGCATGGAGATGAAAGTCCAGTTTCGCTACGTCACGCGCTTAGCAGTCTTGCAGCCCCGTGAATTGCTTGGCATCTCTGAAGATAAATTCGATTTGAAACCTCAGTTGGTAGAGTCGGTACAAGTCCTGGGCCGTTTGCTGGACATCGGTGGAGAACAGCACCACAAATCGAGGGCGCTTGGGGTCTTGATGGTTGAGCAGATACGCCAAGCGGATCGGACGTTTGAGCGCCATTGACCAGACGACCGCTATGTATAGCCATCGCCACTTTGCTTAGGACATTTTTGGTAGTGTGCTTCGCGTGCTGCCAAAATGTCCCTGTCCTAACCTATGTGGCGGTAGCTATAAAGGTCAATGTTCGGTTGCACGGTTCCCACAAAGGTGAAGCGCGAGCAGTCTTGGAAATCGACTTTCCCGTCATACTTGCGCTTGCGAACTCGGGGCTTTTGGACTCCGGTGTAGAGAAAGCGGAGATTGGCATCACAGCGCAGTTTGCTGATCACCTGCAACTTCAACTGCACCGTACCCGTGACAAAGCGTTCCTTTGCGTAGGCTCCATCGACTGCCAAGTGCTGAACTCGCGACGGCAGATGCGGACGCACCTGTTCGAGATGGTAAAGATATTGATCCATCCGACTAATCTCGGCGGGCAACTCGGTGTGGGTCAGCGTTTGCTGGGCGGATAGTGTATGCGCCGTGGCGTATACACTTCCACAACTCCAATCACCGACACCTCTAACCCTTTCTCCACCCGACTGGCACAGCCATTCCAAAAGTGGTCAATCCCCGCCGTGGCTTTCCCACTTTCAGGGAGAAACGAGCAGTCCATGACGCACAGCAACCGACTGCTGGGGGCAGTTGCCATCGTCACCAATTCAACGGTGAAGGGGAGAAACTCAAACGCTTTCTCAAAGTGTCGGCGGTACGTCTTCTCATTTAGTTCACTGTACCGACTCAAGTTCGTGAAGTTGACTTTGCCGCAGACTACCAGAATCGTCGAGAACAACGTCACCAAAAACGTCACTTGCGGTTTGCGAAAACGCCCACTTTGGTCAGTAGGCTCTGTACAATGGCTTCCATCGCTATTCATCCGGTGCTTTGTTGATATTGGCACCCTATCGGATGGATAGCTTTCCTGTCAAAACTGTCCGAACTATTGATTACATGAACTCTCTGAAGAGAAATGCTTAGAAAGCTTTGAGCTTGTCAAGGGTGTGATTGAACTTATTTTAAGAGAGCGTCATGAGGCGAAACGTTATGAGAAGTTAGTTAAGGAAGTTAGTCAAAAATCTCAAGAACTTCAACAAAATACTGACTCCAGGAGGTTGAACGATAAGTCGAGGTGAGATTTCCTAACCAGGTAGGCAACGAATCTCTCAAGTCTTGAATATCCTGACTGGCGTGTTATTAGCCTGCAAATCCCTGAGTTGCTTTTGGCACAGAAAGGCTTCCCGATCGCCCGTTGCAGCCGCCAAGTAGATGGTTGACCGTCACTATCCTTCCTCTTAACCAGCACTTCCTTCATCAATTGCAAGATCTCCGATTTGACTTACTCATAGCACTATGCCATGCACTAGGGACGAAAGTACAAGAGGGTGCGGGTGAGCGAAACCGAGGCAACGTGACAAAGTTTACTTTATCGTGTAGACGAAGATCGAACTAGATCGGCTAGGCTTGCAAATTGGAAGAATGCCAGGTTCTAGATACCGATCGACGGTCTCCGTAAGGTTTGCCAACAGAGACACGAGGCAGGCGATGCTTAAAGCTGCACAAAATCTCCCAAGAGATGGTGCCCAGAGTGGTTGCCCAATCATCGGCTAAGATTTGCTGGTTGCCGTCTTGTCCGAGCAAAGTGACGACTTCTCCTTCTTGCAGAGCGGGAATAGTGCTGACATCCAGCATAATTTGATCCATTGTGATCGCGCCGATCTGAGGAACTCGTTGCCCTCTCACTAAGACGGTTAGTTTGTTGGAAAGATTACGAGGCACTCCGTCTGCATAGCCGATGCCAATCACCGCAATTTGAGTTTCTCGATCTGCAACAAATTGATAGCCATAGCTTACGCCTGTGCCCGGTTGGATGGTTTTGACTTGGCTGATTCGCGCCTTGACTTGCATTACAGGTTTAAGGGCTATGCGATCGGACAAATGCCCAGCCGGGTAGAGTCCATAAATCACCAGTCCAGTTCTCACCAGGTCGTAGTGCAAATTGGCATCCGTTAGTGTGGCGGCGGAGTTGGCAAGGTGAAACTTGGGAGAATTTTCTGAATTGGTCGAAAACCCGCAGGCTTGAACGGCTTGCTCATAGCGGTGCTGCTGCTGACGCAGAATCGTGGGATCAGGATCGTCAGCAGTGGCTAGATGAGAATAAATGCTGGCGATTGCCAAGTTCGGCAATCTTTGAACAAGCTGCACAAATTCAACCGCGTTTTGCCAGGGAGTTCCTAACCGCGACATTCCGGTGTCTAATTTGATGTGGACGGGAAGCGGCTGGCGATGCGAAGAGTTGCCCATTGCTTCAGAAAAGACGAGGGCTTGTTTGGGCGTGCAAAGAGTGGGTTGAAGATTCCAGTGGGCGATCGCGCGAATTTGCTCGGCAGTGTGAGTCGCGCCCATGATTAAAATCGGAGCCTCGACTCCTGCCTCTCGAAGCTCGATGCCTTCAGGAATGGTGGCAACCCCTAGCCACGTTGCGCCTGCCTGCAAAACGGTTTGGGCGACAGTGACAGATCCGTGACCATAGGCATCGGCTTTGACGACTGCCATCAGATCGGTTTTAGGGGATAGTAGAGTCCGAATTTGCTGAATGTTGTGGGTGAGTGCCGTCAAATCGATCTCAACCCATGCCCGTTCTCGCTGCATCAGGGCAATGCTGGAACTTTGATCCCAACTCAACATACGGTTTCACTCCTCTACGCCACTCACTCAACAAGATTATCCCAACTTCGACAATTTGTAGTTGAATGAGTTGCGATCGCGGTTCACCATTCGAGCCGAAATAGAAGGACGATCGCGGCTGCAATCATAGCGGTGCCCGTAGACCAACACACATAGCGATAGCCCCCAGCGATCGGTTTGCTAATCATTTCTGAAGTGTCCGCAGTCTGCTCTAATTTGCGGCAAGCGTAGTAATAATCAGCCACGATCGGAGCCAAAACGAGCAGCGAACCTAAGATAATCACGATCGTGAGAAGGACAAAACCTGGAGTCATCAGCGTTGGCAGTTAGGGCAAAAATGGGACGATCGTCCGGCTAATTTTAATCGCTGAATGACTGTTTCGCAGGTTCGACAGGCTTCTCCATCGCGGGCATACACCCAGGCAATACCGCCATAGTTGCCATTCACGCCTGACACATCTCGAAAATCGCTGAAGGTCGTGCCTCTGGCGTTGATGCTGTCTCGCAGTACGCGAATCACGTTCGATCGTAGCTGCTGAATTTTTGCTGGATTCAAATCGGCACACAGCGTTTCAGGACGAATCCCAGTCAGGAAAAGGGCTTCGTCTGCGTAGATATTGCCGACTCCTGCCACCAGGGACTGATCTAATAAAGCGGTTTTGATCGGACGGCGACGATTTTTGAGTTGTTGAGTCAAATAACTATCCGAAAACTCGGCTGAGAAAGGTTCGGGTCCCAGTCTTTGCAGCCCTGTGATGATGGTTTTGGGATCGCGATCGCTCGGCACCCGCCACATTTGTCCAAACGTGCGCTGATCGACAAACCGTAGCTCTCGATCGTCCGCAAAAAACAGTCGAACTCGCGTGTGCTTGTGCAGCGGATCGGTTTGGTTGAGCCATAAAAGCTGTCCCGTCATTCTTAAATGCACACCGAGCCATCCGTCACTCAACTCTGCCAGCAGATATTTCCCGTAGCGATGCCATTGCACGATCGAGGTTCCGTTCAATCCCATGAGGAAGTCGATCGAAGAGACTGGATAGGCAACCGTCCGATCGAGTAGCACATCTCCGCCCTGAATCGGTTGATTTAAGGTGACTTGATTCAGCCCTAATCGGACGGTTTCAACTTCAGGAAGTTCTGGCACAAAAAAACCTTAGACATGGAACAATCGATGCAATGCACCCTTGGTCTTTAGTCTAAGGTTTAATGATCAGAGTTTGCCGTTTGAGAACTTGAAGACTCTAGCGGGCTTCAGTTCCTTGATTAGCATCTCCTTCTACCACAGCGCTGCCACCTGGTATTTCGGCTTTGTCGCTTTGTCTTCCTGAGACTCCACTTCCCGTTTTACGAGAAATCGGGTCGATCGGAGTGCTCTTTCCACCCGGCATCGTTGCTGAGGGCTTCTTCTTGGGTGCTTCGACTTCGATCAATTCACTGAGTGCAAAGTTATTGGTGTTAACCCCGGAGTAGGCGACCTTTTCAAAGCGGACAATCACAGGATATTTAATGCCACTTTGATCGATGGAGGCAACCGTGCCGAGATCTTGAAACCAATAGGACTCTTTGCGAAGAACGCGAACTTTAGAACCACGCTGAACCATGAGTGTTCTTTCCTTTTTCTATCAAACTTGAACTCACCCAGCCTAATGACACCCACTCTACTATGAGTGGAAACGCTTCTCTCCTAAAGACAAACGGGTTGAAACAATCTGAAACAATTTCGACAGAAATTATTCTCCATAAGTTCGTCCGCGCCACTGGGTCGGCTGTTGAGTCGAAGACAGAAAGATCCGCAGAACGGCGATCGGGTCCGCGAGCGGAGACAGCCAAAACATCCAGGCAGACTTGGCTTGAGATCGATCATAAGATGGTGAGATCGCCCAGTTCAATGCGATCCGAATCGCGACCAAAAAGCCATTCAGTCCCAACGCGATCAGCGCCGGAAGCGTCATGTTGCCGCCCCCGACAAGCAGGGCTGACAGCAGCAACATTGGCAACGGCAACCCCTGAACTGAGAGCAAAAACCACAAATCGCCCCAGATTTGACCTTTAGAAGCGGCATCTTTGAGATCGAGCGATCGCCCCCATTCTTTCCAGGTTTCTGCCATGCCCTCATACATTCGCACTCTCAGAATCTTTGCCCCATCCATAAAGCCGACCTTGGCACCGCTGGCGGCAGCAAATCGAGCCAGAGTGACATCATCACAAAACGAGCCGCGAGCGCTGGTGTAGCCGTTTAATTGAACGAGGAGCGATCGACGGCAAAAGAAACACTGACCGTTTGCCATAACTCGCTCTGGAGGATTATCTTTCTCTCCAGCCGCCCCAAATCGATAGACCAGAGTCATCAGCAAAGCAGGCTGAAGCCAAAGCTCACCGGGATATTTGAGGATAAATTGTGGAGACAGCGAAATCAGATCATAGTTTTCAGAACAAGCCGTCTCGATCAGACTCGCGACCAAACCGGGGTGGGGTTGAGTGTCGGCATCAATCCCTAAGATCCACTCGCTGCGATCGGAGCTTGCCAAAAAGCCAGAATGCAGTGCCCAGGGGCGACCGACCCATCCTGACGGAAGCGGATCGTCATTGATCAGCCGAAATCGAGGATCAGTTTTTTGAGCCATTTTCACTAATTCAGGAGTGCTGTCCTGAGAGTGGCTATCTACCACGATGATCTCTCGGACTTCATAGCTTTGGCGGCTCAGCCCCTCTAAACAAGGTTTAATGCGATCGGCTTCATTCAACGTTGGGACCACAACACTGACGACACCGAATGAATCGGGAGCCGCCGATCGAGGGTCGAGAGGAGGATGACGAGTGGGTCCTTTGAGCAATCTCGAAAGCAAAATTGCCACGGCTGGCACCTGGATCAGCAACAAGACTAAAAACCCAATGTCTTGGCGAAACACGTCCTGAGTGCTGACCAACCCCAAATCCATTCCTAATTGCAGCAAACTCGTCAACCCTCTAAACCTTTATCAGTGATATTGATCGTTATTTTTCAGAAACGCCAACCGGAACGATCGGAGGCTCCTCTAATTCTCTGACCTGCAAGACGGTTTCTAACTGAGCCATCGTTGCGTTGGGTTTTGCAATCCACCAGAGAGCGATCGCCGGAACGACTCCTAAAAAGGCACTCAATGCAGTAGGAATCCAGAATCGTGCATCTAGTTGAGCGACGGTGATCACGGCTCCAAACGCAAAATTGATCAGATAGACCGCGAGAGGAACGGTGAGTTGGTCACGGCTAAGATTGAGCGGTGCTTTCCCCCAAAATAGAGATGCCACAGTCATAAATACTGCTCCCGTCCCAAACCAGCCTGACAAGTTGCGGTAGGGCATTCCAAAAAAGGCACCGAGCTGCTTAAACTCCCAAAACGGATAGGGGGTTTGGCTCATCGCCGGGTCAAGGACAAAATCCCAAGCGGTGAGCATGAGAGAGCCGACAGCGATCGCACCTACCAGCCGCGCCCAAACCGGGAGCCTGATGCTTTCTAACCCGGCGCGTGCCAACACATAGCAAGCTAGCCCCAAATAGAACCACGAGAGAGGAATGGTGAAGGGCACTAACCCCGCAATTTTGTAGCCTAACCCGCTCAGATAGCCATATTCGCCAAATGGGAACCCCGTACTCGTGCCTAACAATTCACTGCCGAGCGAGAGCACGATCGCCGGAATCATAAACGTCAGCGCTCGCTGCAAGCCGAGAACTCGATAAGCGTAGACTGCCATCGTGATCGCACCCAGCAGAATATAAACGACCCCTCCGCCTGACATGCTCAAACCAAACGCTGACTGACCAAACGACGGCAGTGCCAAAATGAAATCGGGGTTGGGCAACACTAACAGTAACCCTGCCAGCCCAAATGCCAATGCCACTGTATGACCAGTTAGGCAGAAGCGCTCAATCGCCATCAGTTGCTTCATAGGGACTCCTCAAAAAATGTGGCATGGATAAATGCCTGCTATAAGTTTACAAATCTTTAATCAAAAACTCTCATCAGGTTACTGCTTTTCTCACATTTCTGGGAAATAAGTCAACTGTCATCGATCGAAGGAGGGAGATGGCAGAACGATGCGCCATCAATAGATAGACATCAAGAATCGGTTAGGCTGTTAATCCTACCAACAATAGACCTCCTGCGTGAATCTGGACAGCCCTCCTCACGAAGTGGGGCAAGCCCTCCCCAACCCTTCTCCCTAGGGAGAAGAGCTAAAACCTCTTGTTCCCTCTCCTTGGGGAGAGGGCTAGGGTGAGGGCAAAGTTTCGCGCAGGAGGTCTAATCTTCTGCTTAATTCAACTTCTAATCAATTGATATTGCTGCTAAGATCCCCTAGATATTCCTCGTAGTGGCGGCTTGGAATCAGACTCCTCACCCTGGAACTCTTTTGCTGAATGACTCAACTCAACAGTGCGTTCACCCTCTTTTTAAGTTTGCTGGTGGAGGCAATTCCCTTTTTATTGTTAGGGGTGTTGTTTTCTGGTCTGCTGCAATTTTTTGTTGATGAGCGGCGATTGCTGGCAATTTTACCCAAAAACCCCCTGCTGGGAGCGTTCACCGGAAGCTGTATCGGTTTTTTGTTTCCGGTGTGTGAGTGTGGAAATGTGCCTGTAGCAAGGCGGCTGCTGATGCAAGGTGCCCCAGTCTCGGTGGCGATCGGGTTTCTCCTTGCCGCACCGACGATTAACCCGATCGTGTTTTGGGCAACCTGGACAGCCTTTCGAGATCAGCCAGAAATCGTGTTTTTGCGGGTGGGTTTCTCACTGGCGATCGCGACAATCATTGGGTTTATTTTCAGTGTCCAGACCGATCTGCGCCCGTTGCTTCAGCCTGGAGTTGCCTCCGCAATTACGATGCGAAGTCAATCGGCTGACTCAACTCCGTCTCTGCTGCAATCGGGCACTTATTTTCTGGGGCAATCGGCTAAACCACTTATCACAGACCCGTCTGAGCTACAGGCAGCGATGATGGCAACGGTGTCGAAGCCCATGAGCTTTCGCTTAAGACTGCTGCTTGAGAACACGGTGCAGGAAATGCGCGAGCTGGGAGCCGTGTTGATTTTAGGAAGCGCGATCGCGGCTCTCGTGCAAGTTTTTGTGCCTCGTGATCTGATTCTCAGTTTGGGTCAAAGTCCGATCACGTCGATTTTGGCGATGATACTGTTGGCAGGAGTGGTCTCGATTTGCTCGACGGTGGATTCGTTTTTTGCGCTCTCATTTGCTTCGACGTTTACGAGTGGTTCTCTCGTCGCCTTTTTGGTTTTTGGTCCAATGATTGACTTGAAAGGTGTAGGGCTGATGCTGTCGGTTTTTAAGCCGAGAGCAATCTTCTATCTATTTGCTTTAGCGGCGCAGTTAACGTTTATTTTGACGCTATTCATCAATTTGTACATTAGTTAACCATTCATGGCTCGTACCTCTATCCGCTCATTTCTGCCTTGGTTAGATGTGGTGGCGATCGCCGCTTGGGGCGTTTTGCTGCTCTATTATTGGCTGTCTGAGAAGCTCTTTTTGCTGATCCATCCCAACTACATTGGGTTGACTGTGGCGGCAGGGATTTTTCTGTTATTCGTGAGCGGACTGAAAGGGCTGTTTTTGCTGCGATCGAGCCGAAGTCGTCAGCCCTCTGCGCCGATTCAGCACATGACCTTGTTTCCGCCAGGGTTGGGAAGTTTACTGCTGTTAACAGTCGCGATCGCCGGATTGTTGATTACGCCGCGTGCGTTTGCAAGTCAGACCGCACTCGATCGAGGTGTCACAGATGCGATCACGTTAACGCGGGTAAAACCGCAGTCTTTTCGAGCTTCGACTCGCACTGAAGATAAAACCTTAATCGACTGGATTCGGACACTTCAGGTTTACCCCGAACCGGATGCTTACACCGGGCAAAAGGCGAAAGTTCAAGGATTTGTTGTCTATCCACCTAATTTGCCAGAGCAATACTTGCTGCTGACTCGATTTGTGATTACGTGCTGCGCGGCGGATGCTTACCCCGTGAGTTTGCCTGTGAAGTTGACGACGGGCGATCGTAAGTCTTATTCACCCGACGGTTGGCTAGAAGTTGAAGGACAGATGCTAACAGAAACGTTGGATAACAAGCGTCAATTAACGCTTCAAGCGAAGTCTTTGAAGTCAATTCCAGAGCCGAAGAATCCCTACAACTATTGAGGATGTTTGAGCCATCTTTAGAGCTGAATGTTGGCTTTCTAGATTGAAATGTGCCTCCAGGTAGAGAAATTTTTGATTTGAAGGGTCAAATGCTAAAGCGATTAGAGCCTTGCAACCTCGTCTTCAGCGCTCTCAAATTAACTTGAACTACTCGAAAGATAACTCAACCGATCGCACCTTCGATTTCAGCCTTCTGACTATCAAACTCCCCTGTCTGCCTTGGGTTTGAATTCTGAGAAGTAGCGGTGAATGGTTCAAGATTCGTTAAGTTCCAGTAGAAAAATGAAGTAGTTTAGCGATATTTCAATCATTAAACCCTGAATTTCTATCGCTAAAAATAAGCTGAAGCATCCTCAGCACATAGATTCTAAGCTTTTTGATTGAAAGGTAAGGGCGGTGATCGAGTCACCTCTACAGAATTCCTTAAGATTAGAAAGTTAAGGTCAAATTTGTAAACTTTAATAAACATCTACCCACTCCTAAGATTGCTTTCCCTATACTGAAACTCACATCAGCGATTCGCGGGGATCGCTACAAAGCTCTTTCAAAACTATCAATAAACCCTTAGCTCTAGGAGAGAAAATCATGACACTGATTCAAAGTCAGTCTTTCAAAAATCTCTATTTCTTAGTCGCTCTCAAAAGCTTTTTGATCTGGACTTTTACCCTAACGGTTTGCATGATTGTGGTTGGTTTTCCGGCGCTTGTTTTAGTCGTTTCGGTCGGCGCGTTAACAGCAGTTACCTTACACGCCATCATGCCATTTAGTGCCGTTTTATTGATTGCAGTTGGGCTAATTGGAGTTCATGCGATCGGCATTATGATGGCTGCTGCATTCATGACTACCAACGGCATTCACCCCCAAGAAGTTGAGTGGTTGCGCTGGCTTAATGGTCAAGCTGATCCTCTTAATACCTCCGTCTATGCGGCTTGTCCACTGACCTGTGCGATCAATTCTTAAACCCAATATTTAGTCGATTAGCAGAGCAAGACGGTTGCAATTAATAACCGCACTTTGTAAACCTGATCAGTCATCGGTGAAATAGTCCTACCCAACCAGCCTAAGCTGGTTTTTTATTGATCAAACGGCTGAGATACACTGGGTTTCTTGACTCGATCGTCAAACAGAACTTTCGATCGCCATTAGGATTAGAAAGGCAACCGACTCGAACGGTAGAGACAAGTTTCAAAAAGCTTGATTAGCCCGGCTTCTGGCTCTATGGTTCATAAGTTAGAGGATGACTAGATCAAAACGTTCACCCTCGCCTTTCTGTTATGCGACCCGAAAAAATCTCATGCTGAATCCTATTCCCATTTGCATCATTGTTGGCACTCGCCCCGAAGCGATTAAGATGGCTCCGGTCATTCAGGCATTTCAGCAGTCTTCGATGTTTGACACTCAAATTGTTTTGACGGGTCAACATCGCGAAATGGTTGATCAGGTGATGCAGCTATTTGACCTCACGCCTAACCATGATCTGGCAATCATGCAGCCGAAACAGACGTTGACCGATATCACCTGCTGGGCAATGCGGGGATTGGAAGAGTTGTTTCAAAAAATTCAGCCCAAGATGGTTCTGGTACAAGGCGATACAACCACTGCACTAGCGGCAGCGATCGCGGCTTTTTATCAAAAAATTCCAGTTGGGCACGTCGAAGCAGGGCTACGAACCGAGGATTTGTTGAATCCCTATCCCGAAGAAGCCAATCGGCGGCTGATTTCTCAGGTGACTCAGCTTCACTTTGCGCCGACTTCAGTGTCAGTTGAGCATTTGCGGCGATCGAGCGTCCTTGGTGAAGTGCATCAAACGGGCAACACGGTCATTGATGCCCTACTTAAAGTGGCAGAACGTCAGCCCACCTGTGAAATTCTGGGGCTAGATTGGAGCCAATATCGCACGATTTTAGCCACAGTGCATCGACGAGAAAATTGGGGCGAACCGCTTAACGATATCGCCCAAGGCTTTTTAGAGGTGCTAAATAAATTTGATGATGTTGCCCTACTGCTGCCGCTGCACCGCAATCCTACCGTTCGTGATCCATTGACTGCTGTGTTGGGCAGTCATCCGCGAGTCTTTCTCACCGAGCCGCTCAATTACACCGAGTTAGTCGGGGCGATGCAGCGCTGTTGTTTGCTATTGACTGACTCAGGGGGCATTCAAGAAGAAGCGCCGAGCTTGGGAAAACCCGTTCTTGTGCTGCGAGAAACCACCGAGCGCCCCGAAGCAGTCACCGCTGGAACCGCCAAACTGATTGGTACTCGACCCGATGACATTTTTAGAGAAACTTCAAACCTGTTGAGCAATCCAGCCGCTTATCAAGCCATGGCAAACGCAGCCAGTCCGTTTGGAGATGGTTTTGCATCCGATCGAATTGTGCAGATCGTCGAGAAGTATCTATCTAGGTAAATTCATTCTTCTGGCACGTCTGGAGGATCAATTTTGGCTTGATCAAGCAGACTCTTTTTAGATTCTCTGAGCTGTTGCCAGAGGTTCTTGATTTCTTTATATGCTTCTCCTGGCGGAATTTTGCCTCCGGTTTCTAACCCACAGAGCAGCGACACGCGTTGAGCAAATTCTTGCAAGTTAGCGTTGAAGGCTAGATGCTCTGGCGTAAATTCGCCCCGGTAACGTCCGATCGGGTATAGAAACCCCTCTTTGCTTTTGTCCGTGTTGTCTGCCACAAGCTTTCCTGAGTAAACAAGGTGATCAGAAACTCAAAAAGCCGCGTTATTAAAACGACTTCTATAACCATTCCTATCTTAAATTTGCAAATTTGAAAAGTACAGAGTAGAGAGATTGACGATTTATTCAAGCTAAGATCTTAGGCACATTAATCTTGTGTCTATTATTTTGACTGACTCAGATATGCGATCGGATCACGCTGAAAAACAACGTTTGCCAAAAATTTCGGTGATTGTGCCTGTCTATAACGGTGAGGCAGATTTACTTGATTTGCTCGGCTGTCTGAGAATGCAGACATATCCGAGAGATCGAGTCGAATATTGCTTGATTGATAACGGAAGTGACGATCGTACGTTTGAGATTCTCAAGTCTGCAAGTCAAGCAGGCTTTACCGTTCATGCGTTGAGTGAGCCTCACATTCAAAGTTCTTATGCGGCTCGTAACGTAGGAATTCGAGCTGCGACGGGGGAAATTTTGGCGTTTACCGATGCCGATTGTCGCCCAAAACCGAACTGGTTAGAAGACTTAATTGCGCCGTTTGAAGAGTCTGTCGTGGGGTTGGTGGCAGGAGAAATCAGAGCGCTTCCTGGTGACACTTTGTTAGAGGACTATGCCGATCGTCAGGAAACGCTTTCGCAGAAACACACATTGGCGCATCCGTTTTGCGCCTACGGGCAGACTGCAAACTTAGCAGTCCGATATCAAGTGTTTGAGCAGGTGGGATTGTTTCGTCCTTATTTGACGACGGGCGGCGACGCAGATCTCTGCTGGCGAATTTTGCGCGAGACATCCTGGCGGCTGCGGTGTGCAGAGCAAGCGATCGTGCGTCACCGTCATCGCGCTACGTGGGCAGAGCTTCGCAGCCAATGGCAGAGATATGGGCGATCAAGCCGATATCTTCACGAACTGCATGGAGTGGGTTTGGCGCGTGACCTCAGTCTTCAGCAATATGGCTATCGTCTGTCGCGCTGGTTATTAAAAGAACTTCCGATCGCCACAGTTCGGACATTACAACGGAAAGGAACGCTGGCAGATATGTTAAGCACTCCGATTGGGCTGGTTTGCGCTCACGCTCATGAGATCGGACAGCGACACGCCCAACTGCCTCCCTTAGCCCAGCAGATCGAGTGGCTCAAATAAGTATGGCTTGTATTCAGTCTAAGGCTAGGACGCTGCCCACATGAGAACGTCTCCCATCGCACTCTGTAAACTTGCCGCTGTAAATAACCCTCTGTGAGGCTGGCTTTTCAAACGCCCAACATTTCTCAATTCGATTGAGGTCTGGTGAGTAGATTAACTGGCATCCTGCGGCTTCAGTTAAGGCAAGGATCGATCGAATAAAGCAAGCATTGCGGCGAGTGCAAAAAGGCAAGGTGGAATAGTGCCTATACCTTGTAAAGTTCCTGGCTCGGCGGTTTTCAGGAATTCGCTCTGAAAATCCAATTTTCTGCTTGACACCTTATTCGTTCTAGTGTTATGTTCATTAAGCGGTGAAGGAGAGCGACGCGAAAGTGAAGCGAACTTTTCCGCCAGAACCAAGACAATTGCATAGTTTGGAAGTCATAATAGCACTTAA
>NZ_LXYR01000005.1 GCF_001650195.1 Phormidesmis priestleyi BC1401 | reverse complement strand
GGTCTTGACCTCAACGCGTTGGGATCAATTCTGGAACAAACTGAATCAATACGGCTTTTCCGTTGCCCTCTAATAGTATCAAATAGAGGTCGCACCCTTCTCAGGTGGACAGATCTTTCCGGTCAGCAGCCGCGTTTCTAGCGTTTCTGGTGTGACATCTACCACAACGACTGAATCAGCGTTGTCCAATAAACATTCTGGGAGGCATCCTTGTGTACGAATTCCGGTAATTTGGGTGACGCGATCGCTCAAATGCTCTAAGTGTTGAATGTTGACAGTGGAGTAAACATCAATGCCTGCTGCCAAAATCGCTTCAATATCTTGATAGCGCTGGTCTTGCTTGGCACCTGGAAGGTTGGGATGGGCGAGTTCGTCAATCAAGACGAGCCGAGGTTGACGGGCAAGCACAGCATCGGTGTCGAGTTCGCTGAAGATTAATCCACCTCGAACAATCGTTTTACGTAGAAGGACTTCTAAGCCTATTGCTTTATCCAAGGTGTCTTGACGATCGTGGGTTTCTAGCAGCCCAATCACGACATCAACCCCGGCTTGTTTGAGGCGATAAGCTTCGTCCAGCATCCGATAGGTTTTGCCGACCCCAGGAGCCATGCCGATGAAGATTTTGTGTTTGCCTCGACGGGCAACGTGTTCATAAGTACGATCGAACATCAGAGGTGATGGATACAACTTTATAATCCTCCCATTGGGGTGAAGCATGAGAAACTCTTTCTGTAATTTTTAGCGAATTGCTGGTGCGCTCTAGCTGTTGCCAAAGGTCTTTAACCTGTTGATAAGACGCTTCAGCCGAAAGCTTACCGTTCGTTTGCAGATTACAGATAAAACTGATGCGTTGAGTAAATTCTTGCAAGTTGGCATTAAAGACCAACTCTTCTGGCTTGATTTGACCGTGGTAGCGCGATCGTGGGTGTAGAAACTCGTCTTTGGCGGTCATTGTTGCCTCATTCTTTGTCGCACTGGAATTGATGAAGAGATCCAGATCTAACTGACTCAGTTGATACTGTGAATGTAGCATTGTAAAGTTACTTGACTCAAGAGTAATTTGATATAAACAAAGTGTTTAGATTGCCTAAACGCAGTTTACTAATCTTTAAACACAGCCGATTTCTGCTCGAAACGTGAGCGCCTAGAATAGGTCACGCCGGAACTTTGATTTTGTGATGACCTGCCAGTCCAAACGCAGTATGAACTGCCCGTAATGCTTCAACTCCTTGGTCACTAGAAACTACGCAACTCACCTTCAAGGCTGAGGTCGCAATCATTTGGATGTTAATTCGGTGTGTGGCGATCGCAGTAAACATCTTGAATGCACTGCTTTGCTGTTGAGATAAATGAGAGCCGACGATGCTCACTTTTGCGATCGCTCGATCGACCTCAATTTGAGCATTCTCTAACTCGGTGGCGGCTTGCCTTAAGACTCGACACGCCACGTCTACATCCCCCTCTGGCAATGTGAACGCAATATCACGAGTGATCCTGCCGTTTGTAATTTGGCGGCGCTGAGATTGAACAATCATATCGACACTAATTGATTGCTCTGCCAACAGTTGAAAGACTCGCGCTGCTTTGCCGGGTCGATCGGGAATCTGACGAAGGGTGAGACAAGCCTGGTTGAGATCCAACGCAACTCCTCGAATGGAGGAAGCTGAGAATGATGGATGTTGGCAAGGTTCCGCTGCTGGTTTGAGGGGGGAACTAGCGACGTGAAAGGTTTCACACAATGTTGTGATGGCGCGATCGCAGTCAACCCCCTGAATCACACAACTGACGCTCACGCCTGATGTTGAGATCAGGTGAAGGTTAATTTCAGCATCTGCCAGCGCCGTAAACATCTGAGCCGCCACACCCGGATAGCCAAGCATTCCAGCTCCCATAATCGTCACGGTGGCAAGATCTCGGTAGACCAAAACTTCAGGTGACGGAGTGCAATCTCCCCATTGAGCGCTTAAGAGCGGAACGGTTGCCATTGCGGTAGCATGAGCTTGACTTAGCGCCCTGTGGTTCACTGTAAAAGCAATATCGTTCGTATCGTCTTCGTGAATGGATTGCAGTATCAAGCCTGTACTCAATGCTTGTTCGGCAATTTGATGAAACAGCGTTGCTGCTACCCCTGGACGATCGGGCACCTGCAACACCGCCACCTTGGCGCAATCGGTGTCAAACTTGACGCTATCAATCAAGCTAGACAGTTCTAACATTTCACGCGGGCAGCATTGAGGAATAGGCGGGATAATGCGGGTACCCGGATCGTCTGTCCAACTAGACCGCACTACTAGCGGAATTCCATAGTTACGGGCAATCTCGACCGATCGTGGATGCAGTACCTGTGCGCCCATACTGGCTAGTTCCAGCATTTCATCGCAGGTAATCTCAGTGATCAGTTGAGCGGTTTCTACCAAACGCGGATCAGTGTTAAAAATGCCAGAAACATCGGTATAAATTTCGCAGAGATTGGCTTTTAATGTAGCCGCTAACGCAACCGCCGTCGTGTCTGAACCGCCCCGCCCCAGCGTCGTAATTTCCCAGTTGTCTGATTCAGTCATGCCTTGAAACCCAGCCACCACAACCACACTGCCTTCATTGAGATGGTGCTGCAATCGCTGCGTATGAATGTGCAAAATATGGGCGCGGTTATGTTTGGTTTCGGTGATGATCCCGATCTGTGCGCCAGTGAGGGAGACGGCAGATTGTCCAAGGTTTTGTAATGCCATGCTCAGGAGCGCGATCGCGGCTTGCTCTCCAGTGGCTAAGAGCATATCCAGTTCTCGCTGATCGGGGTCAGCCGTGATTTCAGATGCTAACTTTACCAGTTGATCGGTCATCTTTCCCATCGCTGAGACCACCACGACTACCGAATGACCTGCCTTGACCGTTTGTTTAACTCGTTGAGCAACTGCACGGATTCGTTCGATCGAGCCAACGGACGTACCCCCAAATTTCTGAACAATAAGAGCCATCGTTATTTCCAAACACCACTAATACAGTCGTTTGTGACAGAACTGTTACCGTAATCGATACTCAAACTTAGACTTGTATCTTGAAGCCGCCTCGATCGCGTTAAACGGTCTGAAACTGTTTTAAATATTGTTGAACCCCTTTTCCCATCTGAGACAAGCTTGGCTCAATCTTTTTACTCAAAACATCCTCAGCAACTTTCGCCACCATTCCTCTCATCACCGGGGGGACTCCAGTGATTTTCTGAGGATCAATGATCAGACAGCCCTTACTTTCGATCAGAGTACCGTTACCTTCTTCTAAGAAGCGGTTGCTGCCAGTGCAATAAACCGCTTCTGTTAAAACATGTGTTTCAATTCGCCAATCGGTAGTGAACTCGGCATCGTTCCAAGTGGCGTAATCAGTCCAGGAAAGCATCGCTTCGCTAAGAACGACACGGGCAACGGGTGGAATTTCGCCGCCTCCGTGCCACTCGTTGACGAAATGAGTGAGTGTGCCTTCTTTCCGACAAGATTTGATTTCAATGCGTTGAATATCGGGGAGATAAGGCAGCATTTCTACTAGTTTGTCGCGATAGGCTGCGTAGACCATCGATCGCGGAAACGGAAGATAAACTGATGAAGAAATAATCATGGTTACACTCAGTCTTAAATTAGACGATCGTATCTGTCTAACCTAACGCAGCAGCCAGAGTGCGATCGCCAAACATACCATATGTGCTAATTCGCAGTTCTGTTAGCGATGACTTGAACTGCCCGACCCTTGAACGGGCATAACAGTCTCTACTTTTGGAGCGGTCGTGGAGAACTTCGACTCAATTGCTGCAATGACTATGACTAAGGTCGCTGTTGCAAGCGAGGTGATGATCGTCAAGGTGATAATCTGCCAGATCCATTTGAGGCAATCATTAATGTCTGCCATTTCCTCCTCATCAGACATTTCCTTCTGGAGTGGAAGCGTAGCGGCAGCAGCAGCCAAACGAGGACTCAAGCGACTTGTGCTTTTTTCGGCAAGATCTAAGGTTTCTAACGAAGTGACGTAGTGCCAAGTTTTTGTTGACGAGTCAAATACAGTTGCAGAAACATCAGACCGGAGCGGTAAATAAGATGCAACGGCTTCGAGCGATGCAAGTTGGCGATGCTCTTGACTAACAGACACTTCATCTATCTTAGCGCTCGATCGTCGCTTCAATAAAACAGGTTTCGCGACGAGATCTAAATCCTCAAGCACCTCTGATGCAGATTGATAGCGTTGTCTCGTTGCAGAAAGCAGCAATTTATCCAAAATGTATCCCAGCGATTCGCTGATGGGTTCATCTAAGAATTCGCGCCACTTCCAAGCATTTTCACTGCTATCAAACAAGGCAAACGGGGATTGCTGAGTCATTAGATGTAAGCAAGTCACCCCCAGGCTATAGAGGTCGCTACTCAATATAGCTTTGCCTTTAAGCTGTTCTGGAGCCGTGTATTCAGCACTGCCAATCAGGGTTCCTGTGTGCGCCGACTCAGTAGCCGTCAGACACTTAGCAGCCCCAAAGTCTACTAAAACGAGTTGTCTATCACAGCCACGACGAACAATATTAGCGGGCTTAATGTCGCGGTGGATAACCTGACGATCGTGAATGAATTGCAGTACAGGCAGCAACTCATGCAGCAGTTGCCGAATTTCAGCTTCATTGAAGGGACTTGACTCAGACAATTCCTGTTCTAGGTTTTGTCCGTCAATCCATTCCTGCACCAGATAACAATGCCCGTCTTGCTCAAAGAAATCTAGCAGTTGAGGAATCTGAGAATGGTTTCCCAGTTCAGAGAGTTGTAGCGCCTCTTGATGAAATTGCTCAACTGCTTTTTGCTGAGGACCCGTGTTTTGCTCGTTGAGAAAAAGTTGTTTGATGACGCAAGGCGACTGAAGTGAGTGAGATTCATCGATCGCCAAGAAGGTTCTCCCAAAGCAACCCTGACCAATCAGGTCGAGAACGCAATAGCGCTCATTTAAGTAAACTTTGGGCTGAACAGAACGATCTTGAAGCGGAGTCTTGGCGATCGAGGAAGCGTTTGGAATCAAACTCAAACAATCACTCAGGGTCATCCGACGATGGTTAATCATGCAGATTTCACCTTGAAGATTTAGCTGGCTGGCTTGAGCGCATCTAACGCCAGATTTAGTTTCAACACATTGACACCCGGCTCACCAAAAATACCTAAGAATCGACCGTCGGTGTTTTGGCTAATCAGAGGTTCCAACTGATTGGGCTGAAGTCCTCTTGCTTTGGCAACACGATCGAGTTGCGCGGCGGCTCCTTCGGGTGTGATGTGGGGGTCAAGACTCGATCCAGATGTATAAACTAGATCCGCTGTTGGTTGTTTCACCCCTGCCTTTTGCAACCGAGGAATGTCACCCTCGATCGCTTTGGTCGGATCGGGATCGCTTTTTCCCTTCATCCGATCGAGCAGTGCAGGATTACTGGGCGCTAAGTTACTCGCACCCGATACGCCTGTTTTGAGAACTCCAGCATCATCTTTCTTAGGATCAGCAGTGCTGTAGCTGGTCGTACTGGGGCGACTGTTGAAATAGCGATCGGACGTAAACGGTTGACCAATCAGGGCAGAACCCACGTCTTGACCTTGAGCATTCTTGATAATGCTGCCGTTTGCCTGAAACGGAAAAACAATCTGTCCAAACGCAATCATTGCCAAGGGGTAGATGATTGCAGTCAAAACCCAAAGCACCAGCGTCGATCGAACGGCTCTACTAGCCTCGCGTGTAAAACTCATTAGAACTTCTCCGGTACAAACATGACAAAGAATAGATAAATCGCGAGGGCGATCGTGACTAAACCGAGTGCGGATAGCCAATAGGTTTGACTGCGAGACATCTCTCCACCCGTTGCTGCAAAGACAGCGGGGGCAAGGACGAGGTTGAAGCACAGTCCCAGGAACAGGTAGAGCGGGAGCTTTTGTCTGCGCCACTCAGACCAGATTTCGGTCATATCTTCAGCAATCTGAGCCGTTAAAACAGGGGGTCGAACATCGAAACGTTTCATAGAGATCACACTTTAGAGATTGAGTCAGTGAATGACGATTCAAATGCTTAAGAGAAGGGAAGCAGTACGTCGATAATCTTGATGGCGATAAAGGGAGCGATTACGCCGCCCACCCCATAGATCAGAATATTGCGACGCAGCAGTTGATCCGCCGTAAGCGGACGGAACTGCACTCCCTTCAACGCCAATGGAATCAGAGCGGGAATAATCAGCGCATTGTAAATTAACGCTGAGATAATCGCTGACTGTGGACTCTTCAAGCCCATGATGTTGAGAGAACCAATCCCTGCTGCTGCGAAGATGGTCGGAATGATCGCAAAGTATTTTGCAATATCGTTGGCGATCGAGAACGTTGTCAACGCCCCGCGAGTGATGAGAAGCTGTTTGCCGATCGTCACCAGGTCAATCAGTTTCGTCGGGTCAGAATCTAAGTCCACCATGTTGGCAGCTTCTTTGGCAGCTTGAGTACCAGAGTTCATTGCCACGCCGACATTTGCTTGAGCGAGAGCAGGCGCATCGTTGGTGCCGTCTCCAGTCATTGCGACTAGCTTTCCTTCGGCTTGCTCACGGCGAATCACATCGATTTTGTCTTCAGGAGTCGCTTCTGCAATAAAGTCATCGACCCCCGCTTCTTCAGCAATCACCGAAGCGGTAATGCGGTTGTCGCCTGTAAGCATGATCGTTTTGACACCCATGCGGCGGAGTTGATCAAACCGTTCGCGCAGACCCGCTTTCACAATGTCTTTGAGGTAAATCACGCCATAGATTTCGCCATCTTGGCAAACGGCAAGCGGAGTGCCCCCCAAGCGAGAAACCCGCTCATAGGCTGCATCAAGTTGAACGGGAATTGTTCCACCGCGCGATCGCACAAAGCCCTTAACCGCATCCACTGCGCCTTTACGCACTTCCTTACCGTTGGGCAAGTCCGTTCCGCTCATGCGCGTTCTGGCTGTAAATTCGACTCCGCTGGCATCGTCGGTATTAAAGTTTATATTGGCACTGTTGCGCTCGGCTAGAATCACGATCGACTTCCCTTCGGGCGTTTCATCAAACACACTCGCAGCGAGAGCAATTTGGGCGACTTCTTCAACCGTGTGACCATCAACCGGAATGAACTCATCTGCTAGTCGATTGCCTAGTGTAATCGTTCCAGTTTTGTCGAGAACAAGGGTGCTGATGTCTCCACAGGCTTCTACGGCACGACCGGATGTAGCAATCACATTGAACTGCGCCACCCGATCCATTCCGGCAATCCCGATCGCGCTCAACAACCCGCCGATCGTCGTGGGAATTAACGCGACTAATAGAGAAATAAGAATGGCGATCGTCGTCGGAGCCTGTACATAGTTTGCCAAAGGCGAAACGGTTGCAACCACGATCAAAAACACCAGCGTCAGAACGGTCAGCAGCACCGTCAAAGCGATTTCGTTCGGGGTTTTGACTCGTTCCGCGCCTTCAACTAAAGCAATCATCCGGTCAATAAAACCTTGACCCGGATCAGACGCGACTTTGAGAATTAACTCATCCGAGAGGATGCGCGTCCCACCCGTCACCGAACTCATAATATCTGTACCCGGCTGCTTGAGAACCGGAGCCGATTCTCCGGTGATGGCAGACTCATCGACAGAGGCAATCCCTTTGATGACTTCGCCATCCGCAGGAATCATATCGCCCGCTACCACCTTCACCTGATCGCCGCGCTGCAACTCAGTCGAACTGACTTCTTGAATCGAACCGTCGGGCAGAAGTTTGTGAGCGATCGTATCCGATCGGGTTGAGCGCAGCGCATCGGCTTGGGCTTTACCCCGCCCTTCAGCAACGGCTTCGGCAAAGTTGGCAAAGACGAGTGTAAAAAACAAAATGAACGTGATCAATCCGTTGAGCAATCGCTGCTGACCCGGATCAGCCTGCACAGTGCCAAACAAATTTGGGTCAAGCGTTACTAGAAAGGTCACGATCGTCCCTACCCAAACCACAAACATGACTGGGTTTTTAACCTCAGTACGGGGGTCGAGTTTGATAAACGCCTCGCGAATGGCTCTCTGATATAGCCCGCTCATATTGGCTTTGGGAGTATGTCTGCGAGAGTCACGCTTACCGCTGCGGGAAGACTGAAGAGAATCTGAATCTTGTGGAGTTTGCATAAATTCGGGATCTATCGTCTGTGGGCAGAAGGACAAAATATAGTTGACTAGATGGACAATCTCAAGGCTGAGTTACCCGATGCCCTTGGCGATTTGAAACGCTTCTGCGATCGGTCCGAGTGCCAACACCGGGAAGAACGTCAGCGCGCCCATAATCAAAATTACGCCTGCTGTAATGCCTGTGAACAGCCCCGTATCCGTCCGGAGCGTTCCACTCGTCATTGGCACAGGCTGCTTGCGCGACATACTATCGGCTAACAGCAGTAGAGCCACGATCGGCACATACCGACCAGCCAGTAAACTAAATGAAGCGCTCAGATTCCACCACAGGGCTGACGGAGCAGGTTGACTGGTTAGGAGTCCTCCAAAGCCAGATCCATTGTTAGCGGCGGCTGAGGCATATTCATAGAGAACCTGAGTTAACCCGTGAAAACTAGGATTGGTGATGCCATTGTAAAAGCCTTGAGCCGTTACTCCATCGGGTGCGCTGGGCAGTGACATGGCGATCGCGCCTGGAATCAGAATCGCGATCGGGTGAACGAGCAAAATCAAAAAGCCCGCCAGCACTACCTCACGCTTTTCAATCTTGCGCCCCAAAAATTCGGGAGTGCGTCCGACCATCAAACCCGTCACAAACACCGCCAAAATCAGATAGGCAAATAAGTAAGCCGTTCCTGTTCCTTGTCCGCCCCAAATGATTTGCAGAAACATATTTGACATCATGACGAATCCGCCTGTCGGCATGAACGAATCATGAAAGCTGTTGACCGCACCTGTCATAGTGCCCGTCGTGATCACAGAGAATAAAGCAGATTGTGCCCAGCCAAACCGGACTTCTTTTCCTTCTAAATTGGGCACCTGACCGCCCAGCAGCGCATTCACCGCAGGGTTGCCGTTATATTCGCTGATTCCATTGAAGATGATGAACACGATCGAAATCGTCAACACCATGCCATATACTAACCAGGCTTGTTTGCGATTGTTAGCAATCACGCCATAGGTATAGATAAATGATGAGGGAATCATCACCATTCCTACAGTCTGGATCAAATTAGTAAACGGACTCGGATTCTCAAATGGATGAGCGGAGTTAACTGCAAAGAAACCGCCGCCGTTTTCACCGATCTGTTTCAAAATCTCAAAGTGAGCCACCGGACCGCGCGCGATCGCCTGACTGATCGCCGGATTTTCGAGCGTCGGCACAATAGCCGGACCTGTAAGCGTCTCGGGCACACCACCTGCAATGAAAAGAATCGTGCCAATGATCCCGATCGGCAATAAAATTCGCGTGATCGATTGCGTCAGATCGACGTAGAAGTTGCCGAGGGGTCTACCCGTTAATCCACGAATAAAGGCAATCCCGACTGCCAATCCAGTTGCGGCTGAGACGAAAAGCATATAGCCCAATCCAGCAAACTGAGCAAAATACCCGTAGGTAGTTTCGCCAGAATAGTGTTGCTGATCGGTGTTGGTGATAAAAGAAATAACCGTATGCAGTACGGTGTCCCAGGTTGGCTCACTGAGAGCCGTTGGATTGAAGGGTAACCACCCCTGGCTAAACAAAATGAAGGTCAGCAGCAGCGCCATCACGAGATTGCTATACAGCACTGCTTTGATATACTGCCAACCTGTCATATTTTCACGGGTTTGCACACCGCTCAGTTTGAAAAGAATTCGCTCGACAGGATTGAGAACCGGATCAAGTAGCGTTCTTTCTCCCAGGTAGACACGAGCCATATACCCTCCCAGGAAGGGAGTAATTGCTACCACGATCAGTAGCGTTAATGCAATTTGAATCCACCCTTGAAACATGGGTTCGTTGAACTCCAATGTGATGAGTTTAAATGGTTAGTGAGTCGTCGATCGAACGTTTAGAACGAGTCAGAATGAAGGTTTTAGCTATTTCTAGAGTCAATCTGACAGGTTAAGGCAAAAAAACTAAGAGGGTTAAGATTTCCTGAGTTCAGAAGACCTCAATCACAATCATCTAGGGTTATTTGAAAAATAACAAGTATATTTTTTCGTTTATTGAGCTGATATATTTCTAGAAATAGCGTTAGTAATAGAGATATTTAGATAGTTTAGATGATTTCTATACCTATAGATATAGAAATTATCTAAACACTCAATAAATAGATATTAAGAGCGACAGACCTCTTATCAAAACAAAAGGGACGCTCGATCGAGCGTCCCTTAATTAATGATGACTAAAATCGTGCGTTAACCTATCACCCAATTCACCAAAGTTCTCACACCATATCCGGTTGCCCCTGCCCCGTTATAGCCGCTCTCTTTATCTGCCCAAACAGGTCCAGCGACATCAAGGTGCGCCCAAGGAGTTTCTTTCACAAACTGCTTTAAAAACATCGCCGCACTAATGGCACCCCCTGCACGAGCGCCCGTGTTTTTCATGTCTGCAATGCCAGACTTCATACTGTCAAAATACTTCTCCTCCATTGGCATCCGCCAGAGTTTCTCACCCGATTTTTCTGAGGCTTGTTGCAGTTGAGCCGCCACCGCATCATCAGGACTCCACAGCCCAGCGATCTCGTCTCCCAATGCAACCACACATGCCCCAGTCAGCGTCGCCAAATCGACGATCGCGTCCACACCCAATTTTTCAGTAAACACCAGTGCATCCGCTAGCGTTAATCGTCCTTCTGCGTCAGTGTTGTTAATTTCAATCGTCTTCCCATTCGAGGCAGTGAGAATATCACCGGGGTGAATGGCGCGACCACTAATCATATTTTCAGTCGCAGCAACGATAAAGTGAATCTCAACATCAGGCTTGATTTGAGCGATCGCTTTCGCCGTCCCAAACGTGGCACCTGCTCCCCCCATGTCAGTCTTCATCATCTCAATGCCGCTGCCTGCCCCTTTGATATTCAACCCACCCGAATCAAACGTGACCCCTTTGCCGATGATCGCCAATTTGCGACGAGGAGTTCCATCGGGCTTGTAGGTTAGGTGAATAAATTTTGGAGGCAGATCAGACGCTTGAGCCACGCCCAAAAACGCCCCCATGCCCAACGCTTCGCACTCTTCTTTCTCTAAAATTTCGACGTGTAGACCATAGTCTTGAGCGATCGCTTGTGCCGTTTCTGCTAGCGTGATCGGCGTGACATAGTTGGCAGGGGCGGCAACGAGTTCTCGTGCTAGAAACACACCAGAGCAGACTTTACGGGCATACTCGACAGCCGCCGTTTGTTCAGCAAACCCCAACAGATCGATCTGTTCGACGTTGGGCTTGTCATCGGGTTCTGATTTAAAGCGGTTGTCTTGATAGAGGGCAAGTTCTACGCCTTCGACGATCGCTTGAGCAGTCGCGGCTGCGTCTTGATTCCACACGGGCAAACTAATGCCCAGAGTTTTGCAGCGTTCTTTTTTGGCAAGTTTGGCACTCGCTGCCGCCGCTCGTCTGATTCCATCAAGCTTCAGCGCGTCAGATTTGCCCAAACCTACCACAATCAACTTCCGAATCGAACTTTGGTTGCCGACGCGAGTTGAGACGCTGCTGCCAGATTTGCCTTTAAAGTCCATGTCAGCAATTAAGTCTTTCAGTAACCCTGAAAGCGTTTCGTCGAGTGCTGCTAGGTCGCCCGTTAGCTCAAGTTCGTCTTCAAATAAGCCGATCGCGAGACCATCACCAGACCATTCGAGACGCGGCGTATTGGTTGCTTGTACCTTCATCACTTAACCTTTCTTTTGGGTTCAATTACTGATTTCTAGTATCGATCAAAATTAAGAGGGATGTGAGAAGATCTCCAAGGATGCAGAGACGTTTCAGATTTTTCTTTGAAGGTAGTTGTCGAGTTTTACGACGCAGCGACCGCGATCACTGATTCTCGAAGAAATTTACAGTAGAATGATTCGTGTCATAAGCTACAAATAGACTGCACATTTATCATTTCTCATCAGCAACCTTCAAATCTTTGCTATAACTGCTGAGAGTTTTGGAAGATTTTACCCACGCTTTGGGAGATCGATGTTGAAGCAACGAAAGATTTGGATCGCGCTGGCAGCCACCACCGGATTATCGGCTTTGTTAATCGGCGTGTTTTTGCCGATCGAGAAACTTAAAGACGCTTCAAACCAAGCGACGAAGGGGTTCAATTCTACGCAGCCCGAAAGTGTGGGATCTCCGAGCGCGATCGTCAGTCCTCTAATTTCCCAATCGCCAACTCAACGCGCCGCAACGCTAAAAGCGACCGCCCAAAAATCGGCTCCTTCATTAGAAAGAAATCGCGCTCGTTATTTGCTGGCAAGCGATCTCGTAGCTCAAGGGCAGGGAGACAAAGCGCTAGAGCAGTTGAAGGATTTAGAAAAAGATTACTCGGTGTTGTCTTCTCAAATTCTGCTGAAACGGGCACAGGCATACGAGGCTGCTGGCAAACCGTCAGAAGCTACCGCCACATGGCAGGAATTAGTGAAGCAATATCCTGATGATCCCGCTGCCGCAGAAGGGCTGTTTTTCTTAGGACGATCGAACCCTAAATATTGGGATCAGGCGATCGCAAAGTTTCCTGCCCATCCCCGATCGGTTGAAATCGCTCAACTCCGCCTTAAAAAGAATCCCAATCAGCTTGCCATGCTGATGTTGGTTGCCAAATATGCGATCAATCAAAACGGCTACACGGGCATTCTCGACAAGATCACTGAGAAATTTGCCCCGCAGCTACAGCCCAAAGATTGGGAAGCGATCGCCTTTGGCTATTGGGAAAATCAGATTTACGACAAAGGCGCGTTTGCCTATGCCCGTGCGCCTCAGACTCCGGTCAACGCCTATCGAGCCGCGCGCGGGCTTCACCTGAGCGGCAAATCGGGTGGAGAAGACCGCTATCGGCAAGTCGTTCAAACGTTCCCCAAGTCACCCGAAGCTGGATTAGCGCTGACTCGACTAGCAGCATTAGCCGAACAGCCTCAACTCGCGATCGCCTATCTCGACCAAGTGATTGAGCATTTTCCCGATCGAGAACCTGCCGCGCTGATCGAAAAATCGAAACAGCTAGACAAGCTCAACAGCAGTAAGTTTGCGGCGCAAGTCCGGCAACTGGTGCTTACCCAATATGCCAGCACCGATGCAGCAGCAGAGATGCGCTGGGCGTATGCTCAAGAACGCGCCAAAGCCGGAGATTTTCGGTTGGCAAAACAGTGGGCAGAACCGATTCTCGACACCAATCCCAATAGCGAAATTGGGGCACAAGCCGGGTTTTGGGTCGGCAAATGGACTCAAAAATTGGGCAAATCGGATGAAGCAAAAGCCATCTACCAAAAAGTGTTGGCAAAGCATCCAGAGTCTTATTATGCGTGGCGATCGGCGAGTATGCTCGGCTGGAATGTGGGCGACTTTAACAGCGTCCGATCGCTCAACCCGCAGGTTGATAAACCCGCCGTTCGCCCCGAACTCGTCGCCGGGTCGCCTACTCTCAAAGAACTCTACCAGCTTGGGCAAGACCGCGATGCCTGGACTCACTGGCAGGTTGAGTTTCAAAATCGCATGGCTCCGTCGATGTCAGAACAATTCACCGATGGCGTAATGCGGCTGGGAGTGGGCGATAATCTCGACGGCATTTTTATGGTGTCTAATCTCAGCGATCGAGACGGACCCGACGAAAAAGAACAGTATCGATCGCTCCAACAGCAGTCTGGCTACTGGCAAGCGCTCTATCCGTTCCCCTACCTGCAAGAAATTGAGAACTGGTCACAGCAGCAGCAGCTCAATCCGCTTTTGGTGACGGCGCTAATTCGTCAAGAGTCGCGATTTGAGTCAAAAATCAAATCATCGGTGGGCGCAACAGGTTTAATGCAGGTGATGCCTGAAACAGCGACGTTTGTCGCCAGCAATATCAAACTCAAGCAGTTCAAGCTAGACGACCCCAACGACAATATTCGTCTGGGCACCTGGTATCTCGATCATACGCATCTGGAATATAACAACAACTCGATGCTGGCAGTTGCGAGCTATAACGCGGGACCGGGGGCGGTGGGCGGCTGGTTGGCAAAGACAAAAACGCAAGACACCGACGAGTTTATCGAAATGATTCCCTATGACGAGACGAAGGGCTATGTGAAGTCGGTGTTTGGCAACTATTGGAATTATCTACGGCTCTATAATCCTGAGATTTCAAAACAGCTTTCTCAAATGGCTTCTGAGCATCCAAAAGATAGCTAGCGGGAGGCTTCGAGAATGACTCCGATCGAACTTAGACGACAAGCACTGGAAGCCTTCATTAAGATACTGGGCGGCGCTGCTTAGGCTACGATCGCTGGTGCAGAAGTTCAGACCGCTCGAGTTGTTTATGTGGATGTGCGACGCTGACTTCCACTCTAAAGTTGGCTAGAAATGATTAGGTCGATCTTCCTCATTGAGCTTCTGGATAAAATGGAGATTGATAAGTAGGAAGGCGTAATCATTTGTAAGATGTATCAGTTTCTTCACAAAGCATAAAATCGTTGGTCAGCACTGGTTACGTTCGCTCATTCGTCTTACATTTAATTCAGCCCACCTACTTATTGGTATTTGATCTAGCAGACTTAGAGGCAAAACTAGAATGGTACAAGCACCGTCTAAAACCTTGACGCTGGCGGAATTTTTGCAATTACCAGAAACGAAACCTGCGAGTGAATACGTTGATGGTCAGATCGTCCTAAAACCGATGCCCCAAGGGAAACATAGTGCCATTCAAGGAGAATTTTTACCTGCTATTAATGGAGTCGTTAAGCCTCAACGGATTGCTCGTGCGTTTCCTGAGCTACGGTGTACCTTTGGGGGGCGTTCAACGGTTCCCGATATTGTAGTTTTTGTTTGGAGCCGAATTCCTCGTGATGACAATGGGGAAGTGGCGAATACCTTTCCTGCTGCACCAGATTGGACGATCGAAATCTTATCTCCTGACCAAAGCCAGACAAAAGTAACGAAAAACATTCTTCATTGCCTAAAACACGGGACTCAGATGGGTTGGTTAATTGATCCAGATGAGCAAACTGTGTTTGTCTTTCGCCCTAAGCAGGAAATGGAAGTGTTTGATGCACCCGATGATGTTCTTCCGATGCCATCGTTTGCAAGTGAGCTACGACTTACGATCGGGGATCTGTTTGCTTGGTTGTTGGAGTAAGCGCAAGAAGGCTCGATTGTGAAGACTGAATCTGTGAATCTGTTTTGTGGGTAGATTTACAATGAACTGCTACGATCGTCCCTAACCGCTAGAGGACTGGCTCATGTCGCGAATCGCTACTGAAGTTGATCTGTCGCCAGACATCCGCGACTTGGAGATCGAGGACGATACCCCCGTGGATAATTTAATCACCGAAAAGCAGCAGCGCCTATTGACAGAACCGCTTTATAGCCAGTCTTCGGTGTTTGACTGCCCCTTTTTAGCTGCGGCAAACGTCGGAGTGTTTTACGCCGTGCGTCAGCCTCCGATCGTCCCCGATGTGTTTCTCAGTCTCAATGTCGAAGTGCCCGAAAACTGGCGTGAGAAAAAGAATCGTACCTACCTCGTGTGGGAGTTTGGCAAACCGCCCAATGTGACGATCGAGATTGTCTCAAACAAAGAAGGCAATGAGTTGGGCAGCAAACTCAGAGACTATTCGAGAATTGGTGTAGCTTATTATGTGATCTTTGACCCTCTTCAACAGCTAGGAGACACCCTCTTAAGAGTATTCGAGCTTCGAGGTAATCGCTATCAAGAAATGACAGAAACCTGGCTAGAGCAGGTCGGCATCGGTTTAACACTTTGGGACGGTGTATTTGAGGGCAAGCACGATCGCTGGTTGCGCTGGTCTACCCGCGAGGGGGTTGTGCCAACTGGAGCCGAGCAAGCCGAGCAAGAGCGACAACGAGCCGAGCAAGAACGACAACGAGCCGAACGAGCTGAAGCCAGAGCCACGCGATTAGAAGAGCAACTGAGAACGATGGGAATCGATCCCGATGTTTGACGGGCACCTGTTAATCTCAGAGTCCCATAGATCGGGCTTCGACTTCGCTCAGCCCTTGTCAGACCTCTGGTGGTTGAGCGAAGTTGAAATCTACGGTCAACGGTAAGAGATTTTATTTTCACGCCAGTTCCTTAGCTTGCAAAACCCTCGAAGAGATGACACGATAAACGTCAGACAAGCGAACAAGTGTTCTGAGCAAAACTCATGGCTCGTACTCCTACGCTCAAGTTCGATCGTGGCACTCTAATTCTGCATCCGCCACCCAAAGGGAAGGCATGGATGGACTATGCGATTTGGGACGATCGCATCGAGCGGTTTCGTATTCCTGCCCATCAATATCGCAATTTGGTGCTGGCAATGCGCGCTGAAGGCACCGAGCTTGACGATAAAGCAAAAGCCTTTGCAGAAGTCGAAATGGTGCCCAGTTTAGAGATGGAGCCTTATCCGCATCAGCAAGAAGCCCTAGATGCTTGGAGACACGCGGGACGGCTGGGAGTCGTCGTTCTCCCCACGGCTGCCGGAAAAACCTATCTGGCGCAATTGGCGATGCAGATCACACAGCGCAGTACATTAGTCATGGTGCCCACCTTAGACTTAATGCACCAGTGGTACGCGCACTTAACGGCGGCGTTTCCCGACGTTGAAGTCGGGTTATTGGGGGGCGGATCGCGCGATCGCACTCCCATTCTTGTCTCAACTTACGATAGTGCTGCGATTAATGCGGAGACACTCGGTAATCAATATGCGCTGCTGGTGTTTGACGAATGCCACCATCTGCCGAGTGGCTTCAATCGAGTGATTGCAGAATTTGCGATCGCGCCCTATCGATTAGGATTGACCGCCACACCCGAACGCACAGACGGCAAACACGAAGATCTGAATACGTTAATTGGTGCAGAAGTCTATCGTAAAACCGCAGCAGAATTATCCGGTTCGGCACTCGCAAATCATAGAGCGACCCAAATTAAAGTCAAACTTTCAAAACAGGAGCGAGAACGCTACGATCGCTTAGTTCAAATCCGCAACGCATTCCTAAAAGAAGCGAATATTTATCTCAGCAGCGCTCAAGGTTGGCAGCGATTTGTGCAGGCAAGCGCTCGATCGAAAGCCGGACGCAAAGCGATGTTGGCGCACCGAGAAGCCAAAGCGATCGCGTTTGGCACCGAGGGCAAGCTGCGAATTCTCGCCGATCTTTTATCCCAACATTATCCCGAACGAACTCTGATTTTTACAGACGACAACGCCACCGTTTATCGCATTTCTCAAGAGTTTCTGATTCCTGCTATTACGCATCAAACTCCCGTTAAAGAACGGCATGATGTGCTGACGCGATTTAAGCAAGGAGACTATAAAACGTTAGTGGCTTCGCGAGTTCTTAACGAAGGCGTTGATGTGCCGGAGGCGAGTGTCGCGATCGTGCTGTCGGGTACAGGCTCGACTCGTGAATATATTCAGCGACTGGGGCGAATTCTTCGCAAGGGCAAAGACCCCAATAAGCTGGCGTTGCTCTATGAAGTTGTAGCAGAAGATACCAGCGAAGAAGGCGTGTCTCGTCGCCGCAAAGGAGAGAAATCGCCTGCCAAATCACCCCAACACCAGCTAGAGTTAGTACCGCCTTCAGTTTATGCTGTTCCTAGAAAATCGATTCCTCGTGCCGCCGAACCCGAAGCAGATTGGTAACGACTCATGACTCACGATTGCTTAGATTTGATTGATCAACTCAAACAAGCCTGCAACAAGTTGCTGTGGATCAGTGAGTCAGAGTATCCATTTGAGGTGTTTTGCTGGCAGAATCAAACCGCGTCTGACCTGACTCATGAGAAGCTGTTGGACTTTACGCATCACTCAATGAATACGATCGTCAAAACCGATGACTTCGACTCTTTTTTTGAAGTCGTCACTCAGCCTCAAGATTGGTACGGCGACGAAGAGATTGCCACAATGAAACAATATCAGCAGCTCGTTGCCACACTCAAACAGCGTCTTAATACCCTCAGAGTCTACCGACTCGGCGAGATTAATTTAGACATTTACATTGTGGGACAAACTCCAGATAGTCACCTCGCTGGAATCACCACAAAAGCCGTCGAGACTTAACTGAGATCTTGCACCTAAACTAAACCTCTCTCGTTTCTGGCATTCACCCGCCCGTGATTGAACATCACGGTCTAACGGTGAGAAGTCCACTCAAGGGACTGAGAGAGGGTTTGAGGTTCAGTCCGTTTCAACGGACTTCGCAAGGCTAGCCCGGAATTCCATTCACGGGCGGGACAGAGCCGCAGCGAATAGACTGGTGCAAGATCTGACTTAACCCATTACTTAACCCGCTCAATGACTTTATCGACCTTTTCCTCAAGTCGCACCTGCGTCACATCGGGCACGTTGGTCAAAAAGTTATAGCCCGTTCTCTCTTCGATTAAATCAACGCTGACTCGATATTTGCGCCAGTCCGTCTCTTTGATGCCCTGTTGATTGGGCATATCAATCGCAATCACGCGTGTATTCGCATTCACATCATTGGCAGTGAGTCCGGGTTTGTCCATGACGACAATCACTTTCCACACACGATCGGGCACCGTAATTTTGACATTGCCTTTCCCAATCGATCGAGTGTTTCCATAGCCACCCGCAATGATGTAGAGTTCTTTTCCTTGCTCTGCTAAACCACGACTATAGTTTTCTAACTGCGCCCAGGGTCCCTGATTATTGTCAGGCGCTTGCGGCACAATATTGGTCATTAAGAACGTGGCAGAAATGTTTTTGGGAGTGTTGTCCCGATCTGCAGCCGGGGTTAGATGTCCGCGATCGAATCCACTATTGTTATAGTCACTTGATCTGACTTGATACCAACCTTTTGGCAACGTCGGATCAGGACGAAAATCATTGCGACGCGGAGAATTGCCGAGCCACGATTTATTTAACTGCCAGCTTGACCAATTTGGAGTGTTTTTACTCCGATTATAAGAAGTCACATAGGGTCGAGGTTGATCGACACTCTCTGAGCTTGACAACAGATAATTGTTGGGGTCAACTCCTGCATTGCTAGGATTTCCCATCTTTAAGTGGTCAACCCGTCGATCGCCAACCAACAATGGAGTGGTCGGAACTGACGCTTCTCTCGGTCGAAACAGCCAAACACTCCCAGCTACAATCAACGCTAAGAGCGCGATCGCGAGTGTCCATTGCCACCATGATTTCAACATATCTACCCAGTGTCGATCGTAAAGCTGCCTTTTATTATGACGCGGCAAAAGCCAAGAAGTAACACAGACTCGCTAAACTACAAGAATGCGACGAGCAACCCGTCTGCTTTCACAGCAATTGAGAGGTCGTCATGCAGCTAACTAATAGAAAAGTGACAGATGAGCAGTTTGAGCAGATTTGTCTCACAAATCGAGACTCCAAATTTGAACGAACTTCCACTGGAGAACTGATTATCATGTCACCTACCGGAGGCGAAACAGGAAACTGGAATTCTGGATTAACTGGACAAGTCTGGTTTTGGAATCAGCAAAAGAGACTTGGTAAAAGTTTTGATTCTTCAACCGGGTTTAAACTGCCGAATGGGGCAACTCGATCGCCCGATGTCGCCTGGATTCGGCAAGAGCGATGGGACGGGTTAACCCCTGAGCAGAAAAAGAAATTTATTCCTCTCTGTCCTGATTTTGTGATCGAGTTGCGCTCTCCTAGTGACGACCTGGAAGATTTGCGAACAAAAATGCGAGAGTATCTAGAAAATGGGGCATCTCTAGGCTGGTTGATTAATCCTCAAGATCAACAGGTTGAAATCTACCGTCCAAATCAACTGATCGAGATTCTCGATCGCCCCGACACCCTCTCAGGAGAATTCATCCTGCCCGAATTCATTCTTGATTTACGTGAGATCTGGGACTAATGCTGCCATCTGATTTATTGATGCACCGATTTAGCGGTGAAGAACTGGTTCCCAAACGGTTAAAGCTTGATCAATCCAATCTGGCGATCGCGCAAGATTTAATCACCCTGTTTCAAGAAGCCAAAGGCATCACCAAAGGCGAACTCAATCGCCAACTGTTAGAACTTGAAGGCGAAGAAACCGACTATCGCATCAAACGCGGACTTGCCCATTTACTCAACAGCGCGTTTAGCACCTTTGAAACGATTAGTCCGTTAGAGCCGCCGATGCTGAGAGAGAGAATTTTTGCGCTGTCGTCTCAAGCTGCGCCTAGTGCTCAAGCGACGCAAGTCACGCTCGATCGTCTCGCAGATTCCCTGACTCAAGAGTTGGGGCATGAAGTGTTGACCGAGCAGATCCGATCGGGGCTTTACGCCGATCTTCCTGATAATCAAATTCTGACTGAGTTTGAAGTTCCGACTTCAGAGGCGTTACTGCATCGCTACAATCTCTCTCAGGTGCAAGGGGTGTTCTATCGTGCCAGTCACTTGATTTTGAATGCTCATCGCAACGATCCGGGTCAATATAAACTGCTGTTTCGCTATGTCAAACTGTTTCAGTTAATGACTTATATCGAGGGCGACGCTGACCACGGGTTTACGCTCACCGTTGATGGACCGACCAGTTTATTTAAGCCTTCAACCCGGTATGGATTGGCGATCGCCAAACTGCTTCCTGCGCTCCTCCACGTTTCTAAATGGAGTCTAGCCGCTGAATTGCAGGTCAACGACACTTATTCTGGCAAAACCCGCACCGGACGCTTTGCCCTCGAATCAGACTGCGGATTGGTCAGCCACTATCCCCCCGGCAAAACCTACGACAGTATGCTAGAAGCGGGATTTGTCGAGCGGTGGCAAAAAGCCAAAACCGAGTGGCAGTTAGAGCGAGAAGTAGACTTAATTCCAATTCCTGGCAGCGTGATGATTCCTGACTTTCGGCTCGTTCACCCCGATGGACGCACCTTTTTATTAGAAATCGTCGGCTATTGGCGACCCGAATATCTGAAGAAAAAGTTCTCTCAGGTGCAACAAGCCGGACGCGACGATTTGATTTTGGCGATTTCAGAACGACTTAACCTAGAAAAAGCAGGAGTCAATTTCAACGACACATCTGCTCGAATTGTTTGGTTTAAAGATCAGCTATTACCCAAAGCCGTTTTAGAAGTTTTGGACTAGCAATACAAGGACGAGCGCATAACTCCCTCTAGCAGAAAGTCAGACGATCGCTCCATTTCTTATCGACTTTCCATTGAGGAAGTGAGTCGCTCGATCGCGCCTGTCAAACGTTCTTGAGACGACACAACAGGGTCGGTAGTGGCTGCTTCGTCGATCGCTTCTTGAAGCGAAAACCGCTTCTTCGCTTTCTCAAACGCTCGAATCATCACAAAAATCGCAAAGGCAATTACTACAAAATTAATGACCGCTGCGAGAAACACTCCGTATTTAATGCCGTTCGCTGACAAGTTCTGTAGGTCATCCACCTTAGCGGCTTGTAAGGCAGGATTGAGAATCACTGGCGTGATGATGTCTTGAACCAAAGAGGTCACGATTTTGTTAAATGCTTCACCAATGATGACAGCAACCGCTAAATCAATAACGTTTCCTCGCATCAAAAACTTCTGAAAATCTGCTAAAAATCCATTTCTTGCCATGTCAATAACGACTCCTCAAGCAAACGTAATCAAATAATAGTAGGTCGCATTATCATCGCACCACGCTACATTTCGCCGTTTAGAGCAGTTTTATCAATTCTTACTAATGTTTTAGAACAGGAAACTTTTTCACAGACGCGGCTTGAGTGCTAGGTGCTACAAAAAAGTGGTAGAAGTTCTGAGGCTTCTACCACTTAAAATTCAAATGAGTTTGACTGATTAAGGCTTACTCAACCGCTTGGGGAAGCAATTCTTGCTTCTCCCCTTTCAGCACTTTCACCTGACCACTCTCGTCCACATCCATGATCGCGACATCGCCATCTTTAACGCGGGCAGAGAGGATCTCCTCAGCCAGAGAGTCTTCTAGCAAGCGCATAATCGCTCGACGTAGGGGACGCGCTCCGTAGCTGGGGTTAAAGCCTTCATCGACCAAACGATCCTTAAACCGCTCAGTGACTTCCAGCGTGATTCCCTGCTCGGTCAACCGCTTGAAGATATCGTTGAGCATGATATCAGCAATCTGCTTGACTTCTTCCTTGACCAACTGACGGAAGACGATAATCTCGTCTAGACGGTTGAGGAACTCAGGACGGAAGTAGTTTTTCAACTCTTCGTTCACCAATGAACGGATGCGGTTGTACTGCGACTCTGCCACGTCTTCGTTGGAGAACTCGAAGCCCAAACCGCCGCCACCCTTCTCAATCACCTTTGAACCGATGTTCGAGGTCATGATTAGCAGCGTGTTTTTGAAGTCAACTGTGCGACCCTTGGCATCGGTCAGGCGACCATCTTCCAAGATTTGCAGCAGCATGTTAAACACGTCTGGGTGCGCTTTCTCAATTTCGTCAAACAGCACGACTGTGTAAGGCTTACGACGAACGGCTTCAGTCAATTGACCGCCTTCGTTATAGCCCACATAGCCAGGAGGCGACCCGATCAGCTTAGAAACGGTGTGCCGCTCCATAAACTCAGACATATCGAGTCGAACCATGGAATCTTCGGAGCCGAAGAAGTAAGCAGCCAGTGCTTTCGTTAACTCAGTCTTACCTACCCCAGTTGGACCGGAGAAGATAAAGCTGGCGATCGGACGGTTGGGGTTTTTCAAGCCCACTCGCGCCCGACGAATCGCACGGGATACCGCTCTCACGGCTTCGTCTTGACCGATCAGCCGCGTATGCAGCGTGTCTTCCATGTGCAGCAGTTTCTCAGACTCAGATTCGGTGAGTTTACTCACCGGAACACCCGTCCAAGAAGCCACAATATGAGCGATATCTTCCTCGTCTACGATCGGAGACACCTCTTCACCTGCGTCAGAGGTTGTTTTTTTGGTTTGAGCGATTGAGCGGATTTCAGTTTTGATTTCCATCTCGCGATCGCGCAGTTCGCCTGCACGGTCAAAGTTTTGTGACCGCACCGCATCGTCTTTGTCTTTGAGGACTTGGCGCAATTCCCGATCCAGTTCCTTGGCAGCAGGAGGTAGCTGAGAGTTAAGTAACCGGACGCGGGAACCTGCTTCGTCCACTAAGTCGATCGCTTTGTCAGGCAAGAAACGATCGGAGATATAGCGATCGGAGAGCTTGGCAGCCGCTTCAAGGGCAGCATCCGAGATCTTCAGTTTGTGGTGCTGCTCGTAGCGTTCGCGCAGACCTCGCAGAATCTCGATCGTCTCGTCAACGGATGGTTCACCCACCATGACGGGCTGGAAGCGGCGCTCTAGGGCAGCGTCTCGCTCAATGTGCTTACGATATTCATCCAGCGTGGTGGCTCCGATGCACTGCAACTCACCCCGCGCCAAAGCTGGCTTGAGGATGTTGGCAGCGTCGATCGCGCCTTCAGCCGCACCTGCCCCAATTAGGGTGTGCACCTCATCGATCACCAAGATGACGTTTCCGGCAGACCGGATTTCATCCATGATTTTCTTGAGCCGCTCTTCAAATTCGCCTCGATATTTGGTGCCTGCAACCAGGAGACCAATATCTAACGTGACGACGCGCTTGTCTTCCAGAATGTCTGGAATGTCGTCGTTGGCAATTCGTTGGGCGAGACCTTCAGCGATCGCGGTTTTACCTACGCCTGGTTCACCGATTAGAACAGGGTTGTTCTTGGTGCGGCGACCCAGAATCTGGATCACGCGTTCGATTTCTTTTTGACGACCGACCACGGGGTCAAGCTTTCCATCGGCTGCCATCTGAGTCAGGTTTGCACCAAACTCGTCAAGCGTCGGGGTCTTAGTTCGCCCCTGACTGCCGCCCGGAGAAACCTCAGCAGTTTCGCCCAGCATCCGAATCACTTGAGTGCGAACCTTGGAGAGATCAACTCCCAGATTTTCAAGTACTCTGGCAGCGACTCCTTCCCCTTCTCGAATCAGACCCAAGAGCAGGTGCTCAGTGCCAATGTAGTTGTGACCTAACTGGCGGGCTTCTTCAAGAGACAGTTCTAGAACTCGCTTCGCCCGTGGGGTAAAGGGAATTTCCACGGCAACAAAGCCAGAACCTCGACCGATGATTTTCTCGACTTCGATCCGAGCGTCTTTGAGGTTGACACCCATAGACTTCAGTACTTTGGCGGCGACGCCGGTCCCTTCTCCAATCAGACCCAAGAGGATCTGCTCTGTACCTACGAAGTTGTGACCCAAGCGGCGAGCTTCCTCTTGGGCTAGCATGATCACCTTAATGGCTTTTTCTGTGAAGCGTTCAAACATGGCGTATTTCCACTCACCTGCTGCGTTGCCGGTACCGATGATTCTAACATAGCGGAATTGTCTCGATACTGGGTCTACGCAGTAGGAATGAGTCGCGATTACCGAACTCGATCGTTCGCGATCGCCAGATACCCAATATCTCTAACCAGAGGCAGATTGTCACCAAACCCTCAAGCGTCTGTCAACAGAAATTTTTCTGTCTTAAACGTATTAGGGGCTACCATTAAATCCCACTGGTTTTGAGCAAGGCGATCGCAGATTTGGGTCTGCCAATGGGTCAAAAGGTCAGGAAAATTGGGGTGTTGCAGTCCGCCACGCCAGAGAATGCTCGCATCCTCTCCGGTGTCAGGGTAGTAGCGCTTTCGTCGCCCTGCTTCGCGAAAATCAAACTTTTGATATAGATTAATCGCGGATTGATTAGAAATTCTGACTTCTAGGGTAGCTCTTTCTAGCTCTCGCTGATGAGCCAATTGTAGCAGAGACAGAAGAATAGCCTGTCCAAACCCTTGGCGCTGATGGTTGGGGTGAACGGCAACGATCGTGATGTGAGCCTCGTCTAAGATTGCCCAGACGCAGCCCAGCCCGACTACAGGGGTCGAAGCACTGTCATCGACCAATATCACCAAATCACTGTTTGGGCTGTCCAGTTCTCTCTGATACCCTTCTAGAGTCCACAGTCCGCCAAAACACCGCTGGTCGAGGTCTAAAACGGCTGGAAGAAACTCTGACGTTAAGCGCTCAAGTTTTAGGAGGGAAGTCACACAAGCTTCTCGAATTCGAGTCAGAATGCACAGTCTCCAATTGTACACTGGTAATAGCAAAAATGGCTTGAGCCTGCCGCTAGCGAGGACGACAATAAAGACATGACATTGACTCAACCTGTGGAGGTTCAAAACTCCGGTCGGCAGTATTTGCCTAACTCAACGGCTTCTGGGGAGCGATCGCCCAATCAATTCCTGTTGCCTCTGACTGCCCAAGTCAACCGCGACGATCGCTTAGAGATTGGAGGCTGCGATGTCTCTGATCTGGTGCAAAAATTTGGCTCTCCTCTCTATATTTTGGACGAAGAGACTTTGAGAACCGCTTGCCGTCAGTATCGTGACGCGTTTAAGCACTACTATCCCGGCGAATCGCAAGTCCTATATGCCTCGAAAGCCTGGAACTGTCTGGCAGTCTGCGCGATCGTCGGCAGTGAAGACTTAGGAATCGATATCGTTTCGGGCGGCGAACTCTACACGGCACTGAAAGCAGGGCTTGACCCCAGCAAGCTTTATCTGCACGGCAATAATAAGTCTCTAGATGAGTTGAGATTGGCGATCGAGTCCGGCTGCACGATCGTCGTTGACAACTGGTTAGAACTGAAGACTTTGGCGACCTTGACGGTCGATCGTCAAACTCCCATTCGAGTCATGCTGCGTCTCACCCCAGGAATTGAGTGCCACACCCACGAATACATCCGGACTGGGCATCTGGACAGCAAATTTGGCTTTGATCCCAATCAGGTTGACGAACTATTCAAATTCATCAGCCAACAGTCATCGCTGGCGTTTGTGGGGTTACATGCTCACATTGGGTCTCAAATTTTTGAACTGCAGCCGCACCAAGACTTAGGAACGGTGATGGTGCAGTGGTTGGGCAAAGCGGCTCAACACGGGTTGGCGATTCAGGAACTCAACATCGGTGGCGGTTTGGGCATTCGCTATACCGAATCAGACGATCCTCCCAGCATCGATGATTGGGTAAAAGTCGTGTGTGAGTCTGTCGCTGCCGCCTGTCAGAGTCAAAATATTCCCATGCCGAAACTGTTGTCAGAACCGGGACGATCTCTGATCGGCTCTGCTTGCGTCACGGCTTACACGATCGGCGGAGAAAAAACCGTTCCTGGAATTCGCACTTATCTAAGTGTCGATGGCGGGATGTCCGATAATCCGCGCCCAATCACCTATCAGTCGCTTTATCGGGCAGTCGTGGCAAATCGGATGTCTGCCCCGATCACCACACAAGTCACGATCGCTGGAAAACACTGTGAATCAGGCGATATCTTGATTAAAGAGGCACACCTACCAGAGACGCGATCGGGTGACATTCTCGTCGTCATGGCAACCGGAGCCTACAATTACAGTATGTCTTCCAACTACAACCGTTTGCCGCGTCCGGCTGCCGTTTTGGTGAATGCAGGAGAGGCAAACATCGTCTTGCAGCGCGAAACTTACGAAGATCTGATCCGACAAGATCGTCTCCCAGAAAGATTGAAAGCAGGGTGAAACGGCAAGGGTGACGGGTGAAAGGTGAAGGAGTTTAACCGTTGAATCAACCCATTTCAACCACTCCTGTGTCGCTTTCACTCTGAACCTTTAGCCCTTGACCTTGATTAACAAACCCCGACTGGATACAGTCCTTGTTGATTTTTATACTCGATAATCTCAGGTTCCTGATTGATGTTGGGTTAGTGCTGGCGCTGACCTATGTGATGTTGGTCATCATCGGTGAGCGTCGCACGCTCTGGATGGTCAGAGGGTTTATTGTGCTCATGTTAGCGGCAGCCGTGAGCCAGAGATTAGAACTCAGACTTTTGAGCTTTGTTCTAAATAATCTAGTCATCGGCGCGGCGGTGGCGATGGCGTTTATTCTTCAATCAGAATTTCGTCGCTTTTTAGAGCAGCTAGGGCGAGGCGAAATCTTCCAGCTATTTCAGCCGTCGCGGAGAAATTTACCTCGATCGGACAGTGTGATCGACGAAATTGTTGATGCCGTAAAGGAACTATCTCAAAACCGCATCGGAGCGCTGTTGATTTTGGAAACCTCGACTCCGATCGACGAACGAGATTTCTCGGTTCCCGGAATCAGACTCAACGCTGAAGTATCTAAAGAACTGCTTCAGACTATCTTTCAGACGACAACTCTGCTGCACGATGGGGCAGTTTTGATCCGAGGCTCTCGAATTATCGCGGCAGGGGTAATCTTACCGCTCTCAGAACGAACCGCCTCTCGGCAGCTAGGAACCCGACATCGGGCGGCAATGGGCATCACCGAACGGGTTGAAAACTGCATCTGCGTCGTCGTTTCTGAGGAGACAGGCTCGATTTCTCTCGCCGAACGGGGCACTCTCAATCGTCCCCTAACCAGCATTAAGCTAAAAGAACTTCTAGAAGCACGATTTTCTGAATCGGGCGATCGTGAAGCCGTTGCCCCAAATTTGCGAAGTTTGGTGCGTCAGATTTCTGCCAGAATGTTGTCTTTATTTCCGCGTTTATCTCGGCAGAGAAAGACGAGCGATGCTGAAAATAGTCTGCATCCCAACCCCAAGGCGAAAGACGCGAAAAAGCAGAGTGACTAGCCCAGATTCTTGTACGATGACATCTTTGCAGTCGTTAGGCTAGAGTTCAGTGCTGTACGATCGCCCGAAAATTTCTCTCCATAAACCTTCACCCGTTTAACTTTCTATTACTCAAGCATCGGCTTCTCACACAAAACAATGACTGCCAAGCACACCGTCTTACAATTACCTGCTGACCTAGAGCGAGATAAATTGCCCAACCATGTTGCTGTCATTATGGATGGCAACGGGCGCTGGGCAAAACGTCAGGGGCTACCCCGAATTATGGGGCACCGTCGAGGAGTCGATGTGTTAAAAGATCTGCTGCGGTGCTGCCGAGATTGGGGAGTGCAGGCGCTGACTGCCTACGCGTTTTCAACCGAAAATTGGGGCAGACCGCTTGAAGAAGTTGAGTTTTTGATGACGCTGTTTGAGCGAGTGCTGCGTCAAGAACTGCGAGAAATGATGCGAGAAAATGTTCGCATTAAGTTTGTCGGCAATCTGGGCGCATTGCCTCGAAGTTTGCAAGCTGAAATCGAGCGATCGATGCTAGAAACCCAAGACAACCAGGGAATTTCCTTCACAGTCGCCACCAACTATGGCGGACGGCAGGAGATTTTGCGAGCATGTCGAGCGATCGCGGCTCAGGTTCAGCAGGGCGCGGTGCAGCTTGAAGACATTGATGAAAGTTTATTTGAACGTCACCTCTACACTGCCGGAATTAGTGACCCTGATTTGCTGATTCGGACGAGTGGTGAAATGCGCTTGAGCAATTTTCTGCTCTGGCAGATGGCATATAGTGAGATTTATGTGACTGACACGCTGTGGCCCGACTTCGATCGTCACGCATTTCACCAAGCACTCACTGCCTATCAACAACGAGAACGAAGATTTGGCAAAGTTTAGTAAGAAATCAAGGAGTGCTCCTTTTCTGTAGAGTCCGTGCTTAAAATTCCAGTGGCGCAAGCCCAAAGCCGAGCGCATTAAATGAGCAGTGAAAAACTTGAAATGCCCAGCCATCAGGAACCCAATCTTTTCGGAATTAAATATTCAAACCGTAACTTTTCAAACAAAGATAATTGGGGTAAAAATCAATTTAATTCATCTTTTCCAGCATCATTGTCTGCTTTTCTCAAGCATCAAGGATTGGAAAATGTGTACTTGAAACTCGATGAAAATATGCGGGTTTATCATAGTAGCATTGGCACAGCAGAGCTTTACGGAGCTGACCCAATCTCTGAAAATATCTTCTACTCTTTTGAAAGTCCCTACATTCCGTTTCAACAGCTTGTCATAGGAAATTTTCCGAGAGTTGATCTAGTGACGTTAAGTAGAAATAATGGACTTTGCTTGAAGGGACTCGAAATAAAACTGACGGCGCTTCCAGACAATTCAACGTGCGATTTGTCAGAAGATAGATTTGGCTGTGAATTAGTAATTAGACCTGACACGATCGTATACTTAGCGTGTAGCATCGTCATACATTTTAGAGATGATTTAAGCGGTTTGATAGCCTTAATTGGAGAAGGATTTGAAGCGATTGAGGATTGGCAAGAGGGCATACACATCCGTTCTTCTGTATTTAAAATGAGAGAGGCAATTGACAGAATAATTTTATCTATTTTAGATAAGCAAGAGCCTTTAGTCATGCAGCCAATCTGGAAAACAGAAGGGAAAAGCCCCAAGCTTTCTGAGAATTGCTTAGATGTGTTTGTTTGGAGCAATCTTGCCTTTACCCAACTATTTCTTGATGTGGCAAGAAGAGAACTGATCGCACTGAAAACGATAACTCGTCAAGTAAGAACAGCCGTCTGGCTCTTCAAAATGCTCTACGATTTTAGCCTGCACGGTCAAATAGACCACAGACGCGTGATTGACGAGTTATCGTATGATACTAAAAACGACAAAGCGTTTGCTGTAAGTGGTAAGGTCACATACCCATATATGCGGAGTGAGATTTTGACAAAGCCAAGAATTACCAAACAGCAAATTAGAGAAATCATTCTTGGCGGTGGGCAAAATCTCTTGAGTCCTGAACGGCGATTTGATGCGATTATCTTCAACTCACCAGAAATTTTCGAGTCTGTTTAAACCACCCAAAAGAATGAAAGTCATTGACTTGTTTGCGGGTTGTGGAGGTCTTTCACTAGGGTTTCAAAAAGCTGGCTTTGAGGTTGTTGCAGCGTTTGACAACTGGAAAGAAGCTTGTGATATCTATTCAGCTAATTTTGATCACCCTGTTTTTCAAACTGATCTTTCAAAGCTTGAAGATTTAGAAATTCTTAGAAAGTGGGAGCCAGACATAATTATTGGCGGTCCTCCGTGCCAAGATTTTTCGAGCGCTGGGAAGAGAGATGAAACTCTAGGTCGAGCAGATTTAACAGCTTCCTATGCACAAATTATCTCGAAGGTGAGACCAGAATGGTTTTTGATGGAGAACGTAGAACGGATTAAAAAGAGCCGCGTTCTACAAGAAGCAATCTCACTTTTTAGAACCAGCAACTATGGACTAAGTTCTACCGTTTTGGATGCTAGCTATTGTGGAGTTCCTCAAACTAGAAAACGATTCATTTTAGTTGGACATCTACATTCAGAAGATGGATTTTTGGACAACTATTTCGTTAGAAACCAAGCTAACAACCCCATGACAATATTCGACTACATGGGCGAAAAATTAGACCTTAACTATTATTATCGGCACCCTAGAAGCTATGCAAGAAGGGGGATTTTTAGTGTGCATGAACCCAGCCCAACGATTCGAGGTGTCAATAGACCTTTGCCTAAAGGGTATAAAAAGCATGATGGCGATCGCTGCGACCCAAGCGACCACATCCGACCTTTGACGACTTTAGAAAGAAGCTATATCCAAACGTTTCCAGAGGGCTTCAAATGGTTTGGCACTAAAACTTGCCTGGAACAGATGATCGGTAATGCGGTTCCGGTCAATCTTGGCAAGTACATCGCTGAGTGTGTTCTTCAGTACATTGAAGTCTCGAAGCAGGACTTACCAACACCGCAAGCCGTTCAGCAGTTAGAACTCTTTAGCGTTTGACTCATTTAAGGTCCGGCAAAAATCGCGTCTTCGAGATCTTGACGGCTAAGGGAATATTTGAACGATCGCTGGATATCCGGTCCGTCGTCTTGAATGTAGCGCACATTAATTTGATCAACCTCTAGGCAGAGTTCTGCGCGCCAGTCAGGTTTCTCAATCAGCCAGCAGTGAATGTCTTCTGAATCCTGCTGACCGCCGTTTTGTGAGAGCCACTCTTCAATCTGGGGAAGGGGATGGTTGTATAAAGGAGTATCGGCAGAAGGCAAATCCATGTAGTCTTTATTTAAGTAGGGTTAGGGACTTGATCGAATCTGACGGAGCCGAAATTATCGGGGCAACCGTCGCTGTTAAATCGTCTGAAGGATGGAGATCAGGCACGACTTTCCGAAGGATAGGGGTTTCGGCAGTGATCGGCTGAAAGGCAGATTCACCTCTAGTAAACCCGATCGTGATTGCCAATAGCAAACACCCTAAAAAAGTCAGCCCTAAAATAAACAGCGCAAACATCTCTCCGGGTGAGAGCGGGCGATCGGTGGCATCAATATACGCCGAAGAGTTGGAATATTTGGGCTGGGGACGGTTGAGGCTCGGTAAAGTCTGAATCACTGTGACGCGAGAATATCTGATTTTTAGATCGTAAGCAGTTTTACGATCGACGTTACTCAACGTTGCATACGCCTCGTTTAGCTGCTGAAATTTTTGAGTCGCGATCGTGGCTGGCAACTGTGTGATATCTGGGTGATAGAGCTTACTCAACTCTCGATAAGCCTGTCGAATATCCTGCACCGACGCTGAAGGATGCAGCCCTAATAACGTGTAGTAGGTAGAAGAAACTGCCTTCTGATCAAGCTCTCTCTGTCGATCGCCGTTGGGAGTTACGCTATCCTGAGTCACCTGCAAGTCCACCCTCATTGCTTCTCAATTATTGTAGCGAGGTTCAGGATGCTGCAAAACAAAAGCCCGCAATGTGCGACTTTCCTGAAATATCTACAAAGACTGCCCTCACCCTAGCCCTCTCCCATCGGAAGAGGGAACCAGAGATGTCCGAAAGCCCTTCTCCTTGGGGAGAAGGGTTGGCAGGGCTTGCCCCACTGCGTGAGGAGGGCAAATTAGTTGCATCTCGCGTAAAAGCTTAACCAGATGCCAACCTGAAAATTACCTTCCCTTGAGGTTGACGTTTTAGAGTGAATGTGAGCAGCCGCTACACTACGATTTCTTATGATTCAATCGTTTGCTTCAGAAGCGCCTCATCCCTCTGATTTGCGCCAGGTTTTAGAACAGCGCTATCAAGGGCGCAACTTACATCCCTATCGCAGTGGTCAGCAGATTCAAATGGTTGCTCACGAGATTTGGGTGGTTTGTCGCGGAGTCGTGCTGCTGAGTACGCTGTATCCAACTGGAGACGAAGCGCTGTTGGGGTTGGTGAGTAGCTCAATGCCGTTTGGGTTGCCCTTTACTTATATCAACCCTTATCAAGCGATCGCGCTCACTGATGTCGATTTGATGGCGGTTAGCATGACAGAGATTGAACAATCTCCTCTGCTGGCTCAAGAGATTTTTCGCCACCTGAGCCGTCGATTGCAGCAGTCAGAAGCCTTTCTAGCACTGGCGGGGTGTCGTCGGGTAGAAGATCGGCTGCGACAGTTGCTCATTTTGCTTCAGCACGAAGTTGGGCAACCTGTGAACACTGGAATGCGACTCAACGTGCGATTGACTCATCAACATTTGGCAAACGCGATCGGCACAACTCGCGTCACCATCACCCGACTCCTCGGACAATTGCGCGAAGAGGGATGGCTGACGATCGACTCCACCCGTCACATTATTCTGCCGTTTGGCAGCTCTGCTTAGAGCGCTGCAATTTTCTGACCTGTGGTTGGCAACATGATTTCAGCCTCGATCGGGACGACTCCCTTATCGTCGCTTCCGATGCATCGAGCCGCACGGTTTGATAAGTCTAGAATGCGATTGTCAAAATAAGGACCGCGATCGTTGACTCGCACCACGACACTCTTGCCATTCAGCAAATTAGTGACTTTAAGAAACGTTCCGAAGGGAAGCGAAGGATGGGCAGCCGTCAGTTCGTTTTGGTCAAAAATCTCGCCCGTTGCCGTCTGCCGCCCGTGAAAATAAGGACCATACCAGGATGCTAGTCCACTAATGCTGGTGCCTGTATCGTGCAGATCGTGCATTCTAACTTGGGCATCTGCCACTGCGAGCGGGTCTTGCCCTAGTGCAATTCTTAGATTGTTGACCCAATCGATCGCCACCAACTCAACCGGACGATCGAACTGAGATGCCAACTTGTGCTCAAAAGCAAACACCACGCGATCGCCGAGTTTGGCAACAGGCATTTCTCGCTCAAAAGCAAGAGTCAGTTGAGACGCATCTAGATCAGGAGTTTTTAACAGCTTGGTCAGGCTATCTGCAACGCTATCAGCGCTCGACTGATTCGCTACTTCTGCAACTAGGCATCCTTTCACCCAAACTTGAAACCCTTTCGCAGTCTGCTGGGAGGGGCTTTCTTGCCGAGTGGCACATCTCCAATATCCTATTCTAAAGTCTGTCTGGCTTGATGGGCTGTCAGCGCTTGATTTGATGACCACTACGGCAGGAGTTGAACTAGCAAAATCGGTGGCTGCAATGCCAGGAGGAACTGTCCAGAGAAAATTCTGCACAACTTCTAACAAGTAGTGGAGTGAGTTGTCGTGAGGGTGAGTAGCAACTGATTCCTTGAAGGCGATAGGCTGAAAAGCAGGTTGACTCAGCGCTAGAGAATAGCCCGTGGGCTGATAAGAAGGGTTAGACAGCAGCGTCTCGATCGCCCCTAACCAAACGCCAGTCGATGAGATGGGCTGACCGATCGCAGCGGTTTTTAGCTTAAAACTTGGACTCAATTTCTTTACCGAAGAAGCAGCCCCGAAACGGGAAGATGCGCGAACCGAGGTGAAAGCATCTTGAAAGGTGGATTGAGATTTGCTAGAGGAATCATCGCGAGTCAAAGACTTTTGGTTAAAAAAAGTGTGCGATAGATAGCGAGGAGTGTCTAATACTTTTTCCGCCAGCGACGAAAAGGAGCCGAACCAGGATGCCACCCAAACAAGTCCAAAAATTGACATGAGTTTCTAGAGTCGATTTGTAGTAGTAGATACATTTAGCTTCGGGTTATCATAAAGTTTTTGTAAAGCTAAACTATCTATCTAAAGTAAAGTAGTTCTTCTATGTAAGAAAATTTGATCCCCGATCGTCAGCCTTTGAAATTTGACGGGTTAAGCAAGGTTCTCTCGTATCAAATTGCCGCCGTGGCGATAGGGTTGGAATAGGTCTAAAACTGCAAAATAAATGAGCGCTCTTCGTATGCAAGCCGTTCAGTTGCCTATCATTCCGGTGGTGGGAGAACTAATACGCAAGTATCCTGGTACGATTTCTCTCGGTCAGGGGATCGTGGACTATCCGCCACCACCGCAGGCGATCGCCCAAATTACTCAGTTTCTAAGTCAATCCGCCAATCACAAATATCAAGCTGTTGAAGGAATCGCAGAATTGCAGAGCGCGATCGCTGTCAAACTTGAAGCCGATAACGGAATTTTTCTGAATCCCCACAGTCGAGTTGTTGTCACTGCCGGAAGCAACATGGCATTTATGAACGCTGTCCTTGCGATCACCGATCCGGGAGACGAAATTATTCTGCAAACTCCCTATTATTTCAATCATGAGATGGCGATCGTCATGACTAGCTGCCGTGCCGTTTTGGTGCCAACCGATGACAAATATCAGCTTCAGACCGATGCGATTCGGGCAGCGATTACAGAAAAGACGCGGGCGATCGTAACGGTTTCACCCAACAATCCGACGGGGGCAGTCTACTCAGAGGCAGCTTTGCGAGCGGTGAATGAGATGTGTCGATCGCACAATCTCTATCACATCACCGATGAGGCGTATGAATATTTCACCTATGGCGCTGATCATTTCTCGCCAGGGTCAATTTTAGAAAGTGGCAAGCACACCATTTCGATTTATACGCTCTCAAAAGCCTATGGGTTTGCCAGTTGGCGGATCGGATATCTGGTTTTGCCGAAGCACCTGTCAGAATCGGTGAGAAAAATTCAGGACACGATCGTGATTTGTCCTCCCGTGATTTCTCAATATGCGGCTTTAGGAGCGTTGGAAGCAGGTGCGTCGTTTTATCAAGAGAAACTAGCGGCGATCGCTCAAGTGCGTGAGATTGTCTTGCAGGAACTCGATCGCATTCCTCATTTATGTACTGTCCCTCCTGCAAAGGGCGCGTTCTATTTTCTAATCAAAGTCCACACCGATTTGACCTCAATGGAATTGGTCGAGCGACTCATTCGTGAACATGGTGTGGCAACCCTTCCAGGCTCGACGTTTGGCTTAGAATCTGGCTGTTATCTGCGAGTTGCCTATGGTGCCTTGCAGAAAGAAACGGCGATCGTCGGCATCGGGCGATTGGTGCAAGGGTTGAAAACGATTTTAGAAAAAGGGTGAGTTTATCCCCATCTCGCGCTAAAAAAGAGAGTAGTTAGCGTTAAACCTTATTATGCTTTCCAGTCCGACTTCTCTCAGCGCGGCGCTGCCATTGGGCTGTTTGCGTCGCGTTCATCACTTTGCAATCAACGTTAAAGAGATGTCACGATCGCGTCATTTCTACGGCAAAATTTTGGGACTTTATGAATTGACCGGGGCAGAGGTGCCCGAAACGCTGAAGGCAGAAGTCGCCGCCGGAAAAGTGGCAAACTTTAGAACGCCAGACAGCACCATTCTCGATCTGTTTTGGGAGCCAGACTTGTCTCCGCCCAACCCTGACCCCAAGCAGCAGTTTACTCGCGCCAATCATCTTGCGTTTGATATTGCACCCCAGTTTTTTGACCAGGCGGTCGAGGTGCTGCACCAAAACGAGATTTTAATCGATCACGGTCCGGTGAGCCGCCCGACTGGGAGAGGCATCTACTTCTATGACCCCGATGGTTTTTTGATTGAGATTCGCTGCAGCGCTGAGTGAGACTTGGCTCTGATTACACATTGTTTCTTTAAACAACTTGGCGCTATGTAGTGAGTTGAATCTTGATGCTGTCGTCAAGGTTGTGGACTTTGAGCCAGACCAAGACGGTCAGTTCACCTTGGCGGAAAGTAGCTTTGAGTTCTAGTAGCCCATCTGTGAGATACGATAGGGAGAATTAAACTCTCTAACTCGTCTCAAGTTATGGAATTGTCGGACAGTGCATCAGAAAAACTTGCTTTGAGCGAGATTGATACCGCGTTGAAACGCCTGATCAAAGTCTGGGCTGCCGTTAAAAAATCGCGCAAAGAATGGGACTTTAAAACCTCGACGCAAACGCTAGAGGTGTTGACCGAAGAACTCGGTAAATTCAGCGATCGCTGGGTTGAGCAACAAACCGTGATTCTCAATGCGCTGCAAGCTAATCAGGATTTTGTCTCGTCTGATGACTACCCGATCGAATTAGAAAATGCCCTCAAAGCGGTAGGAATTCCCGTCAAGGGTGAGTTTCCCAACTATGAGTTTCCTCCCTTTAAGCTGACGTTTAGCCGTGAGCAAGGCGTAGTGCGGTTAAGTGTAGGGCGACGATCTCAGCAAATCAAAGCCTTTGCACCCGAACAGTTAGCCCCTTGGGTGTCGGGACAATATCGACGGGTGATTGACAGCAAGTTCGACGCTGCCCGCTTTTGTCGAGAACTCATCAGCACCTATGAAATGCTGAATCGACTGATGTTGCAGAAAGAGGAGGTCGTTTGGGGGCAATCCGTTCCGCTCAAAGACATTTATCGCCTCTTGACGATGAAGCAATCGACCAAACAAGATTATCCTGAGCCGTTATTCATCTATGATTTAGCACGGCTAAAAGAACAGACCGAGATTCGCTACGATCGCTATCAGTTTGAGCTAGAACCCTCTCGAAATCAAGCGAGTAGTTTTTTGCTGGTCAATAGTCAAGGGCAAGAAAGTCGAGTCAGCACGCTGGCGATTCATCTCGTTGAAACAGAGGGATAGGGCTGACAATGCAGATTGACGAACTGGACATTGAGGCGTTGCTGTCGGGTCAGCCTCCGGTAAGTCAGGACCTTCTGACGGGAATGACGCTGGGGCACGATCGTTGGCTTGACTATCTTCACGAACACTACTTGGCAAACTATATTGCCGATGGCGGCAGCAAGGTCAAAGTTTTAGTAGGCGGCGAGGGAACGGGAAAAACTCATCTATTGCGCTGTGTGCTGCAAGATGCCCAAGCCAGAGATTACCAAACCGTTTATCTTTCAGCACGAGAATATCGTTTGAATGATTTGCCAGGGTTTTATCGGGCGATCGTGCAGCAACTCGACAAAGAGCGCTTGGTGAGTGGTCTGTGTCAACTCGTCACCAAAAAGTTAGGCTATGGGCAATACGACGACAGCGATCGCATTCTGTCTCTGCTGATTGAAGATCAAGGGCTAACTCGTGATCTGGCAGTGTATGAAATCAAACGGGCGATCGGGCTGACGCTCAGAGATGTTGATTTTGGGTCATCGTTTCGGGCATTTGCTTATAGCGTGATTAGCAATCGGCTGATCAGTGGCAACGAAGATAGCATTCGACTTGCGCTCAGGTGGCTGTCGGGTGAAAAACTAGAACGGCATCAAAAGCAATCGACCTTACTTTACGAACGACTGCAAAAACCAAACGCTCGCTATTGGTTAAACTCTTTGATTCGGCTTCTGCATCTGGCAGGAATGACGGGGCTAGTGGTGGCGATCGACGATCTAGAAGTCATGACCGAACGCCATCCCGAAACTCGCCGCTTTCGATACACCGCTAACGCTATTAAAGACACCTGCGAACTGTTTCGCCAGATCATTGATGATGTAGAACTGCTCGATCATTTTCTGCTGCTGCTGGCGGGTCGGCGCGAGATGATCGAGGACGATCGTCGCGGCTTTAAAAGCTACGAAGCGCTGTGGATGCGGTTACAAACAGGCTTGTTGCCCATTCACAAGTTCAACCCTTTATCGGACATCGTAGACACCGACAGTCATGTGGTTGCCAACGGCAAAGCCTTTCCCGAACAGGTGCAGATGAGACTGCGGCGATTATTTCAAGAAGCGGGATTTGAAGTGGTCGATCGCGAGCTTCCCGCTCTCGATAACTATAGCCAACTTCGAGCTAACGTAATTGGTGCAACTCTGATGGCACTTAGCGACGGATGAACCGAGTTCAAAAATCAACATCATTGAGGTAGACGCATGGAGCGATATGACGCTCATCGCAGAAAATCGATCGCCGTTGTCGAATCTCTTCGCGCCGGAATTCCCACCCGCACGTCAACGAGAGAATTGCCCGATCTGCGAGAGTCACTGACCGACCTGATTCGGCGAGATTTAGAGCAGTTCTCTCAGAGTAAGCAGCATCCCGCAGGACGGTTAGCCTGGGGACCTTATGGGCAAGGCAAAACTCACGCGCTGACCACGGTTGAACACGTCGCACTGGATTTAGGCTTTGCGGTTAGTCGAGTTTCTTTGAGCCGAGAAGTGTCATGTCATCACCTGCTCAACTTTTATGGACGAGTCGCCTCAGTGCTTCGCACGCCCGATTCTAAAATGGCAGGACTGACCAAAGCATTAAGCTCTAGAAAAGCAGGCGATTTGCTCAATAGTCCCCTGGCTGATCGCGATCGCTACAGTCATCCGCTCCCAGAGATCGTTCTGGAGGACTATTTTTTCACGTCGGGCGAAGAACAAGATCTCCTCTACGGCGACTTGATGGGAACGCGGATTACCAGCCCCGAACTGAAACGCATTCATCGCAACTGCCGGGGTGAGTCAATGCCCAAATTTGACATGAACTTCCGCACGACGCAGCATGGAAGCGCTTATTTTGGCGTGATGGCAGACGCGATCGCTCTGTGTGGCTACAAAGGTTGGGTGCTGTTGTTGGATGAAGTCGAGCTAATTGGGCGACTTGGCAAAGTCGGACGACTTCAGGCATATCGCAATCTCAACTGGCTGCTAAATTGGTCCGATCGTCCGGTGCGTCGAGATGGGGATCAAGAGTTATTGTGCGAGAATCCCTACCCGATTTACACCTTTGGGGTCGTTGCCTCCAGTTTGCGAAACGATGTCTGGTTCAGCGGCACCAGCACGCCGAGCGCCAAAAACGATCGCAGTCAAATTCCTGAGTTGGCGATCGAGAAATTCGGCACCGATGCAGGGCAGGTGATGCAAAACTTTTTTGAAACCGCTATCGGGTCTACCTGTCCCACGATCCGTCCGCTCGAAACGAGTGGTTTGATTGAGTTACTCGATCATTTGGTCAAACTTCACGGCGCAGCCTATGCTTGGGATGCCCAACTAGACGTGCCTAAATTGATTCGGGCGATCGGGAGCCAGCCGATTCGCACCCATATTCGGGCAACCTTAGAAGCGTTGGATATCGCCTACCTTTATCACGAAGATGTCAAACTAGGCGCGACCGATTTGCTCGAAGCCTCTCTGCAAGAGCAGGCAGATTTCTTTGCGATCCCTGAAGAATCAGACCGCTAAAATTCGCGTGATCGACTCAGCTTTTGTTAAGATTTAATTACGATTTTACAATCCTCACCGATTTTCCCTGGAGCCTCCCTCATGTTACGACTCGAACACGTCAGCAAAATCTATCCGACTGGCGAAGTGTTGAAAGATATCAATTGGGAGGTCAAAGTTGGCGATCGTATCGGCTTGGTCGGGGTCAACGGGGCAGGAAAATCAACGCAGCTTAAGATTGTGGCAGGCGAAATGGAGCCAACCACAGGCGAGGTGATTCGTCCTTCAAGTTTGCACATTGCTTATCTGACGCAAGAATTTGAAGTCGATCCGACGCGCACTGTGAGAGAAGAGCTTTGGCGCGCCTTTGGCGAAGCGAATGACGTTCACGACGCGCTGACTCAGGTGCATCGCGACATGGAAACCGCCAACCCTGAAGCGTTAGACAAGCTGATCCACAAAATGGACAAGCTGCAATGGCGATTTGAAGGCATGGATGGCTATGGACTAGATGCCCGAATCGAGAAAATCATGCCCGATTTGGGCTTTGAGATTGAGGATGGCGATCGCTTAGTCAGCGCCTTTAGCGGTGGCTGGCAAATGCGAATGAGTTTAGGCAAAATTCTGCTGCAAAAGCCCGATTTGCTGCTGCTCGACGAGCCGACCAACCATTTGGATCTAGAAACGATCGAGTGGTTAGAAACCTACCTGAAAGGGTTGTCAACCCCAATGGTGATCGTCTCGCATGACCGCGAATTTCTCGATCGGCTCTGCACCCAAATTGTCGAAACTGAGCGGGGAGTTTCGACCACTTATCTCGGCAATTACTCCAATTATTTGCTGCAAAAGCAAGAGCAGCGAGATGCTCAGATGAGTGCCTTTGAGCGTCAGCAAAAAGAATTAGAGAAGCAGCAAACCTTTGTCGATCGCTTCCGTGCCAGCGCCACTCGCAGCACCCAGGCAAAAAGCCGCGAGAAGCAATTAGACAAAATCGATCGCATCGAAGCCCCCGATAGTGATGTGCGAGGCTTGCATTTTCGCTTTCCACCCGCACCTCGGAGCGGACGAGAAGTGGTGACGATCGACAACCTGGTTCACACTTACGGCGAGAAGATCCTGTTTTTGGGAGCGGATTTGGTGATTGAGCGGGGCGATCGCATTGCCTTTCTTGGACCGAATGGCGCTGGCAAATCGACGTTATTGCATTTAATCACGGGTGCAGAGAAACCTACCGATGGCAGCATCAAGCTAGGGGATCACAACGTCATTCCCAGCTATTTTGAGCAAAACCAGGCTGAAGCGCTCGACTTAGACAGAACCGTGATCGAAACCATTCATGACGAAGTTCCTAAATGGACGAATGAAGAAGTTCGGACGCTTTTAGGACGTTTTCTATTCAGTGGCGATACGGTCTTCAAAAAGGTAGAAGCTTTGAGTGGAGGCGAAAAAGCGCGGCTGGCTTTGGCGAAAATGCTGCTTCGTCCCGCCAATCTGCTGATTCTGGATGAGCCGACCAATCACCTGGATATTCCAGCCAAAGAAATGCTGGAAGAAGCGATTCAAAATTATGATGGCAGTGTGATTATCGTCTCGCACGATCGCTATTTCATCTCTCAAACTGTCAACAAAATCGTAGAAATTCGCGATGGTGAACTGCGGCTCTATCGCGGCGATTATCACTACTATCTCGACAAAGTGGCTGAAGAAAAAGAGAAAGCTGAGCTAGCGGCGATCGAAGACGAAAAAGCCGCTAAAGTTGAATCAAAGCGAGAAAAACAAAAAGAGAAGGAAAAGACAAAGAAAGCCCAGAAAAGCCATTAAGTCCGTTAAAAAGGGAAGGTGAGATAACGCCTGGTGTCTAGTCGCTGTGTGCTGAGAAGCGATGCGTTTTAATCATCTCGATAGGGATGGTATGATCTTTAGAAGAAATTGTTCATTAGAAGGGCATTTTATATGGCGCAGGTGCCTGTCTCTCCTGTAGTGCTGGTCATCTTAGACGGTTGGGGTTACCGCGAAGAAACAGACGGGAACGCCATTGCTGCCGCTAAAACGCCAGTGATGAATAGTCTGTGGGCTGCATACCCTCACACGCTGATTCGCACCGCTGGTAAGGATGTTGGGTTGCCAGACGGTCAAATGGGTAACTCAGAAGTCGGTCATCTCAACATTGGGGCTGGCAGAGTCGTTCCTCAAGAGCTAGTGCGAATTTCAGATGCAGTTGAAGATCGCAGCTTGTTGAGCAATCCCAAGTTAGTGAAAGTCTGCCAAGAAGTGCAGCGTCACCAAGGAAGGCTGCACTTGATTGGATTGTGCTCAGATGGAGGGGTGCATTCTCACCTCAGTCATTTATTTGGCTTGCTTGATTTGGCAAAAGAGCAGGGGATTCAAGATGTGTGCATTCACGCCATCACCGATGGGCGAGACACTCAGACCACTGAAGGCGCAGACGCGATCGGACGACTTCAAGACTATTGCGATCGCATCGGCACAGGTCGCATTGTCACCCTCGGCGGACGCTATTACAGTCTCGATCGCGATCACCGATGGGATCGGGTAAAACTGGCGTATGACGTGATGACTCAGGATGGCGAAAGCGATGGTCGATCGGCGCTAGAGGTGCTGCAAGCCTCCTATGTCGAGGGCAAAACAGATGAATTTGTGATCCCAACTCGTATTGCGCCAGGAGCTATCAAAGCTGGGGATGGGGTGATTTTCTTCAACTTCCGCCCCGATCGTGCCCGTCAACTGACTCAAGCTTTGGTCGATCCCAAGTTTAAGGGCTTTGAGCGAGAGCAGATTCGTCCCCTGCCGTTTGTGACCTTTACGCAATACGATGCCTCGCTTCCCGTTTTAGTCGCGTTTGAGCCGCAAAACTTAGACAATATCTTGGGCGAAGTGGTTTCTCGACACGGGTTGCGTCAGTTTCGCGCCGCAGAAACCGAGAAATATGCCCACGTCACTTACTTCTTTAACGGTGGCTTAGAGGAACCGTTCCCCGGTGAAGATCGTGAGTTGGTGCCGAGTCCAATGGTGATGACCTACGATAGCGCTCCGGCGATGTCGGCTGAGGCAGTCACTGATGTGGCGATCGCGGCGATCGAGAAGCGCATCTATTCGCTGGTGGTTATCAACTACGCCAATCCTGATATGGTCGGGCACACGGGACAGATGGACGCAACCGTGACAGCACTCGAAGCGGTCGATCGCTGTTTGGGTCGCCTGTTAGAACAGATCAATCGCGCTGGAGGCACCGCGATCATCATCGCTGACCACGGCAACGCCGAGATGATGTGGGACGAAAACGGCAATCCCTGGACGGCTCACACCACAAATCCGGTGCCGTTCATCCTCGTTGAAGGAGAAGGATTGAAGATTCCTGGGCACGGAACGGACGTTGCTCTCAGAGAAGGTGGGCGACTAGCCGACATTGCACCGACGATTTTAGACATTCTGAGGTTGCCGCAACCGACTGAGATGACGGGTCGATCGCTGGTCGAGTCTGCTGAATTTGATGTGCGAGCAAACCGAACTCCGGTTAAGATTGCGCGATAATGCGAGAATAAGCGTTGAGTCTTGAACTGATTTCGATCCCTGAGTTCAAAACTTAACTCTGCTGATTTTTTAGTTAGGCTCGTCGTCATGACACTGATTTTAGTTTTAAAGACGGTTTGGATGGTCTGTGCAGTAGGAATTATTATTCTCGTGCTGCTGCACAGCCCCAAGGGAGATGGGTTGAGTGGGTTGGGCGGACAAGCTCAGTTGTTTACGAGCACCAAAAGTGCTGAGACAACCCTCAATCGATTGACTTGGACGCTCACCATTCTCTTTATTGGGATCACGATCGTGCTTAGTGCTGGTTGGCTAGGTCGATAACCGTTGGCTAGCAGAAAATTTGGGCTGGGCAAAATGCACCCTCTCGCAGTGATTTGCGGGCTTGGGTGTATTCTGCTGATCTTACTTTTGCAGTCTTCTTCGATCGCCCAAGATGCCCTTCCAGCGCTCAAAGCGCATCCTCTCCCGCCCTCATTGGCGCAGTGGAGAGATCCAGCCAATCAGGGAGATTATTTCGATCGAGTTCAAAAAACTCAGCCCGACTATTTGGTGTGGTCGCAGTTTCCCGTCAAGGTTTATGTGCAGCCGATCAAGGAGTCAGAGGTCGCTAATCCTGCCCGCGCCCAAGCTTGGATTAAGGCGGTGTCGCAAGCGGTGCAGGAGTGGACGGTTTATCTTCCTTTGCAGGTGACGGATCGGGTGGAAGATGCTGATATTGTGATGCGTCGATCGTTCCTGCCCATTCGTGCTACACCCGGAAAGCCTTCGGTTCCTCAACGGATTCGGGCGGCTGAAACCCGCTATGAGCTTTATGACCAAGCGATCGGCGATGGTTCAACAATTTTGGCGCATCGCTGCACCGTTGTTGTGCAACCCAATCAAGCAGAGTCCTATGTGTTAGCGTCTGCTCGTCACGAACTAGGTCACGCCTTGGGAATTTGGGGGCACAGTTCTCTGCAAACCGATGCCTTATATTTCTCCCAGGTACGCAATCCGCCGCTGATCTCACCGCGAGATGTAAATACCCTAAAACGAATTTATCAGCAGCCGACTCGATTAGGGTGGACGATTTCTAAGGAGAGTGGGCCGCGATGACCCGTTTCTACCGCTTCAACGCGAACCCATCTGGAATTTTGAAGTCAAGCAGCAGGACATCTCGATAGCGATCGCTGAGATTCCAGGCTTCGTGTTCTGAGGTGTCATCAAATACCAGGCACTCGCCATTCACCCATGCTTTGATATCTGACGCGACTCGAAACGCACATTTTTCAGGCACCGATAGCCCTAAGTGACATCGCAAAACGCTGCTCGGCTTGCCAGAGTGAGGGATGATATGGGCACCAGGTGCCAGTCGAGAAAAGCCAGCCGTCACCATACCAGGAATGCTTTTAACCAGTTTGGCGGTTTCGGGACAGAGTTCGCAGTTGATATCGATTTTGACTCCTAAGAAATAAATGCCAAAGATCTCCCATCCGGTTTTCTTTTGCAGCAAATATTTTTCGGGGTAAGGGACGAAATCTTCGGCGGTCAATCGGCTCAGTTCGTCTTTGATGACGAGCCAATTAGATTCGAGGCGATCGACAAATTCAAACTGATGCGAATCGTAATACATGACGTTGCTCGAAACTCAACACACAGAACTTAAAGCGATTTCTCTAGCGATCGTCGGGTAAGAAAGGCTTCCAAAAGATTAGCCCGATGATAAAACGAATCCGATTTCTGCTGCCCCGAATCCGCTTTGAGATCCGCCAAACAAACTGCACAAATGCCCATCCCTGCCCGATGTCTTCTTTCAAGCTTGACCGATAGGGTTCGCGGAGCGGCGGCGTTAGTCCAGAATTTAAGTCTAAATCAGAGGGCTGCTCGATCAGCTCGTCACTCATCACTTACCTTATTTGCTTTGATAGGGTTGCCTTAGGCTATCGAGCTTATCACTCTGCTAGGGCTTCTGTACAATCCGAAATTCGGTCAGACGGAACGGATTCTGAGGTTTATCAAGGTCTCATTGAGAAATTGCCTGAGATTTTAGTTCCTCTTCACAACTACTTCAAAGTCTCTACCGAATTCTCCTGATCTCAACGCGTTGCCATAGAATATAGTGGCAAGGCTGGCTGTTGGCGCTCAAGATTACTAGGGTTGAGGAGTCGGGTTACCGCGTTAAACTCGCTTTCACCCCTGCGGTGCATCAACTCCGACAACTGGGCAAATCTTGGGTTTGTACTCTGAGCAATGACCGATAAAGGCTAGACGTAAACCATTTTTTCACCAGGTTAACCGCAGTGTTGCATGGCAGCCTGCTCCTTTATGGCTATCGCCGTGTTACTCGCTTCAAGGCTTTGACGGTATGAAAAATGAGCGCCTGAATCATCAAGGCATTGTTGAACCCACGATCGTGTCAGATATTTTGACTCAGCTAAACGATGGAAAACTGCTAGTCGTCAATAGCCGCCGAAAAAACGGGCTGATTATCTACAAAAAGTTTCACGCTGAGTTTGCAGGTCCGGGGGCGGCGGTGGGAAGCCTTTTTGACCTAAATTGCGAAGGAATTTTGCCAGTCGGCGATCTGTCTCTGCTCGATCCCGAAAATCAAGAAGAGCGGCAGAAAGCTTATCTAATTAGACGGCAGTGGATTAGACTCACTCAGCAACTCACCGATAATCCTGCACCGTTGCAGCGCGCTCAGATGATTTTGAATCAGTTTGAGAATTATTTTGGAGCAGAGGCGACAGCACAATTACCCGACAAGGCGTTTGAGCGACTGGTTGGGGTTCTTCCCCACACGATTCAAATGGTGCGTCGAGGGTCGGCTAGTTTAGAGGTGGTGAAGCCTAGAAACTAAGGGTGTTGAATCGCTCAATCGTTCGCTGATTTTCTTCAGGAGTGCCGATCGAGACTCGCAGCCCATTTCCTGTCTGTCGAATCAAGGTTCCCTGGGCTTTGAGTGTCTGACAAATTTCAGCTAGCCTCGGCTGAGTATTGATTTCTTTGAGACGTAAATAGACAAAGTTAGCAGCACTTTCCCAAACCTGAAATTCTGGACGCTGAGAAAAGGCTTGAATCAGCCGAGTCCGTTCGGTCAGCATCAAAGGTATGGTAGACAGTAGCTCGTGACGATGAGCGATCGCCACCAAAGCCGCCGCCTGTGTAAAGCTAGGAAGATTATAAGGAAGGCGGACTTTTTCTAACGCTGTGATTAATTCGGGATGAGCGATCGCATACCCAACGCGATGCGCGGCGAGTCGAAACGCCTTCGAGAAGGTTCGCAAAATCACCCAGTTTGGATGTTGAGCGAGTTCAGTCGCGACTGTCGTCTGACTAAACTCAAAGTATGCCTCATCGATCACGACCAAAATTGTCTGAGGAAGGTCTCGCAGCCAGGTTAACTCTGCCTTGGTCAGGGCGTTTCCGGTCGGTGAGTTGGGGTGAACGACAAAGACAGCTCGAATCGGAGGGGTGAGAGTCTGAGCGATCGCGCCTTGAGCCGCCACCAAATCCATCTCAAAATTAGTCAGAGAACGCCCGATCGTCACAACCGGAATTCCTAACGTCTTTGCCAAAATTCCATACATTGAGAAAGTCGGGTCAGCGACTAGAATCGAGCCTTCTCCCCCTAGGCAGGTCGCGATCAGCAGAGAACGAATTAACTCATCTGAGCCGTTGCCGATCGAGAGATTGTCTGCTGTAAAGGTTGAATTAGACGACTCATTGACATATTCAGCGATCGCGTTTTTTAGCCCTTCATATCCACCATCGGGATAGCGATTGTTCTCGATCGTCTGCTGATAAGTCCAGCTTAGTTTTTGCTTGAGCTGATCGGGCAAATCATAGGGACTTTCATTAACATCGACCCGATCGATCGTCGTTTGCTGAGAATCGTCGCTGTGTTGAGTCTTATAAGCCGCAAGCTGGGAAAGGTCCGATCGAATGAAAAGCATGGCAAGAATTAAGAATTGAGGGTTGAACTGCTCAGGCAGCAATCTGTCAGAATTTTGAGTCTAGCAGTGACTTATGATCGTGGATTAAATAACTTGTAGTTTGAACAGCCCTGCATGACGCTAACTTGCCTAAAGGTCGCCCCCTGAATCCCCCAATCTGGGGGACTTTGAACGCTGGCTCCCCCAGATTGGGGGTTAGGGAGCGACCTCTGAGCATCACACGTTGATAAATCCTCGTTCCTTACCTAAAGTCAGACTCAACCCTCAAAACTCTTTATGCAGGATATATCCGCAGTCTGCGATTGGGTTCGTCTCCAAAGCTGCGGGATTGCAAACGATAGTGTTCTACAAGCTCATGCTGCATCTTGCGAACCAGCCCAGAGCGCGGTAAGAGTTCGACGGGTTGCCCTTTAGGAATGACAATTTGCTCAACCGCAAGTCTGGCTTCTTCGAGTGCTTCAAGTTCATCCTCACTGTCGCCCCGCACAAACAACTCTAGCTCTGCGGCATCAGGCATGGCGGGGTCATCCATGTTGAGCAGTCGGCGCAGAGAGTGAGCGATTTGCGGCACGCTGCTGGCTTTGAGGGTGTGAATCGGAATCTGACGAGATTTTGCCAGATGGCGCAGTTTGGAATGATTTTTGACGTGCGATCGCAGAGCCAAAACCGCATCCGCATTATCGATATCCTTCGTCAACACAACGGGAAGATTCAACGTGCGAACGACTTGATCTAGCTGATGCCGACTCACCCCGTAAGGATAGATGTGCAGCGGCAAATCTTCCCCATTGGGTCCGGGGATATACTCCCCATCCTCAGCGTCTTGGAGGTTTTGCAGTCCTTCATTTCTTGCGTCAAAGGTTCGATTGAGAGACGCATCCAGCATTTGCTCAAAGGTTTGCTGTTCGGGTGAAAGAGCAACTGCTTCTGGCTTGACTTTGCCTGACGATCGCCACCCTCGCCCTTGAGGCGGCGGCGTAAAAAATCCTTCTTGTGACGATGTGGGCGCGATCAAGAGAGGATTATTGCGAACTCCATTCGATCGAGTCCGTCCTCCCTGCGTCTCTGGACTGCTCAACACTTCATGAGTTACCGTCACTTCTCCATCGTCGTTGACGGTTCTGACTTCAGAATTGGGCTTTCTGCCGCGCAGCAGCATATCGATCGTTTCAGTGACGTGTTCATGCACCACCCATTTTTGGCGCTCGGTCATCTCAACGGCGATGTCAAACGTAGGCGGAGCTTTGCGTTCTAAAACACTCTTTTGGCTACCGCGTCGTCTCGCTTCTTCGTCTCCCAGCGTTACAGACTGAATTCCGCCGACTAAATCGGAAAGGGTCGGGTTTTTAATCAGGTTCTCTAACTGGTTTCCGTGAGCCGTGCCGACGAGTTGAACGCCTCGCTCGGCGATCGTGCGCGCTGCCAAAGCTTCTAACTCGGTGCCGATCTCATCAATGATGATGACTTCTGGCATATGGTTTTCAACCGCTTCGATCATGACTTGGTGCTGAAGCTCAGGGCGAGACACCTGCATTCTGCGGGCACGTCCGATCGCAGGATGGGGCACGTCTCCATCGCCCGCAATCTCGTTTGAGGTGTCGATGATCACGACGCGCTTTTCTAACTCGTCTGCCAACACTCGCGCAATTTCTCGCAGAGCGGTGGTTTTGCCCACTCCAGGGCGACCGAGCATGAGAATCGATCGACCACTTTCGACCAAATCGCGAATCATGCCGATCGTGCCAAAAATTGCCCGTCCGACGCGGCAGGTTAGACCAATCACTTCTCCGCGACGGTTGCGGATGGCGCTAATCCGGTGCAGGGTGCGCTCGATTCCAGCGCGGTTGTCTCCTCCAAAATCGCCTACTCTGGTAATGCTGTCATTTAGATCGGCTTGGGTGATGGGGATTTCAGACAGATATTCTGCTTTGCCAGGAAACCGAGCTTCGGGTCGTCGTCCCAGATCCATCACGACTTCAACGAGGCTGTCAAGCTGAGGATGGTTTTCTAAATGCACCCGGATTGCGTCGGGCAAAATGCCTAAAAGTTTGTCGAGATCGTCCGTGTTTTGCATAGTCATTACAACAGGGCTTTCAGCAGCGTCGGCAGAGGGAAGGTCTGGTTGAGATTGGCTTGCAGACGCTAAATAGGGGGATAATTCAGCGTTTGGCGCGGGGTCAGAGAAGTTGATATCGCTACGATTCACCATGACAACTTGTGAAACAGCTTTAGAAAAGAAACCGAAGTGAGCAGCCTGTCAGCTAGCGTAAAGAGTTTTTGACCTAAGTGAATGTATTCCCAAGCACTTGAGCCACCTATTGAAGCCCTACTCTATGCTGACAGGGAACTTCAATTGAGAAACGAGCTGATGAGCTGACTCAACCGCTTCCCACAGCAAGGCGGGGTTGCCTTCAAGACGAGCTGAAGGCTGACGGAGTAGCGTTGCAGCGTTGGACGAAGTGCTAAGAGGATACATCGTTTGAGCAATGTTCAAGGGTTGACTCTCCATCGCGTCTAGTTGGTTGAGAATGGGCGAAAGCAAACTCCGGGCGTAGCTTCCGTAGGCAATACCCGAAATCGATTCTAATACTATTGTACTACTTTTATTCTTCAGCAACCCTAAATTCCTGAGTTTAGGGACGGTGTGACGATTCGTTCCTCCAGCTAACTGCACAAATCCGGGTAGATTTGCGGCAAGAACTTTTTGCCCCAGCTTGACGCAGGCGCGTGTAGCTCCGTCGCCAATGTCACCACTCATCGGGCGACCATCGGTCTGCCAAATAAGCTGACAAGGAAGGGGCGAGATTACCTCGTGCAGTGCCCACAGATAGTCGATCAAATCTTCACCATCGGGGCAGCTAATGGCGATCAGCTTGAGGTGATGAACTTGAGGCGCGATCGCCTTCCATAGCCGCTTAAAGTCAGCCAACCGCCCGGGCTGAGTATGAATCTCGATCGCGTCGATTCCCGCCTGTAAAATAAGCGGGGAAATGACTTCTGGGGTGTAAACATAAGAGCGAGTGGAGATGTGTTGAATCGGGCAAATCGGCAAACAGCGACCGCAGCCGTAGCAGAGATTGTCAATCACTCCAGAGAAATGATCTGGACGATCGAACACGATCGCGTCAGCCGGACAAATCGACTCGCACGGTCTTGAGCAGTCGATCGGACAGTTGGCAGCGTTAAACTCAGCCTTTCTAAAATGGGGGTCTTCTCCATCGTTGAGGCTGACCATTAGCCAGGGTGAGTTTTTAGTGGCAAATCCTTTTTCTCGCGCCTCCTCAGCCAGATTGCTTGCCACGGCTAAGGCTTCACGCGCAGTTGAAATGATCGCAGGGTCGGCGGCGACATCAATGCAGTCTGCCCCAGCGATCGTATAGGCGAGTGTAAGACTCCGAATGGCAGGAAGGTGATGGGAACTCGCTCCACAAATGAGCTTAAACCAGTGACCTTCCTTGAGTGAGCGTAGAGGGTTGAAGAGTTCAATCACTCATCTATGCTAGTACGCCAGTCAAAAAATTACGAGCCGATCGACAAAATTTTCATACCAGGATATGATCCCACCCTCTTTTTGGGGAAGATGGGATCGGTGAAATCAACGATTTTTTGACGTTATGCTGCCGCGATAACCTCTTTAAGCGGAGTCCAACGGAAGTAGCGCTCTCCTCCGACTTCGATCACGATTTTGAGACGAGGTTCCAAAGCAGGCAAATTTGCAAGGAATTCTAGCTCTTCGCTGGAAAGGATGTGTCCTTCAATAATCCACAAAAGCAAGCCTTTTGATTTGGGAGGCAGGTTTTCGATTTGGGTGTTGACGATCGGAGGAATAAAGTAGGTATAGCCGACGGCTGCCCCTGAACCCGAACTTTTCTTGCCCAAGTGAGCGGGACGAATGCCGTGAACGCCTGTCAAATACATGGCGACATCGCCTAAGCCTCGTGCGGTGATGCTGAGCGAGGTGTAGCCCGCTGCCCGAATTCGGCGACGATAGCGTCCTTCAAACCCGCCCTCTAGCGGGACATATGCGGCGATCGCCCCAAATTTTTCTAGGTCTTGAATCAGTTGTCCGCCTGTTGTAATCAGTGCCATAGATTTATGCTCTGTCTCGTGGTTTGGTGCTGCCTAAGATAACGATAATATTTTTACTTCTGATAAACTCAGCCTTCTGAAAAGAAGTGTTGAGAATGTGCCACCGTGCGAATATTCAGTTTCTGGTGACTATTCTACTGTTGACTGGCAGTTTTACCGATTAGAAAGTTCTATCGATACGATAGCTTCGATCGCTGCGTTGTCATTCTGCCCTGAAACAAATTTCGGGCTGATAGAGGAAAGTCCACTGAAGGGACTAAAAGATGGTTTCAGATTTAGATAAAACAAACCTACCAGAAAGATGAGGAAGTTAATGCGAGTCAAACTGATTTTAGTTGGGACAATTGTTACTAGCCTGAGTGTTTTTTCTGCTGTGGTGCCAAAAGCATTAACCTCTCAAAGTTCAGATAATCTTCATTCGGCTTCTATTGAAACAATCAATGGAATTCCTGTGCAGAGATCGCAAGTATCGATTGCTGGACCCAGTGATGTAGACGGGCTGATCAAGGAATCTGATCTCATCGTTATTGGCAAAATTGAACAGTCTCTTGAAGAAGCGGAACCCATCGTTACTCGTGCTACCGACGGGGCAATCTCATCGGCTGCCTCCTTGGTGAAAATGACTGTCAGAAAGGTGTTCAAAGGCGATCCTAACCTTAGAAATCAAACGATCAAGATTGGTCAAAGTATTGTAATTCTGAGTGACAAAAGAGGAAAGCCTTACATCAGTGCGATCGAAACCGTTCAGCCATATCAGAAAGGGCGTTATCTTCTGTTTCTCAAAAAAGGAAATGGTGTTGACGCTTATTTTGCAACCACACTTTTCTATGGTCGGCACAACATTGATGGCACTGACAACAGCGAAGAAGAGATTGACTCGCCCTCCTATCAAACAGTGCGGAAGATTGTCAGACAACGATTTAAAGAAGATTGACAGCTAAATTCATTGCTACCCTTCGACTGCGATCGTTTGACTCGATTTTTCTAGCTCAAGAAGGGCGCGTTTACGATCGATACCCCAGCGATAGCCGCCTAGCCCACCCGATTTAGGAGTGACTCGGTGACAGGGAACCAAAAGCGCGATCGGGTTGGTCGCACACGCACGAGCCACCGCCCGAACTGAAGTCGGCTGTCCGATCATGCCAGCAATGTCACTGTAGTGAACCGTGGCTCCGATCGGAATCTTTTTAAGAGCGTCCCAAACTTGAATTTGAAAGGCAGTCGCTCTGACATCACAAGGCAAATCGGGTAGAGGCACACTGCCGCTCAGGTAGTTCACGATCGCTTGCATCCAGCCTTGAAGGTCATCGGTTTGTCTGATAGAAGCCTGACTAAATTCGCTGCGGAGTTGGGCTTCAAGATGGGCGATCGAGTCTCCTAGTTGGACGATGCATAAGCCCCGATCGGTAGCTGCGATCAGTAGAAAATCGAGAGGAGATTGGACGATCGCATAGCGAACATCTTCCCCTTTGCCGTGTTGTTTGTAAGAGGCAGGAGTCATGCCGAAGTTCTTCGGTAACGTTTTATAAACCAAACAAGCGAGCGCTGTACAACCGATTCTGACGCGAATAACACACTCATACGACTCCAGAATACGCGCTCCTAAAGGGAGATTCTACTCGATCGTTGCGATCAAACTTTAGACAGTCTAGAGGGAGAAGTCATCGCTCGTATCGAGCAAATGCTCTATGATTATTCACGACGAACTGCGACCGACTGTCATGATACCTGCTGCACCTCCCTGGGCTGTTTGGGGCACTCCGCTCACCCCTGATGCTCAACGATTATTATTGCTAGGCTCAGGAGAACTGGGTCGAGAAGTCGCGATCGCCGCGATGCAGCTAGGACTTGAAGTGATTGCAGTCGATTCCTACGCGAATGCGCCTGCGATGCAGATTGCTCATCGATCGCACGTTATCAATATGCTAGATGGTGCTGCGCTGAGAACCGTTGTTGAACACGAGCAACCTCACCTAATCGTCCCAGAAGTCGAAGCGATCGCCACTTCCACGCTGATTGAGTTAGAAAACTCAGGGTGGCGAGTCATTCCCACCGCGCAAGCGACCTTTTTGACCATGAATCGCGAGGGCATCCGTCGATTGGCAGCAGAAACGCTGGGTTTGGCGACTTCACCCTACCGATTTGCCGACACCGAAACGGAGTATCGATCGGCGATCGACGCAATAGGGTTGCCCTGTGTCGTCAAGCCCGTCATGAGTTCTTCTGGCAAAGGGCAAAGCACAGTGAAGACAGCAGCGGATCTGCTACCCGCTTGGGACTCTGCCCACGCCAAAGGGCGAACCCAGAACAATCGAGTGATTGTCGAAGGCTTCATCGATTTTCACACTGAGATTACGCTGCTGACTATTCGGGCGATCGATGGCACCCATTTTTGCCCTGCGATCGGGCACATCCAAATCAAAGGCGACTATCGCGAATCGTGGCAACCCTGTGCGCTCTCAGCGGCAACTTTAACTAAATGTCGAGAAATGGCGGCGAAGATTACCGAAGCTCTCGGCGGTTGGGGGCTGTTTGGAGTCGAGCTATTTATTCAGGGCGATCCGGCAGGAGATCAGACGGTTTACTTTAGCGAAGTGAGTCCGCGTCCCCACGATACGGGCATGGTGACGATGATTAGCCAAACGATGTCAGAATTTGAGCTACACGTCAGAGCGATCGCGGGGCTTGCGATCGGCAGCATTGATTTAATTAAGCCCGGTGCGTCAGCCGTGATTTTAGGAACTGAGCCAACTGATTGCCCAAAGTTTGCTGGGGTGAATGAAGCGCTGACCGTACCAACCAGCCAACTACGACTGTTTGGCAAGCCTAAAAGCTATGCCAATCGACGAATGGGAGTAGCATTAGCGATCGGCGAAACCACAGAGGAAGCCCGCGATCGGGCGAAGAAGGCGGCATCTAAGGTGCGGGTGTTGCCCTAGATCTACTAGCGGCGATCGCGCTCCAGATCCCACAACTCCTGATCGGACTCACCAGAATTTCGCAGCCGTGCTGTTTCAAATAATCGCTTTTTGCAGATGGCATTCTGGTTGTGGATCTTTAGATTGGGCACCGACTGGTTGTTTGATAGGAGTTCGTTTTGAGATAAACTCCTTTACATGGGCAGGCAGTCAACGCGTGCCCCAACCTTGTAGATGCAACTCAAGTTAGTCAGTTGGAAAAAGTTTTGTTATGACGAAGCATCGATCGATTTTGTCTATCTTTCTAGCGCTGGTAGCAATGTTGCTCATTAGCTGTGGTAGCCCGACCGTGGCGAAGGTTCCCACCTATACCTCTGAACAGGTTGCAGAGATTCAAAGCTATGCCAAAGAGGTATCAGCTATGCGCGATCGGCTGCCCGAACTTCAGGACTTGATCCAAAAAGAAGACTGGACGTTTGTGCGAAATTTTATTCACGGTCCGTTAGGTGAGCTACGGGTGAAGATGAGTGCGGTGACGCGAAACCTCTTGCCCAACGCCCAAAAGCCATCTCGACAGGCGGCAAAGGAAGTTTTTGATGCACTTGTCACGATCGATCGGGCGGCTGAAGAGACCGATTCTGAACTCGCCACTCGCAAATATAGCGAAGCCGTCAAAGCGTTTGATGCATTCTTTCAGCTAGTCCCTCAGGCATAAGGTAGGTGATGGGTCATGAGTACACCCTTTCGACAAGTGACCCATGACTAATGTTGTCGTGGTTGGATGTGGCATTGTAGGAGCCACGATCGCCTATGAACTCAGCAAGATTCCAGACTTGACGGTGACGGTTTTTGACCAGCAGCCCACGCCCGTTGAACCCGATTTGAGTCTTTGCCCCACCTCTACAGGAGCAGCGCTCGGCGTGTTGATGGGGGTCATCAGCAAAAAAGAGAAAGGCAACAATCTCCGAATGCGATTAGAAAGCCTCCAATATTACGAAAGACTGATTCCTGAATTAGAAACCCTCATGGGCTTAGACATTCCCTTCAATCGCAGCGGGATTTTGATGCTGCAATTTGAGGAAGATTTATCGGTTTGGGAAAAGTTGATCGAGATTCGACGATCGCAAGGCTGGACGTTAGAGATTTTAGGACTCGATCGTCTCAACTCTGATTATCCCTATCTAAATTTAGATCTTGTCACGGCTGCGATTTATTCACCCGACGATCGTCAAGTCAATCCGGTTGCGCTAACTCAAGCGTTGATTGCGGGGGCAAAACAGCGAGGGGTAACGTTCCAGTTTGGTACGACGATGACAGGAGGAAACGATCGAGAAGTTCACACCACAAAGGGCAATTTTGCGATCGATTGGCTGATCATTTCAGCCGGGTTAGGATCAACGGCGATTACCCAATCTTTGGCACAACCGATTGATATTCGACCTGTTTTAGGTCAGGCAATTCACCTCCGACTCAATCATCCGTTAGGACTCAACCAACCTGTGATCACCGGAAATGATGTTCATCTGGTGCCGTTGGGAAACTGTGATTATTGGGTGGGCGCAACGGTAGAATTTCCGTCTGATGGTGAAGAGTTAGCACCAGATGCTGCGAGTTTTAAGGCAGTGATGCAGCAAGCGATCGCGTTCTGCCCTGATTTAGCCAACGCTGAGACAATTCGCACTTGGCACGGGTCACGTCCCCGTCCTCAAGGTCGTCCTGCGCCCATCATTGAACGGCTTTCTGGTTATCAACATATTCTGCTTGCAACCGGACATTATCGAAACGGGGTGCTGTTGGCTCCGGCGACAGCAGAGAAAGTGAGAATGGCGATCGAGGGAATGTAATAACTTTACTCAACATCTATTTTTGCTGAGTCGATCGCATCATAATCACCCAAGATATTTCCTATTCAGCGATCGTCAAAATATCTGAAGGAAGTGGAATCTCATCCCCAAATTCAAAGGCGGTTTCTATCCAAAGTTGACGCGCTTCCTCAATATTTGCCATGACTTCATCAGGAGTTTCGCCTTGAGTCATACATCCCGGAAGATCCTTAATCATCGCTACATACCCACCTTCTGGCTCTGGATACAAAGTGACGGGGTAGCTGAGGCGCAGGTAGTCCTGTAATGAGTTAGGTTTCTCCTTAATCTTCTGACTCATCTCTCCATTCCTCCAACTTCAAAAGCAGGACAATTTGCTTGACGTAGATTCCTTTTACCATTCTCCCACTTTTCTTAGGGACGGTGATTTTAAGTCCCTCAGAGTTACGAAACGTGTGATGGCTTCCTTTAGAACGGGCTTCAGCAAACCCGAAGGCTTCAAGCAACTGACGTACTTCTTCAAATCTTACTTCGGCTGGTTCCGATAGAAAGCGGTTGACTAATTTGACCAATTTCATGGCTTTTGTTTGTGCTATAGGTTTAGTCTGCTAATTTGCAAGTGATATTGCCATATTTGATCTCAGTCTCATCCAGCCTTACATATTAGAAAGGTAGACTCTGTGTAAACGCTATAAAGCTTGTCTGGACTTCGTTTCGAGAGTTTTACAAATCAAAATATCTAGTAGCATCGATACTAATATGAATTTTGACTTGTCTACTTTTATAAAGGCTAAAAACTACGCTGGGTAGGCGTTTAGGCATTTCTCATTTTCTACGCTTAAAAAAGGTACCAGTACCACAGGACGGCTCATAGAATTGCAAACCCTATTTCCTGCTAGACCTTTGAGAACTTAATCATCTGTAACTATTCCTCAAGGCGATCGCCCACGATCGGGGCGACTCACTACGGTAAGGTGGAGAGAGTCACCGTTGAAGCCAGTTTCACATACTCGTTGATATGTCTCTCACCACATCCCCCGTTTCTAGCCGCACCATCCGCATCGGGTCTCGCAAAAGTCAGCTTGCGCTCGTGCAAACCCACTGGGTGCAGGCGCAATTACAAAAAGCATTTCCCGATCGCACCTTTGAAGTTCACACGATGAGTACTCAGGGTGACAAAATCCTGGATGTTGCGTTGGCAAAGATTGGCGATAAAGGACTGTTTACGAAAGAATTAGAAGTCGGGATGCTGAATCAAGATATTGATTTTGCCGTCCACTCACTCAAAGATTTGCCGACTCGCCTCCCCGAAGGGCTGATGCTGGGCTGCATCACCGATCGAGAAAATCCTGCTGATGCGCTCGTGGTGCATGAAAAGCACAAAGGTAAGCAACTCGATACGCTGCCAGAAGGTGCCGTGATCGGGACTTCTTCGCTTAGACGATTGGCACAACTTCGTCATCACTTCCCGCATTTTGCGTTTAAAGATGTGCGCGGCAATGTGATTACTCGTCTCGCAAAATTAGATGCTGGCGAATATGACGGGCTGATTTTGGCAGTTGCGGGTTTAGAGCGGTTAGATTTGGGCGATCGAGTCGATCAAGTGATTCCGGCTGAGATCTCGCTTCATGCGGTTGGGCAAGGGGCGTTAGGCATTGAATGCCGCAGCGACGATGCCGAGATTTTGACAATTCTCAAAGCGTTGCAGCATCAGCCGACTGCCGATCGATGCTATGCGGAACGAGCATTTTTGCGCGAGTTAGAAGGCGGATGTCAGGTTCCGATCGGGGTCAACACCGTTCTCAAGGGCGACGCGCTGACGCTGACGGGAATTGTTGTGAGTGTAGACGGTCAGAAAGTCGTCAAAGGTGAGGTTTCGGGAGCCGCCGCCGATGCTGAAGCGTTAGGCATTCAACTGGCTCATCAACTGGTTGAGAAGGGCGCAAAAGAAATTCTTGACGAGATTTCTGCTGCGGTTCGGTAAAACTAAGTAGAGTTCATCCAGCACGAATTGGTGAGGGCATTTCAAGATGACTCAAGAACTAATTGATTTAAGGTCAAGCATCTTAGAAGGTCGTTACGACGATGCGCTGCTGCTGGTTGATGAGCTAGAAGGAATGAGTAAACAAGCCATCCTGCGGAATATTGAATCGTTTCTCGTCAGGATGCTTGTTCATCTCATCAAAAATCAACTTGAAGAACGATTAACAAATTCTTGGGTTGCTTCGATCGCGGATTCAATTCTACAAATCAAAAAGCTTAATCTTAAAGACAATAAGACATCTCACTACCTCAAGATCGATGAGTGGGAGTTATTTCTAGAGGAAGCGATCGAAGCAGCCATCGCCCCTGCCAGTGTTGAAGTTTTGAACGGACGATTCAACCCAATTCAAGTCAGTGAACGCGTCGATCGAGCTTTGTTGATTCTGGCTTCTCAAAAGCTACTCAATCTAACCTATCAGCATTCGACAAAAGAGCTTCCTGCGGTCATTAATCGCTACCTAGCTGAGTTGTCTGGCGGTCACGAATGGTACAAAGGATCAAAATGATTGAATAAGGAAACGATTTATGCGATCACTTTCTGAAATTGAAGCAGCGATCGAGCAACTTCCTAGAGAAGAAGCGCACAAACTATCAGATTGGCTTCAGGAATACTTGGATGACGCTTGGGATCAGCAAATTGCAGCCGATGCAAAAGCTGGACGATTAGACAAACTGATTCAGTCAGCAAAAGCAAACATCGCTGCAAACCATGTAAAGCCCCTGGATGAAGTCATTAACAACCCCTGAGTTTTGGGAAGCTTACTCTGCGCTCTCACCTAAGGTTCAGGAACAAGCACAAAAGGCGTATCAATTGTGGTTGAGCGACCCGTTTTATCCCTCGTTGCATTCCAAAAAAGTTGGCGATAACTTGTGGTCAGTTCGGGTAAGCCGCAGCCATCGTGCTTTGGCTATTAAAGAGGGTGATGATTACTACTGGATCTGGATTGGAGCACATGACGAGTATGAATTTCTTATTCAAAACTAGAGAATTTAGGCTTAGGGGATAGTTGAAAACGTACTTGTATTTTATTTTCTACTTTCTGCTCAGTCGATCGACAAATTCCCCATGTTCTGACGTTGCTAATCCAGCTTGTAAGTTGGTGAGTACGATCGCTAAATTTCCTCTCAAAAGCGCATCTACTGCTAACCATAATCCTGGGAAGACTCGGCTGCGGATCATTCCTGTCTCGTCTAGCTGCAAGCGAATGTATTCACCCTCTTGTAAGCAAAACCAGGCGATTTGATTCTCGTAAACTTGCCAAACAAGATACTCTTGCACTCCGTTGCGGCGATAAGCGTTGAGTTTGGTGTTCATATCTACAGAAGCACTACTTGCAGCAATTTCGAGAACGAGTTCTGGCGAACCCTCAATGTAATCGTCTTCAGTGATGCGAGACTTGCCGCCAAACTCTAGCTCAATGCGCAACAGGGCATCGGGTTGAGGCTCGGTGTCGAGATCTAATTGGACGGTTGAGTTGTCTGCAATATCAACCCCTGGCGTAGCTGCAACATAAGCAATCAACCAACCCATGATGTAGGCATGAGGTCTACCGTGATTTTTGGCTCGAACTGGAGATGCCACATAAACGATTCCTTCAATGAGTTCTGCTTTAAATTTCTCAGAGGTGGCTGCATAGCGACGCTCAAACTCGGTGCGAGTCAGTCGATCGCCATTCTCTAATCGTGGCATTGAGATTGAGGAAGGTTTGAGCATAAAACCTGGCTCATGATGGAGTGCTTTCATTTTGTCATAGACCAGGGCGTGGTCTCAAATTTACGATCGTCCCAAATCGTTGAACCGTGCCCCTTAATCGGTATGATCACAATGCCGACCAAAGGAACGCGAGAGTTGATATGCGAATTTTGATAGTTGCTGCCGAAGCCGCGCCGATCGCTAAAGTCGGTGGAATGGGAGATGTAGTCGGTGCGCTGCCCAAGGTGCTAAAAGACATGGGGCACGACGTACGGATTTTCATGCCCTACTATGGGTTTTTGCCCGACAAAATCGAGATTCCTGCCGAGCCAATTTGGAAAGGCAGCGCAATGTTTAACCCATTCGCGGTCTATGAAACGGTGCTGCCTGGGTCGGATGTGCCGCTCTATTTGTTTGGACACCCTGTGTTTGATCCGCGTCGCATCTATGGCGGAGAAGACGAAGAGTGGCGGTTTACGTTTTTCTCAAATGGTGCAGCAGAGTTTTGCTGGAACTATTGGAAGCCTGAGATTGTGCATTGTCATGACTGGCACACGGGCATGATTCCGGTGTGGATGCACCAAGATCCCGATATCTCGACAGTGTTTACGATTCACAACCTCGCCTATCAAGGTCCGTGGCGCTGGAAGCTAGAGAAAATGACTTGGTGCCCGTGGTATATGCAGGGTCATAACGTCATGGCGGCGGCGGTGCAGTTTGCCGATCGCGTCAATACCGTCTCACCCACTTACGCCGAGCAGATTAAGACTCCTGCCTATGGCGAAACGCTGGAAGGATTGCTGTCGTTTATTGGCGGCAAACTGTCGGGCATTCTCAACGGCATTGATACTGAGGCATACGATCCGGCGGTGGATCAGAGTTTGGCGCAACCCTTTACGATCGAGACCATTGACCAACGCCTTAAAAACAAGATTGCGCTGCAAGAAGAAGTCGGCTTAGAAGTCAACTCAAAAGCGCTGATGTTGGGCATGGTGTCGCGATTAGTTGAGCAAAAAGGATTGGATCTGGTGATTCAAATGCTCGATCGCTTCATGGCTTACAGCGATGCTCAATTCGTTTTATTAGGAACGGGCGATCGCTATTATGAAACGCAACTGTGGCAATTAGCAGGTCGCTATCCTGGACGGATGGCGGTCTATTTGCTCTACAACGATGCTCTGGCACGACGAATTTATGCAGGAGCCGACACATTTTTGATGCCCTCGCGATTTGAGCCGTGCGGCATCAGTCAAATGTTGGCGCTGCGCTATGGCTGTGTGCCGATCGTCCGTCGCACTGGTGGATTAGTCGATACAGTCACCCATCACGATCCCATGAACCACACTGGAACGGGCTATTGCTTTGATCGCTATGAGCCGCTTGACCTCTATACCTGTATAGTTCGTGCGTGGGAGGCGTTTAGATTTAAACCTGAGTGGCAAGAACTTCAGCAGCGAGGCATGAAAGAAAACTTTAGCTGGGATAAGTCAGCGATCGAGTACGTCAAGCTTTATCGTGAGGTGTTGGGGTTGCCGATCGAAGAGCCGCAGCCTGAAAAGACAGCAGAACTGGTATCTTAACGCGATGTGCAACTAATTTGCCCTCCTCACACAGTGGGGCAAGCCCTCGCAACCCTTCTCCCCAAGGAAAAGGGCTTTCACATTTCTGGTTCCCTCTCCAGCGGGAGAGGGCTAGGGTGAGGGTAGTCTTCGCGGATATTTCAGGAAGGTCGCACATCGCGTATCTTAATCAACGACTTCAACTCTACATTCGATAGACTTGGATTGGCTGTGAATCGCTAAATCTTGCTGTGAAGAAGACAAATGAATCCTATCAGTTTGGTTGGTTTGATTGGGTTTGCCTCTGGTATCCTCCCGGTTGGCTGATTTTGTTTAATCGCCATTGGCAACACTACAAACCCGATCCTGACGGCTGGAACTGGCTGGAATATCTGTTGTTTTTGATTCCGGGCGGGTTTTATGTGGCGTTGCTGATGCGGTGGGCGAGATTGGGATTTCGATCGCCCCAATCAACTTCGACTCAGCCTGATCCGCACTATCAGCAGAGGTTTCGAGACGAAATTTTGACCCCAATCGCCACCCGATTTTTTAGGGCAGAGCTGCATCAATTAGAAAACCTGCCCGATGACCCGCCTGCGATCGTGGCGCTCAATCACGCAGGGATGTGCTTTCCGTGGGATTTTTTGTGTTTGGGCGTTCTCCTGAGCCAAAAGAAAGGCTGGTATGTGCAGCCAGTGGCGCATTCAATCTTTTTTGATCATCCTTGGCTGGTGTGGTGGGTGCCGCGAGGATGGGCGCACGTGTTGGGCGGTGTCAGAGCCGAGAAAACAAGTCTTGAAAACGCCCTGACTCAAAAAACAATTCTGCTCTATGCGCCCGAAGGCTGGCGAGGACTCGCGAAAGGATGGCACGATCGCTACGATTTAGCCACGTTTGATCCAAGTTTTATGCGTCTCAGCGTTCGGCATCAGGTGCCAATTTTGCCCGTGATCTGTCTCGGAAATGAATATCTGCATCCCTGGACGTTTAACAGTAAGCGGCTAGCGCGCTGGCTCAAAATGCCGTTACTCCCAGTGTCACCGCTGCTGTTGGTGTTTGTGTTGTTTCCATCAATGGGAGTATGGGCAATGCGATCGCGGCTGCGTTATTATTTGCAACCTGTTCAGCATCCCTGGCAGCGTTTGCCGCCGCATAATACATCGGAGCGATCGCACGCCTATCACCAATCAGAAGATTTGAGATCAGCGATGCAAAAAGACCTCGATCGCTTGCGAAGTAAAAGCGATTCGGATTATTGAATCAATCCCGTTCGCAAAGCGCGCACTGCAACCTGAGTGCGATCGTCGGCTCCCAGCTTGTTTAAGATGTTGCGAACGTGAGTTTTGACCGTTCCGACTGTGATGTAAAGCTGTTTCGCAATCTCAGCATTACTGCATCCATTTACAATTAACGCTAAGACTTCTAATTCTCTGCCCGTTAATGGATAAGCGGGAATGAACTCGCCATCTTCAGCCGACAACCCTTTAATCGTAATCGTGTTGGGAGCCACAATCGTGCCTGCATTTGCGTAAGCTTTTTGAGACTGTTGCAGCACGATTCGAGCGATCGCCGGATCGATCCAAGAGTTTCCTTCAGCCGTGACTTTGAGGGCTTCAGCCAGTTGGTCGATCGTGGCATCTTTCATGCAATAAGAATCAGCACCCGCCGCAAACGCTGCTAAAACGGTGTCTTCATTATCTTGCATGGTCATGATCAAAATCTTGGTGCCAGTTGCTTCTCCCGCTCCTTGCAGGCGTTTGAACTGTTGAGTTAGTTCGATTCCTGTCATGTCGGGCAACCCCACATCGACAATCGCTACATCTGATCGAATCGACCTTAAAAGCGCTAGCCCAGTTTTCGCATCTCTGGCTTCCCCAACGACTTCAAAGTCTTCTTTGTGTTGGAGCGCCGATCTCAAGCCAATCCGGGTAAGGTCATGATCTTCAATAATCGAGATACGCAGCTTACTCATAACCTATCCTCTAATAACTTGCTGATTGGAAGCTTAAACACTTTAGAAAAAGTCAAGTCACTCTTTTGGAGGCTGATCTCTATCTCAAAAAATCTTAAAGGTTGAGCGTCCACTGTCTTATCTACCTTAAGAAGCTATTTTCCTCTATCGCTAGACAGAGATACACTCATCCTATCGATTTCGCTTCAAAATGGGGCTGGGATCGTCTGCAACCCAACCCAGTTTAGAGTTCGATCGGACTTCAAAATGCAAGTGTGGGGCGCTAGAACTAGGGGTTCCTGTTTTGCCGACAGTGCCGATCGTCGCTCCTCGTTTTACCGTTTGTCCAGCTCTAACGTTGATGCTGGCTAGCTGTGCATAGCGTGTTTGATAGCCCTGCTGATGATTAATCACCACCAAATTTCCACGGGCACCCTGCTGACCTGCAAAGGCGATCGTGCCGTCTCCGACCGCCAAGACAGGGGTGCCGATCTCTGCCGCTAGATCCATTCCAGTATGAAATACGGGCTGATCGCGTCCTGTCGGAAAATACCAGCCATAGCCGAGAAGCAGACTGGCATTTGCAGACAATGGGTAGCCAGACAACCCGATCGAATTAGCAGGGGCAGGAGGCTGACCCTCAACAGGTGACCAATTGACACCCGGAACGAACACCACTTTGGGCGCAGCTTGGCAGCCGTTGACCTCAAACAACACATCGGGGCGCACTTTGTATTGAGCCGCCACCGATCGCCAATTTTGCCCTGCGGCGACTTCGACGCGGATGCCGTTGTAAGGTGGCACGAGAATCTCGGCTCCGATCGGCGCTTTACCCGTTCGCAACACTGGATTCATGCCCATCAGCGTAGCGGGAATGAGATTGTATTGACGGGCAATTCCCTCCAGGGTTTCGCCAGAGATGACTTTGTGACGAACCAGGCGAGACAGGGCAGGAGCGGGACAAACCCCGATCGGTGCAGCGCTGGTGGAGGCAGCAACCAATCCGCTCAAAAGTAGCCAAATTGCAAACCAGTATCGTGACTTCATCGCGGCTATAAGTGGGTTGAATTTCTGCATTTATTTGATCGCGACGTACGTCTCCCGGCGTTGCTGAATGCCGATACGAAATGCACTCATTCCCAGCTCTTCTCCCTGGGGAGAAGGGAGCCAGAACTCTTGTCCCCTCTCCATTAGGGAGAGGGCTAGGGTGAGGGTATCTGTGCTTCATAGATCGATTCAGCAACGCCTCTTCCTCAGTCTACTTGACGTGAAATAGGACTCATCTGCGTCTCAAAAAGGTCACTAATGCTTCGCTGACTTTTTCGTGCCAATCTTCTTGAGGATAGTGTCCGACTTCTTCGAGGGCGACAAACTCGGCGGTTTTGTGCGATCGAACGAGCGTGTGCACAGGCTCGCTCGACAGCCACGGGTCCCGAATTCCCCATGCCATCAGCAGGGGTTGATCCCACTGATCTAGCCCGGTCTCAATCTCTGCCGTCACTTGCGAAAGCTGCAAATTTTGCAGGGTTGCCATCAATGCCCGTCCTGCATCAGAACTCTTAATCCAGGGGCGACGATAGATATCCATATCCTGATCTTTGATGCGATAGCCGCCTGCCCCTTCAAGAATGCGATCGACCAGCAGCGGATTTTGGGTCAGCATATCCCCGACTAACGGAATACTCATTTGCTTGAGCTTCCAGGGAAGTTGGACGGTTTGGCTGATTGGCGCATTGAGAATCGCCAGCCGATCGACCTGTTGAGGATGACGCAACGCATATTGAATGCCGATAGAACCCAAAAAACCCTGAGCGACGAGAGAGAACTTTTTCAGTCCTATCGTGTTGATGAATTCTTCGAGAGCGTTGAGTAAAACTTCTGGCGTATAGGCAAAGTCGCGGCGATCGGGTTTGTCTGAATAGCCGCAGCCAATCCAATCGGGTGCGATCGTCCGAAATCCTTGTTCTGCCAATGCTGGAATGACATTCCGCCAGCTATAGCTTTGGGAGACCAACCCGTGCAGGAGCAAAACAGGTGAACGATCGTCTCGCCCGATCGGTTCGGCTTCTCGATAAAACCAACCCAGAGAACCCACTTCTACCCAGTTTTCACCCGTTGTCATGCTGGCTTAACCTTTTTTGTCGTGGTTTGAGCTTACCGTTTGGCGCGATCAGGGGCAAGAGGTTGGGGTTTACCCATTTGATTTCTGAATACGATCGAGAATGAATTCACCAACGCCTGTAGAGACGTTTCGGTGAAACGTCTCCCGATGATTTTGCCATGACCGATCGTTCGTGATTGCAACGACCGATCGTTCGTGATTGCATAATCATATCGAGACGTTCCACCGAAACGTCTCTACGAATGGACGAATTGCTCGATCGCCTCCACACTCGTCGGTAATGCTGCCGTCAAAACTTCCGATCCGGTTTCTGTCACCAGCACATCATCTTCAATCCGAATGCCGCGCACGTCGCTAAACTCTGCTAACCGATCCCAATTGACGACATCGCGATAGGCTTCGCGTCGCTCTGAATCTTGCAGAATCGCGGGAACTTGATAGAAACCAGGCTCGATCGTCACCACCATACCAGATCGCAAAGGACGATCGAGCCGCAGATAGCCTAATCCAAATCGCTGACTGCGAGTTCTGCCCGATTCATAGCCTGCCAAGTCGCCCAAATCTTCCATATCGTGAACATCTAAGCCCAAAATATGCCCGACTCCGTGAGGGAAGAAGAGTGCGTGAGCATCCATGTCAACGAGATCGGCAGGTTGACCGCGCAGAATGCCCAAATCGACGAGTCCCTCGGCGATCGTATGACCTGCCAATAAGTGAATGTCTCGATACTCTACACCGGGACGAATGGCAGCAATGCAGGCATCGTGAGCCGCGAGAACGACATTATATAAGTCGCGCTGCGTCGGCGAGAACTTGCCCGAAGTTGCCCAAGTGCGAGTCACATCAGATGCCCAGCCTGTTGACGTTTCAGCCCCAACATCCGCCAACAGCAGATCGGCTGGACGCACCGGATGATGATAGCGATCGTTATGCAACACTTCACCATGAACAGTGACGATGCTTCCATAGGCACAGGTCATGTCATTTGCCATGATCACTCGCTCCATTGCTGCCCGAATGTCTGCCTCAACGGTGGCATCTAAAGTCGCTGACATCCCAGCTTGATGAGCGTTGACCGTGACCGCAACGGCTTTCCGAATTTCTTCGAGAGCCGCTTCGTCATGAATTAGGCGCAACGTGACGATCGCCTTGGTCAACTCTAAATCGATGCCTTGCGGATGGGTAGAAGAGAGGGCGCGATCGAGCAACTCAGCTTGTTTTAGTCGAGTTTGGCTGTCTTGAACGGCAACGGTTGCAGCATCGGCGACCCGATCGGCAAGAGCCGATAACGGATAGGCAGCATCGGCACCGATTTCAGCCGCGATCTCGTCTCGCGATGGTGAAGCCCCATGCCAAAGCGCACTCGCCGGACTTGACTCATCCACAAACAGCGTTAACCCTCCCGACTCTAATCGAATCGCAGCATTCTCGATCGACAACCCTGCAAAATAGAGAAAGTGACTACTTGCCCGAAACGGAAAAACATTTGCCGCAAAGTTGCGCGAAGAACGACCTCCAGACCAGAGAACGATCGGAACCTCGATCAGGTTAGCAAGCTTTTGGCGACGAAGTTTGAGCGTTTCGATTAAAGAGAGCATAAGCGCAACCGAGAGAATGACACCTATCCTAGTGATACCAAATTAACCCTGAACGCAACAGCCTCGGAACCAAAACCTCCTTTATCCCTTTTGTTGCCCAACCCCTCGCGCACTGACCTTCTGTGCTTGCACAAGCTGCGTTCGAGCCACCTCTAACTGAATACTCGGATCAGTCACCACCCAACCAGACCCCTTTTGCTGTCTCGTTTCGTAATGCAAATGCGGTCCGGTTGATAGCCCTGTGCTGCCAACGCGACCAATAATGGTTCCTGGCTTGACCTCTTCACCAGGGCGCACAAACATCTCTGACATATGGGCATAGAGAGTATCTTGTTTGCCCTGAGCGTGTTGAAGAACCACGGCTAACCCATAACCGCCCATGAGATCGGCAACCGCAACGCGTCCCTCGCGGGTAGCTAAGATAGGAGTCCCTTGAGCGGCACCGAGATCAACGCCCGAATGAAATCGTCGATCGCCCTTGATAGGATGCACGCGCCACCCAAACTTAGACGTGACAGGCGCAGGAACGGGCAGCGGATACACGACTTGTTCGCCCGTTAGATTGTTAGGAATCGGCGTGGTGCCTTGATATGCCTGCAACCCCGGAGCCGTCGGACTGGTAGTGCTGTAGTTTTGATCGGCTCCTGGCAGCCCCGACGAGTCGCGGCTTGCCATACTCGTTGCCGACACTTGATTCATTAGAGGCTGAGGCAAACGCTGAATCGCGATCGGCACCGAGTTTGAGCGGCTCACCGTTGGGTTGGTGGGGAGGGCTGGCAGAGTGGGCACCGATCGCAGCAGGGTTTGCTGACGTTGAGCGAGTTGACGCTGATTGAGCGCGATTCTGACAGGTTCGGTCGCCTGAGAGACTCCTACTTTACGGCTCTTGACTTCTAGAGCATTGATAGTGTTTAAAATATCTACTCGTGCCGTTGCAGAAAGGGTTGACTCTCGCAATAGTTTACGTGCTTGATCAAACTGTCCTTTGCTGACAGATTCATAAGCGAGAGTGACCAGACTTTCATTTCGTTGAGCGATTCTTTTAGCGTTGTCTTTGGCGACAATTTCTGCGAGACGTTGGTTTAGAACTTGTCGTCGTTCTGTGAGTTGGCTTGACTGATTTGGGCGATTTGCCTGCGATCGTGATACTGGTTTCGTGACGGGTTCGGTTGTAATAGTCGCTGTCTGTTGATCTTGAATCGGCTTCTCTGATGTGGGCGGGGTCGCTTCAGTGGGAAAAGAATTGGCGATCGCGGCGACTGAATCTGGACTCGCTGGCTCTTCTGACGCTGAAGCTGGCGATTCTCGATTTACAACAACTTCAAAAACATCTTCTGAAGGCTTTTGTTGGGCAGCGGGCTGAGCGTTGACGATCGTAGGGGGTGGAGTATTTCGAGCTTGCGCCTGTGAACGCAGGATAGCAGGAGGTAGAGCGCTTTGAGAAACGGCTTCTGAACGTTGAATGGTGGGTGGAGCAGTAACCTTAAATGTTTGAACAGTAGGTGCGGGTGTAACAGCAGCGATCGGTTGGGCTGACGCGAGAGGCACGGTTGCTGAAGGTGCTGATTCTGGCGGCGCGATCGTCGCGATCGGAACCGGAGTCACGATCGTTTGCTGAGAAGCGATTTCAGTCCCCGATGGCTGAATGGTTTCAAGCGCAACTGTTTGAGTCGTAAGTTGCGATAATAGAGAGGGAATGAGGTCTAGCATCGTACTCCTTAAGAGGGGGACACCTAGCTAATACGCAGACGTATTCCTGTTCCAGGACAACTTTATCGATTCACCAAAATACCACTGATGTCCTGATGAGAACTTCATCTAGATGCGGATAAAATCTTCGGTACTGCACTAGAAGAAACGGCTGAGATTAATACGCTCCGCTTCTACTAAAGACGGCATAAATTGTTTTAAGGATTAAAGCAATCAACTGGTTGCGGGTTTTCCCTGTAGATTGAAATTGTCTGGAAGCTTTTAGATGCTTGTCTTTGCAACAGTCAAACCAAAAAGCCTTTAGTCTTATTGGTTTGACGGTCATTAGGAGTTTCGATGGCTCAATCTCAATCCAGACAAGGGATTCCCACTCATTTGACCTTAGAACAGTTTGAAGAATTCGTCTTGCCCCATCTGCACGTGGGGACTTGCGGTCTTCAGCCAAAGCTTGCTTTGCACGTCATTTTCAACGACATCCTAAAACTGTCGTACCTCGGATGCCAGTGGAAAGAGCTACTGATCGAAAAAGACAAAGCGGGGAAACCGGAGATCCACTACAGCAGAATCTACAGTGCCTTTCGGCGGTTTGAAGCTCAGGGATGCTTCGCTGCGATTTTTGCTGGATCTGTGTCGCTGCTGCACCAGAAGGGTCAGCTTGATCTCAGCGCCATCTACGGGGATGGGACAACGACAGCGGCGAAGAAAGGAGGGGATAATCTCGGATACAGCGGGCACAAACATATCAGATGCGATAAAGTGGTTGCTTTCTGTGATCGCTACTGCAATGTGCTCGCCCCTTTTGTTTCAGCCTCTGGCAATCGCAACGAGTCGCCGCTGCTCAAGGAAGCACTGCCGCAAGTGGCTCGGATCGCAAAGAAGGGTGTTAGATGACAATGAACGTGGCGGTTCGGTACAATCCCGTCCTGAAGGAGTTTTATAATCGATTAGTGCAGCGCGGCAAAGAGAAGAAGGTTGCCTTGGTGACTTGTATGTACGAGCTGCTCACCACTTTGAATGCAACCGTCAAGCAGGGTAAGGCTTGGGTGTCTCCTATCGCAGAGGCTGAAACCGAAAAAGTTGCCCTTTCCGCTTGACTTTTAAGATAATCGCTAAATCCGTTGAACCACTAGCACGATCGCGTGCTGCACGTAATTCACAAATCCGTAAATTGGAACCATTGCCTGGGGATTTTTGCTGCTCGTTTCCCAGCTTTTTTGATAGTCTTGAGGACTCAATCTCAACACTGTGAACTCACCCACTTGTTTCTTGGCGACCGCTGTTCGGGCAATTTGACAAGGCAACGGCAAAATTGCAATTCCAGCACTTGTAGGAAAGCTCTGAGGAAGTTCTAGAAATGCTTGTAGTTCTTTCTCTGCATCTGAAAGAGAGGGGTCTTGAGCCGCGATCGTCTGAGCAGCTTTGACCAACATACTTTTTTCAATTTGAGCTTTTGAATTTACAGCAGCCACTTCTACTTTCTCGGGTGCAGAAACTAACATGGATGCCTGAAATAGAGTTGATCGCGAGTCTGTTGCAGCGTCAGATACGGGACTCACGCAACGAGCATCGGCTGTGGATTGGGACGGAGTGGCACTTTTCGGAACAGACGGGACGATCGGAGGGGTAGGAGTGGACGACCCATTAGCGCGAGTTGAAGATGGTGGAGAATTTTGGAGTGGCAGATTTGCAGGTAGAGATTCTTGCGTTGGAGAAGTGGGCTGAGAAGACTGCCCTGGGGGAAAGGGCAAAGGTTTGGGGATTGAACGCGTGATCGGCACCGAAAAAGTCGGCAGATTAGAGACGGGTATAGAATCGGGAACTGCGAGTGCCTGTGTTGAAGATGGTGGAGAATTTTGGAGTGGCAGATTTGCAGGTAGAGATTCTTGTGTTGGAGAAGTGGGCTGAGAAGACTGCCCTGGGGGAAAGGGCAAAGGTTTGGGGATTGAACGCGTGATCGGCACCGAAAAAGTCGGCAGATTAGAGACGGGTATAGAATCGGGAACTGCGAGTGCCTGTTGTAAAAGTAGCTTTGAGGAAGATTGCGCCGGAGTCGCCGTAGAGGACTTTTGGGTGAATGCTTTTTTAGGTTTTTGAGAAGGCTTTGCTGGAGTCGATCGAGACTGCGGCATTAATTCGGGAGGAGCAACTTGTGGTCGCGTCTTTGTTGAGGAAGGAGTTTGTTTGACTTCGGGCTGAGTGACATTCTGTGGAGGCTGAGATTTAGAATTGTTGGCTAAACCAGCAATAACCGCGCCAGAAATCAGGGTAGCTCCTAAGACACCACTACCTGCAAGATAAAGGGGCAAAAGATTTCTTTTAGGAAACAGTTCAGCAACCCCTGATGTGCGGTAAGTTGGCTGTTCCGCGTCCTCATAGTAATAGCGGAAATAGGTGATCGGTCCCTGCTGTATCGTTTCATAAGGAGCCTTGTATATTTGAGATGCAGTGCCTTCAGTATTCACCTCGACAGTTGCTTCACTGGGAGAGTCTATTTGTGACGATGATTGGGCGATCGTGTCCATCGTAGGTTCTTGAGGATTCGGACTCAGCTCATGGCTTTGATCGTGCGGCTTTTTGAACTGATGAAACTCAGTCATCGTAGGCAGGCTCCTGAGTTTATCGTTATCGTCCAATCTAAACAGAGATATTTTTTCTTGTCTTTGAGAAATTCGAGCAAGGTGGCGATTGTGCCAGACCGATCTAATAGCTCTCTTTGTAATCAAATTCATGTCAGCCCAAAGTATTTCCCCTACTGGGATAAATTCAACATCACTTCCACTGATTGAGTTGGTCGATGCTCATCTGTTTATTTTTACAGACCTTGTACGGAGAATCAGGACGATCTCAGGAAGGGGAATAGCAAGTCTATCTATCCAGATTGGCTAGTTTGATAGGTTAGAGAGCGTTGCCATTCCCCAACATTAATTAAGCAGTTTCTTGGCTGGCTTTCTCCTCTTTCTCCTTCCGACAAGGCTGCAATACTCAAGCTAATCACGCCTGGTAGTAGGGTAGGAGTGAGAATGTCTGCACGAACCCTCCAGGTTAGTAAATTCTGAGACATCAGACAAAATTGGACTCACTACGGACAGTTTGTGGTTGTCAGTACAAAATTTGCATGATTTACTCAAATCCATCTCAGTCTGAGAATTCAAGTTCGCAAAGATTTGTTCTTACAGCCTCCAGATGAGAGATCAGGAGAAGAAGCTCAATATTATTCAACCGAGGCGAATTTAAATGGTAAGTGTGACCTGACAGTACAGCCTTTTCGCCAGGTAAATACTGTTCTATCTTGCCAATCTGGCTTGATTACTATCTGCCTTCAAAATAATAGACCGTGTAATATTAAGTATATTTTCGGAGAATTTTCATCAAGATTTTATGATCGCGATACGTTTTCTCATAATATCGACTTGAGCTGTCCGGATATTTGCTGAGGTGCCTGTATTGAGAAAACAAAGGATTCCATATTCGTAAGCGCACTTTATGATCCCTCGCTCTCGATCGCTACATTTAGTCCGTCAATCTACGCTAGTGCTTATAGTGACAGCGACCTATCTGTCGTCTGGAGTTGTGCAGGCTCGCGTTCAACCTAATCCGGTTCCCACACTTACATCGATACCGTCTGAAGATGATGGCTATCTATTAGATGCAGGTGATCGGGTTCGCATTGATTTTTTTAGCGTGCCAGAGTTTACCAACGACTATCAGGTTTTGCCCAACGGCACAGTAAACTTTCCACAAGTGGGAGCCGTTTTGGTGCGGGGTCGAACGCTTAAACAGGCAGCCGCTACCATTTCTGCGCGATTTGATGCGATTTTGACTCGCCCAGTTGTCACAGTAAGTTTAACGGGGGCGCGTCCTGTTACCGTGGCGATCGCCGGAGAAGTCAATCGTCCCGGTTCCTATGCGGTGCCCGCCGAAGGGGGCATTCCTCGACTGACCCGTGTGTTGCAGCTTGCTGAAGGAGTCACTCAGTCAGCCGATATAGATCGCGTTCAAATTCGTCGTCCTCGCCCCTTTGGTCAGGGTGCAGACGAACTCATTACGGTGAGTTTAGGACAGCTTTTGCAAACGGGAGATGTCCGACAGGATCTGCGGTTACGAGATGGCGACAGTATCTTGATTCCCACCAGTTCTAACGTTGATTTGAACGCCATGCGGCAGTTAGCGGCGGCAAACTTCGCTACCACGGCAACTCGCCCGATCAAAATTGCGGTGGTTGGGGAAGTCAATCGTCCGGGACCTTATACACTCGCACAAGCCAGTGGAGGACAAGTCAATCCGTCTACACTGCAAGCGAACAGTGTGACACGAGCCATTCAAACGGCAGGAGGAATTACTCAAACGGCTGATGTTCGCAATATTCAGGTGCGGCGAATGACTCAATCGGGCGCGATTCAAACCATCAACGTCGATTTTTGGAAGCTGCTTGCGTCGGGCGATTTGCGTCAAGACGTACCGCTTCAAGAGGGCGATACGATCGAGATTCCGACCGCGACGAGCCTCAACGATCAAGAAGCAACTCGAATTGCCGCCGCCAGTTTTTCAACCAATCAAATCAACATCAATGTGGTTGGCGAAGTGGGGCGACCTGGAACCGTTGCGATTTCGCCTAATGCTCCCCTTAATCAGGGTTTGTTAGCGGCTGGCGGATTTAACGATCGAGCACGAAAAGGATCGGTCACGCTGATTCGACTCAACCCGAATGGAACGGTGACAAAACGAGATATTTCTGTCGATTTTGCTCAAGGACTCAACGAGCAGAACAATCCAGCCTTGCGAAACAATGACACGTTAGTGGTTAGAAAGTCGGCTTTAGCAGGCATTTCGACCACGATCGGAGCAATTTTATCTCCGTTTAGTAGCTTGCTAGGTGTTTTTAGACTTTTCGGTTTGTAGAATGCGTTGTGCAATTGACTTACAACCTTATGTGAAATAGTAGGCACAACCAAAATACAAGCTGACTGAGAATTAAATTTGGCTCGAAATTTATTACTAAACTAAATTAATAAATATTGGTTAGATTGCATCCTAAAGATTGATTAGAAGCACATCAAACCCATGAAAAAATGTACTATAAAACATAAGTTTATGAAGGCTTAGTGAACCAGTAGACATATTAAAAATTATGCAGTGATAATGTACGTAAGTGATCAGAAAATCTACCAGGTTGTGCATCGAAGCAGATAGTCAGAAAGTGAACTCTCTGCAAGAAACGATCAATAGAGTCAAATACGATCTAGCTTCGCTGGTTTCTGGTAATGAAAATTGCACTAGTTCATGATTATCTAACGCAAAAAGGTGGGGCAGAAAGAGTTTTTGAATTGCTCTGCCAACGCTATCCCCAAGCAGATATCTATACCTCTCTCTACGATCCTGACCGAAGTGTTGATTTTGGCGATCGCCCAGTTCAGACAACATGGCTGCAAAACATTCCCAATGCTGCCGAGAACTTCAGATTGCTGGCTCCATTATATTATCCGGCATTCCGATCGCTAGATTTGCAAGCTTATGATCTGATCATCAGCAGCACAACTAGTTTTGCAAAAGCAGTCCGCAAGCGACCTGATGCCCGCCATGTTTGCTTTTGCAATAACATCACTCGATTTTTGTGGGATACGCAGACTTACCTGCGTGAATATGGCAGCTTCCGCCGCTTTTCTCCAGCGTTAGAACATGTCTTCCGGGTCATGCGATCGATGGATTTGAAATATGCTCAAGAGCCTGATCTTTATATCGGTAACTCTAGTGTGGTGACGGCTCGAATTCGGCGCACCTATCACAAACCTGCGATCGTGATTAATTGCCCGATCGAAACAAGCAAATTTACCCCGTCAGACGTGAAAGAAGATTTTTATCTTGTCTCATCACGGCTGTTGAGCTACAAGCGAATTGACATCATTGTTGAGGCATTTAACTGGCTTGGCTGGCGGCTGTTGATTATGGGAGACGGCCCAGAGCGCGAACGGCTTCAGTCACAAGCTCGCAGCAACATCGAATTCTTAGGCTATGTGCCTGATGCTGAGCGAACTCGACTCATGTCAAAAGCCAGAGCCGTGATCGTTGTTGCTTTAGAAGATTTTGGACTGGTGCCCGTCGAAGCGAATGCCAGTGGAACTCCGGTAGTTGCCTATGGTGCAGGAGGTGTTTTAGACACTCAAATCTCTGGGAAGACAGGCATTTTGTTTAAACGTCAAACCCCAGAATCATTGCAGCGAGGATTGGTGCGATCGCGCGATCAAGAATGGGACTACAAAGCGATTCGAGAACACGCGATCGATCACTTTTCAGAAGACACGTTCTTCCAAAAACTCGAAGCCGTGATTGATCAAGTGTGTCAATCGCCTCGATCGACCCCTTATGTACATCAAGAGTCTGATCTAGATAGAGAATCTTTCCCGATTTCCCCGACTTACCACGAAACAGTTCTATAAGAAGCTTGCACCTCCAACCTTTGTCTACCAACTGAGTACAACTCCATGATAGCCGCTCAACCCACACTGAATTCAACCCCCGCCGCCGAATCAGGATATGGGCAATTATTTGCCGTTCTTCAGCGTCGTTATCTTTGGGTATTGGCTGCGGGTGCAGTATCGGTGGCGATCGCGTTTGCCTACACGCTCAGACAAGAACCCACTTACATTAGCGGGATGCAATTTTTGGTTGAGCCAAACTATCAGGGTAAGAAGGGAGCTTCAGACGCATTTACGGACGCTACAGTAGAAGTCGATTATGCCACGCAGATTTCATTAATGCAGAGTTCTAATCTGCTGAAAAAAGCAATGGCACTGTTGCAAACTGAATATCCAGAGCTTGACCCAGACGATCCGGGTAGCGTCAATGACTTTAGAGGCGCACTGACGATCGTGCAAGTCGCCTCTAAAAAAGTAGAAACTAAAATCTTTAGCATCACTTACACCAGCAACGACCCGATTAAGACGCAGAAAGTCCTCAAGGCGGTGCAGCAGGTCTATCAAGATTACAACCTTCAACAGCAGCAAGATCGCCTGACGCAAGGACTGTCCTTCGTTGATAAGCAACTACCGCAAGTCGAAGGAAAAGTTAAGAATGCAGAAGCCGCCCTAGAGCAGTTTCGACAAGACCAATCTTTAATTGAGCCATCCACTGAAGCAGCCGCCAAAACAGAGATGCTCAACAAATTGCTGTCTGATCAACAAGAAACGCTGGTTCAGATTCGAGAGTTGCAGACGCGCTACGGTGACTTGCAGCAAAAGGTCAATCTCTCGCCTCAGCAAGCAGTGTTTGCAGCACGTCTCAATCAATCAGGTCGCTACCAAGCCGTGTTGAATGAAATTCAGAAAACCGAGCTAGCGATCGAACAACAGCGAATTCGCTTTAAAGACAACACGCTCAATATGCAGCCGCTACTCGACCAACGCCAGCGCCAATTAAAACAGCTTCAACTCGAAGCGAGTCGTCTGGGGGGCGGTTCAAGTTCGGGAGAGCGCCTCCTATCAACGGGGCAATTAGGTGGGCTTGACCAAACACTGATTGCTCAATTTGTGGAAGTGCAGGGCAATCTCCGCACGGCTCAAGCGCGATATCTCAGTTTGTTGAGCAGCGAGCAACGGATTCGCGCAGACCTGCAACGCTTTCCTCAACTGCTGGCTCGATATGAACGGCTAAAGCCAGACATTGAATCCAATCGAGACACGCTCAAACAGTTGCTCAAAGCCCAACAAGACCTGGGGTTGGAACTTGCGCGAGGTGGCTTTGCTTGGCAAGTGGTCGAAGAAGCCCAAATCGGTGCGAAGACCGGCCCTGATCTGCGGAAAAATCTGATGTTAGGCGTAATCGTTGGCATTCTTCTTGGGGGTGGGGCGGCGGTTGCAAGAGAAGCGATCGACGATTCAGTTCACAGTTCTGATGAGTTAAAACAGCAAACTGCTGTGCCATTGTTGGGCGTGATTCCAGAACTCTCGCTGGGTGCCATGAGCGGAAAACCATCCCTACGGCTCTCAGGGCAATCTCAAGCGCTGCTGCCACCGATCGCACAAATCACTAAATGGAAGCCGTTTCGCGAGTCGCTCGATCTGCTCTACCAAAATCTGCAACTGATTAACGCAACGGCCGAACTGCACTCGATCGTCATCACCTCTACGTTGGCAGGAGAAGGCAAATCTACGCTAGCGGTCGGGTTAGCCATTAGCGCGGCGCGACTGCATCAACGGGTGTTGTTAATTGATGCCGATCTGCGGCGACCCAATTTGCACAAGTTGCTTAATCTGCCCAACGAACAAGGGTTGTCTACACTTTTAGTCAGCCAAAGTCCGATTCCTCAACAGATTGAAACTCAGGACGCTAACCTGCGGGGGAACATCTCGGTGCTGACAGCAGGCCCTACCCCGGCTGACCCTGCCAAACTGTTGAGTTCTCAGCGCATGAAAGAAATTATTGCCACCTTTGAGAAGACCTATGACTTGGTGATTGTCGATGCCCCACCCGCCCTGGGAATGGTGGACGCTGTGTTGACAGCATCTTGCTGTAGTGGCGTTTTGCTGGTGGGGCGGATCAATCAAGTGACTCGACCGAAACTGACTCAAGCGATCGAGATGCTCAGTCAGCTAAATCTAGTCGGGGTGGTTGCCAACGGTGTGAGTAGCTCAACGGCTCGCGAGACTTACTATTCTGCTCAGGACTAGCGGTTAGTCAGTCCGTTCTGAAGTTCAGTCTTTTGCCCCTTACCTGAAATTTATCCTATGATTTCTAGCTCTACTGCTTCCTCAAATCACGCCTTCACTAGCTCCTCCGTAAGTGAACCTAACTATAGTCTGACCTGGCGACTTCAGAAGTTAATTGTGCGGGCATCAAGTTCGGATTCTCAAGTCTCACTGCCCCACTTGAATAGAGTTCCGTGGTTGGTGGATTGTCTGCGTCTGTCGCCGATTCAGTTGGTGAAGTTGGATTTGGCGATCGGCGAAGACGCGATAAAGTGCTGGGCAGATGCGTGCCAGCAAGCGGGGAAATCGGCTTTTGTTCGCACTCCTACCAAACGCGGATTTCGGCAGGCACAACGCCCTCTGCGATGGGCACTCAAGCAGGTATCCGATCGGATTATTGCCGCAATCTTGCTGCTGATTCTCAGTCCGCTGTTTCTAGTGCTGGCGCTGCTGATTCGACGCGATTCCCCTGGTTCAGTCTTCTTCCGGCAGTGGCGAGTGGGTGAGCGAGGTCGGCTGTTTCAAATCATCAAGTTTCGCACAATGGTCAACGGTGCAGCCCAGATGCATCATCAGGTCATGACTGACCAAGACGGGTTGCACAAGCTCGAAAATGACCCACGGGTCACGAGTGTGGGGCGTTGGCTGCGTCGCCATAGCCTAGACGAGCTACCGCAGTTGATCAACGTGCTGCGGGGTGAAATGAGTTTGGTAGGCCCTCGTCCTTGGGCGCTCTACGATGTGGTGCGAATCAGCCCCGACTTACAGCAGCGTCTAAATGCGTTACCCGGAATGACGGGAGCGTGGCAAGTGCAGGCTCGATCGACCCAGCTTGATATCAGCGTCGTCAATCGTAGTGACCTTCAATATTTAGAAAGCTGGTCACTGCGGCGAGACTTTAAGTTCTTGCTGTTAACCATTCCCAAAGTTCTGTCAGGATTTGGAGCCTACTAATGCAGCCTAATATACAGTCGGTTCAAAGAGAGATTGTGATTGCGGCCGGTCAAGCCGAAAAGCAATATTGGCGAGATTTATGGAAGTATCGTGAGTTGCTCTACTTTCTGTCGTGGCGAGACATTTTGGTGCGCTATAAGCAAACCGCGATCGGGCTTGCCTGGGCGTTAATCCGTCCGTTTCTGACGATGGTGGTGTTTACGATCGTGTTTGGCAACATTGCTAAACTGCCTTCTAATGGCGTTCCTTATCCAATCCTGATCTTTTCGGCGCTGTTGCCCTGGCAGTTTTTTTCGAGTGCGATGGGCGAGTGCAGCAACAGCTTAGTGGGGAATGCTAACCTGATTTCAAAAGTTTACTTTCCTCGGTTGATCGTGCCGCTCAGTGCTGTGGCCGTCAGCTTTGTAGATTTTATGCTCTCTGGGATGATCTTGCTGGGGCTAATGGCGTGGTACAACTTTGTTCCTAGCTGGAGAATCTTAACGCTGCCTCTGTTTGTGGTGATTGCAGCCGCGGCCGCGATCGGCATCGGGCTATGGTTTGCAGCATTGACGGTGAAGTATCGAGACTTTCGCTATATCGTGCCGTTTGTGATGCAGTTTGGGCTATATATCTCGCCCGTGGGGTTTAGCAGCAATATTGTTCCAGCGCAGTGGCGGTTGTTGTATTCGATCAACCCGATGGTGGGAGTAATTGATGGGTTTCGGTGGGCGATTTTGGGACAGGAGGCTGCCATTTATCTACCCGGATTTGCCTTATCGCTCAGCCTGGTGATTCTGGTTTTGATGAGCGGCGTTTGGTATTTCCGAAAAGTAGAACGAACGTTTGCAGATGTGATTTAGCGATCGTCAAACCACACGCTAAGAATGGGTTGGATGAAGTTGAAAACCTGAGTTATGGCAATAGACTAGTGGTGTCAATTCGATCGTTGAGTGAGTAGTCAGGGATAAAAGTGATGAAGTATCTATCAGCAGAACTTCTCAAAGAAATTGTTGAGCGATTGGTGCAGGGCTTGCAGCCAGAAAAGGTAATTCTCTTTGGCTCCCACGCTTACGGAGAACCCCATGAAGATAGTGACATTGATATTTTGGTGATTGTCTCTGACTCTGATGAACCGCGTCATCGACGAGCAAGCCAAGCTTATGGATCGCTATGGGGATTGACGGCTCCGACGGAGATTCTGGTATTGACACGTCGGGAAGTTGAGAAATCGGCGACGGTGGCGACATCGCTGGTTTCCCAAGCGCTTGAGAGAGGTAAGGTGCTTTATGAATGAGGCAAAGCGGGATGAGGTTTGCCAGTGGTTGATTAAAAGCCAACGAGATTTGGGCGCAGCTCGGCTATTGCTCAAAAGTGAAGAATCTTATCTTGATATCTCGGTCTATCACTGCCAACAAGCATCTGAGAAGGCAATCAAGGGTTATTTGACCTACCAGAATACAATTTTTCAGAAAACTCACAATTTAGTAGCTCTACTGGCGCTTTGTATCCCTTTGGAACCGAGTTTTGGTGAGTGGAGAGCAATGGCGATTAGATTAACGCCTTATGCAACAGAGTTTCGTTATCCGGGAGAGGTTTTGGCTCCAGAACAAGCTGAAGCAACCCAAGCATTTGAAATGGCAGCAGCGTTTGTGAAGTTTGTGATTCAGGTTTTGCCGCTTGAGTTGGGCTTAAGAGACGATTGATGTGTTTTGAGTAATGGTTCTTTTATTGTCCTGATTAATTTCAAAGTGGTCGTAGTGGGTAATAGCGAAACAGATAGGGGTTGTAAATGTCTGACACAATCATTCAAGTTGAGAACCTGAGTAAGAAATACATTCTGGGTCATCAGCAAGAAGGAAGCAGTAGTTATCAGTCGCTGCGAGAGACGATCGCGAATGGCGTTGGGTCTTTGTTCAAAGGTCGCTCTAAAGCCCGCGCTGCTCAAGAAGAGTTTTGGGCGCTGAAGGATGTTTCGTTTGAGATTAAACAGGGCGATCGAGTGGGCATTATCGGTCGCAATGGCGCAGGCAAATCGACATTGCTTAAGATTCTCAGTCGCATCACAGAACCCACAAATGGAAGTATCCGGATCAAAGGTCGAGTCGCCAGTTTATTAGAAGTGGGGACAGGGTTTCACCCAGAACTAACGGGCAGAGAAAACATTTACCTGAACGGTGCTATTTTGGGTATGAGTAAGGCAGAGATCATTCGTAAGTTTGACGAGATTGTAGCGTTTGCTGAAGTTGAAAAATTTCTAGATACGCCTGTCAAACGCTATTCATCAGGCATGTATGTGCGTCTTGCATTTGCGGTTGCGGCGCACTTGGAACCAGAAATTCTGATTGTAGATGAAGTTCTAGCTGTAGGGGATGCCACGTTTCAGAAGAAATGTCTCGGCAAAATGGGAGAAGTTGCAGAAGATGGACGAACTATCATTTTTGTCAGCCACAATACCCAGGCTGTTAGAAGATTGTGTTCGCGGGCGGTATATCTAGAAAGAGGCTCAACGAAGGAAGTCAGCAGTGTAGAGGATGCAATTCAGCGATACTCTAATCAGCTATTGATGTCAGAGCTTGATGTTGACATGGATTCTATACATAGAAATGGTGCATTTGGAGAAAAAGCTCGTCTGCTTCGTTTACGATTGGCTCCTGGTTCTAATCTCAACTATGGAGAACCTCTAGAATTAATATTTACTGTGCAGTGTCTTCGTGACATATCAAACCTGGCGATTGGAATTGGGTTTGAGACCTTAGAGGGCAGTAGAGTCCTAACGCTTGATTCTGACAATAACCAACTTCCCTTTCAAGAAATATCTGCGGGTATTCATGAAATCCACCTTCGCTTGGATCGAAATCCTCTTCATCCAAGTACCTACGCGATCAGCGTCGCTGTTCTCTCAGACGCTCTCATGCTTGATCTTCTATCTAACGTAATTGCTTGGGAAGTGAATTCAGGCCCTTCTGACCGTGTAGGTGACAGAGGATATGGAGGATGCAGATTACCGATCGATGTGCAAGTTTCAACGCTTGCCTTTAAGTGAAAAGTAAAAGCCCATCTTTGTAGTTAACCAGCAATATGAGCGTAAACATTTTATTCATCACATTCAATCAGCTTTACCCATTTGAAACGGGTGCAAGTATCGCACAGTTCGGAATTATTGAATACCTCAGCCATCTCTGCAATATCAGCTTGCTGGTCGCTGAGGATTGCAATCCGACAGATGAAGAACTGATTGAATTAAACTGCTTGCTGCCAAAAGTGAAGATCTATACGATCGCAACTTGCCCTCCGTCAGCCGACAAAGCAAAAAGTAAGAATGTCGCTTCAAAAATACGGGATTCTTATAGTTTCATTAAAGGCAGTATTAAGCTGTTTCTTAAGGTTTTACTTCAAGTTAACAAAAACGAAGGTTATAAGTTAGAAGATTCTTCAGAAGTACATTTTAGCAAAATGTACTCATCATGGAATCCCTATTACATCCATAGCCAAGAATATGTTGAAAAAATCAATAACATTATTGTGAGAGACAATATTAATATTGTGCAAATGGAGTATTCTGACAACCTAAACTTGATGAAAGCACTTCCCTCTTATGTAAAAAAAGTATTTGTAGAGCATGAGTGCGTATTTCATAGAATCAAATCGCATGCTGAAGCCAAGCAAATAAAATCAGCCTTTGTGGATTACATCTTGGAATTCTACAAGGGGCTAGAAATCTCTTTGCTGGAGAATGCAGATGGCATTATCACATTCAATAACCTTGAAAATGAAATTCTGAAGGCTGCTTTAGCTGGTAAAAACAACAAAGCTAAGTTCCTTGTTTCTCCTTTTCCTACACTTGACAGCGACTTTGAAGAGATTGAAAGAATCGTTCAACTAGACAAGTTGGTTTTTATAGGAGGAGAAAGCCATTATCCGAATAGAGATGCTGTGGAGTGGTTTCTCGAAGAAACCGCAGAAGAAGTCTTTCGTAGATTTAGCTTGAGGCTCTGTGTTGTAGGTAACTGGAGCCAGAAGACTGTTGAAAAATATAAAGATCACCCCAGTCAAGTAGAATTTGTTGGATTTGTTGAAGACTTACATGAAATTTCAAAGAGTAGCATTAGTATTGCTCCCGTGAGAATAGGTGGAGGCTTGAAGACTAAGATAATGGTGGCTATGGCACGAAGTATCCCCGTTATCTGTACAAGCTTTGCTCTAGAGGGGATTAATGCAAAGCATCTAGAGAGCGTGATGATTGCTGACGACAAAGAAACATTTTGTCAGAGCGTAGAGTATCTACTAGCAGATTTAGAACGAACCTATTCGATTTGTAAAAATGCTCAGAGGTTGATTAAAGAAGATTACTCGCAGTCTAAGATCTCCAAACAAAGATACTCCTTTTATCAGGATCTGTTGAAGCCAGAGGTCGAGTGATTGTGTCTCTAGTTCTGATAAACTTTGAAATTGCGTCGAATAATGAGCCAAAAAAATTCTTACCGGGCAACAATTTATCCCATCATAGAAACACCCTCTCGACCTTTGTGGTCGGTAATGATTCCAACCTATAACTGCGCTCACTATTTGCGGGAAACTCTTGCAGGCGTGTTAGCGCAAGATCCAGGGTCAGATCTGATGCAGATTGAGGTCATTGACGACTGTTCTACAAAGGATGACCCAAAAGCTGTTGTAGAGGAGTTAGGAAGAGGTCGAGTTAGATTCTATCAACAGCCTCAGAACGTTGGTTATATCAAAAACTTTGAAACTTGCTTGCAACGATCGCGCGGTCACTTAATTCATCTGCTCCACGGCGATGATTGTGTGCTTCCAGGTTTTTACGCCCAGCTACAGCGACTTTTTGAGCAGCATCCAGAGATTGGAGCAGCATTCTGTCGCCACATACTTATGGATGAACAAAGTCACTGGAATACACTCTCACCAGTTGAACAACTAGAGACAGGAATTCTAAAGGCTGGTCTGGAGGGAATTGTTGCAAACAAAGCTTTTAATCCAATTCAAACGCCATCGATCGCAGTGCGGCGAGAAGTCTACGAGCGACTAGGTGGGTTTGATCAACGTTTTGAATGTTGCTGCGAAGATTGGGAAATGTGGGTGCGAATAGCTGCTCAATATCCAATCGGGTATGAGGTCAAGCCACTAGCAGCCTATCGTTATGCTCGACAAGGCTCCCTAACCCGAACATCATTACGCTCTGGTAAGTTTGCACGAGATATGCAGAAAGCAGTTGACATTGTGAGTTCTTATCTACCTGATCTTTTGCCTACTGATGTATCTAGCGACCTGATAGTTCGCAGCCGAGAAGCTTGTGCACTAGGAATTCTGTACATAGTTCGGAGTTTACTGAATGTTGGTGATCCTCAATCTGCTTTCAATCAGTTTCAGATCGCGCGACAGCTAAGTACCTCTGAAGAAGTCACCAAACAACTATTGCAATTGTTATTTAGAGCAGGAGCTATGCGGCTTAAGCATCAAATAAGACAGTCTACAAAATCAGGTTCTTCTGCCATAACAAGAGCATCGGAAACCGAGAATGCAAAGAGTTAGACGTGAATGAATACTCTACCCTCAGTCAGCCTTCTACTTCTGAAGGTCTTGCGATCATAGTCAATTAATATACGTTTGACTACGGGCTTTACTGTAAAAGCATGAAGGAACAAAGTAGGCTATCCGCAAAAGCCCGCTACCGCTTATCGTCGATCAAACAGTTAATCGCTACCTAACTAGATAGTTCTCAAATGAAGATTCTCCATGTCAACCAATCCGATGTCTCTGGAGGTGCCGCGATCGCTGCCTACCGACTTCACCAGGGGTTATTGGCACAGCAAGTAGAGTCTCACTTACTGGTCGGTAAAGCCACCATCAAAAGCGATCGTGTCGCTGAAGTTTCTCGAAGCCGCCGAGTAGAAGCTCAACTTGCTCGTCTCACAAATGAGCTAGGTTTAAACTATCTCAACCATATCAACACTTTTGGAGTTTCTAAGCATTCGTTTTACAAACAGGCAGACATTCTCAACTTTCACAACCTCCACACTGGATACTTCAACTATCTAGCAATTCCATCTCTAACAAAAACTAAGCCTGCTGTTTTTACGCTGCATGATATGTGGAGCTTTACCGGGCACTGTGCCTATAGCTATGACTGCGATCGATGGAAGACAGGTTGCGGTCAATGCCCATATCTTGAAATCTATCCAGCGATTCGTAGAGACAACACACATTTAGAGTGGAAGCTGAAAGACTGGGTTTATAGTCAATCAAATCTGACGATCGTAACGCCTAGTCGCTGGTTGACTGAACAGGCTCAACAAAGTATGTTGAATCGCTTCTCTATCCACTACATTCCTTACGGTATCGACACAGAGCTTTATCAACCGCTCGACTCTGAGCAGTGCCGTGCTGTTTTGGGTATCCCAACCCACAAAAATGTCTTGATGTTTGGCGCAGACAGCCTTTCAGACAACCGCAAAGGAGGCGACCTACTCTTTCAAGCTCTTAGCTGCTTACCCGACGCGCTCAAGGCAGATACCGTCCTACTGATGATTGGAAGTAACAGTGAGTCTATTTCTAAAGCCATTGGAATGCAGACGATCGAGTTGGGATATGTGGGGAGCGATCGACTTAAAGCGATCGCTTACTCTGCTGCCGACCTCTTTATCTTCCCCACTCGCGCCGACAACCTCCCTCTCGTCCTTCAAGAAAGTATGGCGTGTGGTACACCGATGGTGTCCTTCAAAGTGGGAGGAGTACCAGATTTAGTTCGCCCCGGCATAACAGGTTACTTAGCAACACCAGAAGATGCTGATGATTTTTCTATTGGCATTGTGCAACTTCTAGAAGATAAAGCACTTCGCGATCGCATGGGTCGAAACTGTCGCGAGATCGCATTAGAAGAATACCCTCTAAAATTGCAAGCTCAACGGTATCTTGAGCTGTATCGGCAGTTGTTGAAGTTCAGCCAGAAACCTATCAACACTTCTGCTTAAGTTAGTAAAGCATCTATGAATTAGTGAATTTTAACCTCTGTAGTGAAAGCTAAAACATCCCCAATCGAACAACTAAAAGACGTTTACCGAATGATAGAAATGTTTTCTAGAGAACGGCGATTTTATCAGACAAATCAGCGAGGACTCAGACGAGCCGTTCAGGAGATTCTCTAGCACTAAATCTACCAAAGCATTTTAATGCTGCTCAAAATTGGGTCTATGAAACTTTTGAACTGATTCAAACCCGATCGCAGTGGGAAGATCTGCTCATAAGCTATGAGAATTATCCTGATGCATCTGATTAGATTTGAAAGTAGATGACAGAAGCCAAAATATTTACACGCGTCTGTCGAAATCTAGAGCATCTTTTTCTACAAAAAATAGATCATGATTACCGTCATCACGCCCGTCTATAATGGCGAAAAATTTATAGAGTCTTGCATTGAGGTAGTGATCGAGCAAGCTTGTTCAGAAGTAGAACACCTGATTATTGATGGAGGTTCTTGCGATCGTACCCTTGCGATCGTGCAGCAATATGCCGAAGAGTTTGCCCATATTCGCTGGATCTCCGAGAAAGACAAAGGTCAATCTGATGCCATGAACAAGGGAGTTTTATTAGCGAAAAATGAAATTATTGGATTCTTAAACGTAGATGATTACTACGAGCCAGGGGTACTGAACCGCATCTTAGAGGTTTTTAAAGATCTCCCAAACCCCAGTTTCGTAGTCGGCAATTGTAATATTTGGCAAGCCGACGGCACCCTCTGGACAGTCAATCGCCCAGCTAAACTAAAGCTTTCAGATCTGCTTCTAGGGTTTCACGTCAATCCGTTTCCAATGAACCCCTCCGCTTACTTTTATCACCGATCGCTACACGAAAAAGTAGGACCATACCAAATTGATGATCACTACACAATGGATGTAGAGTTCATTCTTCGGGCAGTGCAAGCAGCAACCGTTCATTATTTTGACCAGCTCTGGGGCAACTATCAAATGCTAGAAGGCACCAAGACTGTCACAGACTTTAAGAATGGACAAGGGAAAGACCGAGTTGGTTTGCTGCTTAGAACTTATCGAAGTCAGCTACCACAGCCACAGAAAGCTCGCGTTGGCTTCTTATATTCCCTCTTAGAAGCGAAATATAAGCTCAGATGGTTTCTAATTCACCGCAGAGACGAGTTAAGGCTATATCTCAAGGAGTTTGTTTAGCTGTATGAATATTCAAACCAACCAACCCCTTGTTAGCGTCATTATTCCAACCTACAATCGACCGCTTTATTTGCGAGATGCGATCGCAAGCGCCCTCAATCAAACCTATAAAGACATCGAGATTCTAGTTTCTGATGATTGCAGTTCTATCAGCCCGATCGACGTAATTGACTCGTTTCAAGATACTCGAATCCATTTTTGGAGTAACGAGAAGAACCTTGGCATATTTTGTAACGTCACCAACGCCTTTAAAAAAGCAAATGGTAAATACGTTGCCAGCCTGAATGACGATGATATGTGGAAGGAGGATTTTCTAGAGAAACTAATTCCACCTCTAGAAGCAAACCCAGAGCTTGCCCTTGCTTTTTGCGATCACTATGTTGTGGACGCAAAAGGAACCCTCAACCCTACAGCAACCGAAATCAACACACGGCGCTGGAAACGGGATGGCTTGAAGGAAGGAATTCACCAACCTTTTTACCAAGCTGGGCTAGTTGATCAGTCTGTCTCGACTGCGGCAGCAGCAGTGATTCGGAAAGACGCAGTTGATTGGGACAATATGCCAGCCTCAGCAGGTAGCGCTTGGGATCTCTATACTGCTTACTCAGCCTGTTGTTCTGGTCGAGGTGCCTATTACATCCCTGAGCGGTTGACTCTCTATCGTGAACATGAGCAATCCGCAAGCATCAACAACAGTAGTAGCACTCAAGGTAAGATTCACTGGGCGCAGTGTGGAATGTTTTGCTATAGCACCTTCATGCAGGACGATCGACTCAAAGAACATCAGTCTTATTTCAAATCTAAATGGGTTGAAGCCAGCACAAGCATGGGCATCGCCTTACTGCGGCTAAACAATCGCTCTGAGGCAAGACCCTACTTGTTATCGGCGCTGGGTCAAAAGTTTAACCTTCATACTTTAGTAGCGCTTGCACTCAGTTTTGCGCCACAGCCTTTGTCACGCCCATTTCTAGGGGTCAAAACCAATCAATAGGTATGAGCCAGCTACTTTTTTTAATTGCTTCCCATACTAATCCTGGTCAGGTGCTCAGGCTAGTTAAAGCTCTGAAGTCTGGTAGCCCAGAGTGCCAGATTGTGATCCATCACGATCGCTCAAAATCCACCCTCGATTCAGCCGCGTTTGCCCTATTAAAAGGCGTGCATATTTTTGAGAACCCGATCGTCGCCACCTGGGGCGAATTTTCGGTCGTCGAGTTAGAACTGCGCTGCATTGATTGGATTCTCAAGAACTCTATTCCGTTCGATTGGCTAATTCTACTGTCTGGGCAAGACTATCCCATTCAGCCGATCCAAAAAATGGAGCAGTTTCTTAGCACTACAGAACACGATGGCTTCATAGAGCATTTTCCTGCCTTTAAACCATCAGAAATGCTGAGAGACTGGCATAAAGATATTGGCACCGAACGCTATTGTTATCGATATTATCGACTGCCCTCTTTTCTAAAATGGCTAGTCTATAAGCTTTATCGAGTGGTGGATTGGCAGAGGTTGATTCGAGTTAGAGCCGGGAGATTTGGTGCCAAGCTGGCAGTTCGCCGACGCTTCACCCCGTTTACTGACGATTTTGAGTGCTACGCAGGCTCACAGTGGCACACGCTTTCTTACCAATGCGTTGACTATATTCACAAGTTTGTTCAAAACAATTCGGATTTTGTCAATCACTACCGCACGACCATGATTCCAGACGAGTCTTTTTTTCAAACAATTTTGTTAAACAATCACAGTTTCAACATTTGCCCAGACAACTTGCGCTACGTCTCCTGGCAGCCTCCTTATCCTGCAATTATGCAAACGTCTGATTTTGAGCCACTGATTCATTCAGGTAAGTTTTTTGCCCGTAAATTTGATGAGGCTGTAGACGATCGGATTTTCAGTCTGCTCGATCAGTCTTTCGCTCTTAACTTAGATCAAGATTGCGAGAATTTTGTGGTTGGACAATCAGAGCCAGCCGCACCAATTTGAAGAAGTTCTCGTGAACTTCAGTCCTGTCTACAAAAATCATGCTGATTTCTAGCAACGCTGTCCGAATAAAGCGCTAGATACAGATTCTACAAGCTAGTCACCGATGAATATTACTGTTCTGGTTCCGACCTACCGCCGGACTCAAGATCTCGATCGCTGCCTTGAAGCCCTAAAACAGCAGATAAGCCAGCCCAGTGAAGTGTTGGTCATTGTGCGAGACAGCGATGCCGATACCTGGGCATTTCTGCAAGCCAAAGAGACTGAGCCGCTCAATCTGCGAACAATCTGCGTCAGCATTCCGGGGCAGGTTGCCGCCCTCAACGCCGGGGTCGATGCTGCCCAGGGCGATGTGTTGGCGATTACCGATGATGATGCGGCTCCTCGCAAAGACTGGCTAAAACGCATTGAGGCTCACTTTTTAACCGACGATCGCATCGGTGGGGTAGGTGGACGTGACTGGATGTATCTCAACGGTGAACTGCAAGACGCAAGCGTTCATCCCGGCGCTTCTAAAGTTGTTGGACAGTTGCAGTGGTTTGGGCGGGCGGTTGGCAATCATCACATTGGGGAAGGTCAGTCCCGTGAAGTCGATATTCTCAAAGGCGCAAACATGAGTTATCGCAAAAGCGCGATCGCGGGTGTGCGCTTTGACGAAGCTCTGCTGGGGACAGGCGCACAGGTGCACAACGATCTAGCTTTTAGCCTGGCCGTTAAGCGCAATGGCTGGAAGCTAATCTATGACCCCAAGGTAGAAGTCGATCACTATCTGTCGCGGCGCTTTGATGAAGATCAGCGAACTGAAGCCTTTAATGAGGTGGCTTGCCGCAATGCTGCCCACAACGAAACCTTTGTGTTGCTCAAGCACCTACCTCCAGGACGGCGCATTGTTTTCTTTTTGTGGTCGATTCTTCTGGGCACTCGCAGCCTCTATGGATTCGTTAACATGCTGCGATTTTTACCTCAAGAAAAAACCTTAGCAATTCAAAAATGGCGGGTCGCGATGGATGGTCGTTGGCACGGTTGTCGATCGTGGAAGCAATTCCCATTCTGAAGCTGCCGCCCACTCTCAAGTTCCATAAAAAACCTTAAATAAGCATGAGGATGGTATGACTCAAGCCCGTGATGCATCGACCCAATTAGAAAACAATCAGACCGATCAATGGTCAAATTTTTCGCCCCGTTCAATTTCTACCATCATCATCACTCAAGATGAAGAAGTCAGAACTGGAAAGGCGATTTGTTCTTGTCAAGCGTTTTCAGACGAGATTATTGTGGTCGATGGAGGAAGCAAAGACTCCACGGTTCAACGCGCTCAAGAGCTAGGCTGCAAAGTGTTTATAAACCCCTGGCCCGGTTATGCCAAGCAGCGTAGATTTGGGATTGACCAGGCTCAGCACGACTGGGTTTTTATGATTGATTCAGACGAGGTGGTAAGTGAGGAGCTAGCTCAGTCGATCGCAGCCTGGAAGCACACTCAAACCCTAAAAGCAGATGCCTTCTCGGTCGATCGCATCGGTGATTTTTTAGGCAAATGGTTGACCAGCCGTGCAGATTATCAGATTCGTTTGTTTAACAAAACTATTTTTCAAGTTACTGACGTCTTAGTGCATGAAAGCATTGATTCAGGAGAAAATCCAGTGATTCAACTTGAGGGAGTGCTTTGGCATTATGGCTTCCGCAGCATTAGTGATCATGTCGTTCGATTTAACAAATATACTGATTTAGAAGCTCAAAAAGATTACCTGGTTGGAAAGCGATTTAGCCTCGCTCGGCTTCTATTTAAGCCCCCCGCCAGATTTGTTCAGGTTTACATTGTCCACCAGCTTTATAGCAAAGGTCTAGCAGGGCTGTCGGTTGCACTGCTCAAGGTTTACTACGATCTCCTAAAAGAGATCAAGCTCTATGAGCTGGGTTGGACAAGTGGGCGAGAACATTAGACTTATGGACACGCATTTGACCGCTAACAAACGCGCTGGAAACTCACTATTTTCAGGGTTGCAGCCCGCAAACGCATGGCTAGCAATTTTAGGATTTGCCGTTATCTCAGGCGTATGTGCTTGGGCAGGGCTAGGTAAAGTCTTAAATTTTGCATTTCCGGGCGGAGCCTTTTTGGTGGGTCTGATTCTATATTTTCGCTATCCCATTCTCTATATGGGGTTTTGCTGGTGGATTTGGTTTCTGACCCCACTAGTTCGGCGCTATGCTGATTTTCGCAGTGGCTTCACTGAGCCTAGCCCGATTTTGCTTGCGCCTTATTTTGTGACCTTGATTAGTTTAATCACGGTGTTGCGATCACTTCCCAGCGCCAAACGCAGAGGGAGTTGGCCATTCTTGCTATCGCTGGTAGGCGTACTGTATGGTTTTTTGGTCGGGGTCATTAAAACATCCCCCGTTTCAGCATCGATTCGATCGCTAGAGTGGTTCGCTCCGATCATTTTGGGTCATCATCTATTTATCAACTGGAGAGATTATCCAGAGCAACGTCAGAATATTCAAACCGTCTTTTTGTGGTGTGTGCTGATTACTGGCAGCTACGGAGTCTATCAATACCTGGTTGCACCTGAATGGGATACTTCCTGGCTGATCAACACTGAATTGGGAAGTGCAGGCAAACCTGAACCTCAAGGGCTTCGCGTTTGGAGTACGATGCACGGACCTGGCGTGTTTGCCAGCGTCATGATGGCTGGGTTACTGCTGTTATTAACTAATGTGAAAACGCTGGGCCTTCCAGCAATGGCAGTTGGCTACCTATCTTTTTTGCTGTCTCTGGTTCGCTCACTCTGGCTGGGCTGGCTTGTTGGCTTACTCAACCTGGTTGTTTTTCTAAAGCCAAAGTTTCAAGTTCGTCTAGTTGTGATTGTTGCAGTAGCAGCACTCTGCGTGGTGCCGTTGACATTGGTTGAACCTTTTTCTGAAGTCATTTCTGGGCGGCTTGACTCACTGTCTAATCTAGAAGGTGACACCAGTAGCGCTGATCGACAAGCCACTTATCAAGCTCTTTTGGGTCCTGCGCTCACGAATGTGATTGGAGACGGCATTAAGAGCGGCGAAATTTACGATAGTGCCGTTTTAGAAACTCTGATTTCTCTAGGCTGGATTGGCACTACTTTTTATGTCAGTGGACTGCTTTTATTGCTGTTGAGATTGGTTGGGAGCGCACAGATTGGCGGTGACTCATTTGCCAGCACCGCTCGCGCCATTACAATCGCGATGTTTTCCCAAGTTCTATTTGGTTCTTCTATGTTGGGGCTGCCTGGAATGATTTTGTGGGGCTTCATGGGGATTGGGTTAGCTGCACAAAAATTTCACGGTCGTCCCACTTCCTCTACTTAATTACTTCACAGAGTTCCTCCGGAGACAAACAGGCAGTGGCGAAGAGCTTAGTTAGCGTGACGTTTAACTTCAACAACCAACAACACTAACTGCCCAGTCTTTGCTAGGAGTAACTAATATGAATCATGACATCGTGCAATTGAACCCTCAAGGTGAGGAGTGCTCTAGAATTCGGACGCTACAAATCGGCATGGGTTGGTTTCCTGAGCAAGCCGGGGGGCTAAATCGTTTCTATTATGATTGCGCTCGTCATTTGCCTGCTGCTGGCATCGGAATCAGGGGATTAGTGGCCGGATCGCCCCAGGTTTTCCAAGACTCCCAAGAGCAAATTCAAGCCTTTGCACCTCAAAAAGCTTCTTTGTTAGAGCGTTGGCAAGGCGCGCGATCGGCGGCTCGGCAGTTGCTCAAAGAAGAAGAGTTACCTCTGGTGGTGTCGCATTTTGCCCTCTATGGGTTTCCGATTCTAAATTTGATTGGCGATCGTCCTTTAGTTGTTCATTTTCAAGGACCGTGGGCGTTAGAAAGCCAGGTTGAAGGTCACTCTAGTGTCAATATCTGGATGAAGAAGACATTAGAGCAAAAGCATTACCAACGTGCAAGTAAGCTGATTGTTCTTTCTACCGCATTTCGTGACCTGTTGCATCAGACTTATCAGATTCCCCTCGATCGCATTCATGTTGTGCCACCGGGCGTTGATCTTGATCGGTTTGCGTTTTCTGACTCGCGTGAGAATGCTCGTTCGCAGCTTGGCTGGGATCTCGATCGTCCGATTCTCTTTGCAACGCGACGACTGGTAAAACGCACAGGCTTAGAGAATTTGGTCAGCGCGATGAGCGTGGTGCGTCAGCGCTATCCCGATGCATTGTTGCTCATTGCAGGCAAAGGCGAACTCGCCGAAACGCTGCAACAGCAAATTGAATCATTAGACTTAACTAACCAAGTTCGACTGTTGGGGTTTGTTGCAGAAGACCAGCTTGCCCTTGCCTATCGTGCGGCTGACTTCTCAATCGTGCCGACGCTTTCGTTTGAAGGGTTTGGCTTGAGCATGATCGAGTCTTTGGCTTCGGGAACTCCTGTGGTTGGCACTCCGATCGGAGCGATTCCAGAAGTGTTGCGTCCGTTGTCTGACGACCTAGTATTTGAAGGATCTTCGACCGAGCACTTAGCACAAGGAATTTTAGAAATTCTATCGGGGCAGAGATCGTTACCTAATGCCGAGACTTGTCGGGCATACGTCAAAGATCACTACGCTTGGTCGGTGGTAGCTCAACAGATTAAAGCGGTCTACAGCGCTGCACTTTCGGCTCCTTCTCCAACATCCGTGCGGTTTAGCCCATCTCCTCGATCAGAAATCATTCGTTAGGCATTCTCTAAATGAAGATTCTATTTCTAGATCACAGCGGAGTTTTGGGAGGTGCAGAACTCTCTTTGCTGGATATTGCTCGCTACTACCAAGATTCTTGTTTGGTGGTGCTGCTAGCAGAGGGAGCATTTAAAACTCGGTTAGAACAAGAAGGTATTCCGGTGCAGGTGTTGACTAGTCAGTTGACGGGGATCAAGCGGGACAGCAGCTTTTGGCAAAGTCTTAGTAGTCTAGGTCAAATACTGCCCTTAATTGTCAAGATTGCACAACTCAGTCGAAACTACGATGTGATTTGCACGAATACTCAAAAATCGATGGTGCTTGGCGCGATCGCATCTCTCATTAGCCATCGTCCTTTAGTTTATTACTTGCGAGACATTCTCTCAGCCGATCACTTCAATCGAGCAAATTTGTGGATTGCAGTTGCGATCGCAAATACCTGCGTGGCAAAAGTGATTGTCAATTCTAAGGCAACTCAATCGGCTTTTGTGGCGGCTGGCGGCAAGGCAGAACTCACACAAGTCATTTACAACGGGTTTCTGCCCGATCGGTTTCAACAGCCGCCCGAAAATGCAATACAGTTACGGCAGGAACTTGGACTAGAAGGGCAGTTTGTCGTCGGTAGCTTTAGCCGCTTGTCTCCCTGGAAGGGGCAACACGTTTTGCTAGAGGCACTCACACACTGTCCTCAAAATGTGACTGTTTTGTTAGTGGGCGATGCCTTGTTTGGTGAGACTGCCTACGTTGAGCGCCTGCATCAACAAGTTGTTGAACTGGGTTTGGGCGATCGCGTCAAGTTTCTCGGCTTTCGGGCAGACGTGTCTAGCTTAATGGGCGTTTGCGATTTGGTGGCTCATACGTCTACAGCACCAGAGCCGTTTGGTCGCGTGATCATCGAGGCAATGTTATGTCGGACACCGATCGTTGCGACCGCAGCCGGGGGAGTTTTAGAACTGATCGAGCCGAATCGAACAGGGTGGTTAGTGCCAGTGAACGATGCAGTGAACTTAGCAGGTGTGATTAACGAGTGTCGAATTCATCCAGAACAGGCGGCGGTCATCGCACAACGTGCCTATCAGTACGCGAGTCATGCTTTTCACCTGGATGAAACTTGTCGAAAATTTTCCCAATGGATGGAACTTGTCAAAAGTTTCCCCAACTTTTAGAAAATTTAGTGACAGAAGATGTGTTCTCATTTGATAAATTAAGTCATGGAACAAAAACAATTTGGTGAATTCGCATTTTGGCAGTTGCTTTCTTCTGTATCTCTTGAAATCAGATTTAAAGTGTTATTTTTTAAACCCTTACTCACCTTTAAAAAGCCTACGCTATGAAAATTTTGTTCTTAGACCACAGTGGAGTGCTAGGAGGGGCAGAACTGTTTCTGCTCGATGTTGCTCGACGATATCAAGATTCGTGTTTAGTCGGGCTGATGGCGGAAGGTTCGTTTAAAGCTCGGTTAGAGCAAGAACACATCCCGGTTCGGGTGTTGAACAAGCAAGCGATCGCCGTGAATCGAGACAGTTCTATCTGGCAAAGTCTGATGAGTTTGAGGCAGATTGTGCCCTTGATTGCTGAGGTCGCAGCGCTGAGTCGAGAGTATGACGTGATCTGCACCAATACGGCAAAAGCGCTGGTTGTGGGCGCGATCGCCAGTCTTTTTAGCCGCCGACCGTTGGTGCATTTTCTACACGACATTCTCACGGTTGAACACTTCAGCCAGATTAACGTGCGGCTAGTTCCGGGTTTGACCAATCGGTTTGCGGCGCGAGTGATTGCCAACTCAAAAGCGACCCAAACTGCTTTTGTGTCGGCAGGTGGTAATGCCAAACTCACTGAAGTGATCTACAACGGGTTTGTGCCAGAGAGGTTTCAAACCTCATCTGCCAATGAGCTGCAATTGCGGCAAGAGCTAGAGTTAGAGGGTCGCTTTGTGGTGGGCAACTTCAGTCGCTTGTCTCCCTGGAAAGGACAACACGTTTTGCTAGAGGCACTCGCCCACTGCCCTGACAATGTGACGGCTCTATTTGTTGGAGATGCCTTGTTTGGTGAAGATGAATATGTTGATTGCCTCCATCAACAAGTTGCCGAGTTGGGGCTGCACGATCGCGTCAAGTTTCTCGGCTTTCGGGCAGATGTGTCTGAGCTGATGAGTGCTTGCGATTTGGTTGCTCATACGTCAACTTCGCCCGAACCGTTTGGTCGGGTGATTGTGGAGGCGATGCTGTGCCAGCGCCCGATCGTAGCCACTGCTGCCGGGGGTGTGGTGGAGTTGATTGAGCCGGGAGCGACTGGGTGGTTGGTGCCCAGCAATAATGCTGAAAAGTTGGCTGAAGTGATCAATGAGTGCTATGCCGACCCCGATCGATCGACAGCGATCGCTCAACGTGCCTATCAGTATGCAAGCCAAGCTTTCCATTTGGATGGAACTTGTCAAAAAGTTACCCAGGTTTTAGAGAGTGTCGTAGCTGATCAAGGGTTAACACCGATCCAAACGGGCACAGTTTTATAAGCTATTGTGCTTACGTCAGTGAGATTGTGTGAACTAACGGTAAAGTCCTTTAACGGGTGATGCCAAACCTGGTGAAATTGCATAATATATTATTAGATGAATGTCATAGACAAAAGTGACACCATCCGGGAAAGTATCTAGGTTACTGGGTGCTTATACCTAAGACAACAATAGTTTTTAAGAAATCAGGGCTAACGTGCATTTCCAGGCTACCAGCATCGGAAGACTCTCGACTCAGGCTAGAGCGGACAATAGCAACATTAAACGCGATTGTTTTTTGCTCATCTTTAACCTAAAGATTTCCAGCCCTGTGTTGAGAGCGGTAGCCTACTAGGTTCTGTTCGGACTGCTTCCGAATGAACGCCCCTAAACGTTAATAGGTTAAATCAATGAAATCGAAGACAATGTTTTTCGGCGCAGCAGCGACTGCGATCGCCCTATCTGCTGCCACAATTTCGGCATCTCCTGCTCAAGCCCTCAGTATCACTCCTGGTAGCATTCTCAATATTGGTGGAGTTGTTCAAGCTAATCCCAACAACGCTGCCCCGACTGAATTTGTATTCGACGCTCCTTTCCCCGAGTTTGGTGGCGGCCCCGGAAAGACGGTGATCTATAAAAAGGGTAGCACTGGTAGCTTCGCTGGCTTAGACAGATTCGCTCCAATTCAAAACCTCACTCTAACCCAACTAACCCCTGGAGGTCACCTCTTCAGCAGTGGTTCAGTGACCAATTTCATCACAAACATTAAAGCAGGCATCAGCTTCGATCTCACAAAGTTCATCTACGACAATAGTAAGTCGAGTGCAACTTTTGAAGGAATCTTCAGAAGTGGTACTGACTCCATCGCTGCGAAGGGTGGTCTATTCACGTCTCAGCTAACTAGCTTCAACCCTGCCTCCTACTCTGGATCAATTGCCGCGATTCCAACGCCTGCAATGTTGCCTGGGCTGATTGGTCTAGGAATGGGTATGCTCCGCAAGCGCAAGAGAGAGATGGCAGCAGCGAATGCTGAAGCCTAGACTTTTGTGTCCCTGGCACTGAGTCGAAAACTCGTCTGTACTGGGTTGTCTGTAAACTAATTGACTTCGTTGATAGCGGTTGAGATCCCCCTAAATCCCCCTTAAAAAGGGGGACTTTTGATGAATTTCTCCCCCTTTTTAAGGGGGTTGGGGGGATCTCTAAGAGTTTGCAGACACACCCTAGTTAAACACCACCATCGAGCCAGGAGTCAGACAATTTACAGGTGCAATCCTTGTTGCCTTTCTGAGTTGTCTGCACTCCTCGATCGTTCATTGTCAGATGTTGAACTTTTGCATTTTTCCAAGTTTTTCGTAAATATCCGGTTCGTGTCTCACAGGGTTGAATTAAGCTCCTATCTAGTATTGAATGAGTTGTTGTAACTTCTATGACCACAGTTTCCTCTCAAAGTTTTGCCCCTGTTTATAGCTCTACAGGGTTGTGTCGCATTGTTGGGGTCGCCTGCATTGCCGGATTTATCTTCGATGTGTTAGCACTGGCGATTCCGCCTGCATTTGGAAACATTGAGTGGCGGATTGCTTTGTTTCAGCAGATCGGCGATCGCAGCATCATTCTACTGTTTGGTTTAGCGCTGTTGACGTATGGCAGCATCGAGACTCGCCGATTACGCAAGCGGTTAGCGATCGTCTGTCTGGTTCTGGGCGTTTTGTTTAATCTTTCCTGTGTGCTGGTGATTCGCGACGGGCTTTCTTTTCAAGAGAGAGCAGTCAACACGATTAGCGCTCAAGCCTCCACGCTGCAAAGTCAAATTCAAGCAGTGCAGCCAGGCTCGACTCAGGGCAAGGTTAAGGTCACTTCTGAAGACATCCAAAAAGCCTCTCAAGCCTTGACCCAACAAGCTACTTCACTCAAACAAAACGCCAAAACTGGAATTGTCAAAACCAGCCTTTCGAGCATTGGCAATTTGGTGATTGTTGGTATAGCACTCATTGGTTTGGGGCAATATGGCAATCGCCCATCTAAAGCTTAATTTTTCAACTTTCTTAGCCCATGAATCAGCAAAAAATCCAGAGGAGCATAGTCCAACTAGCTCAATTGAGTATCCGCACTCCCCATCATCAGATAGTAACCTTTGGTTTATTGATGGGGTTGCTGTATCTGCCAGAGCTTCTAAGAGAGTTAGGAAAAGCAACCCTAAGCGGATCAACAAATCTATTCTTCAATTTTGGATTTCTTTATCTAGGGGTTGATCGTCTGTGGCGAAACCGCACTTCGCTTACCAAAGTATTGCCTGCCGATGAAGAGCGCTTGACAGGATATTTGATTATCTTTGGCAGTGCAGCACTGATGCCATTCTGCCTATCGTCTATTTCCCTGCGGGCACTACTTTGGGCAGGCATTCTGCTCGGCATTGCTTATAGTTCTTGGGGCGTGGCTTTTTTCAAGACCTATTATCTTTCCAGTGCGCTCATCTTGCTGAGTTTCTATCCAAACTGGATCTATGTTCTAGCCGAGGTTTGGAGACTGACAACTCCTCCAGAATATCTTGAAAAGCTGATGGCTTGGGCAGGCGGTGTAGCACTGCAAGCGATCGGACAACCCGCGATCGCCAAAGGAATCATCATTGAGTTACCTACCGGAGCGGTGCAGGTTGGCTATGGCTGTAGTGGATTTGATATGGCAGTGACGATGGCGGGGGCGAGCTTGCTGATGGGGCTGTGGCTCAAGCAAAGTCGCATAGACACGATCGCGATGGTCGTAGTCGGCGTAATGTTAGCCCTGATTTTCAACATTCCTCGAATTATGCTGCTGACGATCGCGTCAGTTTACTGGGGCAAAGATTCATTTGAGTTTTGGCATGGACCCTGGGGTGGACAAATTTTTTCAACGATTTTATTCACAGTCTATTACTATGCGGTCATGTGGATTGTGGAGCAGCAACCTGTGAAACCCAAGCAGGGAATTAACTAATCAAATCCGCTGGGTAATTAATTTGGACACTCTTACTCATCGGGTCGTAGCGGTCAAGAACTCGCTCCAGCAGATCTTACTGAAGCGAGAAAAGCTATAAGGGCAGATCTGCTTCTGGGGAGAACATTAATGTAGTTAATCTTTTTAGAACTCACATGCAAAAGAACGCTCTCATCACAGGACTCACCGGACAAGATGGCTCTTATCTCGCGGAACTTCTCTTGACTAAAGGCTATCAGGTTTTTGGTCTGGTTCGTCGCTCTAGCTCTGGCAAGGTCGATCGGATCAGTCACCTCGCCGGCGAGGTCACGATTCTCTCGGGCGATTTGCTGGATCAATGCTCGCTGATGGACGCGATCGAGCAGTCTCAACCCGATGAGATCTATAATCTGGCATCTCAAAGCTATGTACCTATCTCTTGGACGCAGCCTGCTCTCACCGCAGAATATACAGCGTTGGGCGTGTCTCGGTTGCTGGAGTCGATTCGGCGGTGCCATCCTAGCTCACGATTTTATCAGGCTTCGAGCAGTGAGGTGTTTGGTCAGCCCGATGAGTCGCCTCAAACCGAACGCACTGCCTTCCGTCCTCGTAACCCCTATGGAGTTGCTAAAGCCTACGCTCACTGGATGACCATCAACTATCGTCAGCAGTACGGGTTGTATACCTGCTGTGGGATCACTTACACCCACGAGTCACCACGTCGGGGCACCGAGTTTGTGTTTCGCAAGATTACGCAGGGAGCCGCCCGGATCAAGCTGGGGCTGGCGAAGGAGTTGAAACTTGGCAACTTAGAGGCGCGAAGAGACTGGTGCTATGCCCAAGATGCGGTCTATGCGATGTGGCTAATGCTCCAGCAAGACCAGCCCGATGATTACATCATTGCCAGTGGCGAAACGCATTCGGTGAAAAAACTGGTGGAATGTGCCTTTCGCTGTGTGGGACTGACCTGGCAAGACTATGTATCAGTTGACCCATCGTTTCATCGACCGGATGAAGCAGTGCAGTTGGTTGGCTCGATCGACAAGATTCGTCAGCAGTTAAAGTGGCAGCCTCAATATCCGTTTGAGCAGTTGGTGGAGTTGATGGTTGACCATGATTTAAAGGAGTTGACCGATCACCAGACTTAGAAGGATACCGACATTTTTTGAGCGATTAAAGCAATCAACTGGCTGCGGGTTTTCCCTGTAGATTGAATTTGTCTGGAAGCTTTTAGATGCTTGCCTTTGCAACATTCAAACCAAAAAGCCTTGAGTCTTATTGGTTTGACGGTCATTAGGAGTTTCGATGGCTCAATCTCAATCCAGACCAGGGATTCCCACTCATTTGACCTGAGAACAGTTTGAAGAATTCATCTTGCCCCATCTGCACGTGGGGACTCGCGGTTCTCAGCCAAAGATCGCTTTGCACGTCATTTTCAAGCCTTTGTCTCGTACCTAGCTTTTTCCTAGACTTTGTGGGAAAACTGAACACAGCAAGACCGCATAACTACTAAATGCCGGATTGATGTTCAAACTCAGCGATTTCTCGATCGTAGGGCGTTAGCAATGGCTCAGATCTCAGGTTCTGCCCCAGTCGAACGAAAGCAATCTACCCCCGTTGGGCTTCAGCGCAACCTGAGCCTGATCGAAACCTGGGGATTTGGTCTCACCGGGCTACTCCTGTGGATGGGGGTCGCGCCGGGTGCCCATGCAGAATTAGGTGCCCAAGCGATGTGGGTTTGGATTCCGGGTGCGATCGTTGGGGTGCTGGTAAACTTGCAAATTAGGCAATTGGGGCGAACCCTAACCCATGTATCGGGAGGAACCCCAAACTACATCACTCACCTGTTGAAGGGCTATCCTCAACTAACTCGCTATGCTGCGATCGGATACTTTCTTAGTTGGATCGCAGTTCTGCCTGTTAATGCCATTATCTTGAGCGACTTGCTTAAAGTAAACCTAGAATCTTTGGGCATTGCCCTACCTGATGCCCTCCTACGAGTTGGATTCACGGTCTTAGCCTTCATTGTCGCCTTTAGTGGCAGTCATGCCTTGGGTACTCTTCATTTAGTATTTCTGCTGCCTGCCGTAGGCTTTCTTCTCGCTTTCTGCTTTCAGGGAAGCCACTGGATTCTGTTCTCATCCTCCCATCTCAGCTTGATTCCGAGTCAGGAGTCTAGCTTTTCCTTTCAGGGTTGGGCAAAGTGGTATTTGAATGGCACCTACGCTTTTTATGCTTGTGAAACTGCCTCAGTCTTTGTCGCCGACAGCAAACGCCCTTATGGAACTCTGCAAAGTTTGCTGGTTGCGGCGGCACTGATTCCGATCGTCTATATCGGAGGCTCTTGGGTATTGCTGCATTTGGCAACAGAACCAGGACTAAACGACGATACCTTCTTGAATTTGTTAGCGGCTGCTAAACCGTTTTGGGGGCAATCTGCATCTTTTTTAGTGACGTTTCTTGTCGTCTCTAGTAGCCTTCTGGCTTGTGCCACTGCGGTCGCTATCTGTCCCCGAATTCTGTATCAACTCGCGCAAGACGGGCACTTGTCGCCCGTATTCGGCGTTACGTCTCGTCAAGGCGTGTTTGGACCAGGCTTACTTTTAACATTAACCCTGAGCTTAGGTTGCTTAGTTTGGGGGAATGTCCCTCGGATCGTGATGATCACGGGGGTTGGTTGGCTTGTGGCTTTCATCGTGCTGCATTGGAGCTTTTGGCAGCAGCGGGGTCAGGCAGGAATCCTATTTCCCAGGTGGTCATTGGTCTTCTGTATCATGGAAACTGTTGTGCTAGTGGTGGGCGGATTTGCTTGGGGAGTACAAGATTTGTTAATGGGTCTGCTGCTGCCGATCGCCGTCTTAAAAGGCGATCAAGTTCTGCATCGGGTTTCGTGGAATGTTCTCAAACCTCAGTGGTGGATTCAGCGCTACCGGGTTAAGCCCCAAAAAAACCTTCAGGACTTCATCGCGCTTCAGGTGTTTATTTTGATTCTGTTTATTTGTGGTGCAACCATCATTAGCTGGTTTAGCAGTGTGCTGGTGACTAAAATGTCATCGGCAAGAAGCGCAGATCTCTTGGTTGTTCTGATTCTGGTGCTCTCGTTTGTGGGGGTCGCGATCGCGTGCTGGACCATTTTGCCCCAACTGGTCGCCGTCAATGCTGCGCGTGAACAGGCAGAAACCCTGTCTGACGATCTTCAGCAGACGCTTCAACAACTCCAGCAGACCCAGACGCAGTTAGTGCAGCAAGAGAAGATGTCTAGCTTGGGTCAACTGGTTGCCGGGGTCGCTCATGAAATCAATAACCCAGTCAACTTTATTCATGGCAACCTGTCTCATGCCCAAAACTATGCCCAAGATCTTCTGAACCTAATGCAGCTTTATCAAAAACACTACCCTCATCCGGCTTCTGAAATCCAAGCGGAAGCGGATAAAATTGACCTCGAATTTCTGCAAAAAGACTTCGTTAAAATTCTCAACTCAATGAATGTGGGAACTGAGCGCATCCGCGAAATCGTGCTGTCACTGCGGAATTTTTCGCGAACGGATGAAGCGGAACTCAAAAAAGTAGACATCCACGAGGGAATTGAGAGCACCCTGCTGATTTTGCACCACCGCTTTAAAGCGACATCCAATCGTGCCGAGATCGTACTCCTTCGAGAGTATGGCGAATTGCCGCTGATTGAGTGTTGCCCAGGGCAACTGAATCAAGTGTTTATGAATATTTTGGCAAACGCGATCGATGCGTTAGACGAGGCTCATGTCATCCAAGCCGATCGCGATGGACAAGAACATCCTGGTCGCATCACGATTCGTACCTCCGTCCTCGATCGTCAGTGGGTTGAGATCGCGATCGAAGATAATGGTTTTGGGATTCCTGAATCAATTCAATCGCGCATTTTCGATCCGTTTTTCACCACCAAACCGATCGGAAAGGGAACTGGCATGGGAATGTCGATTAGCTATCAAATTATCACTAAAAAACACAGCGGCAAGCTGAATTGTTTTTCAACTCCTGGTAAAGGCACCGAGTTTGTCATTCAGATTCCGATTGCCCGATCGCGAGTGGGTATTGCTGAATCGATCGATGAAGCAAAGATTTTACCCTCACCCTAGCCCTCTCCCTTGGGGAGAAGGCTAGGGTGAGGGCGAAGGATTCGTGCGGGAGGTCTATTATGTGGTAAATCAACTGTTAGGGTGCCCACCCGCTGCAAACTACCCGCTTGATTTTATGACACTGACTCTTCGATCGACGTTATTCATGATATTTGCTTTGCTGTCTGCTTGCCAATCGAGCACGACTAATTCGTCCCAATCTACGGGCGGGGTGTCGGGTGCTATTCCGATCGGAATCGCGGTAGCGCAAACCAGTAATGTCGCGCTGTTGGGTCAAGAGCAAGTGGCGGGGGCAAAAATTGCTGAAAAATATTTCAACGACAACGGCGGCGTGAATGGTACGCCGATTCGTCTGGTGTTTCAAGATACGGCAGGAGACGAGGCGGGAGCGATTAATGCGTTTCAAACGCTGATTACAAAAGACAAAGTGGTGGGAATTGTGGGACCGACGCTCTCGCAGCAGGCATTTGGGGCAGACCCGATCGCCGATCGCGCTAAGGTTCCGGTGCTGGCTCCGTCGAATACAGCAAAGGGCATTCCGCAGATTGGTAATTTTATCGCACGGGTGTCGGCTCCGGTGGCGGTGGTTGCGCCAAATGCGGTTAAGGCGGCGCTCAAAATCAATCCGCAAATTAAGCGAGTGGCGGTGTTGTTTGCTCAAAATGATGCGTTTAGCAAGTCTGAAACTGAGACGTTTCAGCAAACGGTGAAAGACCAGAATTTAGAACTGGTGACGGTGCAGAAATTTCAGACCACGGACACTGATTTTCAGACGCAGGCAACCTCAACCCTTAACCTCAAGCCCGATTTAGTGATCATTTCTGGCTTGGCAGCAGATGGCGGAAACCTGGTGCGGCAGTTGCGAGAGTTGGGTTATAAAGGCTTAATCATTGGCGGCAATGGCTTAAATACGTCCAATGTCTTCTCAGTTTGCAAAGCTCTCTGCGACGGCGTTCTCATTGCTCAGGCATACAGTCCCGAACAGACAGGTGGCGTAAATAAAGCGTTTCGAGAGGCTTATCAAACTCAGTTCAAAAAAGAGCCACCCCAGTTTAGCGCTCAGGCGTTTACGGCAGTGCAGGTGTATGTCGAAGCGCTGAAAGCCGTGGACAAGCAGACAAAAGTGGCTCAGAAATCACTGCCAGAATTGCGGGCTGCGCTGAATCAAACTTTACTTAAGGGACAATATGAAAGCCCGATCGGAACCATCTCATTCACTCCTGAAGGCGAAATTGTGCAAAAAGAGTTTTATGTGGCGCAAATCAAAATGGATGCGAGCGGTAATAATGGCAAATTCGCATTTTTGAAGTAGGGAACCATGATGCGATCGCTGCGCTCGTTTCTGATCGGCATTTTGGCATTCACGGCGGTTTCACTATGGGCAACGCCTGTCTATGCAAATGCTCCCGCTCCTCCTTCTTATGCCTGGTTTAATTTTGAGGGGCGATCGTCTCACACTGCAATTCAAGGCGTTCAGTTAGCAGAGTGTCGCACCTTACAATGTTCTCAGCCCATTTTATTGATGCAAAGCGGGATTTGCACTGATGCGGCGTGTCTAAAATCTCCTCCTATTCTCAGCGCTCCTCATCGATTTGACTGTGTAGGCGATCGCTGTCTTTTTGTAGAGCCATCTTATACTCAGCGATCGACGGGACCTTATTATAAATTGCTGGCTCAGTTTGGCGATCGGGTTCGCATTAGTGAGGGCTTTGCTTTGAGAATTCAAGACTCCTTAGCAGGCTATTCGGCTCGAAATTTGCGGGTGATTGTTCGAGAGGCTGATCTGGCGATCGTGCCCGATACCACTCTAATGAAGCCCAGCCGTTGGGAGATGTTTAACAAAGCTCTACTGCTGACAGAATTATCCGAGTTGGCGGTGGCGGCAGTTTGGCTGTGGCGGATGAAACTTGACAAACAGCAATTGGCTAAGGCGCTAGTGGCGATCGCGTTTATCAATTTGCTGACGTTTCCTGTAGTGTGGTTTTTCTTTCCGTCATTGCAGCCGTTTCAATACAGCACATCGCGGGTGTTTGGGGTGATCATTCTTGGAATCGCAAGTTTGTTTGGCACACTGTTGGCGACTCGCTCGATCGTCACGCTTAAAACGCTGCGGAATATTTTCGTCGGATGGCTCATTTCATTGCCAATCGCGTTAGGGATAGGGTTCTTTTTAGCGATCGCGGTCGGCTATGGAGAATCTCTTCCTCCAGTAAATGGGATTCCTTCTCTAATCACTCTTCCTGTGTCTGAAGTGTTTGCGGTCGTGTTTGAGGCTTGGCTCATTTATCGCTTAAATGATGCGATCCCGTTACGAGAAGCAAGTTTGTTGAGTCTCACGATGAACCTGATTAGTATGATTTTAGGTTTGTTATTACTTCCAGCGATTCAGCTATCCTAATCCTATATTTGTTATGAATCTGACTGTATTTCTACAAAATGTGCTGAACGGACTCTCGATCGGAAGCATCTACGCAATTTTTGCATTGGGCTACACGCTAGTATTCTCAATTTTAGGCATCATCAATTTTGCTCATGGGGCAGTGTTTACCCTCGGAGCCTACTTTACTTATATGCTAATGGGCAACGCATTCGGATTTAATGGATTACTGGCTAATCTAGCGTTGCCAATTCGATTGCCGTTTGTATTAGCATTGTTTTTTGGCAGCATTGCCGCAGGTTTAGTCAGTGTTTTGATCGAACGATTAGCGTTTTGTCCGCTGCGTCGCAAAAAAGCGGATTCTTTGCTGACAGTGGTGTCAAGCTTGGGCGTTGCGGTTGTGATTGTGAATCTGATTCAGTACCTAGTTGGTGCCGAGATTTATACGTTTCCTCCCGACACTTATGGCACGTTGCCCCCAGCAATCAACTTTGGAACAGAGGCAAATCCGATTCCAATTCGCAGTGTGCAAGTCGTGATTTTTGTCGTATCGGGCGTAATTGTCAGTCTGTTGACTTATTTGATTAACGCCACAAAATACGGCAAGGCAATGCGCGCCGTTGCAGAAGACCCAACCACGGCAAGTTTACTGGGCATTGACCCCGATCGCTTCATTGTCCTCACGTTTTTTGTCAGTGGCTTCCTGGGCGGATTAGCCGGAACCCTAGTTGGCTCTAGCGTCAGCATCGCCGGACCCTATTTTGGCATCGGCTTCGGACTCAAAGGATTAGCCGTAATCGTGCTGGGCGGATTGGGGAGCATTCCGGGTGCTGTCGTCGGAGGACTCACGATCGGACTCGTCGAAGCCTTTGTTCCGGGCGACTATTCAGCCTATAAAGATGCGGTTGCGTTTGGCATTCTGTTCATCATGCTGTTGGTGCGTCCACAGGGATTATTAGGTCGATCGCTGGTTCAAAAAGTTTAACTGAGTTGACGTGATGAATGATTTTGTTTCGACGTATGGTTTTCTGTTTGTGTCGATGATCTTAGGCGCAATGTTAGGATTATCACTCTATTTGCCCCTCATGGCAGGACAATTATCGCTAGCGAGTCCTGGGTTTTATGCGTTGGGTGGTTATGTTGCCGCAATTCTATCTACAAAAGTGTTTCAGGTTAAGGAGCCGTTTCCGATTGCACTACTTTTACTAGAAATGCTGATTGCGGGAATCATCTGTGGTTTATTAGGCGTTATCGTTGGCGTTCCTGCACTGCGACTGCGCGGGATTTATTTAGCGATCGCGACCATTGCTTTTGTCGAGATCCTTCGTGTTCTCGCCCTCAATCTCGACGTTACGGGCGGAGCAGTCGGCATTTTTGGCATTCCGCAGCCATTTCAGAGTCCGATCGAATATTTGTGGATTGTCTTACCGCTGCTGCTGATTAGCATGGCGTTTGTTTATCGACTAGAAAAGATTCGCGTCGGTCGTGCCTTTATCGCTATTCGAGAAGATGAACTTGCTGCCGACTCAATGGGCATCAATCCCACTTATTACAAAGCTCTTGCCTTTACGCTGGGCGCAATTCTAGCAGGAGTGGTGGGTGCTATCAGTGCTCACTTTCTCAACACCTGGAATGCTCGTCAAGGCACCTTTGATGCCAGTATCATCTACCTAACATTTGTTCTCATCGGCGGCTCAAGAACCTTTCTCGGACCTGTTTTAGGTGGCATGGTGTTTACAGCGCTGCCAGAGATCTTGAGAGCGATCGCCGATACTCCAGGGTTACCTGTTTGGTTGGCACAATTTTTGCGCGACGGTCGCTTGATTATTTTCGGATTGTTAATTGTCATCGGCACCCGCTTCTTTCCACAAGGATTAGTGACTCCTCAGTTGTTAAAACGCCGTTCACGATCGCAGGCTAATCGTTGAAATTAAACCAATCTATTCACATAATGAAACTTTAGTCGTTTAAATACCTGTCCATCGGATTAAATGGTGAAATTGAAGAGATAGTGTTTTTCTGTTGACGATCGCTGCCCCAATGCCTCAACCTCAACTTGCCGATTCCATTTCAAATCTCGATCGCACTCCTGTTTTAGAAGCCAGAGGGTTAACCCGTCGCTTTGGCGGATTGATTGCCGTCAACAATGTCTCGTTCTCTGTCAACGAAGGTGAGATATTTGGGTTAATCGGTCCAAATGGGGCAGGCAAAACAACCTTGTTCAACCTAGTGACGGGGCTGATTCATCCATCTAACGGGCAAATGCTTTATCAAGGCGACGAAATTTCTAAGCTACGTCCGCATCAAATCGCCAAAAAAGGCATTGCGAGAACGTTCCAAAATATTCGCCTGTTTGCTGATCTTTCAGCGTTAGAAAATGTGATGATTGCTCAACATATTCACACCAAAAGCGGCGTGTTTACGGGCGTGTTGGGGTTGCCTCCTGCTCCTCGCGAAGAACAGAAAACCCGATCGAGAGCCTTCGAGCTATTAGAATTGGTCGGCTTGAGCGATCGCGCTGACGAAAAAGCCTCCAACTTCCCCTATGGCGACCAGCGTCGGCTAGAAATCGCCCGTGCGCTGGCACTCGAACCCAGTGTTCTCTTACTCGACGAACCTGCCGCCGGAATGAATCCCAACGAAAAACAGCAGTTGAGCGACTTTATCCGTCAGATTCGTCAGCAGTTTAATCTGACGATTTTGCTGATCGAGCATCATGTGCCCCTCGTGATGGGCTTGTGCGATCGCATTGCGGTTCTAAACTTTGGTCAGCTAATCGCGATCGGAAACCCCGCCGATGTAAAGTCCGATCAGGCAGTCATTGAAGCTTATTTGGGCACAGATTAAACGTGATGCAAGAGATTCCACTGCTCGAAATTCAAGGACTCAGCGTTCACTACGGCGGCATTCAGGCACTCCAAGCGATTGACCTGACGATTTACCCCGGCGAAGTTGTGACGTTGATCGGCTCAAATGGGGCTGGCAAAAGCACGACGCTCCGGGCGATTTCTCGCATCGTTAACGCCCATCAGGGGCAGATTCTCTACAATCACGAAAATATTACGCGTCGTCGTCCTCATGAAGTCGTCAAACTAGGAATCGCCCACAGCCCAGAAGGGCGCAGAGTGTTATCTCGTCAGACCGTGTTAGACAACTTAGAATTGGGAGCGTACACCAGATCGTCGCGTCGCAGTATCCAGTCCGACATTGAACAACAATTTCGATTATTTCCGCGATTGGCAGAGCGCAAAAATCAACTAGCAGGGACTTTGAGCGGCGGTGAACAGCAAATGTTAGCGATCGCTCGTGCCCTGATGAGTCGTCCCAAATTATTGCTGTTAGACGAACCGAGTTTAGGATTAGCACCCACGATCGTGCGTGAGATTTTCACGATTATTCAAAATTTACGAGAGACAGGAGTGACCATTCTTTTAGTCGAGCAAAACGCAAATCTGGCATTGCAGATCGCCGATCGTGGCTATGTTTTAGAAACAGGTTGCATAACGCTATTTAACAAAGCTTCTGAATTATTGAAAGACGATCGAGTCAGACAAGCCTATTTAGGTTAATTGATGATGAATCTAAATATTTTAGAGTCTAATTATCTACAGATTGACAACTTTCTCACGAGAGAAGATAAAAAAAGATCGCTGAATTATGTGTTTGCAGAAGAGGCAGAGTTTGTGCCGACTAGCACCGCGACCGATGAAGTAAATTATCGGCGATCGAGCGTTCTTTATTCATTTCCTGAGTTTGCGGAGTTGATCCGCGATCGCATTCAATCGGTTGCTCTAGATATTTTTAGAACATTGGAACTACCCCCGTTTTCTGTTGATTATATCGAATCTCAGTTAACGGCTCACAATGATGGCAACTATAGCTACCGCCACATAGGTTAGGACAGGGACATTTTTGGCAGCACGCGAAGCACACTACCAAAAATGTCCTAAGCAAAGTGGCGATGGCTATACTACAAAGTTCACAACGATAATGGCAGTTCAAATACGGCAACGAGAGAACTAACCTATGTCTATTATTTCCATCGAGAACCTAAACCCTTTTTGGGCGGAGAATTAGTCATTTACGACAGCAAAATTGAGAATACCTATTACGTCAATGCAGACTCTTTTAAGACGATCGAGCCTCGAAACAATAGCATCGTCTTTTTTCTCAGTCGATACATGCACGAAGTTTTACCTGTGAGTTGCCTGTCTCGATCGTTTCAAGATAGCCGCTTCACTATCAACGGCTGGATTCATCGCCAGTGATCCCACAACAAAATCGCCCCATGAAAGCGACAGATAATAGATTCACCCGATGCTGTAGAGATGTTTCGGTGGAACGTCTCGCCGATTTTGTTGGCATCATCGGATGCTCAAATAATTTGAAAGCCCCCCAACATTGGGAGGCTTCCGATAGTTCTATGGCGGGTTGATCAAATCGTCGCTTTGAGAGTCAACTTCACAATTAACGGCGCATCAGGAACATCGAGTGTGATTTGAGTCGGAGCCGTAAATTGGCTTACCAGATCAGTCGACCGGCTTGTCAAATAAGTCGTCGCCTGCTGAGTCGGAGTCACTAAATTCAATGTGACTTTCTGACTCACCGCTGCATCGGTGCTCGTCACATCTAACCACATCACTAAATAGAGATCGCCATTATTCTTCTTTAACAGTGTATGCCGAACGTCTTTAGTGTTGCCCGTCAGATAATAACTCAACGAACCAGATGCAGAACTGCCTTGCGGATCTTGCAGCAACCCAATCAAGTTTTTCAACGCATAGAACGTAGGCTTTGGAGTGCCATCCGCTCGAATTAAGCCAAAATTGTTCTCCATATCAGATTGTGCCCGCTCGTCCATCAGTTCATATAAGAATGTGCGCGTCACCCCTCGGTTGAAATACTCTAAAAACAGTCGAGGAATGTATTTTGAAGACACTTCCTCTGAGACACCTTTTTGACTCGCATTCGGATCATTGACTGCATTGTGCCAGCCTGTCTCAGTTGCCACGATCGCTCGATCTCCCGACACTTTTTTCGTGTTAGGAATCCATTTGGTGTCGAGGTCTTGATCCGGTTGGTTGCCCCCCGCATAGCTGTGCATATTGCCGCCATCTACCACCGATTGCAGCGACCCCATGCGAGAGCCATTTTCAGGAAACGCCATTGAAGGCGCTAACACCGACACAAACGACGTAGCCGCATCGCCTTTCACCGCTTTATATAAGTCTGTCTGATAGTCAACAACCCCATCGGGAAAAGACTTGCCTTTATAGGTCAGCATCGAGTTGACATCCCACTCATTTGGACCTTCGATCGCCCTCACAGACGGCAACACTTTTTTGAGCAACTCAACTGCATTGTCGGGGGTGATTCCATCTCGCGGGTCCATGACGAGCGTCGATCGAATCCCAAGATTTGCCAGTCGATTTAGCTTCTCAAACATGGCAGCATCGTTGCCCCCATCGCGGATATTACGGATTCCTAGCTCTCGCAGTCTGGGTTCTACAACATCGTCATAGCGCCCATAGCTGGTGTCGGTGTAGCGCAGATGCGTTGCGACCCCGATCGAGTCTACAAACGAGTCAGCACTTTTTGCCTGCTCAGTCAGCGATTGCCCGATCGCCGTTAGCAAATAGTTAGTCTGCACATCGGCGCTTGTATACACCTGAAGATAATAGGTCCCAGCATTGAGCAGGGCATCGATCGTTTCTAGCATCGTTCCGTCGTGGGTTGAAGAGTTGAGCACGTTGCCCTGACTATCCAACACGTTGAGATTAGCATTGGCGGTTAGCTCACTCAAGTTTAAGGTTAAATGACTGGGCGCGTTTACGCTAAAGCGGTAATAGTCACTCAGATTAGTTGGGCTGACGCTATCTCTGGTCTCATTGGTTCCAAGACTGCCCCAATCTACCGCATTCGTGAAGTCGGCAGACTGACTTCGAGCGACTCGATCGCCCACGAAAAGCTGGCTTTGAGGCACGACTTCTTTGACTTGAGTGGGGTTAGACCACAGCAGTTGAGCGACTGCATAGCCGCCTTGCTCATAATAATCAAGCTGAATATCAACCTTCTGCCCAGCAACTAAATTAATCACGCCACTGTCTTCAGTCACTGCATGAGGTGCCCAGTGATCGATTAGAAGTTGCCCGTTGACCCACAGTTTGACCCCATCATCTGAATGGGTATAGAACGTGTATGCTTCTGACTGAGTGGGCAAAATTTGTCCAGTCCAGCGTGCTGAAAAATTGTCGGCGGCGATCGCTCCATCTGGCGAGCCTTTCCCCCAGTCAAAGTCTACGGTGGCATCGGTTCGAGTCAGAATCGGAGTTGCAAGATCTTTGTTATTGAAGTATTGAGCAGATAATCCTATCGTCCCTAATGGAGAAGCAGTCGCCGCAGACGTTGAAGTAATCTCTGGAAATATCGAGCTAGTACTGTTGGTGATTCCGGAGGAAGCTTGCGGAGCAAGTGCATCAGCGCTCACACCCACAGCACTTGCTTGGGTGACGAGAGTAGAGTCTAACACTATGTTTTTTCCTCTAAGAGTTGAGAAGAACCCTTTAGCCGAGTCTTTGGGTCAGTAAGCTCTCAGAATGAGGAATGCTGGAATCTTCGCCAAACGCTATTAGCGTTTGGCTGGCAAGTAAAATTTTGCTATCTGGACAGTCGAGATCAGCGCCAGGGAAACGTTTCTACAAGAGGTCTGGAGACCTAAGCGAAAACAGAAAACAGTTCATAATCATCTAGACTTCCCGCAAAAATCGATGTCTAACCTCCATAGTTTTCTTAGATAGGAAGACGTGCGTTCTCAGTCGGCTCTAAACCAAGCCAGGAAAAGGGTTTAAAGATTGACGTGAGAAGCCGGAAGGGAGGAGCACTCAACGCTAATTAGGACTGCAACGCTGATATGGGATAGATAGTAAATGGTTGCAACACTATTGACAACACTAATCTCAACATTACGGAGCTATAAACGCTTGTATCCTACATGATTTAAAACGCTCTGTACAGAAGTTATTTGAGAATTTTCATTAATGGAAATTTCAACCCTAGTTGATGCAACAATTTATCAAATCTTTCCCAATCTTATAGATGGACTAAGACGCGTAATGGCTTCTTCTAGGTCAAATGATGTAGAGAATTGTGAAGTACTTATTAATTCTCATTTCTCTCCTTACAGTTTGCCCGATACAAGAATCCTTTGAGGCATTCCCAAAATGTAACGGTTTGCAACGTATAATGAGAACGAGTTGACGTTGTAATCATTCCTTGAGAGAAGACATGCGAGTTGCAATCGCCGGAGGCGGGTTAGCGGGGTTATCCTGCGCTAAATATTTAGTCGATGCAGGGCATACCCCGATCGTCCTAGAAAGTCGGGATGTTTTGGGTGGCTTGGTGGCTGCTTGGAAAGACGAAGACGGAGACTGGTATGAGACGGGATTGCACGCATTTTTTGGTGCCTATCCCAATATGCTGCAACTGATGGCAGAGTTAGGCATCTCCGATCGTCTTCAGTGGAAACAGCACACGCTGATCTTTAACCAACCCGAAAAGCCTGGAGTTTTGTCCCGCTTTGATGTGCCTGACATTCCTGCGCCCTTTAATGTGATCGCGTCAATCATTCGCAACAACGATATGTTGACCTGGGAGCAAAAGATTCGGTTTGCGTGGGGGCTTCTGCCTGCGATCATCCGGGGTCAAAAATATGTCGAAGACATGGATCAATACAGCTTTCTAGAATGGCTAGAGCGGCAGGGCATTGATGAGAAGGTCAACAGCGATATTTTTATTGCAGCGACGAAAGCGTTGACATTCATCAACCCCGATCAAGTGTCTTCTACGATTCTCTTAACTGCGCTTAACCGCTTTCTGCAAGAGCGTTACGGCTCTAAAATCGCCTTTTTAGATGGTTCACCGACCGAGCGTTTGTGTCAACCGATCGTGGACTATATTACAGACCGGGGAGGAGAAGTGCAGCTTAAAAAGCCGCTCAAAGAAATTCTTCTCAACGCAGATAACACGGTTCGGGGATTTGCGATTCGGGGTATTGATGGCGCATCTGACGAGGTGATTACCGCCGATGCTTACGTTTCAGCCATGTCGGTCGATGTGATGAAAGTTCTCAGACCCGAAACCTGGAAATCAATGGATTTCTTCAAAAAGCTCGATGGCTTAGAAGGAGTGCCCGTGATCAACCTTCATTTGTGGTTCGATCGCAAGCTCACTGATATCGACCAACTGTTATTCTCGCGATCGGATCTCCTAAGCGTCTATGCAGATATGAGCGTGACGTGCAAAGAATATGAAGACCCCGATCGCTCAATGCTAGAACTCGTGCTCGCCCCTGCCAAAGATTGGATCGATAAATCCGACGAAGAGATTATTGCAGCAACCCTGATTGAGATCGAGAAACTTTTTCCTCAACACTTCAAAATCGACGACCCGGTCACACTGCGAAAATATAAGGTGGTCAAGACTCCTCGATCAGTCTACACTGCGTCCCCAGGGCGACAGGCATTCCGCCCTGATCAAACAACCCCAATTCAAAACTTCTTCCTTTCGGGTAGCTATACAATGCAGCGATATCTTGGCAGTATGGAAGGTGCCGTACTTTCTGGTAAGCTGACAGCGCAAGCGATCGAAAACCATTCATCTCTCGCGGTCTCTTCTAAAGAGCCGCGCAGGTTAGTATCGACCCCCTAGCGAGTAGCGCTTTGTCAACCCTCCAGACTGCAACAGAATGCTGCAACTGCCCGAACCAACTACCTCCTGCGTAAGAACCCTGGCTTCCGTAGAAGAAGCCTATGAACAGTGCCGCCAAATCACAGCAAACTATTCTAAGACGTTCTACCTCGGAACGCTGCTGATGTCTGCTGAGAAACGTCGGGCAATCTGGGCGATCTACGTGTGGTGTCGTCGCACTGATGAACTTGTCGATGGACCGAACGCCAGTCTGACCACCAACGAGACGCTAGATCAGTGGGAGCGGCGACTAGAGGCGCTTTTTGCGGGGCATCCTCACGACCACTACGATGTTGCCCTCGTCAATGCATTAGAGCGGTTTTCGCTCGATATCGAACCGTTTCGAGACATGATCGCTGGGCAGCGAATGGACTTGTATCGCAGTCGCTATCAGACATTTGACGAGCTATGGCTCTATTGCTATCGCGTGGCGGGAACTGTGGGGTTGATGTCCACTACAGTGATGGGCAGAGACGAGAGATTATCTACTGCTCCGTGGGATCAGCCCAAAACCAATGACCCGATCGAGCAAGCGATTGCGCTTGGCATCGCTAATCAACTCACCAATATTCTCCGCGATGTTGGCGAAGATGCCCGTCGCGGTCGCATCTATCTGCCGTTAGAAGATTTGGCGCTCTTTGACTACACTGAAGACGATTTGCTTAAAGGAGTCGTAGACGATCGCTGGCGGGCGTTAATGTCGTTTCAAATTCAACGAGCGCGCAAGTTTTATGCGCTGGCAGAAAGCGGCATCGGTGCCTTGAGCGAAGATGCTCGATGGCCTGTCTGGTCTGCGCTGATGCTCTATAGCCAAATTTTAGAAGTGATCGAGCGCAATGGCTACGATAATTTCCGGCAACGGGCTTACGTGTCAAAGCCCAAGAAGATTGTGTCGCTGCCGATCGCGTGGCTGAGAGCGAAAGTTTTGTAAGCAATCGTCCTGTAATCATAGAAATTTAATCACTTGTCGCCCTAATTTGATCTCAATTCTAAAATTGATATTTAGATTGGGAACTCTATGACCAGAGGACTGTGTAGCCACTACGGTTTGCTATGCGCCCTTTGTCTTAGAGGTGCGTCTTTCGATCGAGAAGAGTCGCATCCGATACCCTGAAATCGGATCACCATGTCTCAAGAAACTCCAAGAATTGTCAGGAAAGAAGAGGTTCAACAGCTTTATCGAGATTTCAGAAAAGCCGTTCTCGCCTCAACTGCCAACGAAATCACGCTTGAAAACCGTACGTTACTTCGCGAAAAAGTCGAAGTTCTCAACGTTCAGATCGACAATTTATCGCGAAAGGAGTTGCTCGATCAGCTCACAAAAGGGGTTGTCTTCACTCCCAATGTCGATCATTTGATGAAGCTGCAATATGACCCAACTTTTAAACAAGCCTATGAAGTCGCAGACTACAAAATTTGCGACAGTCAGATCGTTCTCTATGCCTCCAAGTTTTTAGGCTCACCCCTTCAAGCCAAAATCTCTGGCTCTGAGCTTTTTCCGGTGTTTTGTGACCACCACAGAGTCAACGAAAAAATCAAGATCTTTTTGTTGGGTGGTGCAGAAGGCATCGCGGATAGAGCGCGCGATCGTATCAACCGCAAAACCGGACGAAACATCATCGTCGAGGCGCATTCTCCCTCGTTTGGGTTTGAGAAAGATGAGGTAGAATGTCAAGCGATCGTGCAGATGATCAATGATTCTCCCGCAACGGTTTTAGTGGTTGGGGTTGGTGCGCCCAAACAAGAAATCTGGATTTTTAACTACAAAAACCAGCTTCCAAAAATTGACATTTTTATGGCGGTCGGCGCCTCGATCGACTTTGAAGCCGGAAACAAACCCCGATCGCCGGAGTGGATGAGCGACTTGGGCATCGAGTGGCTCTACCGCCTGTGGTGTGAACCTATTCGCCTCTGGAAACGCTATCTCGTAGATGATTTGCCGTTCTTCTGGCTGATCATCAAGCAAAAACTGAAGCTGACTCGAAAGTAAAGAATCCACAGTCGTTACTATAAGAGCAGCATCCGCGTCTCTCATCCCTAATCATGACTCAAGCTTCTGTCAAACTAAGCTTTGATGACTATCTGACTGACCTATGACGATGGCACTGACGATCGATATGAGTTTGTCGATGGGGAACTGCTTCAAATGACTCCAGCAACTCATCGGCACCGCAGAATTAGTCGATGTCTAGAAGAAATGCTTCGACAAGAAATTATCAAAACTTCCCTGAGATGGGAAACTGCCCGAAATGGCGAAGTTGGAGTGCAGACCAGAGGAAAAACTAAGATTACTGTTCGCTTGCCCGATGTTGTGGTTTTTGAGGGAGAAACCGTCACCGACCCAGATGGAGTCGCGATTTTGACGGTTCCGCCGTTATTTATAGTTGAGGTCGTGAGTCCTGGTGAACAAAACCGTAAACGAGATTACGAGCAAAAATCGCGTGAATACCAAAGTATAGGCATTCCAGAATATTGGATTGTCGATCTTCAAGAAGCCGCCCAAAGAGTTACCGTTCTGATATTGGTAGATGGGGTGTATGAAGAGACAGAATTTGTGGGATACGATCGCATCCTCTCCATGACGTTCCCTAATCTCAATCTCACTGCCGAGCAAGTTTTAACCGTTAGTTAATCTATTTTCTGCGCTCTTGCAGTTTGCGATAGACGGCTTTGATGTCAACGTTGTGGTGGGCGATCGCCACCAGCGTGTGATAAAGCAAATCGGCAGCTTCTCCGGCGATCGCGTCGGCATCATCGTCCTTGCACGCCATCACGACTTCAGCCGCTTCTTCGCCAATCTTTTTAAGAATCTTGTTATCACCGCCATCCAAAAGTTTGCGAGTGTAAGAGCCTTCGCTGGGATTGTCGCGACGATCGCAGATCACACTAAATACCTGCGACAGCGTATCAGCCGGGGGAGGAGTCACGCCGCCATCGACTTGATGGAAACAACTGCGCTCTCCGGTGTGACAAGCCACATCTCCAATCTGCTCGACAGTGACGAGCAAGGCATCGCTATCACAGTCGTATCGAATCGCTTTGACGTTTTGAATGTGTCCTGAGGTTGCCCCTTTGTTCCAAAAAGCTTGACGAGATCGACTCCAAAACCAGGTTTCGCCTGTCTCCAAGGTTTTTTGCAGCGATTCTTGATTCATCCACGCCATCATCAAGACGGTGCCATCGAGATAATCTTGCACGATCGCGGGCACTAATCCCCGATCGTCATACTGAATTTTCTCAACAGGAATAGACTGCGCGGAAAGAGATTGGAAGGCTGACATGGCAACGAGAGGCTAATCATTGGGCGGATTACAGTTTACCATTGGCTGATGAGGCACACTGCTGATGCAGTTGGAGAAGAACAGATGCCAATAAGTTTTTATTCTATGGATGAATCGAGACCGAGAGAGGGAATTGCATGGCTGTGCGACCAAAATTGGAATATTGCAGAGCAGGTTGACTACTTATCAGATTGGTTGAAACAGATTGAAGGAAAAATCGAGAAGGGAAGCTACGTCGCCGATATAGGCTTTGTGACGCGCAGGGATGCCTCTGGGGGAGGTGCAGTCATAAATACGGAAATGGTGCGGATTATGAACGATCTAGGAATAGAGCTATTCCTTTCCGAATATGGTTATGAATCCGAAGATGCTGACACCGAGAGCGAGTTTGACAGATGACTAATCGCTAAATGGGTGAAGCCCCAATCGCGGCAGTCTTTTGTGCCTCTTCTACCTCCAGCCGAGCTAGGGTTGCTGCGGCTTCTGCTAGATAGAGAGCGATCATTGCGCGAGTAGCGGCGTGTTTCTCCCGATGCAACTCCTCGCAGTGAAACAAGACTCGAATTCGATAAGCCTCAATTGACTCAGGATCAACAGCGTGTCGTTTCAGTTCAGACATCTAATCGCCTCTCTAATATTTCTGTTTTTAACAGTTGCCTCTCAACCTCAGTGTAGAAATACTTTATGCCAAGCATCGTGTTATCTGCCAGTAGAATATCCTGGCGTGCTTCTGTAGGATTGAGGGAAGGGTGGCGCGCAATCACAGTGTAACGACCTGCTGGCAAATTTGAGAAAATTGCATCGGCGACAGTGATTCTAACGGGCTGTTGATCAATAACTTGTCCGTCTGAAGTTAGCAGTACAACGATCGGTTGTCCTGAGATCGAGGACATACTTACTCCCTGGTCATTGCGAATGACTACGATAATGTACGACAGAACATATCTCCTGGTTGAGTTCTTTCAAAGTGTATCCGATCAAAAACTCTTGCTACAGGTTGAGACATTCATGCAAAATAGGAGCACGATCGCTCTTCAGCAAAATCGCACTCCCATATTTTTTGCTTCAACTAATTTGAAAGCTCTCCTCAATCAACCGCGAGGCAAATGCCTCAAAAATTTACAATTTAAAGACCGAACTAAAAAATCAAGAAATCAACCCACTTCGACAACCGCAAGACAGGGTTCTGAGGAAATCCCGCTATTCAAGCTTACCGCTTGATTTCTAACCGCGCTCCAGGCGATTTGATGCGCTTTTGTCTCGTCGCCATACCACTGAAGAGCCGAGTTAAACGCTACGCTATAAAAGTGTTGAGCTGTTTCAGAAAGCTGAGTGCGAATACTCGCAGGCAACTCCTGATTGTTTTGGTACGACATTCTAGCCGCCTCCGGTAAGTGAGATAATTAGTTAGTATGGCTTGCTTGCATTCAGAAATCTGCCTACCTTGAGGAATATCTTTGGTGATAAGACTCAGGGAGTGTTGCCCAAGACTATTGCAGAGCGATCGAGAGATTTAAGGAGAAAACTTTGATCACAGGCACATTGAGAACGACAAAATCAGAAGAAATCTTTGCTGCTGCCCAAACGCTGATGCCGGGTGGAGTGAGTTCCCCGGTGCGCGCGTTTAAGTCGGTGGGCGGACAGCCGATCGTGTTCGATCACGTCAAAGGCGCATACGCGTGGGATGTCGATGGCAACCGATATATTGACTACATCGGCTCTTGGGGTCCGGCAATCTGCGGTCACGCGCACCCCGAAGTGTTAAAAACGCTTCACGAAACGTTAGAAAAGGGCACCAGTTTCGGCGCTCCAAATGCCCTAGAAAATGTCTTGGCTGAAATGGTCATTGATGCCGTTCCCAGTGTGGAAATGGTGCGATTCGTCAATTCGGGAACTGAGGCTTGTATGTCGGTCTTGCGGCTGATGCGAGCGTTTACCGGACGTGAGAAAATGATCAAATTTGAGGGCTGCTATCACGGTCACGCCGATATGTTTCTCGTGAAAGCGGGTTCTGGAGTGGCGACGCTCGGCTTACCTGATTCTCCGGGTGTTCCTAAATCGACGACCAACAACACGCTGACTGCGCCTTTTAATGATTTGGAAGCAGTGAAAGCTCTGTTTGCAGCTAATCCTGGTGAGATTGCAGGCGTAATTTTAGAACCTGTAGTCGGCAACGCGGGCTTTATTCCTCCCGATAGTGGCTTTTTGGCAGGTCTGCGAGAATTGACTCGCGAAAATGATGCGCTGCTGATCTTTGACGAAGTGATGACCGGATTCCGCATCGCCTACGGTGGCGCACAAGAGAAGTTTGGCATCACGCCCGATTTGACGACGTTAGGAAAAGTGATTGGGGGCGGGTTGCCCGTCGGCGCTTATGGCGGACGCAGAGACATTATGGCAATGGTTGCTCCCGCAGGTCCGATGTATCAAGCAGGAACGCTGTCTGGCAACCCTCTCGCGATGGCGGCAGGAATCAAAACATTGGAACTATTGCGCCAGCCGGGGACGTATGAGCAGCTCGATCGCGTCACCACCCGCTTAGTCAACGGACTTCTTCAAGCCGCTAAAGACACAGGTCATGCCGCGTGTGGCGGTTCGATCAGTGGAATGTTCGGCTTCTTCTTCACCGAAGGACCGGTTCATAACTATGAAGACGCTAAGAAGTGTGATTTAGCTAAGTTTGGGCGGTTTCATCGCGCCATGCTAGAGCAAGGAATTTACCTCGCCCCGTCTCAGTTTGAAGCCGGATTCACCTCGCTGGCTCATACCGATGAGGATGTCGATCGCACGATCGCTGCCGCAAAAGCCGTGATGTCTCAACTCTAAAATTCAGCAAAAAGCAGGGCAGAAGGCGATATCAAGTTACCTTCTACCCTACTTTTTGATGAAATTATAACGGAACGAAGAATACGTTTTCCCTTGTTCCGTCGGTTTTGATTAACAGGTGCAGCCTTTGTGTCCGCAGTCGCCGTGCCCATTGGGATGACCATCAGCACACACGTCGCTGCAATAGAGTTTGCCATCTTTTTGGACTGCACCTTCTGTCGTAACGACGCACAGGCAAGGCTCACAAGCACATTTCATTTGGGTAACTGTAGCAGCCATGATTAAATTCCTCTAAATTTATACTCTTATCATAACGTATGAACAGCTATTCAGATATTAATTAAATTAAAAAGCAGGGAGCAGATTTGAGTGCTCCCTGCGATCGCGTTTCAATCCCTACTCTTCATCTTCTTCAGATTCTTCATCTTCTTCAGAAAATAACTCATCTGCGAGTTCTTGCGCTCGATCGTCAGAGATCTTCAGAGCCAGACGCAAATCTTCCAGATACTCCTCTTCTGCTTCAGGGACTTCTCCATCAATCGCAAGAACCACCATTGCCACGATAAACGCGGTTTCTTTTAGATCGTGATCGGACAACGATTCGATCGCTTGGGCAAACACTGCATCAGCGCCGTCTTCTCGAACCATCGCGCCAACTTTTGCGCCTAGCTCTTGCAGATCTTCGTCCGAATACTCTTCATACAAGTTAATGCCTGAGAGCATTTCATCCAGCGCGTAGCCTTCGTCTTCGCTGACACCATCTCCATCCGCATAGGCAGAAAAGATGGCGATCGCCGCGATTGCGACTTCTGGCTTTAATGCGACTTGACTTTGAGTTCCCCCACTTGGCAACCGACGCTTGGGCATAATTCCTCTTGAATGAGTGTTCGCTCGGTCTAATGGTTTTTGGGATATCCATAGACCGCGCCTATTGTGCCCAAGTTGGAATCAAACTAGCGATAGTTATTAAACTGCAACGCCATTGGATAATCTTCTTGTTTTAATCGCTGCATCACGGATTGCAGGTCATCTTTGTCTTTGGCAGACACGCGCACTGCATCGCCCTGAATCGAGCCTTGCACCTTTTTAAACTCGTCTCGAATCAGCTTTGTGATTTGCTTGGCGACTTCTTGGCTGATGCCTTTTTTGAGCTTGATTTCTTGCCGAACTCGGTTGCCACTAGCAGACTCGACTTTGCCATAATCAAAAATCTTGAGCGACAAATTACGCTTGGCAGATTTTATTTGCAAAATCGTCTGAATCGCATCTAGCGTGAATTCGCTGTCGGTGCTGACGACGATCGCATCTTCACCTAACTCCAGCGTGGTTTTGGTGTCTTTGAGATCATAGCGAGCAATGATCTCTCGGTTGGTTTGATCAACCGCGTTGACGAGTTCCTGGCGATCGAAGTCGCTAACCACATCAAAAGAAAAAGTTGAAGCCATAAGAAATTAGGGGGCAGAGGTTGGAGATCAGGGGCAATCACTATCCCTTAATGGTGCTGGTAATGCTGGCTGCGATCAAGGTGAAAATGCACGTTGATCCAAGCGCAAACATTAGCGATCGCAGCAAAGGCACGTTAAAAATATAAGCCACCGAGTAGAGCAACCGGATAGGGAGATAGGCGATCGCTGCCCAAGCTACTGACTCGGAGGTTTGACCTGTAACGTATGCCATCAGTGCTGCGACGCTAAACAGCGTGAACGACTCCCATGAGTTTTGGTGTGCCCACGTTGCCCGTTGCCCAAACGCAGGCAGCTTGTCAAAGGCAGCGCGAGGAGCTGCCATCATGGTTTTGTCGTAGCCAATGGTGACACGGGCGTATCCCACTGCGAGAAAAGGAAGATAGACCAGAACGGCAGCGGCAGCGATCGCCCCTAACAAAATCGTCGGAGTAGACAGTCCAAACAGGCTCATTCGTGATTTCCTAATCGAAATAAAACAACGTCACAATTTTGCGCTGATCTTCCGCGTCTTGGCAGGTTTGCAGCAACGTCCGGCTGTCGTGAAACGCAAACCCAATGAGCTGCTGACACCGAGAAATAATCTCTTGATTGCACAAAGCACTGGCTTCGGCGAGAGAGAGACTATTATTCTCAGGGTTTTCGACCAGGTGCATGACGTTTTCAAGCTGTTCGCGAGATTCACGCGGCTGGCGATCCATCGTTTGGGGCAAGATTACCGTCAGCAAGCTGGGATCGGCACGCAACGCCCCCCGAATTGCCGCAAAATTTGTTCCTGTAGAACCGGATGTGATGAGACGATTTCCTTCTAAAACCAGGGCATAGCTCATCATCTCAATCAAGTTTTGGTGAGTGATGGGCACGTGCCGAGAACCCAGCAGGGCGATCCGTTTAGAACCTGTTTGCTGAATGGTGGCTAGCTCTTGTAAAAAATCATCGACTTTTGGTAGATCAATCGACTGACTCAATGCCGTACACATGGTGACAACGCCGCTATTTTATCAGACAGGCTTGTCATCCGAACGTTTCGTCAACAGTTCGAGCGCTTCATCGCACCAATCGATCCATTCTTGCTCGTGACGAATGCCCCGTCGCAGGGTGAGATAGGGAAATAAATCGACTTCTGGTAGCTGCCGAGGAGCCTGAAAATATTCCTGCTGAATGGTTTTGTAGGTTGCCAATTTTTCTGAGTGAAGCTGTCGATGTCGCGCTAATTCTTGCTCAATCACGGAGGTAGAAACGAGGCTACCGACAAACACTTTGACCAATAGATCATCTTTCATCGCTACAGCCTCGCAAGGTTCAGCAACCCATTGGGTCAAGTGTTGGTGACCTAATGGAGTCAGGTGGTAGAGCTTTTTATCGGGGCGACTTGCCTGAGCGATCGCTTCAGAGTCGATCCAGTTTTGGGCTTCGAGTTTAGCGAGTTCGCGATAAATTTGCTGATGGCTGGCGTTCCAGAAAAACCCGATTGAGCGTTCAAAATATTTGGTCAGATCGTAGCCACTGCGGGGTTGATGAACTAACGCTGCCAAAATTGCGTGGGCAAGTGCCATCGAAGTTTCTCCTTAGATATACAATTTATTGCATATTTACTAATTGACATATTCAACTAATTGCATAATACTTGAATCAATTAATGCAACTAATTGCATAATAGCGTCTCAAAGAGCTTTTGCTTTGAAACGCTAAACTGACACCACTACCAAGGAGATGCACGATCGTGATTAGTTCTTCTAAAACCAAACCCTGGGCAAAGGCGGTATTGCATACTGCAAGAGGATTCGAGCAGACCTCATTATCGATTTTGTCGGGAGCCATTCCGGCTGGGTTACGCGGATCGCTCTATCGCAACGGCGCGGCTCGACTAGAGCGCGTCGGGCAGCGCGTCGGGCACTGGTTTGATGGCGACGGGGCAATTTTGGGCGTTCATTTCACTGATGTGGGGGCGACGGGCGTTTATCGCTACATCCAATCGGCTGAATATCAAGCAGAGGAAAAAGCGGGGCGATTTATTTACGGTGGCTATGGGATGAATCCGCCGGGAGCGATTTGGGATCGATTTAAGGCAACCAAGAATGCGGGGAATACCTCAGTGTTGGCATTTCCCGATCGGCTGCTTGCTCTGTGGGAAGGAGGACATCCTTACGCGCTCGATTTAGACACTCTCGAAACGCGTGGACTGGATGACTTAGGCGGGTTGCCGAAGTCGCTACCGTTTTCTGCCCATCCTAAACGTGACTCGAAAACGGGTGATGCGTTTAATTTTGGGGTGAGCTTTGGCAAAGAGGCGACGCTGAATGTCTATCGCCTTGACGCGAGTGGCAAACTCAAGCAAAAAGGCAGCGTTAAGCTAGATGGCTTGCCGTTGATTCACGATTTTGTGATGGCGGGGCAATATTTGATCTTCTTCATTGCGCCCGTGCGGTTGAGTGTGTTGCCGCTGCTGCTCAGGCTCAAAAGTTTTAGTGACTCTTTTGAGTGGAAGCCAGAACTCGGAACACAGATTTTAGTCTTCGATCGGACTTCTCTAACTCTAGTCAGCCAAGGTGAAACAGAACCCTGGTATCAGTGGCACTTTGGCAATGGCTTTGTGAATGCTGACGGTGACGTAGTTGTGAATACTGTTCGGTATGACAACTTTGACACGAATCAATATCTCAAAGAAGTCGCGACAGGTAAAACTCACACATCCGCTAAGTCAACGCTGTGGCAAGTGCGCTTGAATCCAGTGGCTGGAAACGTAATCGAGACCCATCAACTCCTCGATCGCTTCTGCGAATTTCCGGTGGTGAAGCCTCATGATGTGGGTCAACCTGCGCCCCACACCTATTTATCACTGCGTCGTCAAGGCGTTGATCCGGCTCAGGATTGGTTTGGCGCGATCGCTCGATTTGATCAAACCACTGGAGAGCTAATGGAAGCTGATTTAGGTGAAAATCTCTACCCAATGGAGCCGATCTATGCACCGGATGCTGAGAACCCTAATCAAGGTTGGATTGTCACCGTGGTGTATGATGGAACGCTCGATCGTAGCGAGGTTTGGGTTTTCGACAGCGATCACCTCGACGATTCGCCTGTGTGCCGTCTAGCATTACCCGAAGTGATTCCATTTGGATTTCACGGCACTTGGAAGCCTGCTTAAGAGTCTTCTTTCTCGATATACACCGTCACGGCAGCGACTGCGATTATCATTTCATCATTTTTGTCGTTAAATTCTGCGATCGCTCGCCCTTGCACGATCATGCCGCCTGCCTCGACGGTGAGAGTCTTTCGTCCAAACGGTAAAACCGCCAACACGTCTGCCTCTCTGACCTGTTCGGGGTAGGGAACGGCAACCTGCACTTCGACAATCATTTGATCAGGATGGTCTAACCCCGCAACTTCCCAGATCCCAGGGAGCGCATTGTGAGCGATCGCGTTTCTCACCGCACGAGCCGCCGCAACCGTGGGTTCTTGCCCATGTTGATCGACTCCCATTCCCATTTCAATGATGAAGCGTTTTCGAGCCACAGGTTTCTTGCCCTAACGTGAGTGATTTGATTTATCCTACATCCCTGGTTACTTTTTCGGTTTAATTCAGCTTTAGGAGTGGTATCTGCATTAGAAACTGTGCGACAAAATGGCGATCGCGCTTTGGTAGAATAAAGGAAATTCATCATTTGCTGTCAAACGCGGTTATGCCAGAGATCGCACGGTTTTATGGAATTGTGATTAAGGTATTCTTTGGCGATCACCCTCCGCCTCATTTTCATGCAATCTACGGTGAGTATAACGCGCTGGTAGACGTTGAGTTACTTGAAATCATAGAGGGAGATTTGCCGAGTCGCGCCCAAAAATTAGTCCTTGAGTGGGCAATGTTATATCAGCAAGATTTGCTGCAAATGTAGAATACCCAGGAGTTTCGTAAGTTACCCCCTCTAAAGCAATGTTAGATCTAAGAGCAGTATGAAATATCCTCGCATTCATAAAGTCGAAGCGATCGATGACACGACTTTAGTAATTGAATTTACCAATCAAGACGTTAAAAGATACGATATTTGTCATCTCTTAGACATCTCAATGTTTTCTCCGCTTCGGCAACCTGCTTTCTTTAAAAACTTTAAGGTTGAGCACGGTGGGCATGGAGTGGTATGGAATGAAGAGATTGATATTAGTGAGTATGAGCTTTGGAAGAATGGTGTGACATTATCTATTGATCGCATTCAGCACGAACACGATCTTAATAATTCTTAAGCTAAACGCCAACGCTTCTGGTGTTGGAATACTGAGATGCAAATATCCTGATTCATCGATCGTGGTTGTCAGTTGTAGAACTTCCATTACCTAATAGATAAATGTTCTTGAATTCTATTCTAAATTTTGTTGCGTAAAGTGTTCTGACTTAGAAATAAAGAAGGGCGCTCGTCCAGTGAACTTGACCGAACATGACCGACGATCGCTGCTTCTAAATATCCCGCCGATCGCAGTGCACCCAAACAATCTTCTGCCTTATCTTCAGCGATACTTGCTAATAGTCCGCCCGATGTTTGTGGGTCAAACAGCAAGGGATAATTGGGATAGTCTTTAGCTTCGTTGAGATTAGAGATCGCTGAACTCGATCGCAGATTTTGAGGATAGAGAGAACTGAAAATTTCTTGTTGAACCGTTTGCCTTGCGCCTTCTAAGATGGGCACAGCAGAGAGATCGAGAGTAACTGACATCTGAGAGGCGTGCATCATTTCAGCCAAGTGTCCGAGTAAGCCAAAGCCTGTAATATCGGTGCAAGCTGTTGCGCCATGATTCAGAAAACAAGAGGCGGCTTGCTGATTAGAGATCAGCATTGACGCGATCGCGCCATCGATCCAGCGAGGATTTGCCTGTCGTCGCATTTCGGCAGCAAAAAGGGTTCCGGTGCCGATCGCTTTCGTCAAGATGAGCACCTGTCCGGGCTGCATTCCGCTTTTTCGCAGCAGACGAGTCGGATCGGCAAATCCGTTACACGATAGACCAAAAGCTAAGTCTGCGCCTTCAACAGTGTGTCCTCCCATTAAAACGGCACCTGCTTGCTGAAGAGCTTTGACAGCACCAGAGAGTAGCTGATAGAGGGTTTCTTCTTGTTTGGATTCTGTCGCGTAGGGAATGGTGGCGATCGCTAAGGCACTCTGAGCCGTTGCCCCCATTGCAAATAGATCACTTAAGCTGTGATGAGTACTGATTTGACCAAACAAAAATGGATCATTCAGCAGAGCAGGGAAATAGTCGATTGTTTGGACTAAGACTTGCCCGATCGGAACTTGCACCACAGCAGCATCGTCTGGCGCATCTAACCCAATGAGAATGTCTTGAGATTGAATTAAATTTGGGTGATCTTGACGAATGCGTTTGAGCGATCGCTCCAAAGTATTGCCGCCAACTTTTGCACCGCATCCTGCACATCGCATGAGTTGCGCTTGGGATGTCGATGACGATTCGGATTGATGGGTGACAGCATTCGTTTCTGTCATCGTTGGGAGGTCTCGAAATCGCTGCATGAAAGCGCGATCGATGCGATCTTTGATCGTCCAGAACAGCGAAGACTTCCAGCCAATTGCTCCATAAGAGGCAACCGCAGATTGGTCTCCGGTGCCAATTAAGCTGAGATAGTTTTTTTGCGGATGGTAGGACTGAAGAGGTTTATCCAGGATGATGCTTTGCAGATTTTTGAACAGAGGTTTTCCTTGCCGAACTGCAAACACCCCAGCTTTAGGGCGATCGTAGTTGACGATCGTGGCAATGTCTCCCGCCGCAAAAACGTGAGGATGAGACACCGACTGCAAGGCATCATTGACGAGAATAAATCCGTGTTCATCGACGGTTAATCCAGCTTTGCTCACCCAGTCAGGAGCCGATGCTTGCGTCACCCAAACCGTTGCATCACAGGGAATTTTTAAGCCCGACTCTGTGATCACCATTCCCATCTGAACCTCACGCACCCGTTCAGATAGATGCAAGTGAATGCCTTGTTGGGTGAGTCGGTGATGAAAGTAACGCTGCACCCAAGGATTGTGTTTGGACATCAGATCTGCGCCCGTGTGAAAGAGATGCAGAGTCAGCAGATCTGGGGGCTGTCCGGCTTTTTGCAAAATTTCGTGCAGGCGATGCTGCATATTGAGTGCCAACTCAACGCCACCCGTTCCGCCTCCCACAATGCTGAGAGTGACTGGTTTCTCAGGGTTTTGCTTGAGAGCGTCGGTGAATCGATTCCACCACGACAGCAAATGCTGAACGGGTTTCGCTGCGATATTGTGGTCTGTTATTCCGATTCCTTTTGGCAATGTGGGAGTGCTGCCAATGTCGATCGACACCCAATCAAACGCGACTGGAGGGCGATTTGCACACAGCACGCGATTATTTTCTAAATCCAGTCCGATCGCGGTATCAATAAAAATCTGAGCCTGAGCAAATTGACAGAGCGATCGCAGATTGATATGACAGTCTTCATGGTCATAAAATCCGGCAATATGCCCCGGCAGCATTCCCGAATAGGGCGTATCGGAGGCTTCGGTAATCAGCGTTAACCGCACTCCGGGCAGTGGGTGCATCCCAAACATTCGCAGGACGATCGCGTGGCTGTGACCACCACCGACTAAGACGAGATCTTTGACTATGGGCTGGAACGATCGTTGCATTTCTCAATTCTAAAAGAGGAAAGCTTGACCGTTCACTCTATCTCAGCCGCACACTCGAAACGGTTTGTCAAACAAAAAACTTTCACTGAGAACAATCCGCGATATGCTGGTGCAAGTGTGAACGGATGTACGCAGGGGAGGGGCTATGAAGAACATTTTATGGATGGCAAGTTTGGGAATCGCAGCGTTATTTTTAACGAGTTGTGGAAGCGATCGATCCGCAAACAATCCCGTTCAATCTTCGGCACCCGTTCAAGCATCTGCTCCAACCTTTGAGAAGCCCACTATTCCGTCGTCAAGTGCGTCTTTGCCGATCATTCCAGTAAAGGGAATGATTCAGACGACTAATTCTCAAACCCGACTATCACAAATTTCTACGACAGGGCGACGCGACCCGTTTGCGGCGCTTCTTCCCGCCTCAATTCAACTTCCGGCTCAAAAGGTGGTTCAGGCTCCTGTAAGGCAGACAGTTCAACAGGCTCCCATCCAACAGACTCCTCAATCCATCGCTCAGGCTCCTTTACCATTGACTCCGATCGCGGCGTTGCCTCTTTTACCGATTAATCAAACACCTTTGTCGATCGCGCCTCCCGCTATTTCACAGACTAGCCTTGCCGATGCAGTGCAGATTACGGGAGTGGTGCAGATTGGCGGCAAAGCGATGGCGATCATTCAATCACCCGAAGAAGGAACGGCTCGCTATGTGAAGCCGGGTGACTCAGTGGCGAATGGCAGAGTTTTGCTCAAACGAATTATCATGAGCAAGAACGGTGAACCGACGATCGTGCTTCAAGAAAACGGAGTCGAAGTCATCAAATCTGTGGGCAGCAGTGGTGCGATCGCGAGTGCTAGATAGCTGCTCAAAACCCTTCCTGAGTTTAGGAGTTGGTCGGCATGACGGAACCTATAGCGCATCTTAACGGTAAGTCATCGGCTCGATCGGGGGTTGAGCGGCGATCGCTTAACTTTCATGAGACTTACATCTGTCCGGTCTGTCGTCACGGGCAGATTGCCGAGTTGACGCTGATGGATGCGTTTGCCTGCAATTTTTGTCGTCATATTTTCACCGCCAATCTGCAAGAACAGTCGATTCACGTTGAAGATAGCTCTCAGCCGATGACATGGCGCTGGAATGGTCGCAACTGGCAAGCGGCAAATCAACTGGATGTCGATCTGACGCTGGTGATTTGGATTGTCGGCGTAATTTTAGTGGTGCTGCCGCCGACGCTGATTTTTCTCTCGTCTCGGATTGTGCCACCGCTGGAGGGCAGCACGTTGGCGTGGTTGCCGAATGTCTGGGTGGGGCTGACGTTCTTAACTCATTTTGCGTTTGTGGCATGGCTGATGGTTGAGCATTATCAACTGCCGATTTATGTATCGTCTAAGGTGCGCATTCGCCAGTGGTTAGAGCGTCGATGAGAGAACATTTAAGAGTTGGGACTATTTAGTGATGACCACTCAAATGTTAGAGAAAGCCGCTGATCAAGTTTTTACTCAGTACGATCGCACTTGGGAACAGTTTAAGCATATTCAGAAAGGCTTGGAAGGCTCTCCCGGTGTGCGTTTGGCATTCTATGACGGAGTGGTTGAGATACTGATGCCAGGACAGGCTCATGAGATTTTTAGGAAAATCATTGGATTTCTGCCAGAGATGTTTTTCTTTGAGAAGGGGATCAACGTCGTGCCAACGGGTTCTGTCACGCAGGAGCAGGACGGTGAAGCCTCTGCCCAAGCTGATGAATCTTACTGTTTTGGAGTGGCTAAACCGATTCCTGATTTGTCTATTGAGGTGATTTTTACCAGTGGCTCGGTGGCAAAGTTAAAGCGCTATCAGGCTTTGAGAGTTCCTGAAGTTTGGTTTTGGCAGGATGGCTTGTTGACGCTTTATCGATTAAGGGACGGCGGCTATAGGCAGATTGAGCGTAGCCAATTTCTTGAGTTAGCAGAATTAGACCTGGCGTTATTCACTCGCTGCATTCTCATGGGCGAAACAAGTTGGTTAGGGGCAGCGACTGAATTTCGCAAAGGCTTGAGCGCGGTTTGATACTCAAGTTAAATTTCGTTTGGGTCCACTCCCATTGCCCGGAGTCGTTCGGCTAGTCTCTGAGCTTTCAGTTCTGCTTCGTCTGCCCGTTCTGCACCAGTGGGAATGACTCGTCCCTCTCGATCGTCGCACCACCGCAGCCAAGTAGACTCTTGACCCTCAAACTCTCCATTCCAAAGGGTTAAACCCAGCTTCACTGTTTGCAGCCAGAAGGGTTCTGACATCTCTACATACTGCCCTGCTGTCAGTACCCAAATCTTCAGTAGATTGCCATTTAACTCGCCTTCTCGCTGAAGTTGCTGCAAGGGATCGAAAACGACATAATAGGCAACCCCAATCTGAGCGTAGTCATCTTTCTTTGAGTCCAACTCGTTGCCTTTGCGGTTAGAGACGATCTCGATGCACACTTCTGGAACCTTCCCGAATTCCCAGACGAAATAGGAGCGGTTTTGCTTCTGGCTCCAATCGGTGGGCATCTGCAAATTCAGACTGAGAAAGGCATCAGGGACAAGGGGATCTTGCTTGAGAGCGTAGAATAGCCCAATATTCGAGTCAGCAACAAAGGGGACTCCTGGCGACCATGAGGCGTAGAGTGGCTCTACCAGGAGACGTTGTTGCTTTGCACTTTGAAAGTTGTCCACAGGCGTATCGTCCTCGATCGTCAGATGGCTGATGTCAAGCTCGGTGACGATTTCTTCATCGTTGAGAATTTGTTGAGTCATGGGCAGTAACCAAACCCGATGTCTTATTATCGTCTGAACCCGATCGTGCTACACGTCCTGGCTTAAAATTAGACTGTTTGCAGCACTCAACTTCCTGATAAAAATTTACGGAGAGCGGTTGTTATCTCACTTGCTCAAAAAGGTAAGTAAGGAGCTAGTTGAGGTGTCTTTTCAAACTTCCACTACTAATTCTGGATTAAAAAAATAGTTTGGTTCATCTGGATAGCCGCGAGGATTGCAAATTATCCGCGTCAAACCAATCTTATAATCAAATTGTTCATGTAAATGCCCATGTATCCATAATGCAGATCCACATGACACAACTAAATCATCAAGATGTGAGGCATAGGCTGCACTCAGTAGATCTTCTTGATAGTGCGGCGGTATGGATTTTTTGCTCGGTGCGTGGTGGGTAACGATTACAAGCGGCTCTAAACCGGATTGAGCCAAAGTATCTCTTAACCAACGAACTGATTTTTACAAATCACTGAAGCATCAACAGATCTCATTTTTGAGTAGTTTGGCATAACTCTTATTCTTCTGAAATCTGTCATTCGCTGAGATGCGTGATAACCTGCAGTTCGTGGATCTCCAAAAAGTTCAAAGTCAGTCCATAAAGTACAACCTAAAAAGTTTACGCCGCCAATCTGGGTTAACTCATTCTCTAAAACTTGAACGTTTGTACCCGCAGAAGCTTCCTTTAGCTTCTTTATCAGTTTTGGATAAGTTTGACCATAATATTCATGGTTTCCCAAGACGTAAATAACGGGCTTGTTTGGGATGTTCTTGATAGCCCAGATAATCCCTTTGATTCCAAGATGGATATCCCCCGCTAATACGACGACATCAGCATCAGTATCTGGAATATCAAAAGGTCTGAATTCAATGTGAAGGTCACTCAATACTTGAATCTTCATTTGCTTAGTAAAAGTTTGGCTCTACGATCGCTCCCCTATCTACTCCCTTTTTATGTACTTACTCCTCGATTACAGCACTCCGATCGAGCAACAACAAATTCCGCAATTGGTCAGTGTCAAGTTCAGTGAGCCAATTTTCACCTGCGCCGATCACTTGCTCGGCTAGGGCTTTTTTGCTTTCAATCATTTCGTGAATGCGCTCTTCTAACGTGCCCGTGCAGACAAACTTATGCACCTGCACATTGCGAGTTTGCCCGATGCGAAACACCCGATCGGTGGCTTGGTTTTCGACTGCCGGGTTCCACCAGCGATCGAAGTGAAACACATGATTGGCACGAGTCAAATTCAGTCCGACTCCGCCCGCTTTGAGCGACAGGATAAAAATGCGCGGACCTTGCGGATCTTGCTGGAAGCGATCAATCATTTCTTCACGCTGCTTTTTAGAGGTGCCGCCATAGAGAAATAGCGTCTCGCGTCCCAATCGCTGTTCGAGATGGGCTTTGAGCAACTTGCCCCACTCCGCAAACTGGGTGAAAATTAGTGCCCGATCGCCCTCCGCGACTGCCTCCTCTAGCATCTCTTCTAAGCGCTGAAGTTTGCCCGATCGACTTTCAAACGACACATCAGAAGTTTTGTCTTCTTTGATCAGCGTCGGATGATCGCAGAGTTGCTTGAGTTTGGTCAGCAGTGCCAAAATGATGCCCCGACGCTGAATGCCTTCTGCGGCATCGATATCCGCCAGAGATTTGTCTACAATTTGCTGATAGAGCGCGGCTTGTTCGGCAGACAGTCCACAGAAAACCGTCATCTCTTGTTTTTCGGGCAAGTCTTGAATGATGTCTCGATCGCTCTTCAGTCGTCGCAAGATAAACGGTTGCGCCAGCGATCGCAGGGTTTGCAGCGAGGTTGTGTCGCCATAACGCTCGATCGGAATCGCAAACCGACGCTGAAAGAAATTACGCGGACCTAAATAGCCCGGATTCAAAAAGTCTAAAATCGACCAGAGTTCCGACAAGCGATTCTCGACGGGCGTTCCGGTCAAAGCGATGCGAAACTGCGCGTCGAGTTGCCGCACTGCCTGAGATTGTTTGGCATCTGGGTTTTTGATGTTTTGCGCTTCATCTAAAACGACTCCTTGCCAAGAAACGGCGGTCAACGTTTTGACATCTCGCTGAATTAGCGCGTAGCTCGTCACGACCAGATTGCAGTCTCGCACCGCTTTGGCAAACGCCGACCCTTGAGGACGTTTATCACCGTGATGCACCAAAACTTTGAGAACGGGAGCGAACTTTTTCACCTCGCGCTCCCAGTTGCCCAAAACCGATGTGGGACAGACTAAGAGAATCGGTTGCTCTAAAGTTCCCTGCTCTCGCAAATGCAGCATGAAGGCAATGAACTGCACCGTTTTTCCCAGTCCCATATCGTCGGCGAGACACGCGCCTAAACTCCATCGCTCCAAAAAGGCTAACCAGGCAACGCCGCGAGATTGATAAGGTCTCAGTTCGCCGTGAAAGTCTTTAGGAGTCTCGATTTCTTCGAGGGATTGATTTCCGGTAAGGGTTGTTACCAATTCTTGCAGGGCACCCGATGCTTCAAAACTGACGACTGGAAGCTTCTCGATCGACTGCGTATCCCCGGTGCTAATCCGCAAAGCATCTTCTAAAGACAGGGTAGTCTGATCTTTTCGAGCCGCAAAAAACGCTTGGGCGGCTTTGATATCCTGCGATCGTAGCTCTACCCATTCACCGTTAATCTCCACTAAGGGCGCATTCAACGCTACCAAACGATCGAACTCGGCTTTAGGAATGCTGTGCCCTCCGATCGCGAGTTCCCACCGAAAGTTGAGCAGACTTTGCAGCCCTAACTGTCCTTTTTTCTGCTTGGTCAGCGTGGACGCTTGAATCTTCAATCCCAATCGATTTGCCCATCCACCCCGGTTTGCCAAACTAGGCGGCAAAATCACGTCTAACCCACTGTCCTGCAACCGCCATGAGCCATTCATGATCAACTCATACGCCTGCACCGGAGTCAGTTGACACGACTGCGGACGGGCTTCTTGCAAACTCGGCTCCATCAAACTGTATAAGCGAGAAGCGAGTCCCAACCCCATCAGCAGCGTCTCTTGAGGATGGTCGATCGTGCGTCCTTGATAGACCAATCGATCGACCGGATTTTGCCAAATCACAGACGCGCTGACGAGGAATTCAGCATTGTCGATCGCTTGCAGCAAATACTCTAACGTCCAGTTTTTTTGATGACTAAGCGGCGGCTGAAGTCGCAAACACGCCCGAAACTGAGCGGTTTGATCATTGCGTAGGGGCGCTTTCCAATCTGTCAGGGCGGATTCTAATCGATCCAGTCCGTCCGCATGGACTTGAGATGATTGCCCCAACGATTGCAGCCATTCTCGTAATGGGGACTCGATCAAAACTCCTCCTCTCGCCACCGCTTCACGAGACAGCTTGGTGGGAATAGGATGCTGGTCAACCGTGATTCTAATTTGAGCATCGACGACTTGATTGAGAAAACTAGAGAGAAGCGCTTGCGGTTCGGGGGGAAGCTCGATCGCTAAACAATCTTCCAAACTTTCCTGTTGATAGGTGCGGCAGACAGACGGCATTAACTTCGCGAAGTTGCCCAAACGTTCTTGATCGGTTGAGCTATCGAGCAGGGCTTCCCAAGACGCGATCGCGACATCTTCTTGAGCTTTTAAGGCGGGGAGAAACTTCGATCGAGCCAACAGATCCAAACTCCAACGCGCCGTGTGCGACCAAAAGCGCAAGTCTCCTCCCAAAAAGGAATCCTCTTCATTCAGCGACCCTAACGGCAGGGAATTTAAAAACTGCAAGGCTTCGATCGGACTTAGCCAAAGCCCCTCGACTTGCCACAGATATAACAGCACAGGCTGACTTGATGCCGCCGCAGACAGGTGCGGAATCAACGTCTCATCTGACTCCAAAGCAGCAGACGGCAACGCGATAATCTGCGATCGCCACCGTCCAATCTCGTCTACCGCAGAATTCTCTGGTGCTTTGCCGCGCTTGCTTTTGGATTTGGCGATCGTCACCGTTTCTAAAAACGGCAAACTCAACCGTTTAGCGTGTTGCAGTTCCGTTAAATGTGTCAGCAACTCAGCGCGACTCATACTATACGGATGAGTCGTAATTAAAGAATCGGCTCCCTCTTCACTAGAGGAATCTAACCGTCGCCAAGCCTCGCCCCAAATCAGCAAGCCTCCCTGCAACCCAGCCGATTGCGTCTGAAATAACCAGCTACCGTGTAAAACTGCCATTTGAGTTGAATCCCCAGATTTTAGTCAAGACGACTCAAGAGGATGCGATCGCCATCAGATCAATTCTGTAATCATAGAGCGACCCGATGCGACAGAGCCAAAATTAGCGTAAATTCCAGCATCCGTAACATTAAAGAAGTCCGTAAAAAGGTATCGGTGCTACGATCGGTACAGAACAAAGTAAAAGAATAAGAAAGGAAAGGACACTTCATGCAAGAGTTCGAGAAGTCGATATCCTTTGACGGTAGGGATATTAGACTCAAAGTAGGGATGCTTGCCCCACAAGCGGGAGGCGCGGTTTTAATTCAGTCAGGTGATACGGCGGTGTTGGTGGCAGCGACTCGCGCTAAAGGACGAGAAGGCATCGATTTTCTGCCATTGCTTGTCGATTATGAAGAGCGGATGTACGCGGCTGGGCGCATTCCCGGCGGATTTTTAAGACGAGAAGGACGACCTCCAGAGCGAGCAACCTTGACGAGTCGTTTAATCGATCGTCCCCTGCGTCCGCTCTTTCCCTCGTGGCTGAGAGATGACATTCAAGTAGTGGCGACCACGATGTCGATGGACGAAAACGTTCCGCCCGATGTGTTGGCTGTGACCGGAGCCTCGATCGCCGTCATGCTGGCAAAAATTCCGTTTAACGGACCGATGGCAGCCGTGCGAGTCGGCTTGGTGGGTGACGATTTTGTGATCAACCCCACCTATAAAGAGATTGAGTCCGGCGACCTCGATTTAGTCGTCGCGGGCACCCCTGATGGCGTGATCATGGTCGAAGCCGGAGCCAATCAGCTTCCTGAGCAAGACATGATCGAAGCGATCGACTTTGGCTATGAAGCGGTGCGCGACCTGATCCAGGCGCAGCGAGACTTTATGGCAGAAATGGGCATCGAGCTAGTGACCGAAGAAGCTCCTCCCGTCGATCCGACCCTAGAGAACTTTATCCGCGATCGGGCAACGGCTCCGGTTAAAGAAATCTTGGGCAGATTTGAGAAAGACAAGGCTCTCCGCGAAGCCGCTTTAGATGAAGTCAAAGGCTCCATCTCCAAAGAAATCCAAGCGCTACCCGACGAAGATCCGGTGAAAGTGGCAGCGACTGCGAATGGAAAAGTCCTCAGCAACACCTTTAAAGAAGTCACTAAAACCCTAATGCGTCGCCAAGTGATTGATGACGGAATGCGCGTCGATGGTCGCAAGTTAGACGAGATTCGTCCGATCTCTTGCAAAGTCAGCGTCTTACCGCGTCGCGTTCACGGCAGTGGCTTATTTAACCGAGGCTTGACTCAGGTGCTGTCAACCGTGACGCTGGGCAGTCCTGGTGATGCTCAGATGTTAGATGATTTGCATCCCGACGATGACAAACGCTATCTGCATCACTACAATTTCCCTCCTTACTCGGTGGGTGAGACGCGACCGATGCGAACGCCAGGTCGTCGAGAAGTGGGTCACGGCGCACTGGCAGAACGGGCACTCCTTCCGGTGTTGCCGTCTAAAGAACAGTTTCCCTACGTGATTCGCGTCGTGTCTGAGGTCTTATCCTCAAACGGCTCGACCTCAATGGGTTCGGTGTCTGGCTCGACGCTGGCGCTGATGGATGCTGGAGTGCCGATCGTCAAGCCTGTGAGCGGTGCAGCGATGGGCTTAATCAAAGAAGGCGACGAAATTCGCATTCTGACCGATATCCAAGGTCTTGAAGACTTCTTAGGCGACATGGACTTTAAAGTTGCCGGAACCGACACTGGAATCACCGCCTTGCAGCTTGACATGAAAATCTCAGGCTTGCCGATGGAAGTAATCGCGGAGGCAATCAACAAGGCGCAACCTGCTCGACTTCATATCTTGAGCAAAATGATGGAAGCGATTAACACACCTCGCACTGAGATGTCGCCCTACGCACCTCGACTGCTGACCATCAAGATCGATCCTGAGTTTATCGGCATGGTCATTGGTCCCGGCGGTAAGAACATCAAGGGCATCACCGAAGAGACCGGAGCCAAAATCGACATTGACGATGATGGCACCATTACGATTTCTGCGGTCGATGGTGAAAAAGCGAAACACGCCCGCAGCATCATTGAGGGCATGACGCGCAAGTTAAGTGCAGGCGATGTCTTTGTCGGCAAAGTCACCCGCATCATTCCGATCGGAGCCTTTGTTGAGTTTCTCCCCGGCAAAGAAGGCATGGTGCATATTTCTCAACTCGCCGATCATCGAGTCGGCAAAGTTGAAGATGAAGTCGCGCTGGGCGATGAGGTGATCGTCAAGATTCGCGAAATCGATAACCGAGGTCGAGTCAACCTGACGCGATTAGGCATTCACCCCGATGAGGCAACTGCCGCTCGTGAAACAGCCGACTCTAAATAAGCTGTAGATCATTTGATCAACGATCGTCCTTCAGCCTTGAGTTGAAGGACGTTTTTTGTAAATGTAGGGATGAATGATGCGATATGCGATCGTGATTGAAAAAGCAGAAGGAAACTATTCGGCTTACGTTCCTGATCTCCCTGGCTGCGTGACGGTTGGTGACACTGTGGAAGAGTTGATGGAGAATATGCGCGAAGCCGTTGAAATGCACTTAGAGGCAATTCAGGAAGATGGGTTGCCGATTCCACCGAGGACTTTGTGTGAGTAGGTTGAGTTTGCGATCGCAAGCTAATCACCCTCGATCGGTACGTTCTATAAATAGGGTCATTAGCAAAGTCTGAAGAGATCGCCCCAATAAACAAGCTTATTTGAGTTCATAGTGAAGTTAGTTAGCTAAATCGGGAGAACATTCAATGACCACCGCAGAGACAATTTATGAATTGGTGAAAACAATGCCGGAAGAGCAGGCATCTCTTGTTTTAAAGCTTGCAGAAACGCTACAGAAAAGACAGATGGAGAAATCTTTAAAACAAGAAAAATCTCTACTAGATTTTTTTGGCATTCTTAAGAACTCCCCTAGCTTTGGTGGCGACCCGGTAGAGATCCAAAGGAGAATGCGAAGTGACTGGGATTAGATTCCTTTTGGATACAAATTTTATTATTGGCATCATTAGAGGAAATGAAGCGGTTCTAGCTATTCTGTCCGAAAAGACGATGACTCCAGCCGAGTGTGCTTACAGTTTTATCACCCGAATTGAGCTACTGGGATATCAGTCAATTACGCAGACAGGAGCTGAGTCTGTGGAGAGTATTTTGGCGACAATGCACTACATCTCACTCTCTAAAGAGATAGAAAACACTACGATCGACTTGCGTCGTCAGCACAATTTCAAAACGCCTGACGCTCTGATTGCCGCAGCTGCCAAAGCTTTAAATCTAGAACTCCTCACACTTGATCAAACGCTTGCTAAACGAATGGGGGAGATTCTGGAAGATGATCAGTCATCAACAAACAGCGAATCCGATCGTGTTTAACGACTCTCAAACCTTTTCATGTTTTTCGCTGCTGTTGTTTGACCAATCCGCTCTGAGAGAAGTCGGGGATTTTAGCTTTTCACGAGTAATTCTGAGTTTGCGATCGCAAGCTAATTACCCTCGATCGCTCTTTTTGATTAAGTCGTAGGTTTTTTGAATAATCGGTAGTTCATTCATGTTATGAAAATAAAAATTTTATCGCGGAGAGCGCGAAAGGTGAAGAAGGGCAAGAGAGCAAGAGGGTAAAGAGCTAAAGAGTCCTGGGGGAAAGGCAGACAACCCGAAAACCGATGTCTATGTTGCGATGATCGGGTGCGTTCTTTTCGCGATACGCAGAGCGGCATTGCCCCGGATCGCTGATTAACGAACCGCCGCGATAAAGCCGATGTTCACTGTCTCCAGCTTCCCAAACACTTCCATTGCTCGGAGCGCCGTGATAGGTATCATGCCAGCAATCGGCGCACCATTCCCAAACATTTCCGTGCGTATCAAACAGCCCAAACCAATTTGGTGGAAAACTACCGACCTTGATTAGTTGTTGTCGAAAAATTCCTTTTGCACCTTCGCCATAGGAACCTGAATAAGTCGTGCCTTCGTGTGTCCGGTCAGTACCTTGATAGTTTGCTAAATCGGTTGAGATTGTTTCACCAAAGTGAAAAGGGGTTGTAGTGCCAGCACGACAGGCGTATTCCCATTCAGCTTCACTGGGCAGACGGTAAAGCTTTCCAGTTTTTTGGGTGAGGCGATCGCAAAACTCCACGGCTTCAAACCAGGAAACTAGCGCAACAGGTCGGTTTGCTCCTTGGAAGATTGTGAGGGTTGGGGCATCTGGGAAGATTAAGGGATCTGGGTTGAGGTCGTGATTGATTTTGGGTAGAGTAGAGATCGCTTTCCATTGCGCCTGAGTGATGGCAAATTTGCCTATGTGAAAAGGCGCGATCGTCACTGAATGCTGCGGATATTCATCGTCGTTTGCATCTTCTTCATTCTTAGCGGCTCCCATTTGAAAAGAGCCACCTGGAATTGAAGCCATGTTTAGTGTGGTCTGATTACCCAGGTCTTCTGTAAAGAATTCGGCTTGGTTGATGCGACGATCGCTTTCCTGCCCTTGACCATTCACTGTAATAGTCTCGAAGGAGAATGTAGAACGGTTGGCTTCGAGTGACTGGATGTCTTCATTCCGTAGACCTAAAACGTGTTGATAATCTTGCAATTCGAGTCGCGTCTCTTCGGTGAGAGGATATTCTACTTGTACTGCTTCTAGAAATGCCTCGCGATAGTCGTCGAGCTTTTGCTGGAGTTCTTGATAAGGTTTTAGTTCTGCGGCTTCGATCGCTTCAGCGTCGGAGATCGATACACCTGTTTTACGAGCAATTTCCCTGAGCGATCGACTAGATAAACCCGAAAGTTTGCCATCTCTAATTCGTTTCTGAACTTCTTTGCGATAGTTGCGTTTGGGGTCACTAATCAGCGCTTTTGCTAACAAAATCTTTTCGCCATCTTGAAACACATAGCGCTCAGGCTGCATCGCTGGAGCGGCTTTATGAACCTTCTCCCTCACATAATCATGCAGTTCATTCACCGAAACAGCGCCATCTCCATCCAAATCCGCCGCCCCGGTTTGAATGCCCTCCACCAAATAACGAGTATAAATCGCGAGATCTTCCCCCTCTCGCTCAAACGAGTATTCGGTTGCTGCTGAAGAAGTCAAGACAATTCTGCCGCGACCGCCCAACTGTTGCTGAAAGTCGATCGTGCTTCCAGCATCTCTTGCCTTCATGCCTTCTGGAAATGCCCCACTGTGGCAACAGTCTAGAATGATCACCTGCCTTTCTGAGTCGCAGTTTTCCATCAGGTCATGCACAAACCCCGCTTCGACCACCGTTGCTTTGTTGAGTCTGCCTGCCTTTTGCGTGTCGCAGTTGGTCAGGAAAAATTTGCCATACTCATCCGTGACCCCATGCCCAGAGAAATAGAGCAAAACCAGGTCATCAGTGTCGCGATCGCCAAATAACTCAGCGATCGCGCTCCGCATTTCCAGCAGTCCAGGATTTGGCAGCCGCTTGATCTCGTCAAACGCCCCAAAATCTGGATGCTGCAAAACGCCCTGCATCGCCTCAACGTCTCTGACTGCCGCAGGCAAGGGATTGAGTCCCGGTTTATATTCACTCACTCCAATCAACAGGGCAACCTTAGTCATTGATCCACGGCTTATTTAATGCTGTTTATTTAACGTGAGTTCGACGAGTTTTTTCGCTTCGTTGTCAGCGGCTTCTGCCCCCTAAATCCCCCAATTTGGGGGACTTCAAGCCAAGATTTCCGGTTCAAAGTCCCCCAATTTTGGGGGATTTAGGTAGCTCTCCCGAATTCACACTACCTTCGGTTCAGCAAAGCTGTTCGGAGTGAACCACTTCTATCGAACTCACGTTTATTTAATCTGCGCCAATCGTTGAATCGTTTCTTCTGCTGCCAAAAGCTCGGCTCTACTACTAGCTTCAAACTCAAACTCTCGCCCATCGGAAAATTTGGCTTTGCCTTTGATCGGCTTGTCTCCGAGGCGATCGCCTAAAAATCCAAATAACGTTTTAACACTTTTGGTACTGACCTCAGCTTGAAGCAAACCCCACAGAAAAGCCCCGATCGCCCTGCTGCCCTCTGGTGGATTTGGATCAACAACGCGATTAACCTTAACCCCCGGCATTTTTTTGATCTGTTCCCAGACAGTCTGAGTCAGTTTTTCTTGTTTTGCAATACTGGTTGAATCTTGGAAATCGATCGTCAGTTCAATTTGATCCGTCATAACTGGAGTGCGTAGGAGTACTGAACTGAATTCTAACCTCTGGCAGCAGAAAGACTGTGATGCACCGAAGAACAGACTCGATCGCCGATCGCCCACCGCTCCATCTGCCCATGAGAAAGGCTCCCGCTTTTACACAGGAGCCTTAAATTTTATTCAGCTAATCTCAACCTTAGTCGAGGTTAGGCATTGACAATACGGGTTCAGATTCCCGATCGATGCCCCGTTCAAAGCCAGCCACTGCTGCGCGAGCACGACCCGCGTGCCACAGGTGCCCGATTAAGAAGAAGAATCCCACCACAAAGTGGAAAGACGCTAACCAGGCACGAGGAGATACGTAGTTGAACGAGTTAATCTCCGTCGCTACGCCACCCACCGAGTTAATAGAACCCAAAGGTGCATGGGTCATATACTCAGCCGCGCGACGAGCTTGCCAAGGTTGAATGTCGTTCTTGATTTTGTTCAAGTCAAGACCGTTGGGACCGCGTAGAGGCTCTAACCAGGGACCACGGAAGTCCCAGAAGCGCATGGTCTCACCACCAAAGATGATTTCACCCGTAGGAGAACGCATTAGATACTTACCAAGACCTGTAGGACCTTGAGCAGACCCGACGTTTGCACCTAAGCGTTGGTCACGAACCAAGAACGTCATCGCTTGAGCCTGAGACGCTTCGGGACCCGTAGGACCATAAAACTCACTCGGGTAAGCGGTGTTGTTAAACCACACAAAGCAGGCTGCAATGAAGCCCATCAGAGACAAAGCGCCAATGCTGTAGGAGAGGTAAGCCTCGCCCGACCAGACTAAAGCGCGACGTGCCCAACCAAACGGCTTGGTTAAGATGTGCCAGAGACCGCCAGCAATGCAGATCAGACCGACCCAGATGTGACCGCCGACGATATCTTCGAGGTTGTTGACGCTAACAATCCAGCCATCGCCCCCAAAAGGAGACTTGAGCAGATAGCCAAAAATAATCGCAGGGTTGAGGGTAGGATTCGTGACCACACGCACATCTCCACCGCCCGGTGCCCAAGTGTCATACAAACCACCGAACGCCATCGCCTTAGCAACCAACAGGAATGCGCCTACACCCAACAGAATTAGGTGATAGCCGATGATGTTGGTCATCTGGTTCTTATCTTTCCAGTCATAGCCGAAGAAGCTGGAATATTCTTCTAGAGTTTCAGGACCGCGAACAGCGTGATAAATGCCGCCAAAGCCGAGAACCGCCGAAGAAATTAGGTGCAGAACACCCACTACAAAGTAAGGAAAAATGTCGATGACTTCACCGCCAGGACCCACGCCCCAGCCTTGACTTGCCAAGTGAGGCAGCAGGATCAAGCCCTGCTCATACATCGGCTTTTCGGGGATAAAGTGAGCGACCTCAAACAAGGTCATTGCTCCAGCCCAAAACACAATCAGACCCGCGTGAGCGACGTGTGCGCCCAGCAGCTTACCAGAGAGATTAATGAGACGGGCGTTACCTGACCACCAGGCAAATCCTGAGGATTCCTGGTCGCGATTGCCCGCTACGATCGAACTATTAGAGAGCGTTACCACGGGGAAGAACCTCTTCAGGGAATACAAATTTTTCGTGAGGCTGGTCTTGAGAAGCCATCCAAGCGCGGATGCCCTCATTTAGCAAGATGTTCTTGGTGTAGA
>NZ_LXYR01000004.1 GCF_001650195.1 Phormidesmis priestleyi BC1401 | reverse complement strand
ACTTTTTGTCGGAGGTCATCGCTGTAGGGGGCTGGCATCGCTCATTTGAGGGTCTCAACTTCTATAGTATGTCCTAACCTAACTGGCAACGGCTATAGCTTCCCGGAAAACTTGCTCAGCAGCTCTCTGATCGACGGTTGGTCTGGAAAGGGTCATGCTCAACTCTCTGAATTAGCAAACTGGGCAAAAAACTCAGTAGGGTCAGCACCTGTAGCCCGAACCCATCGTAATGCTTCTAGAATGTCGATGCGGCGTTCCCGACGTTCTATTTTGGAAACGTCAGGTTGCGTCAAACCAATCTCCCAGGCAATTGCTTTCTGAGAGAGTCTTGATTTTTCTCTTATGGAAATAAGAGCATCAACAATCTTATGGTACTCAGGATCATGAATACTTGAGATAGATTGCTTTTGACTTTCCATAATTCAGATCTTGATTTGAAAAGGGAAATATGCCAAAATCGCATACATGAAGAACAGAATGCATTTATCAGGACTCTCACTTTTCTCCGGCGCAGGAGGTATGGATATTGGATTCACCCGAGCAGGAGTTGAGGTTGTTAGTGCCAGTGACATCGATAGAGATGCTTGTCTCACATATGAGGCAAACCACTCAGAAGGGATTATCAAGTGCGGTGACATTAATCAAAACTTACCTGATATACGTCAGTTTGAGGGAGTCGATCTCGTTTTTGGTGGTCCGCCCTGCCAGGGGTTTTCTGTAGCTGGAAAGATGAATCCCGACGATCCACGTAGCAAATTATTATGGGTCTTCATGAAAGCTGTAGAGCTTACAAAGCCTCGGGCTTTTATTTGTGAGAATGTTAAGGCATTAGCAGTTCTTGATAAATGGGCTGAGATTCGCCAAAAGCTTTTCCGTTTTGCCAGCCAATTGGGATATACATACAAGCTGATAATACTTAATTCATCTGATTTCGGTGTACCACAATCCCGAGAGCGCATGTTTCTGATTGGGTTTAGAGATATTGAAGACATCAGTAACTTAGAGGCACGGTTTGATCGATATAAAAAGCCAGCGCCGACCGTTAGAGATATTGTTTCACCTCTAGGTTTCGCAGGTTCTAAGAATAATCAGCGAGTATGCAATGCAAAAGTTACTACAGCCGCAAAGCCAGTAATGCGACGATCGCCCTATGCAGGCATGATGTTTAACGGTCAGGGGAGACCACTGAATCCTGCTGGATATTCATGCGCTCTCCACGCTTCTATGGGTGGGAATAAAACGCCAATTATTGATGAAGAGCATTGCTATTTTGGTCAAGATAGCTGGGTTGAATGGTATCACTCATACCTGATGAAAGGGGGAGAACCACTATCTTTAGATGCCGCACCTAAAAGACTTAGACGATTGACGATTGATGAGGCGCTTAGAATACAGACCTTTCCACACGACTATCAGTTTATAGGCGGACAAAGCTCGATCTATAGGCAAATAGGCAATGCTGTTCCCTGCGACTTGGCACAAGTCGTGGCGGAAGTTGTTCAAGATTTTCTCAGCAATCCTGAAGTAATCACGCCACGACCTCTCTTGGAGCGTGAAGCCAAGCAGTTACGATTAGCCATCTAACTACGCCATCACCATGCCACCATCGACGTTCATCACCTGCCCAGTGATATAGGCAGCCGCCGGAGCCGATGCCAGAAACCGAATCAGTCCGGCTACTTCGTCGGGTTGCCCATAGCGACCGAGGGGGATGTATTTGAGGATTTCATCGGATTTGACATCCTGGGTCATGTCGGTGGTGATAAATCCTGGTGCGACCGCATTAACGGTGATGCCACGCGGAGCAAGCTCTTTGGCAACGGTTTTGGTGAACCCAATCACGCCCGCTTTGGCTGCACTGTAGTTTGCCTGTCCGGGGTTGCCCATTTGTCCGGCAACGGAGGTGATATTCACAATGCGTCCCGATCGCTGTTTGAGCATGATTTTGCTGACGGCTTTGGTGCACAAGAAAACGCCTGTGAGATTGAGGTCAATCACGGCTTGCCAATCTTCGGGCTTCATTCGCAGCAGCAGCGTATCGCGAGTGATGCCCGCATTGTTGACGAGCACATCGATTCTGCCCCACTGCTCGATCGCGGCATTGACCAACGCATCGACTTGATCCGCTTTAGAGACATCGGCGGCAACGGCGATCGCGGCGCTTCCCATCGCTTCAATCTCTTTCACCACGGCATCAGCCGCACCGCTCGAACTGGCATAGTTGACCACCACATTTGCGCCTTCAGATGCCAGCGCCAGCGCGGTCGATCGCCCAATGCCCCGTGAAGCTCCGGTGACGATCGCGACTTTTCCCTGCAATTGCTGTAATGCGACTGGCAACGCTTCCATAAATTTGTTCTCTGTTAACAGTGTGCGGATATCATCATATCGAGACACGGAGAGTTTTGAATGTTTGCTTTCAAACGCTTAAAATTGCAAAGAGTCAAATTTTGACAACTCAAACCACTCAATCTCGATCGAGAAGTTGGTTTTTTGCGAGATGAAGAGTAGGATTGCATCTATTGTCTTGTCTATGGTCAAAAAAAACTCAAGCGATCGCGCTGTTCTTACCAAGATTCTATGACTAGAGACCGTGGCATTCCAGATCGGCGGCTTCCTAAATCGCAAAAACGAGGAAAACCGTTCGGCTTATCCTCTACAGAGTCATCGTCTCTGCGGCAATCGAGTCAGCCTCCAGAAGAGATCGGGGCGACTCAATCCCATGCTTCTGATCTGTCTCCTGAGCCTCAAACTTCAAGGGCACATCTGCAAAAACGGGTGGGGCGCGTCTTGACTGATTGGCGGCTCGCTGCCGGGTTGGGACTAGCGATGACAGGGGGAATCACCCTTCTGGCGATCGGGTTTCTCTTTAAGCTGCCTGCTGTGCCCAACTGTCCGGCTATTTTTTGGCCGTTGGCATCTGCGTCACTCCGAATGCACTGTGCCCAACTTGCTGCTAACAAGCAAACCGTCAATGATTTGCTAGAGGCGATTCAGCTCTTAAACAGCTTGCCAGACGATCACCCTCTCCACCAGGAGGCATCGCGACTAATTGAGCAGTGGTCAAGCGAGATTTTGCAGCTAGGAGACGATGCCTTTAACGCCGGAAAGTTGAGTGACGCGATCGATATGGCGCGCAAAGTTCCCAAACGTGCCAACATCTATGGCGAAGTCGAAGGGCGCATCAACCGTTGGCAAAAAATCTGGTCAGATGCCGAAGCGATTTATCGACGGGTCGAAGATGCCCTGCGCGATCAAAACTGGCGTAAAGCATCGTCAGACGCGGCTCGGTTGCTGTCGATCAACAATACCTTCTGGCAAACGACAAAATATCAAGAACTGACTGACAAAATCACCCTGACTCGCGCCGACATCAGCAAGATTGCCAAGGCAAAAGATTTAGCCGATCGAGGCGGCATTTCCAACCTGTTAGAGGCAATCAAACTTGCGTCGAACGTAGACGATAAGAGCTATGTCTATCAAGACGCTCAAGACACGATCGCCCAGATTGGACAAAAAATGTTTGATCTGGCACAAAATACCCTGAATCGACGAGACTTGCAGGGAGCGTTGGATATCCTCGCTAAAATTCCGCCGATCGCCAACTTGCAGCGCGAAGTCGAAGATTTTGATGTGATTGCCCGTGCTCAGGCAAGATCCTGGGGCGGAACCGTCGCCGATATCGAATCCGCGATCGCTCAAATTCAAAAAGTAGAGCTGGGTCGCCCGCTTTATGCAAAAGCTCAAACGTTCCTCAGCCGCTGGCAGTCTGAGAAGGGCGATATTGCTCAGTTAGAAAAAGCCCGTCAGCTTGCTCGATCAGGTAAACCTGAAGATCTGCAAGCCGCGATCGCGCAAGCATCTCTTGTCCCATCTGATAATCCTCGGTCTCAAGAAGCGCAAAAACTCGCTAACGAACTGAGTGGACAGATACAAACTCAGCAAGATCGTCCGCTGCTCGACCAAGCCGATCAGCTTGCGAGCCGAGGCGATGTTGCCAATCTGCAAACCGCAATGGATCAGGCACGACAGATCACTCCAGAACGTGCCCTCTATAAAGAAGCGCAGAAACGAATTGGGCAGTGGAATCGACAGTTAGCTCAACTTCAAGACGAGCCGACTTTGAATCAAGCCGACCGTTTAGCCGAATCGGGCGATTTATCAGGCGCGATCGCGGCGGCTCAAGGCATCGGCTCTAGCAGCGCACTCTATGGCGATGCTCAATCAAAGGTGCAAACCTGGCAGAGACGACAGCAAGCCGAGCAAGGGCTTGAACAAGCTCGAACTGCGGCAAATAGCGGCACGCCTGATTCTCTAGCCGAGGCGATTCAATTGGCGGGTAGGGTGCCGGGTTCAAGTCCGCAAAGGGTTGAAGCAGATCAGGCGATCGGGCAGTGGAGTCAGCAGATTTTGCAGGCAGCGATTAGTCAAGCAGACACCGATCTAGCAGGCGCGATCGTGACGGCTCAAAAGATTCCGCCTCGCACGCAGGCATATGCAGAGGCACAGCTTCAGATTGAGGCTTGGAAGCGGATCTTGGGACGGTGAAGGTAGTCAATCTTTTAAAAGGTTGAGTCTTGTTTAAATAGGTTGACGATTGGGAGTGGGTCAGCTTACGCGAAGCAACATTGATTTAGCTGACAATTTCTCGAAGCTTCGTTTCGGTTGCTATTCTGAATATGGCAATTTTAGGACATCGCTCTCTTGACCCAAAACTCTCGCCAACTCGCATTCCTTGCCCTCCGCACGGTCAAAAAAGGCGCTTTTGCAGATGTCGCCGTTGATAAAGTGCTGCATCAGACCGAATTGAGTGCCGCCGATCGTCGCCTGCTGACCGAGTTAGTCTATGGCTGTGTGAGACGACGACGCACGCTCGATGCCCTGATTGACCAGCTTGCAACCAAAAAAACTCAGCAGCCCCCAGATCTACGAACCATTTTACAGTTGGGGTTATATCAACTGCGTTATTTGAATCAAATCCCGCCATCAGCAGCGGTCAATACAACCGTCGAATTAGCCAAGCAAAACGGATTCTCTGGCTTAACCGGATTTGTAAATGGATTATTGCGGCAATACATTCGATCGTCCGAAGCGTCGCCAAGCGATCCCTTACAACTCCCTGACAATCCGATCGAGCGATTGGGAGTTCTGCACAGTTTCCCAGATTGGATTGTGCAAGTGTGGTTGGATCAGTTTGGTATCGCAGAAACTGAACGGCTCTGCGAATATATGAATCAGCCGCCACACATTGATTTGCGGGTGAACACTCTCCGATCGTCGCTTGCTCAAGTCGAAGCCGCGATGCAGTCTGCGGGCATTCAAGTCCAAAGAGTTCCTCATTTGCCCCAAGCGTTGAGACTGCCCCAAGGCTCAGGCGCTATTCAAAAATTACCAGGGTTTCAAGAAGGGTGGTGGATTGTTCAGGACAGCAGCGCTCAACTGGTTGGCTACCTCGTCGATCCGCAGTCGGGCGAAACTATCGCTGATGCCTGCGCCGCTCCGGGAGGAAAAACGATGCACCTCGCAGAATTGATGGCTGATAGCGGGACGGTCTGGGCGTGCGATCGCACTCCGTCTCGTCTAAAACGCCTCCAGCAGAATGTCGATCGCTTGAACTTAAAATCGATTCAGATTTACATTGGAGACAGTCGAGAACTGCCGCAGTTTGTTGGGCAGTGCGATCGAGTCCTCATTGATGCCCCTTGCTCTGGGTTAGGAACCCTGAATCGTCATGCCGATGCCCGATGGCGACAGACTCCCGAAACCGTTCAAGAACTCTCTCAGCTTCAGCGAGAAATTCTCAATCACACCGCATCTTGGGTTAAGCCAAACGGCATCTTAGTTTACGCAACCTGCACCCTACATCCTGCCGAAAATGAGTTTGTGATTCAAGACTTTTTGAGCAAAAATTCTGATTGGAGCGTCGATCGTCCAGCGTCTGAATCAGCGATCGCTCCATTTTTGCACCCTGAAGGGTGGGCAAAAGTGCTGCCTCATCAGCAGAGCATGGATGGATTTTTTATGACAAGACTAAAGCGAGTGTAGGGCAGAGGAGAAATAACCTATGACAACTGACATTAAGACTCTCGTCAAAATCTTAATCGGAGTCGCTTGGCTAGACGGCGATATCCAGCCCGAAGAGCGACGACATCTCCATCAGGTTGCTAAGGAAAAAGGTGTAGCGGACGATCTTGAGATTCAGCCACTTTTACATGAACTTCGAGCCGTGAAGCCAGAAGAATGCTATCAGTGGCTGCGAGATTATTTAGGCGATCGTCCCACCTCAGAAACTTGCCAAACTCTAATCGAGTCCATTAGCGCTTTGATTTACAGCGATGGGACGGTGGCAAACGAAGAAGCCAAACTGCTCTCAAGGTTGCAGTTGATCGACTCGACCGACGCGTCAGAGCCTTTCTACAGCAAAACTTTGTCTATAATTCGCAAACTCTATCAGCGTTGGCTAGCCGAATTTTAAAACCCCAAGTCGTCTTACAACCCAGGCGTTTCTTCTTTTTTAACTTCTGGCACAACATCAGGACGCTCTTTGTTTTCCCAACCCACTGGACGCTTAGAGTTATACCAGGCAAGTGAACCAAAGGTAACGGCTGCAATAAACCCAACGACATAAACCACCGCGGCAGACACTGGAAAATTCATACCGCCGTAGCTAGACACATCCATAAGAAAATTCATGATTACATTTCCTCAAATATTTTACTAGGGTCAGGATAGTAGAGTCAGTATCACACTGCATCCACCACAGGTTTGATCCTCTTTTCTATTCCTCAGTTCCCTGACGGAGGCAGCGGATCTGAAGAAGCTGGAGCCGGATCAGCCGGAGCCGGAGCTTCTTTGCGGGGAGCGGGTTCTGAAGGAGCCGCCGACTCTGGAGGAGGAGCCTTTTCACGAGGGGCTGGCTCAGGCGCACGCTCTGCGGGGGGTGGATCAGCCGGGGCTGGCTTATACGATCGCCCTGCGTTTGGCTCTGAGTAGCTGCTTTCTGCAGGGGCATCATAACGACGCTCACTCTGAGACTCATCTGGATCGGCAGAGCCACCGAGAGATCGAATGCGGTTGGGTTTTACGGGATTAGCTTTGATGGTGCCCTTGCGATCGTCCAAGTTTCCAGGAACCTGTGGAAATTTCTGCACGGGCATTCCCCCGACTGATTCTTTCATAAACTGGTGCCAGGCATAGGCAGCGGTGCCGCTGCTTCCCCAGGTAGGGCTGTTGTCATCGTTGCCCAGCCAGACCCCCGCTACTAGCTGAGGAATATAGCCCACAAACCATAAATCGCGCGCGTTCTCAGAGGTGCCTGTTTTGCCTGCGACGGGTCGATCGATTTGAGCGGGTCGCCCGGTGCCATCAGAGACAACACTTCGCAGCATCCAGGTCATGATGGCGGCTGTGTCTGGATCAACGACTTGCTTGTTTTTAAAGTCAGCGTCATACAGCACTTTGCCTTTAGCGTTGATGATCCGACGAATGCCATGCGGCTCGATCGCTTTACCCTGAGCCGCCAGCGTGCCATAAGAATTGACTAACTCTAAGAGATTGACTTCATAGGCACCCAGAGCCATTGAGTAAGTCGGATTCAACTTTGAGTGAATTCCCATACTTTCGGCGGTTTTGATGACGGGATCAAAGCCGACATCAATTAGCGTTTTGACTGCAACCACATTTACCGAGGCGGTCAGGGCATCGCGAATGTTGATCCAACCTTTGTACTTATTGCTGTAGTTTTTAGGCTGATAGCCATCTACCATGAAGCGCTCGTCTAAATAAGAACGATAGGGAGAAAACCCAGCCGCGATCGCGGTCGTATAAACAAAGGGCTTAAAGGTTGAACCCGGTTGACGCTGTGCCTGAGTTGCTCGATTAAACTGACTTTCTTTATAAAAATCGTAGCCGCCAACCATCGCCCGCACTTCTCCATTTCGGGGATCAATCGCCACCATTGCCGCTTGCTTAAACCCCTGAGAGGCACCATCGACCTCAATGGCATCTTTGATCGCTTTGTCTGCCGCTTTTTGAAACTTTGGGTTTAGCGTCGTCTCGATCGTGATTCCGCCTGCCTCAAGCGCCTGTTTAGAGACATATTTGGGCAACTGCTGCTGCACATAATAAGTGAAGTAAGGGGAATCACTCTCGATTTTTTTAGGCGAACTGGGTTTGATTTTCAGGTCTTCAGCCTTGGCAGTCGCGGCTTCTGTCTGGGTAATGTATTTTGCTTCAACCATCTTGTCTAGCACGACATTCCGGCGCTCTTGTGCTTTTTGTAAACTGACTATGGGGGAATAAAGGCTAGGAGCGGGAGGAAGTCCGGCGATCGTGGCAGACTCTGAAAGGGTTAGCTGATTGACCGATTTACTAAAATAAATCCAAGCCGCATCCCCGACTCCATAAGCATTAGAACCCAGATAAACCAGATTCAAATATCGTTCTAGAAGCGTTTGCTTATCGACTTCTCGTTCCAGCTTCTGAGCGAGGAGGGCTTCTCTGACTTTGCGCCCGATGCTCCGATCTTGGTTAAGAAACACGACACGAGCCAACTGCTGAGTGATTGTGCTGCCGCCTTCGATCAGTCCGCCAGAGGTTAAGTTGCGTCCGATCGCACGCACGATTGCCTGATAGTCAACGCCCGTGTGCTCATAAAAACGCCGATCTTCTGATGCAATAAACGCTTGGATCAACGGCTTGGGAATTTGGGCGATCGTCAGCTTTTCACGAGTCGCAGGTCCTAGCTGATGCAAGATACTGCCGTCTGAAGCCTTGATGGTGAGAGTGCCGGGACGCGCAAACACTGCTAAATCAGCGGGGTTGGGGAGGCTGCGATCGATCTGCCATGCTGCAAGCTTAAAGGCTCCAAAGCCGCCGACCAAAATCCCTACCCAGAGCAGTCGCCGCCCTACAGGAGCTTTAAGCGGAGGCGGCAGTCTTTGCCCAATTTCATTCAACCTTCCGCCCGCTTCATCGAGACGTGCCTGCAACCTCGGCAGCCGAAAATTGTTCAGCAAGCTCGCAAATCTGCGATTTTTCTGAGAACGGCGCGATCGTGGAGCCATTTGCCGATTTTTGTTTGGTTCGTCAGTCATGGCTTCCAGTCTGGTTGCTTTGGAGTTCTAAGATCTGCACTGTGGGGTTTGAGCCATCCTCTGTCACTCGTTCCTGCCTCATCACGCCGATAGGGCTTCCGACTCTTTAATCAGAAATTGAGATCACAATTCTGAGACTCAGATTGACCGAAAGCGCCCACATAGTCAACCGTACGCGTCAAAATGTGATGACTTCTGAATAATCAGAGCATGAAGTTAAGGCGACTTAAAGTGCAGCATGACCAAATGCCAAAGCAGCCACTAGCATCCCTAGCACCAAAAAGGGTTGAGCGCTTGCCTGATATTTCACATCATTTTTGAGCGGATCGCGCAGGAAATACATATCCTGAAAGGTGATTTGAGGAATGATCAGCAGAATTAGAATGACTGCGTACAAATTTTGATGAATGCTGATCAAATAGGCAGCAATTCCGACTTGAAAGAGGTCGATCATGGCAACACAAATCCGAGCCGCGTTGGTGACTCCAAACATGACGGGAAGCGATTTGAGTCCAAGTTGTCGATCGCCCTCCACGCTCTTGAAGTCATTGATGATTGCAATTCCCAATCCTGAGAAGCTGTAGAAAAGCGTCAGCAGCATAATCGTGATATCCAACTCGCCAAACAGGGCGTGCCCTGTCCACCAAGGAATCGCAATATAGCTGGCACCTAACGCAAAACTACCTGCCCAGCCGTTTTGCTTGAGTTTGAGCGGCGGTGCAGAGTAAATGTAGGACAGGAAAGACCCCCCGATCGCCAATGCAGTAATCGTAGGAAATTCGTGTCCTGCCCAGCGATCGAGCGCGTAGGCAACCCCAATTCCTGCAAACAGCAGCACCCAAATTTGAACCACCACTTGAGGCAGAGAAATCGCGCCAGACGGGATGGGTCGATAAGGCTCGTTGATGGCATCAATGTCACGATCGTAGTAGTCGTTGAGAATCTGCGTATATCCCGTCAGCAGAGGACCTGCCAACAGCATACAAGCGGCTGAAATCAGCACATTCTCTAGCGTCCACGTATAGTTGCCAGACGATGCAGCACCGCAGATGATGCCCCACATTAAAGGAATCCAGGTGATCGGCTTCATCAACTGCAAGCGGATCTTCGCGATCGAAGATCCTTTCACGTCGGCTCCTTTCATGCCCAGGAGCTGACGAGCTTTTGCGCTGCGGTCGTCCACTACACTATCTGGCACGTCTGGGGAACTAGAAGTCACTTCAATCTCAGGGGATGAGTCAGGCATAGCGAAAGATTGTGAGAAGGTCTAGAACGAGATAATCAGATAGCCGTCTTGAAATTTAGCACCTTTCACGGGTTGCCCACGCAATTGGAGCGGTAAATCAACGTTACGTCGCTGGTCGCCTGCTTCGATCGTAATCTCAGGACCCGATTGCGTCAGTTTGACTTGCTTCTTGTCAAACCCTGGCAAAAAGAGCGAGACTTTGCGCTCAGAGACATTCACCGCGATCGGGCGAGGAGCCTGAGTTGCCTGATCTTGAAAGTTTGGCAAACCATCGATCAAAGGTTGCCAGTCGTTGATTGACTGGATCGGAATCGTTGTCACCAAAAGCGGATCAAAGGCAGCTAATTCGCCATTGGTTCCCGATGCCCGGTTGAGGATGACTCCGCCGACCGTTAGCCCGATTTGTTGAGCGCTGCCCCAGAGATATTGAGCGGTCGCGATCGCGGCGGGGTCGTCTGTCGTCACCAGATAAGCCGCCATGCGCTGCGGATTGTTGACCGCTTGCTTGCCCTGCTCTAGCAGATCATTCACTTGACCTGTAGGTTGAGCAAAATTATCGCCAACAAAACTCACATTGGTCAGAACTGTGCTTGCCGCGAGTTGAATTGCAGGGGACAGCGTTCTTCCCAAGTCAGACTCGACAAACAGTTTGCGAAAACGACGAATATACCAGCTAATCGTTTCGGGCAGCCCCAGCATTCGCAGCGTGGATTGGTCGCCTGATCCGTCATAGACGATCGCGTCATACTTGCCACTGCCGTCATATTCTCGAATTGCATTCAGCGCCAGGGCAGTGTCCATTCCGGGCAACACTCCCAATTCTTGCCCAAACACTTCCTTAAAAAAAGGTGTGCGGAGATATTGCGCTTCTAGCTTTTTGACCTCTTCCCAACTGCGCTCTAGCAGCGTGGCGGTCTGGAGTTGAACGGCGTGCAGATTCGGAGAAATTTCTTGCGGGTCGAGGCTGAGAGTCGCGCCTAGTGCTGCCCCAAACGCCGGACTAGAATCCTGTCCGAGGAGTAAAACTCGTTTGCCTTGCTGGGCAAGTTTTTTAGCCGCTGCGATCGCGATCGTCGTCCGCCCAGTGCCACCTTTGCCTAAAAATGTCAATATAAAAGCCATATTCAACCATTCTGAGCCAACTTGACCATCAGAATTTTGAACCTTGAATCACCGTGATGATCTGAGAATTCAAAATTCTTTCATTCCCTCATATTAGCGACTGCACGAGGTCTGTAGTGCTTTAATCAGACGACTCTAGCTCGTCTTCAAAAAACCAGGTTCCTGCCTTGTCTTCAAATTGAACTAACAGCCCAACGCCGCCGCCATCCACGACTTTAAAGTCGCGAATCGTGCCCATCTGACCTAGCCTTTTGATGATCTCTGGAGAAACCCGATCGCGCAAACGCCGAACCTGAACTTTTTGACCGATTTCCATTGCAAAGTAGTGATAACGATTGAAGCAGATTGATACAAGCCACTCAAGAGTTTAACAGGATGTTGCAGCTTATTAAGGCTTTGTTGGTCATTAACGGAGTGTGCGACTTTCCTGAAACACCCGCAAAGAATGCCCTCACCCTACCCCTCTTCCAAGGGGAGAGGGAACCGGAATGGTTGGAAAGCCCTTCTCCTTGGGGAGAAAGGTTGGGATGAGGGCAAATAGCAGCACATTGCGTGTCATTGGCTACTGGTAGAGAACCAAAGGCAGGAGTGATAGGATTCAAAGACTATTCCAGGTCTAAGAGTTTTCATGCTGGCTAAAAGAATTTTGCCTTGTCTAGACGTGAAAGCGGGTCGTGTGGTCAAGGGTGTGAATTTCGTCGATCTGCGGGATGCCGGAGATCCGGTTGAGTTGGCGCAAGCCTACAATCAGGCAGGCGCTGACGAGTTAGTGTTTCTTGACATCACAGCCACCCACGAAGACCGAGACATTATCTACGACGTGGTGTATCGAACGGCTGAACAGGTGTTTATTCCGCTCACGGTCGGCGGCGGAATTCAGAACTTAGAGACGATTAAAAAATTGCTGCGAGCGGGAGCCGATAAAATCAGCATTAATTCATCGGCGGTGCGTGATCCCGACTTTATCAATCAGGCAAGTCAGCGATTTGGGAATCAGTGTATCGTCGTCGCGATCGACGCTCGTCGTCGCCCCGATCCCACCAATCCCGGTTGGGATGTTTTTGTGCGGGGCGGGCGAGAAAACACAAAGCTCGACGCGATCGCCTGGGCAAAAGAAGCTGCAGAACGCGGCGCTGGAGAGCTTTTGATCACGAGTATGGATGGCGACGGAACTCTAGCAGGCTATGACCTTGAGCTGACGCGCACGATCGCCGAACACGTTCAGATTCCGGTGATTGCATCGGGCGGCGCAGGCAACTGTGAGCACATCTATGAAGCGGTGACAGACGGAAAAGCTGAGGCGGCACTGCTGGCATCTCTATTACATTACGGACAGTTAAGCGTCGCTCAGATAAAGACTTACTTAGACGATCGCCAGGTTCCGGTTCGCCTCACGTAGAGAAAACCCTCTGATGATAAGCATTTCAAACTATTTTTCAAATCATTAACTTGGGCTATGATTAAAGCCATAAGTGTTTACAGAGCTTGAAATAGAGCAGCACTTTATGAGCATCTGTTACACTATGTAAACCATGTTAATCATCATTCTTGCTATTGTCGTTGCGCTCGTTTCCTGGTCTTTGCATTTGATGCAGGAGGCAGTTGAGCAACACGAATTTTCTCTAATGCTGGCAGGAACGCTTGTGGCGTTTTCGGCGGCGGCGTTGATGAGCGTCTATTTCTTGATGGGAAACTATGTGGGTTACATGGCGCGAATGTCTCACGATACGTCTGCTTATTACAGTCAGCCCTACGAGTTGGTCAGTGGCTATTTAGACCAAGAGGAGCTAGAAGAGACTCAAGCTTATTACCAGTGACGCTCATAATTCTAGTTCCTCAGCCAAAGAGCCTTTCCTTCGGTAGGATCTAGGCAGCGATCGAACCCCATAGCAAGATTCGTAAGGTGGGTGATGCCCATCTTATTTTTTGTCTTTGAGCAGAATTATAGACTCTCATCCTCGGTAATCCCTTTCATCTTGAGTCCCTAGCTCCATGAACTACTACATCTCTCCACGCTTCATCGATAAGCTTTCGGTTCACATCACCAAAAATTACCTGAATATTCCCAGTGTCAAAGTTCCTTTAATTTTGGGAGTCCACGGGCGCAAAGGGGAAGGCAAGTCATTTCAGTGCGAATTAGTCTTTGAGCGGATGGGGGTCGAAGCGGTCTATATGTCAGCAGGAGAGCTAGAAAGCCCTGATGCAGGCGATCCGGCTCGATTGATTCGATTGCGCTATCGCGAGGCAGCAGACATCGTAAAAGTGCGCGGCAAGATGGCGGTGCTGATGATTAACGACATTGATGCGGGGGCTGGTCGCGTCGATCAATTCACTCAATACACCGTGAATACGCAGCTTGTTCACGGCACTTTGATGAATATTGCTGACAATCCGACCAATGTTCAGCTTCCGGGCAGCTATGAGATCGAGCCGATTCAGCGCATTCCGATCATTGTCACAGGCAACGATTTGGGGACACTCTATGCGCCGCTGACGCGTGACGGACGGATGGAGAAGTTTTTTTGGGAACCCGATCGCGACGATCGCATCGGCATCGTCAGCGGCATTTTTGAAGTCGATCACATTGCTCGTCGCGACATTGAGCAACTGGTGGACTCATTTCCTGATCAGTCGATCGACTTTTATGGGGCACTGCGATCGCGCCTCTATGATGAACAAGTCCGTAAACTCATTCAGGACGTGGGCTTAGATCGGATATCAATGCGAGTCGTCAATAGTGCCGAAGCTCCGCCAGAATTTCACAAACCCGATTTCACTCTGTCACACCTGTTAGAACTCGGACAGTTGATGGTCGGTGAGCAGAAGCGATTAAAAGAAATGCGGCTAGTCGATGAATATAATCGCGTGATTGGCAACCGCAAGCTGGGCGAGGTCAACATGATGCCGACTGCCCTAACCCCCGCCAAATCAAACGGACATACGCCTCCAGCTAGCAGCAGCTATAGCGGCCAGCCATCTAGCACCCGCCTCAATCCAGAAATGGTGAGCGAACTGAATCGAATTTTGGGGCAAGGACATCGGCTAGGCATTGAGTATGTAGACGATCGACGGTTCCGCAACAATTCTTGGAGTTGTTATGGCACCTTTCAAACCGATGGAGCCAAAGCAATCGCGGCATTGGAATCGTGCCTTGCGGATCACACTCAAGATTATGTGCGTCTGGTCGGAATTGATTCGCGCGATCGTCGTCGTGTGATCGAAACGATCGTGCAGCGTCCCAATGGCAAACACGCCTGACATTGAGCCATTTTCAGGGTTACTGCGTGCCGATCGCCAATCTTACTCCAGGAACCAATCGCAGCCGATCCATCACCGTAATCACCTGCCCGTGAGTGACACGTCGATCGGCATCAATCACCACTAAAACTTGACTATTTTTGCCCTTCAACGCCTGAACCTGATTGGTTAAATTGTTGAGTTGAATGGGTTTGCGATTGAGGGCAAGCTTGCCAGTCTGGTCGATCGTCACCGTCGCTTGAGTCGATTTTTGTGCTTCAGCCGTCGCCGCACTCGGAAGATTGACAGGCAACCCCTGAGAGCGCGTCAAAAACAGCGTAGACATGATAAAAAACGTCAGCAGCGCAAAGATCACATCAATCATCGGCACGATGTAAATTTGAGGCGGCAGATCCGGTTCTTCAGGTAGACGCATAGAAATCTTCTCCCTTCTCATGACGGCGACGATACAGCAATTCTAGCTGTCCACCATACTCCTGAATCAGGGCAATCTGCCGAATATATAGCCCTCGGAATGTATTGGCGAAGAGGAGCGTCACGATCGCTACCACCAGCCCCGATGCGGTCGAGATCAGCGCCTCACTGATTCCGCCCGTCACGTTGGTCGTGTTGGTGCTGCCGACATCTCCCAGTCGCAGCGAGGCAAACGAGGTGATCAATCCCAAAATGGTGCCCAACAGCCCTAACAGAGGCGCAAGGCTAATAATGGTTTCAAAAACGGTGTTAAATCGCTTTAACAGTGGAATTTCTGCTTGAGCGGCACTTTCTAGCGCCAACCGAAACTCGTCCGAGGTCGCTTCTTCTAATTCCAAGGCAGCCATAAAGATGCGGGCAACAGGCAAATCAGAATTTTGCTCCAACATCAAGAAAGCGGCTCTTGGACTGCGCTTATAAAGCACCAGAGTTTCTCTAAGCACTCGATCGTGACGTTTCTTGACTTTTACCCAAAAAACAATTCGTTCTAAAATCAATGCCACCGCCAGGATCGAAAATCCTAGCAGAGGAATCATAACAACGCCGCCAGAAGCAAACCAGTTACTAGACTGCATGGTGAGTCAGTGAGCAGTGAACAGAGAACAATGATAGTCGTTCGTGGTTCATACCCGATCGCTCTCTTGCGACCTCGACTCGCAGACTGCTAGAAGCAAAGCAGCTACACGTCTGGAAAACGATCGATCTGAGCATATCCACTAAAAATTAACTGCTCTCCCTGAGTTTCTAGACGGTTGATTCGCAGCAGGATTCCATCTAAGTTAAAGCGATCGAGATCCACCATGTTGTCTAGAATTTCAGCAAATGCCATCGTCAACACCTCCGAAATGCCGCGCAGATCTTCGGGCACTGCATCTGGCTCAAACTGAGGATTTTGGAACGCAACGCGCCTCCGCCGCTCAATCTCCAATGTCGCAGTCATGCTAACAGGTATGGTGTTGTTGGGCAGCAACGCTTCTGCAAAAATCTGAATTCTGTTGTTAGGCATCAGCTTCAGCGCGATATCTGAGAAAGAAACTGGTTCGCCCCCCGACAAATTCATCAGCGCAGGTTCGGTCACATTTTGCAGCCGCTTGACCACCAACTCGGACTTAAACGCCTCATTGATGCCTGCTTCAGTCAGTGTGACTTGAGCGATCGCCTGAGTTGGCTGCTTTAATCGAATCTTGCCGCTCAAAACCGAGCCGAAGTCAATCGCCACCGCATCGGTCTCAAAGCGCATTTCTTCGACCCAAAAGTCGTGCCGAATCAGCAGTCCGCGTCCGCCCATCTTGAAGCTATCGAGACTGCCCTGCAATAACTTGCTAGAGGGTGAGCAGCGAATCGAAACCTCGACTGACTCGCTCTTTGAAAAGAGGTGACGAATGGATTCACTCGCAACCTTATTCAGCATCCGTTCACCAAAGTCGGCACCCGAAGCGTTTTTTAGATTTGTGAAGCCATTGAGCATGATTCTATTTGCAACGATTCTTTACTAGTTTGTAACAGATTGTAAAGAGCCGTCAATTCCTGACTTGATCGGCTTTGGCTGAAAAAAGATAGAAATTAGAGATGATTAAAACTGGGATCAAGGGGGTTAAACGAAGTAAACGCAAGCTAAAACGATTGTAGCGCTTACTCTCGACCCTGGTGGTTTAATTGCCTGATCTAGGTCATAGAGCTTCTTTATACTTTGCAAAGATACGTCTTATTACTTATGGTTCGAGTGTAAACCTATTAAAGATTCTTTACATGCCGGAGTGTTTCTCTTTCCATAGAGTCATTCTCCGGCTAGACGTTGAGACGTTGCAAATGCGCTTGGCTTATTGCAGTGGCTTCTAAACTTTTATCATGCCTAAGTTCTTAGCGATCGCCCTTCTCTTAGGGATACTAGCTCTCTTGTTCCACCCCTTCTCCCCGGCTCAAGCTCAAGCTGGATTGGACTCCCGTGTCTCAAGGCTGGAGACTGAACTGGTAGGTATTCAAAGCCGCCTCAGCCAGATACAATCTGGCTTTCTACCAGGCATCTCTGTGCCTACGCCCACTTTACCCTCTGGAGATCGACAAGGAACTAGACAAATCCTTTCAACCGACCCTCAATTTGACAGATTAGCCACCCTGGTCATCGAAATTAAAGAAAGAGTCACGGCAACAGAAACCCGTCTCAATATGCTAGAACGTCGCCAAGGAAACACGAATCGCTTTGTCAGGTGAGTAATTTTTGTACTTCAAAATACCCCTTAATCAGGCAGACTCAATTAAAGCCAACTCGTGTAGGTGATCTCGGCTCCGCTTAACCTGCTGCAAGTTTTGGCTTGAGCGTTGAGCCGAGCCGAAACGCACCTTACAGTTGATTCCATTTGCCTGCCTATCTTTGGAATTCTCATCAACTTTTTTCGAGGAGTAGGCTTAAAAGACCTTATCTTTAGCAGGTGAGAGATCTAGCGGTTTCCTATTCTCTGCTGACCATTCGGCAACAAAACTCGTTATGAAAAAAGCTCTAAAAGTCCTTGCTATTTTGACGTTAGGAATCGCCGTCCTCATCTTGACCACCACTTCTGGCGATGCTCAACTCATCGAAGGTCAAAGAATTCCTGGCTTTCCGCACCTGAGTCTACAGGCTCAAGAAGTCACTGATTCCAGTCTTACGTTGTCTTCTGCTTGTGCCCTCAAACCAGTTTCTAAAGCGAGTAAATCAAGACCAGTCGTCGCTGCCGTGCAGACACCCGTTCCCTTAAACCGATTTAGACAAGAGCCAAATCTTGTTGACCAATCCAAAGAAACCTCAGCTAAGTCAGCACTTGCTTACACTCCCATAGAAGAAGTTGCCCTTGCTCACCCAACCAATTTCGGACGGCGATTCGTGCAAGACTTTTACGGCAAACTTGCAAATAATGAAGCGATCGTGGTTCTACACGAGACGGTCGGGTCTGCTCAATCGACGATCGACCTGTTTCAAACGCCCCACCCTAATGACAATGATCAAGTGAGTTATCACACGCTGATCACTACAGATGGCACGATCGTCTACTTGGTGCCACCCGATAGGCGAGCATTTGGAGCCGGAAACTCGATTTTTGTGAGTGATACGGGTCAAGAAGCCATTCAGACGAATCCAGACTTTCCCCCATCTGTCAACAACTTTTCTTATCACATTTCCCTAGTTACTCCGCCTGATGGTCGCAACGATGCCACTCGACACAGTGGCTACACGCGAGCACAATATCAGTCACTGGCATGGCTAGTCGCAAAGACGGGTATGCCTGAATCGCGAATTACCACCCACCGAGCCGTTGATCGATCGCGCCAGCGCATAGATCCTAGAAGCTTTGACGGCGAATATTTTTTGCGTTTGTTGAGCTTCTATCCAAAAACTCAGGAAATTTCAACTCAGTGTTCAACACCCGCCGTCTTAGAGGAGTAAACGAAAAGGGAAGGAGAATTGCTTCCCCTTCCCCTCCAGATTAGTCGAACGCAATCACTATAGGTTCACCATAACCTCCACCCAGTCAATGCCCTGACCTCGGTTTTGGTTATCGGTCTGGTCAACATCATTCACAGATCCACCATTATTTTGAACCATGCCGATGTAGATCTTCTGAGTTCCAGACAGATTAGCCCAGCCAGTCCAATTTCTAGAAGGAAGCTTCAAATCGACCGTCTTGGAGGCTGATAAACTCTTACCTGCAATAGGATCAACGCCTGTCGGGGTGAATGCCCAAGCAGACGTATCAGACTTGCTGAAGACAGGAGTTGTAGACAAATAGAATCCAACCTCGCTCCCGTTGGTTTCGGCTTTGAAACCGTTGTTTTCAGTCACAAACGTTGCAGTCACCGTTCCTGTAGGAGCAAAGGTTGTTCCATTTACAGCCAGACTCTTACCTCTCAGATTGATAGTAGGAATCTGTTGAACGTCGATATTCAAGACGGTCACGTTATTGTTTTCGTTTGTCTCTGCAACAGCATCGTCTGAGTCAACTAACGCGAGCAGGTAGTAAGTTCCATCCACACTCCAGAAAGTGTTTAGCCACGAGGGTAGAGCCAGATTTAAAGGCTGTGATTGACCAATCTGACCTGCCGGAAGATCTACAGTAGTAGTAGATATTAGAAAGTCAGATGCCCGATCGAGTACCTGATCTCTTGAGATATAGAAAGCAACCTTCACCCCAGCGGCAGCAATGGTTCCATCATTCTTAGCACTGTAATTAACTGCTATAGTAGTAACCGGATCAGTGCTATTAGTTCCTGGGGTCAAGAGAACTTGAGAAGGACCTGTGAAACTATTGCCGAGAAGCTCCGTGACTTGTGGCTTGCCTTCAACGTTTAGCCGATAGTTGATGCCGTCTACATTAGTGGAGACTTTGATGTAGTAGTCTCCCGGATCTAGCGTCTGCCCCGAGTAGCTTACAAGGGTCGAAGCAGCGCCGCTTACACCTGCTTTGTAAAGTTGCAAATTAACTGAACTGAGCGGCTGACCGCCTGAGTCTGTGGCAGACAAAACTAGCGTGGACTTGAGGGCAAGCTTGAATTTGAAGTAATCAGGCAGGTCAGAACTGATTGAGTCAGCATAAACCCCAGCCGCGTTCAGGGTGCCGATGTTGAAAGCAGACAACTCTGTGCCACCACCAATACTCTGAGTCGTAGACACAAATCGGCGACGCTGAATGCCATCAAATTGGTCACTGCTAGAGCGCTGAGGAAGAAACGCTGTACCTAAGATGCTTGTACCGTTCAAAAGCCAAACCGAGACTTCACCCGAAACTGAGTCACGCCAAAGCATATCAGCTTTGCCGTCATTATTAAAGTCAGTCAGTTGCTCAACGTTAAACTTGGCTGGAACAACATAAGGCAGGAAGGCTGATCCTCCCGTAGCAATTTGAGTGCCATTTAACAGCCAAATGGCTAATTGACCCGTCCGATTGTTACGCCAGAGGAGGTCGTCTGCTTTGTTGCCATCGAAGTCACCTATTTGAGCTGTCCACTCGATCGGCACATTTGGAAGGAACGCAGCGCCTCCTGGGGCAATTTGAGTGCCATTCAATAGCCAAACTGCTGCCTCGCCTGTCTGCGTATTGCGCCAGAAAATATCTGTTCTTCCATCTTTGTTAAAATCACCTAACTGAGACTTCCATGCGCTCGAAACGCTAGGGAGAAACGCTGCTCCTCCAGGAATGATTTGGGTGCCGTTCATCAGCCAAATTGCCACTTCACTAGACTTGGAGTTGCGCCAGAAAATGTCTTTTTTTCCGTCTTTGTTAAAGTCGCCCAAAGCAGGGTCCCAATCACTAGAAACTCCTGGAAGCAGCGTGAACGTGTCGAATCCTAAGCCTGTGCTATTGGTTAGCCAAATAGCCGTCGAACCTCCCTGTTTGTTACGCCAAAAAAGGTCGGCGTGGTCATCGTTATTAAAATCTCCTAGAGTTGCCTGCCAATCTGCTGAGATTTTATAGGGAGATATTGCACTTTGCAGAATAGTGTCGCCTTTCATTAACCAAATCGCGACTGTGCCATCTTTTTGGTTTCGCCACAGAATGTCGTCTTCACCATCACCGTTGAAGTCAGCAAACTGACTTTTCCAATCAGTCGTTGGGAGACTGACATTGGAGCCGCCAAACTTAATCACACTGTCAGCTTGTACAGTCTTGCCATCTGTCTGCACAACTGAGGGAGCGCCTGTTACTTTATTACGCCAAACCAGATTGCTGAGAATTGCATCGGTGCTGACAGAAAGATTGAGCTTGTAGTTAGCATCTGTAGCAGCAGCATCACTTGGATCTAAGTCTACCTGGATGTAGTACGTCCCCGCAGCTAGCTTGGCTGAGAGCGCTTCTGAGAGCTGTTTAGGAGTGCCTGTGGTGATCGGCGTGACATCAGTTTGGCTATTATTAAAGAGATGGAGACGTGCATTGCCTGTAAGTTCAGTTAGCGTAACGCTCGTGCTGCTGCTGCCGATGAGCGTAAATTTGTAGAAATCGATTTTATCGCTTGCATTAAGTGATCCCGAAAGAGGCGGTGTCCCAATCAGGTTATTGATTGAGGTAGCGGTAGAAAAGGAATTGTTGTCAGTAGGCGGCATGGCTAGACTCTCTGTAAACTAATAACAGGTTCGACCGAGATTAGATTCTGTAGTACTCCCAAATTCGGACTGAAAATTAAGCCAGAACGGAATTTGAGCGAAATCAGGATTGGCTCGATTAGGATAATCTGTATTATCAACTAGGCTTTGAGTCTAAATTTATACAATCAGAGCCACTATTACGCCAGGATTATTACTGATATCCATTTAAGTGAGAGTCCGATCGTATCAGTTATTTTGCACAGAGTTCTGTGGGGCGATTAGCCGCCTCGGTGAAAGAAATCTCCTACGTCGATCAAGCCTCTTGGGTTCTTAAAACTCGATTCCTGGCTGTGCCTTGACCCCTTGCTCTCGAAAGGGATGCTTGACCAAGGTCATTTCAGTCACGAGATCTGCTCGCTCAAGAAGTGCTGGAAGCGCACCGCGACCTGTCAAAATGACGTGCGAGTCTTCTGTCTTCTCAGATAGCCCAGCGATGACCTCTTCAATATTTAGATAGCCTAGTTTGAGCGCAATATTAATTTCGTCTAACAGCACGAGCTTGAAGTTTGGGTCTTTGATAAACTTCAGCGCCGTCTCCCACGCTTGGGTTGCTTTGAGAATGTCGCGATCGCGATCTTGAGTCTCCCAAGTAAAGCCTTCACCTAGAGCGTGAAATTCAAGCTGATCGCCCCAGTGCTCAAAGGCAGCTTTTTCTGCGGGTTCCCAAGCTCCTTTGATGAACTGCACGATCGCGACTTGATAGCCATGACCCAGCGATCGCAACACCATCCCCAGAGCAGCCGTTGTTTTGCCTTTACCATTTCCTGTGTGGACGATGATCAGTCCTTTTTCGGAGGTCATGTCTGCGAGACGTTGATCCTGCACCTCTTTGCGTCGCTGCATCTTTTTGCGGTGCTGACCTGCCTCTGGTGACTCTCCCACGGCAGATTCAGAGGGAGTCAAATCCGAGGGTGTATCAAGCTGAGAGTCAAGAGTCATAAGACACCAAAGTGAACGATGTGAGCAGAAGGTTGCAAGACAACCACCTCTAGCCTACCAATAGAGAGGTCTCACTTCACACAGGGTAGAAGAGTCTCAGTATTTTGGACGATCATCAGCACAAAGATAAGGTGATAGTATTTAAAAGGCATTGTTTAAAGGGTTGCGATAAAGAGCATTGAAATTTTTCTCTTTGACTGGATACCCCTGGCGACCTTTGTGGTATCTCGAAATGAAGTTGAAGCGGAAGCGGCAATGCGATCCTGCACTGTCGTGGGTCGATCGCTGTGAAGCTCCCAGTATGAACTGACCGATCTGTAACTCAAGGTTCGCGTCTGCTCGTTGCTGACTCTGGCTCCAAAAAGCGGAGTTTCTCTCAACACTCACTCGAACTGGATCGGTCAAGTTCTCTTTTAGGAGAATTTTCCAAATTAACGACTGAAACGCCTAGTGCATTTGACTCCACGAAGATTTCAGTCTTTCAAGATTTACTTAGTTGTTGCTTGGTGGTGGTCTAAGCTCGCATCCTCGTTTATTGAAGACGAGGGCTTAGTGTCTTTAGCTGCACTTTAGCGACTCACCGTAAACCTTTTCAGTCCGATATCGGGCTATTTCGCACTGTCTCGCCCTCACTTTATGCTTCTTAGTCTTTTCGGAGTAAAAGGATGTCTAAACTTCTCAGTCAAAAGATCACACCCTCCCCCATGCCCTCTGAGATCAGCGTTGTTGACCTGATTGATGGCTACTTTACGGCATATAACTCGGCACGACTGCGAGAGATCTGCCACCTTCTCAGCCGTGAAGTGATGCAAGAAGGGGTCACAGTAGGACTCAGCTTGTCGGGGGCAATGACTCCAGCAGGGTTAGGCGTTTCTGTGTTTGCACCTCTGATGCGAAACGGATTTGTCGATTGGATCATCAGCACAGGTGCTAACCTCTACCACGATATGCACTATGGGCTAGGACTGGATCTCTATGCCAGCAGCCCGTTTTTGGATGATGTGAAGCTACGGCAAGAAGGTCGCATTCGGATTTACGACATCATTTTTGACTATGACGTGCTGTTGGGAACGGATGCCTTCATTCGGCAAATTCTCAAAGCAGAACCCTTTCAGAAGCGGATGGGCACGGCTGAGTTTCACTATCTGCTCGGCAAATATGTGCAGGAAGTGGAGCGGAAACTGGGCGTGAAGCATCCTTCTTTGCTGTCAACGGCTTATGAGTGTGGCGTTCCTATCTACACCTCTTCGCCAGGAGATAGCTCGATCGGCATGAACGTGGCAGCAATGGCGCTAGAAGGCTCAAAGCTGGTTATTGACCCAATGCTGGATGTCAACGAAACGGCTGCGATCGTGTATTCTGCACGCGAGTCTGATATTCCTGATGTAGAAGGCAAAAGTGCTGCGCTGATCATTGGCGGCGGCAGTCCTAAAAACTTCTTGCTGCAAACTCAGCCACAACTGCACGAGGTTCTGGGTTTGGAAGAGCGGGGACATGATTACTTCATTCAAGTCACCGATGCTCGACCTGACACGGGTGGATTGTCGGGGGCAACTCCTAATGAAGCGGTGAGCTGGGGCAAGGTTGACCCCGAAGAGCTGCCGAACACGGTCGTCTGCTACACCGACAGCACGATTGCGCTGCCGATCCTAACTGCCTACGTGATCAACCAGTGTGAGCCTCGCCCGCTCAAGCGGCTCTACGATCGCCGCGATCAACTGCTGGCAAAACTCAAGGTAGATTACGAAGCCGCTAAGCTACAGCCTTCTCACCCTGTTGTAGAGCCAGTTTCGGTAGGATCTGTGTCGAAGGAACCTATTGCTACCTATCCCTGCGGGACACCGATTCGCAACGGTCGTCACTGAGACCGATCGCAAGTCTTTTTTAGGGTGAGTCTATCTCACCCTTTTTTGTGACTTTATTGAGGAGGAACTGAAGGGGCTGGCGTAGAGTTCTGAGGAGAAACGGGAGATGGATTGGTAGGCAACTGACTGGGATTATTGGGCTGTAAGTTAGGAGTGGTGGGGGAAATCGGGTTTAGAGAGGGTTGATTGAGGGGATCGATCGTGGGTGCAGGAGTCGTTAATCCTGGAGTTAAAGGATTTTGACCCGGAACGACTGGACTTTGATTAGGGGATGGGCTGGTTTGGGGAGCCGTTTCTAGCGCGACACGATCGCCCCCAACTGCTCGTAAAACATCCAAAACCTGAATCACATCATTGTAGAAAGAAGTCTGAGAAGCACTGAGAACCAGTAACCCCTCTGGATTTTGCTGGTGATAGGTTTGCAGGACTTGATAGAGCTGAACTCGATCGAGCGGCTGATTTTTAACCGAAGTTAGCCCAGTGGCATCAACATTCACCACCAGCATCTCCTGATTTTGGGGTGTGCCTGTGCTGGCTTTGGGCAAATCTAAATTAATACCTTCCCGACGAGTGAGTTGCAACGCTGCCAGGATAAAAAAGGTCAGAATGCAGAAGATTACGTCGATTAAAGGAATGATCTGAATTTGTGCCTCGTCTTGGGGAGAGTCGAGATTAAGCTTCATAAGCAGGGTGAAGGGTGAAGGGTGAACACGGCAAATCTAGTCGATCGTGACATCTAGACTTCTCTAACGGTTGGCATCTTGCCAGGTCTGTCGGTAGAGCAGTTCTAACTCGTTTCCGGCTCTGCGAAGAACTTTTGCTTGATTAAAGACTAGGGCTTGAAAGATGCGATAAAAAGCGACGCTGAAAACGGCGACGATTAACCCTGTTGCCGTACTAATCAAAGCTTCACCGATGCCTGTTGTCACGCCTGCGGTCGAAGCCGTCCCGATGTCACCGAGGCGAATCGATCGCAGTGACATGATTAAACCAATCACGGTTCCTAATAATCCTAATAGCGGAGCCATCGCGATCACCGCTTCCAAGATTTTGTCGCCTCGGCGCATCGAGACAATTTCTTCGTCAGCCGATGATTCAAGCGCCAGACGAAATAGCTCTGGGTCGGGCTTTTGCAGCCGAAGACCTGCGTAGAGGAATCTGCCGATCGGCTGGTCATAGGCTTGACGAGAAATTTCGCCTGCCATCTCCCAATCTTTGCGGGAGGCATCGAGAATGCGATTCACGGTTTCTTTCTCTTTATTGAGAACGTTAAACCAAAACCACGATCGTTCAATAATTGCACTCAACGCCAAGATTGAGAGCAGCAATAACGGAATCATCGTTACGCCGCCCTTTTGAAATAGTTCTACGATGTTCATCGGTTGCGCTTCCTTCTAGTCGTGCCCACAGCAAATCATGGCTTCTAGCCTCCCACATATTTGGCGACCTCAAGAGACTTTAGCGAAAAAATCTACGAGCTGCTGTGGAATTTGAGTCTTAGGATTTAAGGAGCCAGACGCGCTTTTTTAAGGCGATTGCTTTCATACCAGTTTGCAATCTCCGGCACCCATTTTTGAAACGGCTCCCAAATGCATTCACAGAGCTTTTGAGCTTCTAGCTGGGCATCTGCCTTCCAGCGCAGATCGATCAGATGCATCATCGATCGCACATTCGCAGACATCACCCAATGCTGACGCACATCAAACGGGATCAATCCTCTCGCGTGTTCTTCTGAAAAGCCTTGATCGATTCGGTCTTTATAGCGCTGACAGGCAGTAATGCACCATTCAACATCTTGTTGGCGTTGCTCTAGCGTGTATTCGTATTTTTTGCCTTGACGATCGCTATAAAAACCCAACGGACGCAAATAAAAGACTTCTTCGACCTCACGCTTTTGCTCAATCACATCAACGAGTCGTTGCCCTGTATACCTAAAAGATTGGACATCAAATGAGATTCCAACGCGATGAGTACGAATTTGCTGCATCGTGCTATGGGGAAACCAGCCGCAGTTCATCACGATTTGCGGATGCTCTAACGGTCCATAGTGTCCCCGGTTGCCTGCCAACAGTTGTTTGATGATAACTTCGCCACACTTTGCTTCGTCAGGAAACCGATCACGCTCATCGCAGACAAAATTCTCTGCATAATCCTGGTGCATTGCGGCGTAGATAGTCTGCTGCGGATTGGGAGTTTGAGAAATGACTTCGACTTTAAAACGATCCATAGTAGGGAGCCAGGTTAGCCTTGGGCGATTGAGAACAAATTGTTTGAGGTTAATAAGATTAACTCCGATCGCACCCCACCTTGAACTTTTGATCGTTAAATTTTCGATTCTTTTCGAGTGATTTTTTGCCCCGATCCTTCCCAAGATGGATTAAGCTAGCTGAAACCCCACTGTTTTTTCGGACAAGCCACATCGTGCCCAAACGTATTTCTTTTCTTTCTGCCCTGACCATTTTGAGCGTGTGGACTGCCGCTCATCCCGCTTTTGGACAGGCGTTGGTGCCCCATATGCTGCAACTTGACACCAAAAAGCTAGAGCAGCAGGGCATTGGTCTAGTGCAAGAAGCCACTCAACTGGCTCAGTTTCAGCAGTTTGATCTGGCATTATCGCGGGCACGGTTGGCGACCCAGTTAGCTCCAAAAATTCCTGAAGCGTGGGCAGTCTTAGGTGGGTTATATCTTCAAGCCAACCAGGTCGATCCTGGAATTAATGCGCTGAAACGTGCTCAAACGCTTGCTCCTCGCAATGCCGCGATTTTATTTGCGTTGGGAACAGCGAACTTTCAAAAAACGAACTATCAGCAGTCGATCGACTACATTCAGGCTGGGCTAAAGCTGAAGCCAAACGTCCCTGGAGCGCTGTTTGATCTAGGCAATGCCTATCTGATGCTGAAGCAAAATCGAGACGCGATCGCCAGCTATGAGAAGGCTTATGCTCAAGACAAAGAATATTGGCCCGCCATCAATAATGTGGCGCTGGTTAAGTATGAGCAGGGAGAGACCGATGAAGCCATTCGACTCTGGCGGTCTTCAGTGACGATCGATCCCAAAGCGGCAGAACCAAAATTAGCCGCTGCGGTTGCACTCTACAACAAAGGCGATCGTGAACAGGGTTTGACCCTGGGCGAAGCAGCAATTCGGTTAGACAGTCGCTATGGTGACTTAAAGTTTCTCAAAGATAACCTGTGGGGCGAGAAGCTGTTAGCGGCAACTCAGAAGTTTTTGTCTGTGCCGAGAATTCAGGCGACGATTATTCAAGCCCAATCCGCGACTCCGGTGCAGCCTCAGCGCCCTGAGTAGTCAGCGCAATTTTTGAGTAGGCGGGCGGTAGACTTTGTATTGATTGGTTGAGTTCGGGTGTCATCATGCGATCGAGAGGAGCTTTTCGTCATCATCCGCTTCACCGCTTAAAGGTGGCGCGATCGCAAAGGAAACGATTTCCCTGGATGCTGTTCATTTTGCCTTTGGTGATGTGGTTCGGCTTCCGAGCCGTTCGCATTTATTCTGAAAAGCCTCAAGCGATTCTAGTCTTGGGCGGCTCTACAGCGGCGTTAGAGCGCGAGAAGTTTACGGCTGAGTTTGCCCGTGAGCATCCTGGTTTGCCGATCTGGATTTCGTCAGGTAGTCCGCGAGACTATACAAAGCAGGTGTTTTCGGAGGCAGGAGTCGATGTACGTCGGCTCAACCTAGATTATCAAGCGGTTGACACAGTAACAAACTTTACAACCTTAGTGGATGAGTTGAAGCAGCAAGGAGTTCAGAGCGTTTATTTGGTGACATCTGACTATCACATGCGACGCGCTCAAATCATCGGCGAGATCGTGCTGGGCAGCCGAGGGATTCATCTCAAGCCTGTCTCAGTGCCTTCTGAGCAGCCACAAGAACCTTTATCAAAGGCACTTCGAGACGGGGGGAGAGCCGTCCTCTGGGTGACAACTGGGCACACGGGCGCAAGCTGGAGTCGGCTGCACGGCGGTTGGTAGGGAGTCGGACGTTCGATAGAAATATCGGCTCACCGTCAAGGCTTTAAGCCACGATCGAGTCTTGAACCAGCACATAAGGCTGCACAATCAAGGCATGGAATCGCTTGTCTTGACAGGCATTCCAGTCTACTCTCTGTTGGTCAGACGGTTTATAAATCAAGCTTTCAGCAATCCAATGCTGCACGGATGTCGAGTTGTCGGTGACGATCGCTAGCCCGACATCGACTAAGTTTAGCTGAGGATCTACCACAATTACGGCATCTCGATCGACGTGAGGAATCAGCCAGCTCCATTCGGCTTCATCCAAAGATTTGGTGAGTTCTGATCTTAAATCTGACATTTCAAAAACCGGGATGAGAGATAGAAGTTTACCCTAGCAATTCAGACTTCAACATTCAATTATCGCCCCAAGTCGTGCAGAGTATTGATTTCTAGGGCACAGCGTTGAGTGATGGCTTCAAGTTCTGAGCGATCGCTAGAAGTGGGCGGCAGAATCAGTTCGCCAATTCGTACGGTCACAGAAGTCGGGCGAGGCATGGCAGAACCTTTGCGGAAGATGGCATGGGTTCCCCAGAGGCTAACAGGAAGGAGAGGCGATTGAGTCTTTGCCGCAATCCAGGCTGCGCCGACTTTAGGATCGGCAATGCGTCCGTCAGGGGTGCGAGTGCCATCGAGAAATATGCCCGTTGCCCACCCAGACTGAATCGAAGCGATTGCTGCTTTCATCGCACTGCGATCGGCAGAGCCTCGCTTCACAGGGTAAGCTCCATACGCCTGAATTGCCTGTCTGAGCACGGGAACCTGAAATAGTTCTTCTTTTGCCATATAAGCGACCGGACGACCCACACAGCAAGACAACAGGAGCGGATCAAAATCACTAGCATGGTTGCTGACGACTAGCAAGCGTCCCTTTTGGGGCACATTCTCTGCTCCATAAATGCGTCCTCTAAAGTAGGTGTGAAGCACAGGGCTGACGATCGACCATTTAAACAAACGATAGAGCAGGAGGCTAATCAAAGGCTCTCGATCGGGCATTGTCTCTAATAGAGAAGCGCGGCTCATGAAGAAAGCTCGGCGAGGCTACCGATTGTTTTGAGCACTAAATCGGGGCAGGTGCGTTTAATAATTCCAGTCAAGACTTTGCCAGGACCGACTTCGACCACTCGATCGACTCCCTCTTGAGGCAATTGCAGAGAAATCTCGCGCCAGCGCACCGTGCCCGTCATTTGGCGATTAAGACGATCTTTAAGGACTGCTGGATCGGTGCTGGGAGTCGGATCAACATTCGAGAGGACAGGAATCTGAGCAGACTCAAACGGGACAGCATCTAAAATGGTTTTGAATTGAGCAGCGGCATCTGCCATCAGAGGCGAGTGGAACGCTCCACTAACATTCAAACGAACGGCTCGTTTAGATTTGACCTGGCTGAGAATGGCTTCAACTGCCTTTGGAGTGCCAGAAATCACCACTTGACCTGCATTATTATCGTTGGCTAACACAACATCGGGAGTTTGCTCGATCGCCATTTCAAGCTGGGCACGATCGAAGCCCAACAACGCTGCCATCATGCCATCCGAAGCGCTGTCCATTAGCTCTGCACGCCGTTTAATCAGGCGCAACCCATCTTCAAAGCTGAAGACCCCGGATGTATAAAGGGCGCTATATTCTCCCAGACTGTGACCTGCGACATAATCGGGGTGCTGCCCAGTTGCCTTGAGCAGATCCGCCAAAATGCTCTCTACAACATATAAACAAGGCTGCGTATAAAGCGTGTGAGAAACTTTATCGTCCTGACTCTGACAAATCTCAGCCACTGACCAGCCAAGAATAGATTCAGCTTGCTCAAACTTTGCCATCGCTTCAGGCAATTCAAGCAGGTCTATGCCCATTCCGATCGCTTGAGAACCCTGCCCCGGAAACACCCACGCTGTCTTAGTCATCATGCTATCCCCATTGAAAGACGGCTGCGCCCCACGTTAAGCCTGCTCCAAAGCCAGAAGTGACGATCGTGTCGCCCTCTTGAATCTTGCCTTGTCGAACGGCTTCATCCAACGCTAAAGGAATCGACGCAGCGGACGTATTGCCGTATTTTGCCAGATTGCTGATCACTTTTTCAGGAGGAATTTTGAGCCGATCGGCAACCGAATCGAGAATGCGCTGGTTTGCCTGATGGAGCAAGAGCCAGTCCACATCCTCAACGCTCAAATGCGCCCGAAATAAGGCTTTCTCAATCACTTCAGGCACCTTCTTGACGGCAAAGCGGTAGACTTCTTGACCGTTCATCGTGATCGGGTGAAACGTGCCCTGGTTAATCGTCACGCCCGTCAGCAGCTCTTTTGGCTCCGACTGATAAGACAAATTGAGACAGTTGTTTTGAGTGCCATCGCTGCGAAGCTCAAACCCTAGCAGCCGATCGTGCTCATTTGCCTGCATGACCACGGCTCCGGCTCCGTCGCCAAACAGCACACAGGTGCGGCGGTCTGACCAATCGACCCAGCGAGACAGCACGTCGGCTCCAATCAGCAGCACATTTTTATAAACGCCCGTGCGAATAAACTGTGCTGCCGTCACCATACCAAACACAAAGCCAGAACAGGCGGCGGTCAAATCAAAGGCAACCGCTTTAAACGCCCCTAGCTGCGCCTGAATTTGACTGGCGCTGCCAAATAGATCATCTGCCGTTGACGTTGCCAAAATGATTAAATCGAGATCCATCGGAGCGATGCCTGCCATCTCGATCGCCCCCTTTGCCGCCTCAACGCCCAATTTTGTGAGTGAGCATCCCGGCTCTGCTAATCGCCGCTCACGAATGCCCGTGCGGGAAGCGATCCATTCATCCGACGTTTCGACGACTCGGCTCAACTCAACATTGTGGAGGGCGACGGTCGGAGTCGATGAGCCGCTCCCCGTGAGTGCAATTCCTACCCCTGACTGTTCCAAAATTCCTTCTCCATCATTAGGGGATCTAGCTCTCTGCCAATTGGCTCGTTACGGCAATCCGATCGAGAACTTCATGGTCGATCGCGTCTTTTGCTAACCGTGCCGCGTTGAAGATGGTCGGCGCTTGAGAACTTCCGTGGCTGATGATGCAGATTCCGGCAACGCCCAACAGCAGACCGCCCCCATGTTCAGCGTGATCCATCCGTTGTTTAATGCGCTTCAGGTTGGGGCGCAAAATCGAAACGCCCAACTTGCCGTGCAAGCCACGGGGTAGTTCTTCCCGTAAAATTTGCAGGGCGACTTCTCCGACTGCTTCGGCAAACTTTAGCAGCACATTGCCTGCAAAGCCATCGCACACGATGACATCAAAGTGACCCGATAACACATCCCGTCCCTCAGCGTTGCCAATAAAGGGAATGTTGGGGTTTTCTTCTAAAAGTTGATGGGTTTGGATCGCTAACTCATTGCCCTTGTTGGGTTCTTCGCCAATGTTCAACAAGCCAACTTTGGGTTCTGCAACTCCTAGTACATATTGAGAATAGATGCTGCCCATCAAAGCGAACTGCTCTAGAAACTTAGGGCGACAGTCTACATTTGCGCCAACGTCGAGAATCAAGACAGGTTTACCTGCGATCATCGTGGGTAAAACCGCCCCGATCGCAGGGCGGTCAATACCTGGAAGTCTTCCCAGCCGCAGCAGAGCCGCCGCCATCGCTGCCCCAGAGTGACCTGCCGAAACTACGGCATCTGCCCGCTTTTTCTTCACCAAATCCATTGCCACGTTGATTGAGGCTTTGGGCTTGCGGCGCAGAGCGGTGAGGGGTTCCTCAGACATCTCGATCGTGCCTTCAGAAGGCACAATTTCTAGCGATGAGGATTGGGTGTGCTGCTTTAAGGAGGCTTCGATTTGCTGAGGATCGCCTACTAGCAGCACGTCTACACCCAGTTCTTCTTGTGCTCTGAGCGCTCCCGCCACAATTTCAGCAGGGGCATTATCCCCTCCCATCGCATCAATTGCAATTCGTACACGCGTCGATCCCATTGGCTAATGTTATAAAAACCTTCAAAATTCTATCAGATGGCATTCCCACAATGAGAAGTTATCAGAACGCCTACTTCAAGATAGCTATCTTATTGTCTCGCAGATGGGGCATCAAACATCGATCGAACATCTCAGTTGAGAATCCATTCCTTTTAGCTCACTCGTAGATCGTTCGCATTCGGTACAATCAGACGACATCCTGAAAGTTTTAGAAGGCTTTAAGAAAGATGGCTTTAACGACTGATCCCGTGAAGCTTGTACAAAGAGGTGATTCTCTGTAGTGATCGAATGGTCTGATTGTAATATTCTGAGCAAAGTAATAAAGATATTGCTTGTGCGAGTAGGATGAGTGGCTCGTCCCGGTTGACGACTGCTCCATTAGCCTCCCTGCATTTACTGATAAATTCTAGGACTTAATCGTTGACACCCTAGCGACCCAACCTGGTTTGTCGCTGAATTGTGGTTATTATTCAACACTCTCTATGTTAGATTTGCCATCATCGAGTCAGCCTGCTCAAGATATTTCCAGCTTTTCTCAGCCTTCAGTCGCCGTCCGATCTCTCAGTCAGCTTCCCTCAAAACCGCTTGAAACGAAAGGCACTCCTGCGTTTGACAAAGCTTCAACGCTGGTCGGAGCCAATCTAGAGCCGCCAAAGGTCGTCAGCCCGGTCGCCTACTATATTCAAGCGACGGTCACGAGACACTCCTCGCAGCCATCAGTTCTTAAAGCGGCATTTTTGACGACCAATGTGTCAAACTTTGAAGACGCAAAGGTGACAGAAGTTGCTCCGATCTGGTCGATCGGACGCAGCAGCAACTGCGCGATCGCGATTCTCAACCCTTCGATTTCTCGCTGTCATGCAGTGATTGGCTATATCCCAATCCAGGGTTTTTACATTACAGACTTGGGCAGCAGCAATGGAACATTTGTGAATCGACAGCGACTTCCGATTTTAGAGCGGCGATCGCTAACAGACGGTGACTTAATTTCTTTCAGCCACATCCACGTAGAGTTTTTTGTCTCTCACTAACGCACGATTAGCCAACGGCTTGCGGAGCTTCTTGATAAGCGACTTCGTGAAACTGAATGACATCTTGTTTCGGGTCAACGTGGCTGACTTTTAGATTGAGCCGATCGCCCGGTTCGATCTGCCGATTAAACCTCATAGCGATCTCTAACCCCAAGTCTTCAAGCAGCACAAGTCCTAAATTCTCGTGTTCTCGCAGCCAGCGCAGCATCAACGCCTGCCAGACCTCAGAGGAGTTGCGACGCAGAAACTCTAGGCTCCAATAGCGATTGGTCTGACGCTCGACCAGGGTTGCTTCTTGAACCGTACTGGCGATCGTCAGCATCAAATCTTTGACTTCATCCGGGGAGAACGGCAGATCTGCCCCGCGAAGATGAGCTTTAATCTGAAAATGGGTCAGCAAGTCGCTATATCGACGGATGGGAGACGTGACTTGAGTGTAAGTGTCTAATCCTAAACTGGCATGGCGAGCAGGAGTGATGCTCAGTTCGCTGCGAGGCATACAGCGGCGAATCGCACAAGAGCGCACCGGACCCGCCGGAAGCTGCAGAAGCTCACCTTCGGGGGGCAGTTCGGGCTGGGGCTGGGCGCGGAACGGCACAGGCAAGCCGTGCTTTTGACCATAGCGAGCAGCGACCTCTCCTGCCAAGATCATCATTTCAGCGACGAGTTGCCGAGAGGTAGAGTCTTCAAGGACGTAAACGTTGACATCGCCATCGCCATTGACTTTGACCGACGATTCGGGCATATGAATGCTAATCGCCCCTTGAGACTGCCGCCACTGTTCTCGGCGTTTTGCCCAACGCGCGATCGTCTCTAACTCCGATTCTGCCTGCACACCCCATTGCAGCATTTCGTCTACATCGTCGTAGGTGAGGCGATAAGTTGCTTTGATCAGGCTGGTATGGATGCTGAAATCTTGGACTCCGCCCGACTCGTCCAGAATCACTGCAAAGCTGAGAGCACAGCAGACCTCACCCTGATTTAAGCTCATCGGACCGGTCGCCAGCTCAGACGGAAACATGGAGATCATTCCCGTCGGCAAATATAAAGTGGTGACGCGACGACGCGCTTCTAAATCGAGGTCATCTCCGGGCGTGAGCCAGCGAGTCGGGTCGGCGATGTGAATCCACAGACGCTGCTGCCCGTCAGGTAAAATCTCTAGACTTAACCCGTCATCAATTTCACGGGTGCTTTCATCGTCGATCGTATACACCTTGAGATGGGTCAGATCTAAACGATCGGCGTTTGAGTCAACGGGCGGAAACTCTAAGCGGTGGTGCAACACTTCCAGAACCTTTGTAGAAAAGTGAGTAGGGATCTGGCTGCGCCGCAGAGACAGATTTTCGTGAGGACTCCACAGACCCAAATCAATCAGAAGCTGGAAGGCAGATTCAGGGGTTTCTGACCGTTTTAGGGCTGCCAGAGTTTCTAATGCGGGAGTGCGGTGAGTTGCCTCATCTCCCAGAGTAGCAAATCGCTCAATGGCATCGAGGCGAGCGCGATCGCTAGACTGCCATTCAACCGCTTCGCCGCTGAGAGTTTGTTGAATGCGCTCTAGATAGCTCTCCCACTCTCGCTGCCGTTGCGCCTCCATCCCTATCTGGTGCCTGAGTTCGGCAACCTGATTTGCGGGTCGAGGTTCGTAGCGATCGCTCTTCTGCTTAAAGTAAAGCTTATCGTCTGAAAGCAGACAGTAGGCGGCATAACATAAAGGAGATGTCTTCTCTGAAAACAGCAGCATCGCCATCTCTGCCGGATTCGTGCTTTCGCCTGTTTCGCTCAAAATTTCCCACGCAACCTCTAGACTTGACGGATCAAGATAAGGCTGAATCTCTCGTAGAAAATTTGAAATATCACCCGGCTTATAGGTTTCGTTAGGAATTTCGTAGGTGACTTGTCGAGGGTGAAGGGTGTGAGACTGCCCCCGATCGTCAGTTACGATCCAGTGTTTCTTGCCTTCTGGACGGTCGGCAACGGCGAGGCGACGATCGCTGTTTAAGCGAAATTCAACTAGGGTTCCCTTCTCCATTAAAGTCAGCCTGATGGGGATATTTAGAGATGAGGAATGAAGGATGAATCAAATCAAGATTGCTTTTCATCTTTCACTCCTCTAGTTTTAACGTTGGCGGACTACTAGCCTTCCTGACTGATAAAGGGCAAGAGCGCCATGATGCGGGCGCGCTTAATTGCAACGGTGATATGACGCTGCTGTTTAGCTGTGAGTCCGGTGATTCGACGAGGAAGGATCTTGCCTCGCTCGGTGATAAATTTCCGCAACAGATCGACATCTTTGTAGTCGATCGGCTCTTCAGGCTTGAGAGGAGAAACGCGGCGACGATAATAGCTCATGGTGATTCCTTGGTGATGGGTCAGTGGTCAGTAGTCGGGCTGAAAGACTACGGGCAAGAGCTTACCAACTCATTGCTGACAGCTAATGATAGAGAGTGAACAGCGAACCACTATTTGATTTCTTTGTGGTCGGTGTGTTTGTTGCAGTGAGGGCAAAACTTAGACAGTTCTAGCCGTGCCGTGGTGTTGCGGCGGTTTTTAGTCGTGGTGTAGCGGGAGACACCGGGCGATCGCTTGTCAGGGTTGGTGCGACACTCGGTGCATTCCAGCGTGATCACGATTCTGACTCCTTTATTCTTAGCCATGATCGATTAACTCTGAAGACCTGGATTTGGACACAAGCATCTATTATTTCACAGGAAGGCGAACTTGTGTAAAAAGCTGGCTATCAAATCGTTGAGACGGTGGCGAACTACGACAGAAAGCTGCCTTCGGGTTTATCAAATTCACAGCTAGGCAGGGAAGTGGGTCAAAGCCCCAAACAATGACGGACTGCTATTTCCACTTCTACCATTTTTGCCTGAGAGAGCTGTCCTGCTGGGGTTGATGGAAAGCGTTTGGCATCTAGAGAACGTATCTGGAATCCCAGGAAAACGGTTTCCATCGGCAGTCTACTTTCCGCTACAGGTACGCGGACATTGGTGAGATAGTCGCGGCGGACGTTGTCGCCTTTCGTTCCCACAATGACCGTAACTACTAAGGGTTGCTCATTAATAGCATCAATGGAGAGAATTAAAACAGGTCGTTCACCTGCTTGTTCTCGACCTTGAGTAGGATTGAGATTGACAAAGTAAATTTGCGATCGCTGGATGCTCATAGAGTCATCAAACCATCCATTTCAGTGACTGCAAATTCTTGTTGGATGGTTGCAATCTCAGATTGAATGTCTGGGTCGTGAGCCATTGTTGCCAAATCATGTAGCTCTTCTGCTTCTAGCAGGAGCATGATGATGCGGACTCGACTAGGTTGAGGCTGAGGTTGGGGTTGGTCGAGGTGGAGGTGACCTTGGATGTCGAGGGTGCCTGTGGTTTCAATAGCGCGCATAGTCAATGTTGAGGAAAAGTCGCCTTATTTCATTGTATCGGGGTCGTAGGAAAAGTGAGGTCGCCGCAATTCTTGATGGCTGAATCGTCTTCTCTGTTGCTGATCAGGTTAGGTTCCCCAGACTTTTTGTTTAGCGTCGGGTGATTTCGTTCAATCTTCTGTCATTAGAATTGCTGGAGTCTTAAGGCGGAGATCGATTACGCTGACTGAGTAGTCGAGAGCGGCGGTAAATAAAGCGATGATGCCTGCAAAACAAGCAGAAGAACTGATTCTCAACTTAGTCGAGCCGCTAGGTGCAGAAGACGTGGAGTTACGATCGACCCGCGATCGTATCCTGGCAACCGCCGTCACGAGTCATTTAGACTTCCCTCACTGGGACAATTCGGCGATGGATGGCTATGCCGTGCGGTTTGAGGATGTCAAATCCGCGAGTGCTGAGACTCCGGCTGTGTTGGAAATCGTAGAAGAAATTCCTGCTGGATATCAGCCCCAGAAATCTGTTCTATCCGGTCAAGCTGCCCGAATTCTTACCGGGTCTGTGATGCCACAAGGGGCAGATACGATCGTCATTCAAGAAGAGACAAAACGGGAAGGTGGACAGGTTTTGATCCTGAAGTCTCCCGCCGAACCTCAAGCATTTGTAAGACATCGCGGCGCTTTTTATCAAGCAGGTTCACTTTTGTTGCCCGCAGGACTCGCGCTAAAAGCGCCTGAAATCGCGGTGTTAGCTGCCGCACAGTGCAATCAAGTTTGCGTCTATCGCCGCCCGCGTGTGGCGATTTTATCGACAGGCAGCGAGTTAGTCACGCCCGATCGCCCATTGCAGCCGGGGCAGATTGTCGATTCTAATCAGTATGCTCTTGCTGCTTTAGTTGAGCAGATGGGCGGAGAAGCGATTCCGCTCGGCATCGTGGCAGATCAGCCCGAAGCCTTGAAAGCCGCGATCGCTCATGCTGTCTCGATCTCGGATGTGGTTCTCTCGTCTGGGGGCGTTTCGGTCGGGGATTATGATTATGTCGATCGCATTCTGGCAGAACTGGGCGCACAGATTCACATCCGAGCCGTTGCGGTCAGACCAGGCAAACCGCTCACCGTTGCCACCTTTCCAAACGTCATTTATTTCGGACTTCCTGGCAATCCCGTTTCGGCGTTGGTGACGTTTTGGCGATTTGTGCAGCCTGCGTTGAGAAAGCTGTCAGGTTGGCCCCACGGATGGGAATCAACCTTTGTGCAGGCAAAAACCCGGCAAGACTTGAGATCGGACGGTAAACGAGAATCGTATCTCTGGGGGCAGCTCCATTTAGTGAATGGACTGTATGAATTTTCTCTGACCACAGGCAGCTACAGTTCTGGCAATTTGATTAACCTGGCTGGAACCAATTGTTTGGGAATGATTTCGATCGGGCAGACTCAAATCACAGCCGGAGACGCTCTTCAAGTTCTTCAAACCTAAAGACTTCGGTAGGGACAGTTGCCCGTAACATCCCTATCGACCAAACAAGCGGTGAAATCCTCATTTTTTATTTGGGTGGTCTGCGTCTTTGCAAAAATTCAGGAATATCTAACCCTGGAGGTCTGCCTTTAGGGTCGGGAGTTGAGGTTGGAGTCGTCGGAGTCGCGGGAGTGACCGATCGTTTCGGCAAGGCGGTCGGTTTCACTGCAACCTGCTGCTGTTGAGCTTCTGGAGAAAAGCCCGTCGCAATCACCGTGATTCTGACTTCGCCCTGAAGCCGTTCGTCAATCACCGCCCCAAAAATAATGTTGGCATTGGGATCGACCACCTCATAAATAATCTCGGCGGCAGCGTTGACTTCATGGAGCGTCAAATCAGTACCGCCCGTGATGTTGAACACAACCCCTCTCGCACCGTCGATCGACGCTTCTAGCAGTGGGGAAGAGATGGCAGCGATCGCCGCTTCTCTCGCCCTAGATTTGCCAGACCCAATGCCGATGCCCATCAGCGCCGATCCAGCATCCGCCATGATCGCTCTTACGTCGGCAAAGTCTACGTTTACCAAACCCGGAATCGTGATGATATCTGAGATACCTTGGACTCCTTGACGCAATATGTCATCTGCTGTCTGAAATGCTTCCTGGACAGGCGTTTGCTCAGAAATCACGGTCAGCAGTTTGTCATTTGGAATGATGATTAATGTATCGACTCGGCTCTGAAGCGCTGCAATGCCTTCTTCTGCCTGAGTGGTGCGTCGCCGTCCTTCAAACGTGAAGGGGCGAGTCACGACTCCAACGGTGAGAGCGCCTAATTCTTTAGCGATTTCTGCCACGATCGGAGCCGCACCCGTGCCCGTGCCGCCGCCCATCCCTGCCGTGATAAAAACCAGATCTGAATGTTCTAGCGCCGCTGCAATTTCATCGCGAGATTCTTCGGCGGCTTTTTGCCCGATCGCCGGATTTCCGCCTGCCCCTAACCCGCGCGTCAATTTTTGACCAACTTGCAGACGCTTTGGAGCCTGAGCTTGAGCCAACGCTTGAGCATCGGTGTTGACCGTCCAAAACTCAACGCCAGACACATCGCTGTCAATCATGCGGTTAACTGCGTTGCCACCGCCTCCGCCAACGCCAATGACTTTAATCTTTGCTACGCTACCTGGCACGATATCACCACTCCTTGACTCTTCTCCAGGCAGACCTTTGAGGCTGGAGTTTTGACTTAAATATAGACTGGAGTTGCCGCCAAACGGGTTAGAATTTTCTGCCATGGATGAGAAGCTAGAGGGTTCTTCAGCGTGGGAACCTTTGTAGCCGCGCTCTAATCGGCTGTCGAGGATTGTTGGGGTGTCTGACTCATTGTTAAGCGTCATTGGAAAATTTCAGCGATAGTTATGAACAAGAGATCAGGGCTAGACAAATCTAGATGATCGGCAATAAAACGTGAGAATGACCGATGCTGCCACACCGATCGCGGCAAAAAGGTATTTAGATTAACGATATCAGGTTAAGTTTTCTAGCAACTAATTTGCCAGTCTTTCTATCGATTTGATCTAAGGAGTACCTAATTTTACAGGAGTTTTTGAAGGATTCAGATTCATTTGAATGAATGGGGAGTCTGGGTTTCTCAAATCAATATAGGAAAGCTGGCTCGGATTAACGTGACTAGGGAGCTTCCGCATTTGATCAAGCGCTTTGAGTTGATTGGCAAAGCTCGAACCATACGCCCCGAAGTGAACGAAACCTAGCTCAGTTTTAAGAATTAAATTATTAGGGTCATCCCAGTTAATCTCAGAAACTTTCACCGGGCTGCGACTGAGCATCTGATAAAGAGTTGCCCAATAAGAACGATAGTACGATAGTCTCCCCGTGATTTTAAGAGTTGGCAGTTTGAAGCTTTGGTTGAGCGACGTGTAGGTTTCCAGAGGAGTCCAGATGCCATTTTCGTCGAGCAACCCTGGTTGAGTTAGGTTTGTCTGCGAGGCGTTTGCAGACGATGGGCTGCTTTTTGTGGCAAACACTGAGACTTTAGACAAACTAGGTTGAGCGATCGCGACCGGGTTGCGCTCCTGAATTCTCACCGTTAGCCCTGGAGGAAACAGTTGACGATCGACAGTCGCTTCAGAGATGGGAGCTTTTAATTTCAGCGCATCAACAATAGCTTGGGGCTGAATTTTTAGCAACGATTGAGGATAGGCGATCGGCAGCAGAGTGCGAATTGTTTGAGCAGAGATAAATTGATTGCCTCTGATTGTAACCTGCTCTGGTTTGCGAATCACCCAAGCGGGTAAGGTCGCAGCCCAAACCGCTCCGCCTGCCAAGCCTGCCACTGCAAGACTGCGCCAGCTTGCTTGAAAGAACCTAACCTGTCTCCGACGGCGAAGTTTTTGCCGTCGCTGGGTTAACTCAGTTTGGGAAACGGGGGCAATGCTAGTCATCCTGAGTGCTCACTGAACAGATTTGGAAAAGCGGCGAATAGATATTAAACTTGTTTCAAAAGTCCGAAGATGCCCTCATCCCCCAACCCCTTCTCCCAAGCTTGGGAGAAGGGGAGCCAGATTTCAAAGTCCCTCTCTTAAGCCTGGGAGAGGGATTTAGGGTGAGGGCAGGGACTTTTGCAAGAGGTCTATTCAAGCAGGTGAACTCCTATCGCTAAGACGAATGGATCTGATTGAGACTGATCCATTCAGTCTGGTTTTAGCCAGATTTAAAGAAGCGGCGATCGCAGCGAACTGATTGTGCTATGACAGTCAATCCGTCCGGTCAAAACCAACAGCCCTCTAAATCTGTCTTCCCATTTAATCACTCATTCCTGCTTATGCGTCTCTAGTTGCCCGCAAAATTCAGCCCTTTATTGCTTCAATTTACTCTCAGTGACTGGGGATCAGCTAGCCGTCTCCTGTATGAGCGTTGCAACTTGTTCGCCAAACTCAGGATCAACATTGGCGAGACTTAAAAGTTGTAAATATTCTTGACGGGTTAAGCCTGCGGTTTCAATCAGCGCGATCGCTGCCGTTTCGATGTCACGCTGAATGCGGAGTGACTCAGACTCTGTTTCGGTTGCCTGTAGCTCTCCTTCTCGTCGCTCTATCAGTGCCACGACTTGTAGATAGACGTTGACAAATTGAGTCACTTTTTCAGACGGAATGTTGTTAGTGTCGGGTCTAACCGCACTGTTGCTCGACGGAGCGATCGACGAAAGATCGGCATCAGAACGATCGACGGGCGCTGCCAAGCTGACGATCGGAGCCACCAAAAAAGCTGCACAAACAATTAGGACTGCTGCCCAGCGAATTAGCGATCTAAGATTTTCCTGAAATTGCATCTCGACTCTTTTCACCCAACTAACCCTGAGCGCAGTGCTCTAACAGCCGCTTGAGTCCGATCGTCAGCGCACAGCTTGTTCAAAATATTGCGGACGTGAGTTTTGACGGTTCCAACAGTGATGTATAGTTTCTCAGCGATCGCGGCGTTGCTGCACCCGTTGACGATTAGCTGTAAGACTTCTAACTCCCGCTCAGTCAGGGGATACGCTTCAATAATTTGGTTGTATTCTGGCTCCGCAGCACCGATAGAAACCATTTTTGACTCAACAACGGTGCCGTCTTCGGGCTGGGTGTCTCGCGCCTGCCGCAGCACGACACGAGCGATCGCGGGGTCGATCCAAGAGTTGCCTTCTTGGGTAACGCGCAGCGCTTCTACAAGCTGGTCTAGGCTTACGTCTTTCATGCAATAGGAGTCTGCCCCGGCTGCAAAAGCGGCTAACACCACATCTTCATTGTCTTGCAGCGTCAGAATCAAGACTTTAGTAGCAGATTCATCCATCAACGCCTGAGCTTGGCGGAAACGACGAGTTAGCTCAATGCCATCAATGTCAGGTAAGCCAATATCGACGATCGCCACGTCGGGCTTTGCGGAGGTCATTAGTTTTAAGCCGTCTGTCCCGTTTGCAGCTTCTCCGACGACTTTAAATCCTTCTCTCTGCTGAAGAGCCGTTCTCATGCCAACTCTAGTTAGGTCATGATCTTCAATAAGAGTGATCCGAATATCAGTATCCATCAGAATAAGTTTCCACAGTTTTTATACGGTAACAAGATACGACAGTCAAGAAGCAACTTGCAGTTTAGAAATGGGACGACTGCTCATGGTTAAGCCGATCGACTCATTCAAGTTGCTAAACTGCAATTCTTCTAAAAGACGGACGCGTTTAAATAAATTCATAGTTGTCTAAGCATAAGCGTGGTTGATTGATATGCAGGTCTAGCTTGTGGCATATAACTTTAGACAGAGATTTGAAAAGTAAAGCTTAAATCATCCAGCAGCGAAGTGGAATTAGACCGTAAAAACAATTCGCTTAAGCAGGAGAAATCCCATTTGGTTGAAATAGATCGCTTACTTAGAAGCGATACTAATCAAAATAAAGCTAGGTTTTCTCATTAAAGTCGATGGATTAGCGCAACTCTTCAAGATAGTCAGCAAGTGTGCTCTTACTAAAGTTGTGGGAAACCAATAGACCTCATGCATGAATCAGCCCTCACCCTAAATCCCTCTCCCAAGTTTGGGCGAGGGACTTTGAAACTGGCTCCCCTTCTCCCAAATTTGGGAGGAGATGGGGGATGAGGGCGTTCTAGCATTCGCGCAGGAGGTCTAATGAATTTATGAACTGCTCATGCGCTTGACGATCGCGCCACCTAACATCTCGTGGGCTTCGTGCAAGAGGTCTGGAATTTTGTCGGCGTGAGGACTGTTTGCTAGACATTTTTGAAGAGATTTAAGATCGATCGTGTCGGCTCTCGCACCCGGAAACCAGTGACTCGCTTGACCCAGCAGGTTATATCGCATCTTGGCATAGTCCACCATATCGTAAGCGATCGCGAGATTTCGTAGCCACAAAATGATCGGGATATTTAATCGACCTGGCGTTTCATCTACAGAGGGCAGCCCAGTTCGCCAAGTGTTTACCCAATCGGAGCCTAATCGCTCGATCGCGGCTTCCTCTAATCGCTTCAAAATCGGGGGAAGAATCTCGTCGGCACGATCGAGAACGTCCAGCGTTTTAATATGTTCATCAAAATCTTCAGGACGGGCAGCCCCAACGCTGAGGGTGTGAACTTGGGGATGGCTGAGACAAAACAGATTGTTAAACACGATCGGACTGAGCGGCGCGCAGAGGTCTACCAGTCGAGGCGACGGCTCGTAGAGCAGTCCTCCTTTATTAGAAGGGCTAATGATGAACACGCCCATATCAAGCTGGTTAGCGGCTGCGATCGCTGCCCAGTTCACCTGATTGATGTAGTACCAGTGCAGATTGACGTAATCGAACTGATTGGTGACGATCGTCTTCACAATCAAATCAGCCGCGCCGTGGGTTGAGAACCCGATCGAGCGGACTTTTCCCTGAGCTTGAAGCTTTTGTGCCACTTCTAGACAGCCGCCCGGACGCAGACATTCCTCTAAGTGGCTCTCTAAGTTGATGCCGTGAATGGACAGCAGATCCACATAGTCGAGATTTAAGAATCGGAGAGACTGCTCAAAGGTTTTCAAAAATGGCTTTGATGCCATCGGCTCTATTTTGGTTTGCACAATCAGCGACTCTCGATCGAACTTAGGCAACACTTTGCCAAGCTGCAACTCTGACGTGCCATAAGCGCGAGCCGTCTCGATGTGATTGATCCCCAATTCTGAAGAACGGTGAATCGTCGCTTCCAAGTTCTTCTGATTGTCGGCAGGAATGTCTCGATAAGACACATCTTGCCACTTGTACTGATAGCGCATTCCTCCACAGGTGAACACTGGAATCTGTAGCTCAGTGCGCCCAAAACGTCTGTATTTCATGAAATGTAGGTAAAGACAAGGACTCGGTTGACAGCAGACAAAGCATGATTCCGTATTTCTACGCCTGATCTTATCTAGTTTAAGCAGAGATATTGAGAATATTTATCTTTTGGGTTGCATCTCAGCCATCTGCGGGGATCACCTTCAGGCAATATCCCAACTCACAAAAGGTTTTAATCCTATGCAAAGCATTGATCCGTTTGAGCAATTTGTCCAAAGCTATGAATCAGAAATCGTCAAACGAGAAGCCTGTCTTGAGATTCAGCAAAAGTTAGAACACTTTTGCAAAAAGCTAGCAGACCTTCAAAAGGAACTTCAACGCGTCAATACGCCTGCTGAAGACGATCGCTATCAGCAGTTAGAAGCCAGAGTTCGCCACTATCGCTATCAGCTTAACTATGAGTTGCCAAAGCTGGCAGAAAACCTTTTAGAAAATCGTCAGGCTCACCCTCAAGAAACCATTGATTGGATCGGGCAAATCATTGAAGAACGGCGACAGCAGCAAGCGCGCGAAGAAGCTGACACTCAACTGAGACGGCGCGATCGAGAAGAGCTTCAGCGATGCCGACGCGAGAAAAAGCGTCAACTCCTCGCCACGATCGCTGAACAAGACGATTATTATGAAGCGTCAGATCTCGCGATCGAGATTCACTACGCCAAAGAAGATCTAAAGTCACTAGAAGCGCTCGAAGAAGTCGTCAACGCTTTACTCAACAAAATCAACGACTGCAATCGTGAAGGAAAGCCGATCGTCATCGCCGGGACCCCAGAGTGGAAGCTGTCTCGGATGTATGAGAAGGCAACCAAACTACGTCAGCAAAAACATCCTCCGCTCTTGACGTTAGTTCCTAGTGGAGGCTCAACTCGCTCTCGATCGACGGCTTCTGACGATTGCGACGAATCAGACGAGCCTGATCCCTATGCAGACTTGAGCGGAAAAGTGGTGATCTTTGGCGGTCAAAACAATGTGAAAGTGCAGGTCGAAGAATGTCTACGTCAGTCAAAAGTCAATTTGGTCTGGTGTACTGCTGAGGATGGGGATCAGTGGGCAAAACAAACCGAGAGTCACATTGCCCAGGCTGATCTCGTCATGATCATTACGGGACGGGGCACACCTCACAAGCAGACCATCAATGCAAAGCGAGCCGCTAAAAACTTGCGGAAGCCCTTGACTCAGTGCGATCGAGCCTCCGGTAAAGATAGCCTCTTAGAACACATCAAAACTGGACTGCTAGGATTGCAGCTACAGAGAAAACTGGGCTAATCTTCCAAAAAGTCGTCCGTTAGTTCAAAACTGACGGGCGATTTTTTTTGAGGTGACAGATCCTATTTGCGCTTAAAGATTGAAGAAACGCGATCGCCGATCATCGACAGCGCATTTTGGACACCAATCCCCGCATTTGAGCCTGCTGAAGGACGTTGAGCCATCTCGATCTCGTCATCTTTAAAGCCCTTGAGCCGATAACCATACTCTAGCTGAGCCTGGTTTTTCTTGAGAATCGGAAACAGCCGAAACGCACCTTTTTGCAGTTCTTCTAAGTTGTCAAAAATGGCGTGATTGATTTGATTTGAGCGCTTCACCGCGATCGCCCCAACCGGAAACCAGCTTTTCTTACCCTGAACTCGAATGTAAATCTCATATTCGGGTGTGCCATCGTCTTTAAACTGATCGTAAAGCTGCGATGCCTCAGCCCGCTTTGCAGCGCCCTTGCTCGGCTGCTTTTGTGTCTGCGGTTTCGCCTTCCCAAATCCAGCAGGAGTTGCCATTTCTAAAAATCACCTTAAAACTTTATTACAAAAGTTTACGCCATGTTTAGGAAGAATGGGAGGAGATGATCCTCAAACTTGCGAAATTCGGCTGCCGTGATCTCTGATAATAGAGATCAGGCTGACAACGTGCGAAACGGAGATCAACTCAAGTGGAAGCAGACAACCTCGTGGCGATCGAACATCAAAATGTCCCTCAAGCGCACCAGGGCTTACACAGCTTTTTATATAGCTCCGACGACGAACACACCGAAACTGCGACCAGCGCTCCTAATTTAGAAAGTCAGGGCGATGAGATCATGTCGGTTGCAGAGTGGTCTGCCCAAGCGGTGAATGCCAAAGTTGCGGGGGTGTATGCGGTGTTGAATCGAGATCGTCATCTTCAATATGTTGGCTATTCGCGCAATGTGCCGCTGTCTCTGAGTGGTCATCTGACTCAAGTAGGCGAAGATGCCTGCGCATTTTTGCGACTCAAAACCTTCAAGTTTCCCAAGCGCGAAGAGATGGAGCAACTGCGAGACGCGTGGATTGCTGAGAATAATAGTATTCCGCTTGGCAACGGGGAAGAGAGCGATCGCTGGGCTGGCACTGTTGCAGAAGCGGCAAAGCTGGCGATGTCTGCGGCTGAACGAGACGTTTATGAAGAGAAAAAATTAAAACTCCGCAAAGCAATGGCAGATCAGGCACTCAACAAAGAGTTAGATCAGCTTTCAACCTCAGAAGCCGATCGTCGTCAAAATTTAGAAGCCGCTGTCGAAAACGATGATTGGAGCACCGTGATTCAACAGTCCCAGAAAGGTGAAGGATAGTAAACATAATCCCCAAATAGACATTTCTAGCCCTCGCGTGAGAGATACCAAGCTTACGATTCGCTCAATGTCCTAAATTATTTTGAAGATTAAATGTCTGTAGTTGAAACTCCGATTACCACGTTTCCGCTGGCTGCGGTCGTAGGTCAAGAAGCCATCAAAATGGCGCTCCTGTTAGCGGCGGTCGATCCCACATTGGGAGGAGTCGTGATTGCTGGACGCAGAGGCACCGCAAAATCAGTGATGGCACGGGCAATTCATGCGTTGCTGCCTCCGATCGAGGTCGTCAAAGATTCTCTCAGCAACTGCGACCCCAATACACCCGAAGATTGGGACGATCTAACATTAGAAAAAAACACTGATCTATCTAACATCCCAACTGAGGTGATTCGTGCGCCGTTTGTGCAGATTCCGCTTGGCATCACCGAAGATCGGCTGCTCGGTTCTGTCGATGTCAGCCAATCGATCAGACAAGGCGAAACCGTTTTTCAGCCAGGACTGTTAGCAGAGGCGCATCGAGGCGTTCTCTACATCGACGAAATTAATCTGCTCGATGACCAAATCTCTAACTTTCTGCTGACTGCCTTAACCGATGGACGCAACCAGATTGAGCGAGAAGGCATCAGCTTTCAGCATCCGTGCAAACCCTTACTGATCGCCACTTACAATCCTGAAGAAGGGTCACTGAGAGAACATTTATTGGATCGGATCGCGATCGCCCTCTCTGCCGATGCGGTTTTAGAATTAGACGATCGAGTGCAAGCCGTCGAGCAAGCCACTCGCTATGCTGATTCTCCGCAAGCCTTTCTCAAGCAATATGACGAAGATCTCGACTCCTTGAGAACTCAAATTATTCTGGCGCGCGAGTGGCTCAAAGACGTGCGTATCAGCACTGAGCAGATTAATTACTTGGTCAACGAGGCAATTCGAGGCGGGGTGCAGGGGCATCGAGCCGAACTGTTTGCCCTCAGAGTTGCCAAGGCACACGCTGCGCTAGACGGACGCACAGACGTGATCGCAGACGATTTGCGGCGAGCCGTTGAGTTGGTGATTGTGCCGCGATCGACGATCGTCCAAACCCCACCCGACGAAAATCCGCCTCCGCCACCACCGCCCCCTCAAAACCAAGACGAATCCGAAGACGAACCTCAAGACGAATCTGACCAAGATCAAGACGAGCAGGAAGAAAAAGAAGAACCCGAAGACCAGCAGGAGCAAGAGCCGCCCAGCATTCCCGAAGAGTTTGTCTTTGATGCAGAAGGCGTAATTCTCGACCCTGAAGTGCTTTATTTTGCTCAAATGGCAAGTCGTCAGGGCAAATCAGGCAGCCGCACCATCATCTTTTCTGACGATCGAGGTCGTTATATCAAACCGATGCTGCCCAAAGGAAAAGTGCGGCGAATTGCAGTCGATGCCACCCTGCGATCGGCGGCTCCCTACCAAAAATCTCGTCGTCAACGCGCTGAAGACAACCGACCTGAAGCCAGTGCTGCATCCCGCAAGCGCGTCTTTGTGGAAGAAAGTGATATTCGTCAAAAAAGACTTGCCCGTAAAGCCGGAGCATTGATTATCTTCGTCGTCGATGCGTCTGGCTCAATGGCACTCAATCGCATGAACTCCGCTAAGGGAGCCGTGTTGACGCTGTTGACCGAGGCATATCAAAATCGCGATCAAGTTTCGCTGATTCCGTTTAGAGGCGAACAGGCTGAGGTATTGCTGCCCCCAACGCGATCGATCGAAGCTGCCAAACGTCGTCTCGATCGCATGGCGTGCGGCGGCGGTTCTCCTTTAGCACACGGATTAACTCAAGCTGTCAGAGTAGGAATTAACGCTCAACAGTCGGGAGATGTGGGTCAAGTCGTGATTGTGGCGATTACGGACGGTCGGGGGAATGTGCCGCTTGCTCGATCGCTGGGCGAAACTATTCCTGATGGCGAAAAGCCCGACATCAAAGCCGAACTATTGGATATTGCGGGCAAAATTCGGGCGATGGGGACTCAACTTCTCGTCATCGACACCGAAAATAAATTTGTCTCGACAGGCTTCGCCAAAGAACTCGCAAAACAGGCAGGCGGGAAGTATTATCACTTACCTAAAGCCAGCGATCAGGCAATCGCATCCATGACACGGAACGCGATCGCTGATATGAAAGCACGATAGCTGAGAGAATTGCGCGATACTAGAATCCCTCGCTACGCTGTCCGCGGATTTCGACTTCGCTCAACCCACCGAGAGGTGAAGGCTGAGCGAAACCGAAGCCCGGTCGGTCAAGACTAGACTTCCTGCATAAATAAACTTCTTGCAAAAGTCCGAAGATGCCCTCATCCCCAACCCTTCTCCCCAGGGAGAAGGGAGCTAGAACCTCTTGTTCCCTCTCCCTAGGGAGAGGGCTAGGGTGAGGGCAAATATTCGCGCAGGAGGTTTACTCCATTCAACCGTAAGCACCAACCATAGAAAATGCCGGACTGAAGCAAATTCAACCCGGCATATCTAGAGACAATGAACCACTGATTAGAACCCGCTAACCACTAGGGGTCAGATTGCAAAACTTGAGGTTGCAGCAAGCTAACCATCTGCTGAATGCCTCGGTGAATGCGACGAGTCACCGTCATTGGACTGACCCCGATTTGTTCGGCTACCTCTTTGCGAGACAAATCGTGCAAAAAAACGTATTCGATCGCCTGCCGAGTTTTGTCTTCTAACTGATTCAGCGCTTTATGCAACTGCTGACGATCTTCTTCTAAGTGTTGAAGCTGTTGATAATGGGCATCGGGCAGCATATCGCCCAACGTCATCGGAGAATCAAGCTGCTGACAAATCGTTGCATCTAAGCTCAAAGGCAGACGGTTTCTAGCAGCCAGTTTGCTCTCACGCCACTCATGAACGCCGACCCCCAATTCAGTGGCAATTTCTTCATCAGTCGGCTGATGACCTAAGTCCATCATCAACCTTTCGCGAACTCGTTGCCCCTCTTTGTTGAGTTGTTGCCAACGGCGGGGAATTTTAACCGTACCCGCACGATCGCGCAGAAAGTGCAGCATCTCGCCGCGAATGTAGGGCACTGCAAACGAGCTAAACGCACAGCCTTGATGAGGGTTAAACCGCTCGATCGCTCGAATCAAGCCAATGTAGCCGATTTGTTCTAAGTCTTCATAGGGTTCAGCGCACTGGTGGCTAACCCGATGGGCAATCTTGCGGACGAGACCTGCATTTAACTGCACCAACTGATTCCGGGTGCGAACTGAGGGCTTGTGGTGGTAAGACACCAACAGCTCCATGCCACGAGAACGAAGAGAAGTCTGAGTTGTCATCATCTTTTTTAGGGGTCGTCATTCACATCAGCGTTGAGCCTATTTTCTATTTATGAAGGGTGACAAACCATCGTCGATTTACGGTACTGATCTAGATTGGTGCCTTAAGCGGTCGGCAAAAACACGCAAGCCAGATTTTGACAATACTGATGCGGTTCAACTTCCTCTATCAGTGCGCGGGTCACAAATCGTTAAAGTCGCGTCTTCCTATTGAACGATTTCGACGTGATTTTAATGCTCTTCTCAAGAGGGAGGGAAAGCTTTTGCTGAATGCTTACCTTAGTTGTTGTACAGACGATCTCGTTTGACAAAAGGAATCCCTAAGATGGCATCTCAAAAAGAATCTAAAGGCAAGCAAGATGATTCAGCAATGGAAGCAGAAAAGCAACCCACAAAGTCTCATCAAGAAGAGGCAAAGCACGTAGATGCAGACCAAGATGAATCGTCACCTGAAGTCGATTCTCTTGTAGAAGTTTTGCACGGCGATGTGACTGAAATTGAGGCTGACACGGCGATCGAGTCCATTGACGTGTGGGTCAACTTCCTCAAAGGTCACAAGGAAGAAAACGTCAAAGAACTCTCTGCTAGCCTTAAAGAATTAAAGAAGCTTCTGAAGGGCAAAAAGACTGAAGCTAGTGAAATTGCTGAGGTTTTAGAGCAGTTGGGTGAACAGACAACCGCGATCGGAGACGACTCTGGAAAAGGCATTAAAGGACCTCTGCACAAAGTTGGCAAAGCCCTCGCTCAAGCTGCTAAGAAAATCGAAAAGGTTGCCGAAAAAGCAGAGTAAGCTCCGAAACCAAGTAGTTTCTGCCATCGTTTTTAGCCCTCTTGCAAAAGCCCATTTGGTTTCTGCAAGAGGGCTAGTTGTGTCAAGTTCTCTTAACTCTGAATTAACTTTTCTTTGACCCAAGTGCGAAAGCTCAGTTCAGCATTCACTTCATCTTGCTGACAGGCTGCTAGAAATTGATAGAGATCTGCCTTCTCAACGATCGAAAACGTAGGACTCTGATCAACTTCAAGATATTGAGTGTTTTGAAGCTGGTAAATTTGCCACACCTCACCATTAAATCGCCAAAATTCGGATACACCCATTGCTGCGTAGAGCCGATTTTTATCGATGTCAGTCTTGGTAATATCAACTTCTACGACCAAATCGGGGGGCGGGTCTTTGTCAAGATCTACGATACGACCCGCAACTTGCGCATGATTTTGAATGTAATAACAGTTGTCGGGTTCTGCACCTCTATCTAAGTCTGCTCGATCGAGCGTTGTTGACCTCATTGACTTCATTTTCAGTCGCATCTCAACGACTAGAATCCGAATGAATAAGCCAATGAGTTCCGCAGCGCTTTCGTGTTCTTCGAGGGGCGTTGTGATTTCTAGAGTGCCGCGATCGTAGGTTAGACGAGCCGCCCGATGTTCTCCCAATGCAGTCAAAATTTGCTGATAAGACTGCCAATTGAGATGATGAAAAATGACTCGTTTTTCGCCGATCGTAGAACGACCTGTTGTTAGAACCATCTTTACGTCCTGTCGCTTTAGTCTGGAAAAGCAGTGCCGCTCATCGGGTCGCGAATATAAAGACCTAATGTGAGCGATCGTAAGACTTCATCCCACACGGGGGTTAGCTGCTCAGCTTGGTCTGCCCAATAGTCGAACGTGATCAGACACTGAACGTTAGACCCCAAGCCGATGCAGGTACGAGAAAAGGCTTCGCGGCTGTCTTGCTTGTCGATAAATTTGATTTCTGCCCAGACGATGCGGGCGGTTTGGCGCTTAAGCGTGATGATTTCTCCGCATTCAATCATGTCGCGTTTTTCGTCTTGCAGGATTTTCTTAAGCGTATGTTTGAGCGGAAACAGACTCCAATCTGCGTCAGGGAGGCGATTAAACGACATTTCGAGGCGACAGTCATCGTCGGGCGGCTCACGATCGAGAAACTTAAACGATTTGACATCTGGCTCAAAAAACCAATTTTGCGGCACATCGAACCGGACAGCACCGCGATCGGCAACAAACACTTTATAGCCAGGGCTGCACTGCCAGCGATGATCGTCTTTGAGTTCGAGAGTTTCTTTAATCCATCGCAGATTGTCTTTTTTGCGCTTTGCCATCATCGGTGATTCCACGACTCGCCCGTCTTTATGGTAGAGCATTTGCAATCGATGGAAAACCGCTATTTAATGGCAGACCGCAAGGCAGGAGCCTCAAAGAGGGCTTGAAACCCAGACTGACGATCGCTGACCGATTCGAGGGCATCGTTCCACAGACTCTCGTAGTAAAAGAACGCCACACCCAACCCTCGAGCTTGAGCGGCTCGCGTTTGAGATTGAATCTGCCCGATCGAGACTGGATTATGTCTCAAGCCAGCCATGATACCAATTCCGGTCGGAATTTTTTGTTGCGCTTCTCGGATCTCCGATCGATTGATCTGTTCAACAAAGCTTTGCAGATTGGGACGGTAGACTTGCACAATCAATTCATCAACCAGATTTTGCCGCACCCAGCCGAGCCAGTCTTGTAGGTGCAATCGATAAGCAAAGTCATAGTAGTTAGGAGAAACTGAGATAATCGCGTTCGGCTTTCTCGCTTTTACAGCCCGGTTTAGTCGCGCCATAAACGCCGTAATCTTATTGGCACGCCAGCGAACCCAGGCTGCATCAGACGCATTGGCGGGTGGCGACTTTTTGGTTTCTTTAATATAGAGAGCAACGGTATAGTCGTCGTAGCCAAACTCGCGAGGCAAACTCATGTGATCATCAAACTGAATGCCATCGACATCATATTGAGTCACGACTTCTACAACGAGATCAGTAATGAATCTCTGCACGTCAGGCAGAAACGGATTTAACCACATCACTTCACCCGCGGCACTCACCGACGTTTGGCTTCCATCTCGCTTTTGCGTCAGCCATTCAGGATGGTTTAAAGCTAATTCTGACGTTGCGGGAGCCATCAACCCAAACTCAAACCAGGGAATAACCACTAAGCCCTGCTGATGTGCCTGAGCAGTGACATCGGCGATGAGGTCCTGTCCATCTGAACCTGCGTAGACAAAGGGCTGAATTCCGGTACGCTGTGCCACTGCGCTGGGATACATCACGTAGCCAGAATTCCAGACCACGGGATAAACCGTGTTGAAATTGAGTCGTCGCAGTTGACCGATCGCATCTTTCAGTTTGATGCGGTCTTTGAGAATATCCATGTCATTCAGGGTGATCCAAACTCCCCGAATTTCTTGGCGAACAGTCTGTGCAGTTGCAGAAGTCACACTGCCCGACAGCAAGACAGTCACCAACGACACTAGAAATAGGAGCGGGAGGAGATGTCGGATCCATCGCCGCCAACATTGAAGCACGAACCGCAATTTCATAGGATGAATGGCTGGAGATTGAGTGTCGATCGTCTAAAACCGTGGGCTGACCTTTTCTAGCCCTCTAGTCTACAGGCAAACTTGACGTTATCAGTAGGAAAACAGTGCCCACTGAGACAACATCCACGATCTGCCATGCAAGACCCGGAACGATCGAACCGCTTCATGCCAGTTTAAATTCTGAGTTTGCGGGGTTAATTCTGAAAAGTTGAATGATATTAACGGAGTTTCTTAACGCATTGCTTTCTGATCTTTTGAGTAAAAATCGCCACAATCGTTGGCAGATCGTGTCATCGCAGTCTGAGGATTGACCGCACACTTCACGTAAGGATTATTGCTGAAGTAGGCGCATTTTTTACAGGGAAGTTGAGCGGTTTGCCGACTCCGTTCAATCTCTTTGCGACTGGGCTTCCAGGTGTTAGAAATCACACAGACGACGGCTGCCCAAATTGCCACAAAGCAAAGCGGGATCATTAACAGCGCTGCGTCTTGAGTGGGGATGGAAGAAGCACTTTGAGCGGAAACCGAGGGGCGAGACTCAGCCGTAGTTGACTGAGCATAGAGATCTGAGTCTGAAGGGTGGATGAAATTAGAAGACGACATAGAAGTTTTTAACTTGTGCTTAAAGAATAGACGTAGCGGCTTCTACCTCACCTAGAAAAGGGGTCAATAGGTGCTGGAATCCTGCGCGGTTAGGTCTTATCAAATTAGAGATGACAGACGACTAAAGACAGAAACATCAGGTGCTAAAACACGGCGGCTTCTAGTCTTAACTTGTAGCGATGCATTAGGAAAGTTATCTCTATCAAGGGTTCTGGCTTGCGATCGCTGAGATCTACCCAAAGAGATACCTTAAGAAGTTTGAGGACGATCGAGAGAACTGTCACGATCGGACGCTGATTCGATCGATTCTCGGTAGTATTGGGCAAGACACGTCACAATCCCTTTCACAATCGTTGTTTGTCAGCAGTTTTGAGGGTGGGTTGGCGGCAAGTTCTACCCAACGTCTATGGAGAATTCAACATGAAGCGTGTTTTGGTCGCCTGTTGCACTGCTGTTCTAGTGGGTGCTGCTGCTCACATCCCGGCGCAGGCACAAACTCCGGCTCCCACGACTCAGACAGCCCCAACTACACCCGTCAGCAAAGAGGAGGTGCAGAAGTTTGCGAGTGCGATTAAGCAGATTTTGGTGATCAATCGGGCATCCGAGTCAGAAGCGGTGCAAGCCATTAAAGGTGAGGGGTTAACCGAGCAGCGATTTGATGAAATCTATAAGTCGCAGCGAGATCCTAAAGCAACGCCGACCGCGCAGATTCAGCCTAAAGAACGGCAAGGATACGATCGAGTCGTGACTAAACTGGTGCAGATTCAAAAAGATAGCGATGCCAAAATGGAGAAAGCGGTACAAGCGCAAGGGTTAGAAGTGCCCCGCTTTAACCAAATTTTTGAGGCGGCGCAAAAAAATCCTCAGTTACGTCAGGAGATTCAAACATTAGTTCAACAGAAATAAACTAAGTGGGCATAGTGCGTGTTGAAAGTGGCTCGAAACTTCCCCTGCTCTTCTCTGTGAAGCTGTGGTGTTTTCGGTATCAATCAATGAAGCACTTTGCAGGTTGCCCTGACACTCTGAATATGATGTGACAGTATTGGAGAAGTCTCCTTGCTTACCCACTTCAATCAGAGCTAGTTGAATGAGCAATCCATTTTCTGCTCGACGAACCCAGCGATCACGACTCCTAAATGTCGTTGAATATACCTCGACTGCCGCTTCTGTGGTGGGAGTTGTGATTTCAGCTTTATCGCAACAGGCAATCTATGCGGCGGCTCCGCTGTCTCTCTCGCTGTGTCTAAACTTAGTCAATCGGCGACGTTTTGAGCAGCAAACAGAACAGCAATTTAATGGAGCGATCGCGCAGATCGATCAACGCTTATTAAACCTCGATCAACGAGTTTTAGAACGAAATGAGACCGCGATCGATCTGATTGGACTCCGATCGCAGCTTTCTCAGCTACACGATCGCTTCACGACAACTCAGCAAGGGCAAAACGCGACTGCGACCTACTTAAGCGAACTGCAAGCGCAATTATCTCAAATCAATGCCCAATTGACTGCGATCCAGCAGCATCAGACTCATGCGGAAACAAGTCAGGCAGGGTTAAACGCACAAATCGCTCAAGTGCGAGAAACCTTATCTCAAGAAATTTGGGGCATTCGTCAACAACTTCAAAGTCTTGATGGAGTGGAGGCTTTGCAACAGGCATTTCCTGATCTCAAAGAAGAAGTTAGTTTCCTTCAGCAACGTCAAAATTTAACGGCAACGAGTTATGCCGAACTGCAAATGCGACTCGCTGAAATTGGTGTGCAGTTGACGGTGATTCAACAGCGTCAGACTGATGCAGAGACGATCGAGACGGGGCTGAACACGCAAGTCTCTCAAGTGCGAGAAATCTTATCCCAAGAGATTCAGGCAATTCGTCAACAACTTCAACGTTTTGATGGACTGGAGGCGTTGCAACAGGAATTTCCTCGACTTACCGAGCAAATTATTGCTCTTCAGGAGCGTCAAAGTTTGACTGTAACGGATCAGGTCGAGTTGCAGGCACGACTCTCTCAAATTGATGTGCAATTGGCTTCGATTCAACAACATCAGGCTGAGGCATTAACAACGGCAGGGTTGGATGCGCCACTCTCTCGACTGCGGGAAGGCTTATTCCAAGAAATTCTGATCGTTCGTCAAAAACTTCAAGCGGCGAACTTCAGTCTTGATGGATTAGAGGCATTGCAACAGGCATTTCCCCAGCTAACAGAAAGAATCATTTCTCTTGAGCAGCGTCAAGGTTTAACCGCCACCAACTACGCTGACCTGCAAACGCGATTGTCTCAATTAGAGACACAATTGGCTGCGATTCGGCAGGGTCAGGGTGATGCAGCAACAAGTCAGCCAGGGTTAAACTCACAGCTTTCTCAAGTGCGAGAGAGCTTATCTCAAGAGATTCAGGACATTCGTCAACAACTTCAAGCGGCGAATCTCAGTCTTGATGGATTAGAGACGCTGCAACAGGCATTTCCCCACCTTACAGAAAGAATCATTTTTCTTCAGCAGCGTCAAGGTTTAACCGCCACTGATTACGCTGACCTGCAAACGCGATTGTCTCAACTGGAGACACAATTGGCTGCGATTCGGCAGGGTCAGGGTGATGCAGCAACAAGTCAGCCAGGGTTAAACTCACAGCTTTCTCAAGTGCGAGAAAGCTTATCTCAAGAGATTCAAAACATTCGTCAACAACTTCAAACAACGACTCTGAATTTCAGTGAATTTCAAGCGTTGCAACAAGCATTACCCAGGCTTGCAGAACAAGTTGCTCAACTTCAACAACAATTGAGAGAGATCGAAGTCCGACAAATCAGTGAATCTTCAAATCTGACGATCGAGAATCGGCTGCCCACGATCGAGCCGTTTCCAACTCCGATAGCACCAAGATTTGTAGACTTGCCGACTGAACTAGAACCCGAAGTTGAGCAGGCTCCGATCGTCACTCCTCCTGAAGAACCGATTGATTTAGGGGTTTTGTCGCTAAATTTAGGAATTGACTTTGGCACCAGCTTTACGAAAGTTTGTTTTCGAGATGTGTCAACAGACCGATCGGAGATTGTCACCTTTACCGACGAAGATACTCATCTAGAAGAAGCCTTACTGCCGACAAAAATCGGAATTCTGCCCGATGGCACGCTGATTACTGGGTTGACCGCTTCTGAGTGGAAACCCTATGAAAACCAGGTGCAGACGACGGTGGAGTTTATCAAGATGCGTCTGGCAAATTTTGATCTTCCTCAAAGTGCGGAAAGCTGGCAGTTCAAAAAATTACCGGGACTGAGTGAGGATGAAACCGTTGAAAATCTTTGTGCCTACTATTTAAGTCGTGTCATGATTCGCACTAAAGATTGGATTCGTCACAACAAACCAGAACTCATCATTAACCAAAGAATTGAATGGTCTGCGAATGTTGGCGTTCCTGTTGAATATTGTGATTCTAAGGCAATTAAACGCTTTGAAAAAGTTCTTTCTCTCGCCTGGTTGTTGAGTAATGAACCGCAGACTGAGCGAATGACGATCGATAATTTGCGCGATCGTATCAAACCACTGAGAGCAACACTGGAAGGAACTGCGATCGATTGCCATGCAATCCCAGAAATTGCGGCTGAAGCGTGGTCGCTAATCAACTCTCTTGAAATCGATGAAGGGTTCTATGTCCTCTTTGATGTGGGAGATGGAACGCTGGACGGAAGCTCGTTTCGGTATTGGAAGGAGGACGGTGAAAAGAAAGTTGATTTCTACTCTACCAAAGTCAATTCTTTAGGGGTCACTGCATTTTCTCAACGGCTGGCACAGGAATTAGGGGTTGCAGAAACGGATGTCAAAAATACGATATGTGGAAACTCAACCCATTATCTCGATCGATTCCAAACCAGTACGGCTCGGAGAGAAATTCAGGAATTGGTTGCTAATGTTGTTTGGAATGGGAGTCAAAGATACGTTGAGCATGGTTTCAGGCTAACGTGGCGTGGTTTTGAGAAACCTTTAGAAGTTTTAATCGGCGGCGGCGGTGGACAAACCTCTTTTTACACGCAGGCGATCACTTCGACTCACAAAGACTTTAACCATAAGAATGCTGGAATTCCAGAGTATGGAGTGCGATCGCTGCCATTTCCCAAAGATTTAGAAACGAATGGCATCAGTGACCGCGAGTTTCATCGATTTGCAGTCGCTTATGGGCTGTCGATTCCTACTGGAGAGCAGCCAGAGGTCAGACTTCCAAGCGAGATGGAACAAGTCAAGCCAGTACCGCCCAAAGAAGAAGATCCAATGGGTAAGACCCCTAAAGCTAACGAACCGAGATGAAGATCTTCTGAATGAATTTACCCAAGAGCAAAGGCATATAGTCAATGAGCAACATTGTTACTTGGAGTCCGACGATCGCGGGGCAAGAAGTGCGCGTAAAAGCCAATCCGGGACATCGGGGCATCACGACCGGAAAAACTCGCACTTCTGGAACTCGGCTACTGGTGCAAGTCCAGTTTAGCCCAAACGAAAAAGCCTATAAGCCCTACAACCTTTTAGAGCTTTGTGGAGAACCAGAGGGACTTTTTGCGCTGCTAGAACAAGGGAAATTTAGCGGAGCCGATGACCTGCGCCGAATTCTCACGTTTGAGAAGGTGAAAGGGCAATTAACTAACATTTTCTACAGCATGGAGTCGAGCCATACGGACTTTTACCCGCACCAGTTTAAACCTGTGCTGAAATTTTTAGAATCTCCGGTAGGGCGATTGTTAGTTGCAGACGAAGTAGGACTGGGGAAAACAATCGAGGCAATCTATATCTGGAAAGAACTGCAAGCCAGAGCCGATGCTCGTCGTTTATTAATCATTTGTCCTGCAATTTTGCGAGAAAAATGGCGCGATGATTTGCACCAACGATTTAATATTGTTGCCAAACTCACCAGTGCCCAAGAGCTTTTAGAAGAAGTCAAGCACGTTTTGCAAAGCCATTATCAGCACCCCTTTGTGTGCATCGCCAGCTTAGAAGGACTTCGCCCCAACGCCAATTGGGAAGATGAAACGATGTCAGGAGCCAAGGCAGAACTCGCAAGATTGTTAGACAACAATAACAACAACAATCCTGCCGCCGATGAGGTGAGTGTGTTTGATTTGGTGATTATTGATGAAGCGCATTATCTCCGCAATTCAGCCACCGCAAATCATCGATTGGGTCAACTAGTGCGAGATGCGGCTCGTCATCTATTGCTATTGACAGCAACCCCGATTCAGACGCAAAACACTAACCTTTATCAACTGCTGAAAATCATTAGCCCAGAAGACTTTTTTGACAAAACTATCTTTGAGCAAATGCTGGAGGCAAACAAACCTCTGATTCGGGCATTGCGATCGCTCTGGAGTCATCCTCCCGATTTTAGAGCGGCAAAACGTGATCTCGATCGCGCCCTTCAATCCGATTACTTTCGAGAAAATCCTGTGTTGCGGCAAATTCAACATACGCTAGAAACGCCAGAGACGATTGACGCAGACATGCAAGTCAGACTTGGGTATAAGTTAGAAAATGCTTCATTAGTCAGTCAATATCTCACCCGCAGTCGTAAACGCGATGTGCTGCCTAACCGGGTTGAGCGTGCCCCACAAACGTTAAAGGTTCACTTCTCTGCTTTAGAAAAAGAAATTTATGAGTCGGTGACTCAAGCGATTCGCAAACAAAGCAAAGGCAAGCAAGGCGTTCTGCTCTTTCGGTTGATTGCGCGTCAACGGCAAATGGCGAGCTGTCTCGTCGCTGCGCTGCAAACTTGGTCAAAACAAGGAATTCTGGATGAATTTCAAGATGAGTTGCTTTGGGAATCAGGCATTTCGATCCTGCAATCAGACCCTGAACGATCGCCTGACTCAGAGACATTGCCCTTAGAAAATATTGACTACGCGCAACTCGAAGCTGAAGACACTAAATATCGATCGCTGGTTCAGTGTCTACATCGCGAACTCAAGAAAAATCCAGACGAGCAATTTGTTCTATTTGCCTATTTTCGCGGCACCCTGCACTATTTGCAACGCCGCTTAGAGACGGATGGAATTCAGACCAGCTTGATTTTGGGTGGCATGGGCGATCAAAAACAAGACGTGTTGGCACAATTTGAACAGGGCAAAACCTCAATTCTTCTGTCTTCAGAAGTCGGCAGCGAAGGGATTGACCTGCAATTTTGTCGTTTTTTGATTAATTATGATTTGCCGTGGAATCCAATGCGAGTCGAACAGCGAATTGGACGGATCGATCGCTTAGGGCAAAAAGCCGATCGCATCTCAATTATTAATTTCAGCTTGGTAGACACGATCGAGGAGCGGATTCTCGAACGTTTGTATGAACGTATCAATGTTTTTCAAGAAAGCATCGGCGATTTAGAAAACATTCTCGGAGAAGCGACCGAAAAACTACTCATCACACTCTTTGAACCCGATCTGACAGATGCCGAACGACTCAAACGCGCCGACGAAACTGCAAGCGCAATTCTCAAACAACGCCTCGAACAAGACCAATTAGAACAAGAAGCTGTTAATTTAATGGCGTTCTCAGATCAAATTCTCCATGCTGTGACCAAAAGCCGCAATCAAGGTCGATGGTTGACTTCAGAAGAATTGCACTCATTTGTCGAAGACTACTTTGCTCGCTACTACCTGGGAACCACCATTAAACCCATTCAAGATAGAGAAGCCGTCTTTGAGATTAAACTAACCGAAGATGCCAAGGTCGATTTAGATTTATTTCTCAAGCAGCATCGATTTGCGACTCAAACTCGCTTACATCGATCGTCCGCTCTGTGTTTATTTGACCCTCGCCTTGCAGTCCAACCAGACAAAGATAAAGGGAAGCCGATCGAACTGCTTGATCCCACCCATCCGTTGATTCAATGGATCAGACACAGCTACGACAATGATGCTCAGATTCATCCGATCGCGGCAATTCGCTGTGAGCAGTCAGACGTTGAAGCTGCGCCGGGGCAATATGTGTATGTGATCCAGCGCTGGTTATTTGAGGGATTGCGCTCGGAGAACCGTCTTGCTTACAAAGTTGCTCATTACTCAGATGGTAAGTTATTGTCTGACGATCAATCAGAACGCTTCGTTTATCGGGCAGCCCGTTGGGGAAAGGCAAAGCTGAATGCCGCCAATCTGATCGAAAATCTCGATCGAGTTCTGGCACTTTATAGCGATTGCGATGATGCTTTAGAAGCAGCCTTTGACCAGGCATCAGCAGAATTTGCTGCCGAGAATGACAACCATTGCAATGTTCAACAACGCAGTGCCGAAAGCTACGCAGCTCGTCGCTCTCAACAACTCGAAGAACGGATTCAAGCCTTTCAGCAATCAGGCAAGCTCCGAATATTGCCTGCCACAGAAGGACAACTCCAAAAGGTAAATCGAGAATTGGAAATCAAGAAGAAGATGATCGGCGATCGTCGCAACACTGAGCTAAATCTGATTCACCTTGCCGCAGGCATAATCTTTGTTGAGCCATAACGCCGATCGTGCTACAGCAATCGTAGTTGCGTTTCTGCTGGCTCAACTAATGGAGCATCGTCTAAATCGATCGTCAACCCGATCGACCCAGACCAAGCCATCTCGTCGGTCAGCAATCGTTGAGCGGCTTCGAGAATGGGTTCTTGCAAATCGCGCAAGTCTTCGCGGTTTTGGAGATAGGCTTGGAGTGCTTGCAGAGGCTCGATCGTGGTGCCGATTCCCAATTCTGGCAGACGTGGACGAGAGAGTTGACTGATTAGCTCAGGATGAATGGTGTAATTATGGGCACTGCTAAGCGCCTCGCGGATTAGGGAATCGTCGAGGAGATCAATCTGTTCGGGGCGGAGTTGATAGATCAATCGCACGACGGCATCTTCGACAAGTTCTGATGCGATCGCCTCTAGCAAAGCAGTTTGTGGTTCGTCTTCTTCAGACAAATCGAGTTCTATCGTGCGGAACGATCGCACCGGAAGCGGACAGAATTCCATCTGTACCTTGCCTTGCTCTAATTCGACTAGCACGAATCCTTTTTCTTCTTTCTCTTCACTAAAATCGACGCGCTCAATGCTGCCGGGATAGACGACTAGCGGCTGTTGACAGAGAATCTGATAGCGATGGACATGACCCAGCGCCACGTAATCAAAACAATCGCGAGTGATTAGAGAGAGCGGAATCGTGAAGCCTTTGCCCACGGCTAAAAATCGTTCTGCGCCATAGGTGGCAGCATCTGCCATCAAGTGAGCCAGCAAAACGGTGGGAATCGAGGGATCGAGTTTACGAATTTCGCCTTCGAGGGCAACACGGAGCCGATCGAGCAATAAATGCCCCACTTCTGACATTGAGAGTCCTTCGGTTTCGGGACGAGTCAGCAGCGTCGATCGTGTCAGCCACGGCAGAGTAATGACTTGAACAGCCCCATTGCGAGTTTGGATGGTGTGAGAATCGAGACGATCGCCGACAATCACATTCGGTACGCCGAGAGTGCGATAGATGCACAGACTTGCACCGCCAGCGCCTTGAGAATGCTGATCGTGATTTCCGACGAGCAGCACAGTGGGAACGCCTGCCTCAACTAAGCGATGAAACTGCCGCGCAAACGCCTGCTGGATATAAGGGGGCGGCGTTGCGTCTGGAAAGGCATCGCCCCCAAATAGGACGAGATCGACGGGTTCAGAGAGGGCGCGATCGATACAGCGTCCTAGCGTCGCGACAAAATCCTCCAGCCGCGTGTTGAGTCCAGTTTCGGGATTGATGCGCCCATGCGAGAATCCGCTACCCAAGTGAATGTCGGAGAGATGGAGGATTTTAATCATAAAGACCGCGACTAGCGAATCGTGCTGCTCCGAACTATTGTACTAAACATCCGATCGGGCAATAGTTTTCTCAACAGCAATAGCAGCCCAGCATTTCCCCCCGCCGGATAGCGGAGCCGCTGAGATGGGTCGATTGCGGCTTGATAAATAACCTGAGCTGTCACCTCTGGCGGTGATCCATTGTTTCCAGCTTGCTTGAGTTTAGCGGTCACTTTTGCGGCAAATTCATCGTATGCCGTCAATCCAAGACGGGTCGCAGGGTCAGCCGATCGTCCATAAAAATCGGTCTTAATGGGACCTGGCTCAATTACTTTGACACGAATATTAAACGGCTCTAACTCATATTGCAGCGACTCTGAAAAGCCCTCAACTGCCCATTTAGTCGAGTGATAGAGACTATATAAAGGAAACGCCATTTTGCCGCCGATCGAGGCGATGTTAATAATGGTGCCCGATCGCCGTTCTCGAAAGTGAGGCAACACGGCTCTGGTGACTGCCATCAGTCCAAACACGTTTGTGGCGAACTGTCGCTCAATCTGCTCAGGGGTGCAGGCTTCAAACGCGCCAATCAAGCCATAACCTGCGTTGTTGACCAGCACATCGATCGTCGAGAATTTCTCTAGCGCTGCGGTGACGGCTTGAGCGATCGAGTCTGGGTCGGTGACATCTAATTGTAGGGAGAGCGTATGATCGAGTGTTGTTAGGTCAGAGGTTTTTTGGGGCGATCGCATGGTCGCAACCACGTTCCAGCCTTGCTGCTGAAATAGCTTTGCCGTTGCAAGCCCGATTCCTGTCGAAGCACCAGTAATGAGAACAGTTTTCGCCATTGGTTGCCAAAAGAAAGGTAGAAGATTCTCAAACTTTATCCTTAAAAAACTGCATTTTCTAACGTTGAGGCAGTAATTCAAGAAAATCTGTCGCCACTACAGACCTAATTGAAAAGAAAGCTAATCGGGAGATGAATAGAGAATTACAGAAACCTTATCAATAATACTTATAGTAATCTCTGCGTTCTCTATCACTTCTATAAGATCTTCATCCGATAAATTTGACTGCTCAGGAATATCTGAATCTACCATAAATGACATACGACCTTCCACTGCAAGAGAGTATTCTTCATCAACTGAATAAGTGTAGTCATTCCAATCATCGATAGACATTCGATATGCTTTTTCATCATCTAGTGCCCAGTAATCTGCTTTGTATATAAAATAAGATAACTGAGCTTCTATTTTTATGCTAAATGGAATCACATAAGTACTCGAACCATAATAACTTATATTTTCTATATATAAGTCTAAGCTTTCAATATTTCCTACACGATCAACAGTCGCTTCATGGTTGTCATCTGGAATATCAAAAGATTTAATGGATTTACCTTGAAACTCCCCAAGCAACTCAGCCTCCATCGAGATTACGACAGCCGATTTAGCCGATTTATTGGATGTCAATAAACTTATTATTCTTTGAAAGTTAGCCGACCTATTAGATTCTCTACTTTCCTCAAGTTCTAATTCTTTAATAATCTTTTGGCAGATGTCCAACCTAATGAAGTTATCTAAAGTTTCAACTGAAATAATTTTCTCTTGATTCTGTAATGCTGCATTGACTACACTGTCATTAGTTACTACATAAAGCTCTTCTAAATTCTCAGATAGATCGCAGATCGCTTGCCATATAAAAGCATCTGGAAAATCTTCGCGGTTTTTCTTTTTCTTAAATGGTGAGATACCCTGAAAATATGAATCAAAAACCTTCTGACCGTGCGAAACATCTATAGGTAAAATTTTTGTCCGAGTTTCATTGCACCACACTTTAAATATTTGACAAGAAAAATTATCTAATTTAGATTGAGTATTCTTGAAGCTTTCAATACTGTTCTTTAAAAAATTTACTGTCTCTTCAGGAAGCAGTCTTTTCTGTAAAGATTGGATACTAGAGATTACTTTTTGAAGATGCGTTCGGTATTGATCCTCCTCCTGCGAGAGAAACTCTTGCTGAACAATGTAGGGAATGTAAATTTGAACCTCCATGGCTTGCGACAACCGCGTAAGCGACTGGAAAGCTGCCTTCTTACGAGCTGGATCACTTCTTAAAGCAGTTGTATCAAGTACAAGATGAAGCATGAGTGTAAACTCAGATTAGGGGATCGGTTTTGCCAAGCAGTTTAACACTTCACAGAAGTGAATGAAAAAGAGCCGCTGGTAGGGTTGCAAAGATTATTTGCCTCTGCTACGTTTTGCTGTTATGTCGCTCTGATTGTAAATGTTGGTTAATCAATGAAAATCAATCGGACAAAATCTGAGTTAGTGATTCTTTTGAACAGATTGGTTAGGTAGTCTCGATTGACAAGGGAGGCTCTCAAGTGACGATGGACAAGCAGCATCCCTTCCTGCGATCGACTACACTAAAAACAAGTTCAACGGTCACTTCTATGGTCGCCAACTCTCTGCGCTGGACAACCCGCGATCTGGATGCCATGCCCGACGATGGCGGTTGGAAACGCTATGAAATTATTGATGGGGAACTGCTTGTGACCCGCGCTCCTCACATTCGACATCAAGGCGCAGCAGGCAAACTGCACGTTCGCTTGGAAACTTGGTCAGAAACGACTGGGATGGGGAGTGCCTTCCAGACACCAGGCGTTATCTTCACTCCAACGGATGCAGTCATTCCCGATGTCGTTTGGATTAGCCGAGAAAGCCTTGCCAGTGGCATTGATCAAGCAGGGCATCTCACCGTCGCGCCTGAGCTAATGGTCGAAGTGCTTTCCCCTGGCGACCTCAACGAACAGCGAGATAAGGAAGTTAAACTCAAGCTCTACTCCCTGCACGGTGTCCAGGAATATTGGATCGTCAATTGGCAACTGAAAACTCTGGAGATTTATCGCCGTACCGACGCTCAACTTCAACTGGCTGCGACTCTGCTCGACGGAGACAGCCTCACCTCACCCCTCCTGCCAGAATTTAGCGCCTCGATCGCTCAAATTTTTATGTAGACGTTACAGCTTAAAGAGACAAATTGTGGAATGTCTAGGATTACCCTCCTCACGAAGTGGGGCAAGCCCTCCCCTCTTCTCCCCAGGGAGAAAGGGAACTAGACGTTTGCTCCCTCTCCTTGGGGAGAGGGTTGGGGTGAGAGCAAATCCGGCTCTTATTTAATCCACGATCCTTAGAATGAGCGAATGATGGTTCAACGTCCGATTTATCTTGATAATCAAGCGACAACCCCGGTAGACGATCGGGTGTTAGCCGCAATGTTGCCCTACTTCACCGAGCGGTTTGGCAACCCGTCGAGCGTCGGTCATATTTACGGATGGGAAGCCGAAGCCGCGATTAAACAAGCGCGAGAAATTTTAGCCAGTGCCATTCATGCAAGTCCTGAAGAAATTATCTTTACGAGTGGAGCAACCGAGGCAAACAATCTAGCCATCAAAGGAGTTGCAGAATCGTATTTCGATCGGGGACGGCACATTATTACGCTTCAAACTGAGCATAATGCTGTTCTTGATCCGTGTCACTATCTGCGATCGTTAGGGTTTGACGTGACGTTTTTGCCCGTGGAATCAGATGGTTTAATCGATCTGAACTTGTTAGAAAAAACGCTGCGATCGGACACGATTCTAGTGTCTGTGATGGCAGCAAATAATGAGATTGGCGTGTTGCAGCCGTTAGAAGCGATCGGAGATCTCTGTCACGCTCATCAGGTTTTATTTCACACCGATGCCGCACAAGCGATCGGAAAAATTCCGCTTGACGTAGAGGCAATGCACATCGATTTAATGTCGTTGACGGCTCACAAAGTCTACGCACCCAAAGGCATCGGCGCATTATATGTGCGGCGACGAAATCCTAGAGTGCAGATTGCGCCCCAGATTCACGGAGGCGGACACGAGCGAGGGCTGCGATCGGGCACGCTCTATCCACCCCAAATCGTCGGGTTTGCCAAAGCGGTTGAACTGGCGATTGCAGAAATGTCGTCAGAATCTCAGCGCTTGACGGAATTGCGCGATCGTCTGTGGCAGCGAGTGTCTCAACTAGACGGCATTCAGCTCAACGGACACGCTACCCAGCGTCTACCCGGAAATCTCAACATCAGTATAAAAGGCATAGACGGACAGGCACTTTTATTGGGAGTGCAGCCCATGATCGCCGTTTCTTCGGGTTCTGCCTGCACATCTGCCAAAATCGAGCCGTCTCACGTCCTCCGAGCGTTGGGGCTGCCCGACGAGTTAGCCTATGCGTCGATGCGGTTTGGAATTGGGCGATTTAACACGGTTGAAGAGGTCGATCGAGCGGCAGACGTTGTGATTGAAACGGTACGATCGCTTGATTTGAAGAATTGATTCATCCGATTCAAAGGGTCCAGATCGTTCTTAATTACACCAACGGATGACAAACCCCAGAGGTTAGTTAAGAATTTTTACAGCAGGACTGTAATGCTTTGTTGTAATTCAGGAAGAACCCGCTCAGTTTGGCGTAACCTAGCTTAACGGTCCCGCTAGATATTGGTATGTTTGATTTCACACCTCTGTTTGAGTTTTCTCGGAGCCACTGCGTCGAGATTTGTGCTTTTTTGGTGCCTGCAAATCTTTTAGCAACGCTGCGAACAGTGATTTTGACGGGATTGCGTCGTCCCTCTGCTCAGATTTGGGTTGCTACGACGATCGCGACCTTCTTTGCAGGATTCATGGTGCTGCACGTCATGACCTGGTTCATGGTTGGCGTGGTCATGGCTCCGACATTTATTTTGCTGGGGTTGGGCAGTGTTTGCTTATTCGTCAATCTCTGGGCAATTTTTGGGCGTGGAAGCTTGGCGCGGCTCCTCGTCGCAGTTTATAAGTTTTGTACTAGAGTAGATTTGCCCGCCTTTCTCAATTTGCATGAGTGACCCTCACGACGAAGCCCCTCGATCTCACCCGACACCCAAACCTGACGCAGAACCCTCCGAGACGGATGACAACTGGATCGAAGACATCGTGCCCGATAGTCAAGGCTCTGAGGCGCGAAGTCCCTATGTTAGAAAGGTTGACCCAGCGAGTCCGATCGTGCTCGTCGAAACGGCATTTCTTGCCAGCGCTGCAAGTTTGCTCTGGCTCGTCAACTCCTATTTTCCGATGGGACCGATTTTGCAGGTGTTCTTTCCGGTGCCGATCGCGCTGATCTATCTGCGCTGGGGAAATCGGGCAGCTTGGATGGGGGCTTTGGTGTCGGGGCTGCTGCTGTCAGTGCTGATCGGACCGGCTCGCAGCATTCAATATGTGATGCCCTTTGGGGTAATGGGCGTTTTGCTAGGAACGCTGTGGTATCGCCGCGCAAATTGGGCAACCTCGATCGCGATCGCTACTCTGTTAGGAGTCTTTGGCGCTTTCTTTCGCATTGGGCTACTGTCTGTCTTGTCGGGCGACGATCTCTGGCTCTATGGCACGAATCAAATCACCAACCTGCTAGAGTGGCTGTTTGTCAAACTCGGACTGTTGATGCAGCCGTCTTTACCTCTAGTGCAGGCAGTCGTTGTGGGAATGATTTTTGTGCAAAACATGGTGTACTTATTTGCAGTGCATCTCGTATCGTGGTTTTTGTGCGATCGCCTCAACACGCCAATCCCGCGTCCGCCCCATTGGGTGCAGGTGCTACTAGACTCTGAATGATTTCTATTTACACGCAGCATCAACAAGCCGAACAATGGCTTCAGCGCTATCAGGGACGATCGCCGCTTTTTGCCTGTGTGTTAGGGTTCACCGAAACAGGTCTGATTCCTGGCATCTCTGCGGCTGGGGCGATGCCTAGAGATCGTCAATATACAGCGATCGCAGATGCTGAGTTTTTGATCAATGGCGTGCAAGCCAATCCTCGTTACCCGTTGCCACCGCTGCATGTGGGTGCGTCTCCTGTCTTGATTTCTCGCGCGGTAGTTGAGGCACAAGCGATCCCCGTTCAGCTCATCAACGCAGGGTTGCCTCAAGCTCCAGCAGTGGCAGCGATCGACGTAAAAGGACATCCCGCTCGGTGTTTGAGTACGGGGCAAGCGATGGATCGGGCGATCGTCGAACATCTATTTAAGCAAGGATTGCTCTGGGGAAATAAATTAGCGGCTCAAGTCTCAGACAGCTATTTAGTTTTGGGTGAATGTGTTGTAGGGGGCACCACCACTGCCTTAGCGGTTCTCATCGCCTTGGGGATCAAAGCCTGTGGCAAAGTCAACAGCAGTCACCCAATCTGCAATCACGCCCAAAAGTGGAATCTCGTTCAACAAGGACTCAGTGCCCTTCACCCTTCTAGCGATCCCCTCACGATCGTTGCCGCAGTTGGCGACCCTATGCAGATCGTGGTGGCTGGAATGGCGATCGCGGCGAGTCGCACCTGTGGCGTGCTGTTAGCAGGCGGAACGCAGATGTTAGCCGTCTATGCGCTGGCACGGGCAATCGCTCAAACTCATGCATTGCCTTTGGATCTAGAGCAAATTATTATAGGCACAACTCGCTGGGTTGCAGAAGACCCGACAGGAGACACCGTTGGCTTGGCGCATGACCTTGGCTCAGTGCCTTTAATCGCCACTCAGCTCAGTTTTGCCACCTCTCGTCATCCGCAGCTTCAGGCTTATGAGCAGGGATATGTTAAAGAGGGCGTGGGTGCAGGAGGGTGCGCGATCGCGGCTCACCTCTTCAAACACTGGGGGCAGATGGAACTGTTGGCAGAGATCGAAGCATTAGCCGATCGCTATCAAATCACAAATGACCAACTGAAAAGAGGAAAATAGGAGACAGTCCCTTCATCCTTTCTCAATGAACTCTCTGTGCCAAAAGCTGTTCTTCTAGTGCAGCAATTCGATTATAAGCCGTCGTTAATTGTGCGGTCAGTCGCTGAATCTGAATTTCTGAAGAAAGCGCTTTTTCACCACTGTGCATCGAAGCTTCAGACGAGTGATTATCGACTAAAACGTCTTTATGTTCCATTAATGAGTCAACACTGCGAGTGCTTTGATGATAACGTCCAGAACTGCCCCCAAACGAGGAAAGGCTGCTGCCATTGCCAGAAGATGACTTTACTTCAGTGACGACTTGGGAGAGGCTACCCGTTAGCTGTTCAATCAATTGATGCAGCCTGTCAATCTTGCCATTCATCGTGTTAATTTGCTTCTGTAGTGTGTCCATTTCGTGACCTACTTACCCTTTCTTTTTACCCTTTCTTTTATCACTGATTATCTTACTAGGGTCAAACTCATGAGGGGTAGATAGTGCTGAATCATTTAACGTTTGATTGTGAGCCAAAGTGTGGCAAAAGAAACAATTAAACCGTTGTTTCAAGAGAGTAGCTGCGAACTAAACTAGAGAACCGAACTTTAGACTAAATTCTACTTTGGTTTTACGGGAGATGTTTTTGCAATCAACCAACGTTAAGCTCTCGCTTTATTCAAAGATTAAGAAATAAGAACTTAGTAGCTTTGAGTATGAACTTAAACGTTTTCATCAGCGTCAAGAGGTAGCCTATTGCTTTTTTCAAAGTCTAATTTTTTGGTCAGATGCTATGCTTTAGAAGCGATCGCATCGAAATGCCCTCTAAAGCGAGTATTTTTGCTAGATTTTGAAAGCATCCGATCGACAAATTTGAATTAGAGCAAATGCTGACCTTTCAAGAGTTTTTTGCGGCTTGTGCTGGGTTTTGGACGACGGAAAGAACCTATCATTTTGTTCAAACTGGAGAGATTGAGCGGTCTTATACTGAGTTTCAAGTAGACGCGCTAACTGAAGCAGAAAAGCAGCGGATTTTGACTCCTGCGGGTCAGTCTTCAGAGGCGTTGCAGGTCAATTTTTCTAAGCTGGCAGACGAAGAGAAGCTGTGTCCCGGATTCGCGATCGCCTTCGACACCATCTCTGACAAAGGTGAACGGGTTGCCATGAGTTTAAACGCTTTGTTTATTCCCGATCGTTGTGTTGCTGCCGATGCCCCCTCACTGCCAATTCCGCCTGCGGCTGAGGTGCCTGATGGCGAGGTGATTCGAGGCTTCTACATGCGAGATGAAGGCTATTCAGAATCGGGTTCGATCGCAGGTCGTTTTACTTATCAACCGACTCGCCAAACGTTAGAAATGACGACTCACTACACGCGATCGGTCGCGGTCGATCAGATGCGGTTGCTCTCGCCAAATCTGCGGCTGCGAACGATCGTGACTTATCAGCGTCCCGATGAAGGGAGCATTCCTTCGGTGATAACGTTGATTGGGTTTGGAGTCGAGCAGAAGAAGTAGGGGGACAGATGGAGCGACGATCGTTTTTAACGGGGGCAGGGGCGCTGACCCTGGCAACGCTTTTAGCAGGATGCAATAGCCAAAATCAAGCAGCTTTAAGGATTCAGCTGTTAAAAAACTCGGTTCCGGCGCAGCTATTAGGTGCTTTTCGGAAGAGCTTGCAGGGTCAGTCAGTCAACCTTGATTTCAAGCCAGAAACCCAATTGCAGGCGCTGTTTACGCTTTTGCAAACCTGGAAGCAACTCGGCGGTCAGCCAGTCCCTCAGCGATTTCCGATCGAGATTCCGTTTCTCAGCCCAGCCTCTACCGCAACGCCTGCCGACCTCGTGACTTTGGGCGACTATTGGTTAGCCACTGCGATTCAACAAAAACTAATTCAGCCCCTTGACTCATCCTCGTGGCAGCAGTGGCAAAAATTGCCTGAAAAGTGGCGCGCGATCGTGACTCGCAGTGACCAGGGTTTGCCTAATCCCAAGGGCAAAGTTTGGGCGGCTCCCTACCGCTGGGGCAGCACCGTTATTCTCTATCGTAAAGATATTTTTCGCGACAAAAATCTTCAGCCCCCGACTGATTGGGGTGATTTGTGGCGAGACGATCTGCGAGGACACATTTCTCTGCTCGATCAGCCGCGAGAAGTGATTGGCTTGACGCTGAAGCGATCGGGCAAATCTTACAATACGATCGATTTGCAGTCCGTTCCTCAGCTAGAAGCCGACCTGCGATCGCTGCATCAGCAGGTCAAGTTCTATAGCTCTGATAATTATCTGCAACCTTTAATACTGGGCGACACCTGGGTAGCCGTGGGGTGGTCTACTGATGCGCTGCCGTTGATTCAGCGAAGTCAGCCGATCGAGGCAGTCTTTCCCAAATCGGGGACGGCAGTGTGGGCAGATCTGTGGGTGCATCCCGCTACGAGTCAGCCAGTGCAAGAGACCCAAGCGCTGCTTTCAAAGTGGATTAACTTCTGCTGGACTCCTGAAATCGCGCCTCAGCTTTCTTTGTTGAGTGATGCCGCTTCCCCTATTCTCACCGCGCTGGATGCAGCGACATTTCCCAAAGAGTTACAAAAAAATCCCTTACTCGTGCCCAACGCTGAACAATTGCTCGATCGCAGCGAGTTTCTAGAGCCTTTGCCCACCGCTACGGTTGAATCGTACCGTTCCCTTTGGGAACGGTTCCGTCGAGTGAGTTAGAACGACCTCGAAATCCTGCCTTGCCAGACGAATCGAGGGAAAGATTGCAGATCAGTGCAGAAGGAGTCGGGGAAGGTGAAGTTTGGGACAGGTCTGCTGAAGCCACTTTCACACCATGTCGATCGTTGAGTTCCCTTGTTCCAACAATATTTCCTTCAAAATCACAGGTGTAAGCAGCTAATAGCCCTCCCTGGCGATTGAAGACGCGCATATCGTAGCTATAACCACTGGCAACGGTGCCGATCTGCTGCACAAAGTCATAGCGCTCCAAATAATCTAATAGACTCCAAGCTTGCTGATTGACGACAAAATCAACTCGGCTAACGCTGCTTTTTTGATGGGGGCAAGCGAGCCAGGTGTCGAACAACTTGCTGCCAAACTGAGGTTCAGCCGAGATTTGGTCTCGCGTCCACCAAAAGCTAGGAACGGTGAGATGCGCTTGGGAGATCGAGCTATCTGTAATGCCCGAAGTAGACGGGCTGCATTGAGTTAAATCGAGAGGCTCTAAAGAGGGCTGTAGCTCAGATTGGGCAGATAAATGCGCGGTGACGGGCGGAATGTTTGCAGAAAATGCTGGCTGGCTTGCCCCAATCGCCATCCAAAGCAAACTCGCCATTAACGCTTGTGACCCGATCACCGCTGTTTGCCACAATTGTTCCATTGTCCTGCCTTGATTCATGCGCTCGAAACTCGTGTAGAACTATAACGTATGAGGATGTATCGCTCGTTCCTAGTCGGATGGTTAAGGCTGGTTTCAAACTCGTCTCCGCCCTTCGTCTCTGTATTTTACAAAAAATATTTCTGCTTGTCGGTATAGAAAATGTATCAAATGATGATGAATCCTCTTAATAATTCCTATGAATGACCCTTTACGTCGGTTAAAGTTTCTTCCCTGGATTCCTTTACTTCAGATCTCGTTGATCACCGTTTTGATCGCGATCGCGCTTGATGTGTTGCTGACTCGAACGGCGGTTGCGGTGCCTGTAATCTTAAATCTATTGAGTAAACTGCTGTCGTCCCCGATCGGAGTTTTAATCGGACTCGCCGTTCCGGTTGGGATTGGTGCCCTTGCGGTGGCAATTTTAGAGCGCTGGTTTCAGCAGGTGATGATCACGAATGCAACGTTGTGGGCGCTCGTTCCCTGTGTGGCGCTCTGGCTTTTTCTCAAATCATTGGTGCCGATTCCCACAGCGCTAGTTCCTGATATCAGCATTGTCTCGTTAGTTGGAGTCGTGCTCGGTGTCTTCTGGAAAGGGCGACCCTATTGGCGCTGACTGAGATTTTGCACTTGAACTAAAACTCTCTCGTTTCTAGCATTCACCCGCCCGTGATTGAAAATCACGGTCTAACGGTGCGAAGTCCACTAAAGGGACTGAGAGAGGGTTTGAGGTTTAGTCCGTTTCAACGGACTTCCCAAGGCTAGCCCGGAATTCCATTCACGGGCGGGACAGAACCGCAGCGAATAGACTGGTGCAAGATCCGAGCTGAGCTAGTCTTGCCACAAACGCCGTCCTGGTTTGCCATTCAATCGTTGATGAGTGTCTCTCAACAGGGTCGGAATATCAAGATTTTCCGGGCAGCGCGGCAGACAGTCGCCACAATCATTACACCGATCGGCTTTGTTGCCTGGAAACCAGTGTCCTGCATTCTCAAACATCCGATAGCGATATTCACCAAACTGGGTCATGTCGTAAGCGATCGCCAAATTTCGCAGTCGCAAAACTTCTGGAATGTGAATTCCTTCTGGGCAAGGCAGACACGCGTAACACTGACTGCACAAATCAGTTTTGAGGGTTTGGGTTTGGTGAGTGTGTAGACGATCTAGGACGATTGCCACTTCAGCCGTGAGAAAATTCTCTTGAGTCATCAACGGTAGATCAAGCTCTGTCGGGTTCGCTGCACCGACGCTGAGCGTTGTGACAGCCGGATTGTTGAGGAGAAATCGATAGTTCAACTCCAACGGCGAAAAAGGCGCGCAGAGGTCAATCAGAGTTTGCGGAGGGGTGTGGAGCAACCCCGCTTTATCTGCGGGAGAAATGATAAACACGCCCATGTCGTTCTGTTGGGCAAGCTCGATCGCGGCTGCATTGCGCTGGAAGAACAGCGAGTAATGTAAATTGACAAACTCAAAGAGATTCGTGGCGATCGCTGCCAAAATCACCTCTAAAAATCCGTGGGTCGAAAACCCTACATGGCGCACTCGTCGATCTGATACCGCTTGCCGCACTGCCTGCATACAGCCGTTTTCAGCCTCTACCCAAGCTAAATGCTCCCAAGTGTTTAAGCCGTGAATGGCGAGCATATCTAAATAATCGACGTTTAATCGCTGCAACGACTCTTCGATCTCCCGCTCCATCGTTGCCGCATCGGGAGTCGGAGAAATCTTGGTCGTGATGTAGAGTTCAGAGCGATTTAATCCATTTCGCAGTGCCGCCCCCAGAAACTCCTCGCTTTTGCCATAGCCTCTAGCAGTTTCTAAGTGATTGATGCCTAGCTCGATCGCTCGTCTGACCGTCTGTTCTGCCACGTCTTGAGAGGCTAGACAGCGCATCAGCCCTAACGAGAAAACCGAGAGCGAAAGATCGGTTTGACCAAAGCGACGATCGTTCACACTATTGGGCTTCTTCACTGCTAAATCGCCCACGTTGGCTAAAGTCTTCGGGGCTGAGTTGGTCTAGAAACTCACGGAAAGCTTTGCGTTCGGCTTCGTCAGCGTCACGATCGACCGGAATTGAGGCATCAGCAAGAACTTCTTCCATTACCCAAATCGGGCTATTGGTGCGGAGAGCAATGGCGATCGCGTCGCTAGGACGGGCATCAATTTCACGCTTTGCCTCACCCTGATTGACAATCAGCACCGCATAAAACGTATTATCTTGTAGAGAGTGAATAACCACTCGATCGAGTGCCATATCCCACGACTCCATCAGATTGACAAACAGATCATGAGTCAAAGGACGGGGTGGCACTTGATTTTCAAGAACGCTGATGATCGCTTTCGCCTGATCTTGCCCGATATAAATAGGCAATGCTCGACGGTCAGTGCCATCTTTGAGGAGCACGATCGGGCTACGGGTTGCCGCGTCTAATGCAATTCCAGCGACCTTCATTTCAATCATCGGTATAGCCTCTAGAACACTTGAAGCAGGAGAAACGTCGGATGTGTGAATCGTACAGAGTCAGTCAACTATTTAGCACACCCATTTTGGGGATGCTCAAACAGGGATGCAATACTAAGTATGCCCTGATCTCTGCCCTGATCCTAAATGATCCGCCTATAAATTTGACAAAATAAAGAAGACTTCTCGCGTCTATCAAATCTTCATAAAAAAGATTAGATTTGAGCGACTTTAGAAGATAGACCCCTGCTAGAAACCCTATCCTTCACACCCCCTTAAGACTTGTGTTTACAGGACTGATTCAAACCGTTGGCACCCTTCAAGCTCTGGGATCTGAACACCTACAGATTACTTGCTCAGACTCGGCAGCCGACCTGATTTTAAAAGACTTAGCGATCGGCGATAGTGTTGCCATCGATGGAGTTTGTCTTACCGTGACCGAGATGATGATATCGGGGTTTATCGCGGTTGTCTCTCCCGAAACGACAGAGCGCACGACCCTCTCACAGACGACGGGTGGCATCAAACAGGTCAACTTAGAAACCTCTCTGCGGGTCGGCAGTAAGCTAGGCGGTCACTTTGTCACGGGGCACATCGACGGCACCGGAACGCTCAAATCGGCAGTGCAAACCGCAAGCTCGTGGGAGATGACCTTTGCGACTACGAGCGATCGAGTCGCCCGATACATTCTGCCCAAGGGAAGTGTGGCGGTCAACGGCATCAGCCTCACCGTCGCCGACTGTGACCCTGCTGGCTCTTGGTTTATGGTGGCGGTGATTCCTCACACCTATGCAGAGACAAACCTCTGTCACCTTAAACCCGGAAACTGGGTGAATCTAGAGGGCGACATTCTGGGCAAATATGTTGAGAAATTTCTACGATCGGGATCACCTCCCACAGTTAACGGACTAGAAGTGACCCTTTCCCCCGACAGTATTAACCCCTCGTTTCTCGCAGAACACGGCTATTCATAAGCGATTTTCCTTAAGATTTAGCGTTGACTGCCCCTGGTTGAACTGGGGGCTTTTGTGCCGTCTGCAAAGACTTGACCAACTGCGCCAACGCATCTTCTAACTGCACGCCTGGATCTTGAGCAACCCAGCCTTCAGTGGTCAGTTGACGAAACTCAAAGTGCAGGTGAGGTCCCGTAGAGTTGCCTGTGCTGCCAACTCGCCCGATCGCAGCACCCTGTTTGACAATTTCTCCCGGTTTGACGAAGATCTCCGACAAGTGCCCGTAGAGTGTCTGCTGTTTGCCGTTGTCGTGTTCGAGGGCGATCGCTAAGCCATATCCGCCAAAAAAGTCTGCAAAGACGACTCGACCTGCTAGCGCTGCCAAAACTGGAGTTCCCATCGGTGCGCCTAAATCTGTCCCAGAGTGAAAGCGGGCATCTCCGGTAATGGGATGAATGCGCCAGCCGAAGACCGATGTGATCGCGGCTGGAATCGAGATCGGAAACATCAGCCGCAGATTTCCATTCCCCAAACGACTCAAAGGGCGAACGGTGCGATTGTAATAGTCCTTGACAAAGCCGTAGGCAGGAGCGGCGATCGCTGCACTTGACCCACTTGCCTCCGATCGGCTAGAAGACCGTTCGGTAACAGGTGCCGCGCTCACTTGCACAGCCTGATACCGTCCGCCTGTCCCCCCAGATTGCGCAGTCGGTGCGCTTGTCGGCACCTGAGTGCCACACGCTCCTCCTGCGATCGCTTGTCCTTGGTTGAGGGTGATCTCACAGCCCGACGATCGATTTGTAATCACGATCGTGCTGGGTGCCTCATAAGAATCTGAAGGCGCGATCGCAGCATTCTCAGTAGATTGCCCGTCAACTTGGTCTCGATTAGAGGCAGACAACTCAGGGACTGACTGGGGTGGCATCAATAATGCAGCGCTAGAACTCACCGGGATACGCTGCCCAACAGATACCCCAAGGGAGGCTGATTGGGCGGTTGCCGGAGTCGAGATGATCACTAGAGGAGCACTAGACGAAGCTTGAGCCATCGCTGCCCCGCTGCTCAAAACGCCGATTCCTCCCAGATAACCCAACCGTCTTAGCAAAGAACGCTGCCCCCAAAGATTTTGTGTGCGGATAGCGTTGGGTTGCTGAGTCATTTAAATCTCCTCATGTACTGATTGCTGCACTGTTAGATGTGACACTTGTCGAGAATGCCTATTGCTGAGTTCCAGTTTAGCGGGTGATCAAAAATTGTTCGCCTAGACAATAGTATTTCAACTACTCCCGTTTATTGCAGCTTGATGAGCAAGTCTACTCAGAGACAGTCTTCACAGCTTCTCTGAGCCTGCCGGACTTTCTCGCAAGGCAGCAGGAGTTTTTACCGCGACACTTAAGAATCGCGATCGGTTGCTAAAGTTAACATGAACCACCCGCAGTCTCTACTTAAGAATGCACATCTGGCACTGGCAAACCTGGAATGACTTACCCTACCTGACGTGCAGCCTGCTAGAGCCTTGGAAGCACGGGTTTTTTACCCAGCAGTTTGCGCCCCGATCGCCCTTCCAGATCACAGAGGCGCTGTATCCATTGGCTCAGGCATATCGGGCAAAACAGGTTCACGGCAATCTCGTGCTGGCACCGTCAGAAATGCCCTATCCCTTGAGTGACGAGAACTTACTGGATGCCGATGGGCTGATCTCAGAGCAAGCCCATCAAGCGGTGTGGGTTTGTTCTGCTGACTGCACGCCTGTGCTGATTGCAGATGCCAAAACAGGTCAGGTGTCTGCCGTCCATGCGGGGTGGCGAGGGACGGCTCAGAAAATTGTGCCTCGCGCGATCGCTCGTCTGTGCAGTCAAGGAAGCCAACTTCAAGATCTGCGAGTTGCGATGGGTCCGGCGATCGCAGGAGAAGTCTACCAGGTGTCTACTCGCGTTGCGGTTGAGGTCGGAGCCACAGTGATAGACATCGATTCGGAGAGTTCTTTAGACGCAAATGTAAAACGATTATTAGAGTTATCCCATTCTCCAGTGCTGTCTGACTCGACACCGGGGCGAGTGCGGCTAGATGTGCGGCGAGTAAATGCGCTACAGCTAGAGCAGTTGGGGATTAGTGAAGAACAGGTCGCGATCGCGCCTCACTGTACCTATCAAGACTCTGTTAATTTCTTCTCTTATCGACGGGAGAAGTTGAAGAAAGCCCAGTGGTCGGGCATTGTGAGCGGTTAGAGAAAGCGAGATTCAGACGGTTTGAATCCTTCGATTAGCGGTTGCCGTAATATTTTTCCAGCAGCGATCGCAGCATATCGACCATCGGAATTCCTTCTTCGACGGCTTTGGCTTTGATGGCTTTGTGCAACGGTTTAGCAATGTCTAACGTCAGCCGTTTCATCTTCACAGATTTCTCAGAAGTCTGCTCTTTAGCGGTCTTTTTAGAAACAGGTTCGGCTTCTTTTTCCACAGGTTCGGCTTCTTTAACTGACTCTACGACGTTTGTTTTCGCTGCCTTTTTAGACGCACGAGTCAATTTCTCGGCAATGGGTTCTGCGATGGCAACGGGGCTTGCAGCAGGCACTGACGCTTCAGGAGCAGGACTTTTTTCGACCCTGCTGTGGGTAGGGGCGGACAGTTGATCGGGCGTGGCGTTGGCTTTGGCTTTTTTTCTAACCATGTTCTGTGAATACGATTTAGTGGTCTTACAGAATATCGTATTTACAGAAGAAAGGATCGGTTTATTGACGAGAATCGTCTGGTCACTCAGTCTAAGTAAACTGCTGACTCAACGTTACCGGGTTATGAACGGTGATCTTTTTCTTGTGAATTGAGATCATTTCGTCTTGACGTAAATCGCCCAGCAGCCGAGTCACCGTGACGCGAGTTGACCCGATCGCTTCGGCAATCGCCTGATGCGATAACTTGAGGTCGATCGTGATTCCGTCTTGACTGGGCACTCCAAAATCGCGGCAGAGAATCAGCAAGAAACTCACCAGCCGCGACCCCATATCTCGATGCGCCAAAGTTTCGATCATCATTTCGGTTTGCAAAATCCGAGATGACAAGCCTCGCAGCATCAGCATCGATAGCTCAGGGTCGTCTTTAAGGGCTTTCTCGACTTGCTCGATCGGCACCGAGAGCAACTCAGCCGGGGTAAATGCAACAGCGTGATAGAAGCGATCGGCGCGTTGCCCTGTGATCAGAGACAACACTCCAAATACGCTGTTTTCGCGCAGCAAGGCGACCGTAATCTCTTCACCCGCCTCGTAAACTCTAGAGAGCTTGACTGCCCCTTTTAACAAGAAGTAAACCCGCTCTGCCGGATCGCCTGGAAAAAAAATCGTCTTGCCGCGCTCAAATATCTCTACGACTGGTGGAAAGGCTCCTCCGCCAAGTTGACGAAACATTGTTGCTAGGGGTCGCTCTTTGGTCACTACCATGTCCTTTGTCGTAACTCCTACTCTGGATCTCTCCACGTCATCAAGGGCGCGACTCATGTGAAACGTCTCTGTGAGAGATTGATGACTTTAGAACACTTAAACTCACTCTCGAAGTAGTTTTTGTGCTTAATACTACCTTATTTCTCTTAGCGTCTCGAATTTTTCAGAAAACTGGGTGGAACCCTTCTTTATGTTAAGTTTTTTAACGATTCAAGCGAGATTTTGCTCACCTCTCAGCGCTATTTGCTCGTCACCCGTCCACCTTCGCACGGTAGTCTTATAAATGATATTGAAATGAACGTCTATGTTGAATCTGACTGGAAAAAACGCCCTAGTGACTGGGATCGCAAATAATAAATCGATCGCGTGGGGCATTGCTCAACAGTTGCACAAAGCGGGAGCAAATCTCGGCATTACCTATTTGCCCGATGAACGGGGAAAAATGGAGAAAAAGGTTGCAGAGTTGGTAGAGCCGTTGCAGCCGAGCCTCTTTTTGCCATTGAATGTTCAAGACGACGACCAGGTTCAGTCTACCTTTAACACCGTGCGCGATAAGTGGGAGCGGTTAGACATTCTCATTCACTGTTTGGCGTTTGCGAGTAAAGATGATCTGTCGGGCGACTTTAGCAAAACGAGTCGATCGGGGTTTAATACCGCTCTAGACATCAGTGCCTATTCGCTGATCAAGCTGGCTGGAGCCGCAAAGCCTTTGATGACCGACGGCGGCAGCATTGTGACGCTGACCTATCTAGGCGGCGTGAAGGTGATTCCTAACTACAACGTGATGGGCATTGCCAAAGCAGCGTTGGAGATGAATGTGCGATATCTCGCGTCTGAGATGGGGGCACAAAATATTCGTGTGAATGCGATTTCAGCAGGTCCGATTCGGACATTGGCTTCGTCGGCGGTGGGCGGCATCCTGGATATGATCCATCACGTTGAGGCGGTGGCTCCCCTCAAACGGACGGTGACTCAAATCGAGGTCGGCAATACGGCGGCGTTTTTGTGTAGCGACTTGTCGAGCGGCATCACAGGGCAAGTGATTTATGTCGATGCGGGCTATGAAATCATGGGCATGACTGGGACAAAGCCAATCGCAGAGTAACGGTTTGACTTCCATTGCAATCAATCCGGTAGGGTTTGACAAATTGAAATGCTGCCGGATTTTTTAATGGCTGCGATCGCGTCCAAGCCGAGGAACCGTTTCTAACGTTAAGCTGAGTAAACGAGCTAAAAGGCTCTTAAACTCTCACTCAGGTTTTGATTGATTGGCTGAAATGGTTACTCAAACTGATTCTTTAATTTCTTTGTCGATCGCCCCCGCTCAAGTGATTCGAGGCACAGGCGCACTAGAACAGGTCGGTGATGCGATCGCTCGATTGGGTTCTCGTCCGCTGTTGGTAGGCGGAAATCACACGCTAAAAGTGATTCAGCCTCGTCTTGAGCCTGTGTTGGCGGCACAAAACTGCACGATCGCTCAGGCATCCTATGGGGCAGATTGCAGCGAGTCAGCGTTAGTGTCTCTCAAACAAGCCGTTGCCGCGCATCAAGCCGATTTGATTATTGGGATCGGCGGCGGCAAAGCGTTGGATGCAGCAAAGCTGCTGGCTGATCAGTGCAGGCTTGCGATCGTCACCATTCCCACATCGGGGGCGACCTGTGCGGCTTGGACAGCCCTCTCTAATATCTACTCAGACGCAGGCGCGTTTCTCTACGATGTCAGCTTGGCGCGATGTCCTGACTTATTGGTGTTGGACTACGATTTGGTTGCCACCGCACCTCAGCGGACGTTAGTGGCAGGAATCGGAGACGCGATCGCCAAGTGGTATGAAGCTTCCGTCAGTAGCGGTCAGTCAGACAAGACTTTTTTGATTGCAGCGGTTCAGCAAGCGCGAGTGTTGCGCGATATTTTGTTTCAAAAGTCGGCGATCGCGCTGCAAGAACCCGGAGGCGACGCGTGGCGAGAAGTCGTCGATGCCACCGTTTTGATGGCGGGTGTGATTGGCGGCATTGGCGGCGCACAGTGCCGAACGGTTGCGGCTCATGCAGTCCATAACGGGTTGACTCACTTGCTCGAAAGTCATGGCACGCTGCACGGTGAGAAAGTTGCCTTTGGCATTTTGGTGCAGCTTCGGTTAGAAGAAATGATTCAAGGAAATCGGTTGGCAACGACTTCGCGACAGCAGCTTTTAAAGTTTTATGGTGAGATCGGGTTGCCGCAGACGTTGACGGATTTGGGCTTGGCAGAAGTCTCGATCGCCAACCTCCAGCACGCCGCCGAAATCGCGTGCGCTGACTCATCTGATATTCACCGATTGCCGTTTAAGGTAGCTCCGACTCAACTGATGGCGGCGATGGTGTCTACTATGGCACCTTGTCACAATCTGAGGAATGAGGAGAGTTTTGAGGTAGAATACCCAACTCAAACCCTAAATCTCAACCCTTAAACTCTTCCCCTTGCCAGAGAAATTGCGCCATGAGCCTAAGCTGGATTACCCCCGCCGATCGTCTGCGAACGTTGCCCCCCTATGTGTTTGCGCGGCTAGACGAGCTAAAAGCCAATGCACGAGCGCAGGGCGTTGATTTAATTGATTTAGGAATGGGAAATCCCGATGGGGCGACTCCCCTGCCGATCGTCGAAGCCGCCATTGAAGCGCTCAAAGACCCCAAAAATCACGGCTATCCCCCTTTTGAAGGAACCGCCAGCTTTCGTCGCGCCATCACCAATTGGTATCACCGTCGCTATGGCGTGACACTTGACCCCGACAGTGAAGCCCTGCCTCTGCTTGGCTCAAAAGAAGGGTTGACGCATCTGGCACTGGCTTACATCAATCCGGGTGATTTGGTGCTGGTGCCAAGTCCTTCCTATCCGCCGCATTTTCGGGGTCCGTTGATTGCGGGAGCCGAGCTATATCCGCTGATTCTCAAAGCCGAGCAAGATTGGCTGATTGATCTAGCGGCAATTCCCGATCGGATTGCCGAGCGCGCCAAAATCCTCTATTTCAACTATCCGAGCAACCCGACGACTGCTACGGCTCCCCGTGAGTTTTTTGAGGAAATCGTCGCGTTTGCCCGTCGTTATCAAATCATGCTGGTGCACGATCAGGCGTATGCAGAATTAGCGTTTGACGGCTATCAGCCCACTAGTTTGCTCGAAATTCCGGGAGCGAGAGACATTGGCGTGGAGTTTCACACGCTGTCTAAAACCTACAATATGGCAGGTTGGCGAGTTGGATTTGTGGTGGGAAATCGTCATATTATTCAAGGGTTGAGAACGCTAAAAACAAACTTAGATTATGGGATTTTTGCGGCACTGCAAACGGCAGCCGAAACAGCGCTGCAATTACCCGACAAATATTTAGTCGAAGTGCAAGATCGCTATCGCACTCGCCGCGATTATTTGATCGAAGGACTGGGGAAACTCGGCTGGTCGATTCCTAAAACCCAGGCGACGATGTATTTGTGGATTCCTTGCCCACCCGGAATTGGCTCAACCGATTTTGCGCTATCGGTGTTGCAAAAAACAGGGATAGTTTTGACTCCGGGCAATGCGTTTGGGGCAGGTGGCGAAGGCTATGTGCGAATCAGCTTGATCGCGGAGTGCGATCGCTTGGGTGAAGCGTTAGAGCGCATGAAGCAAGCTAATATTCGCTATGATGCTCCAGCATTAGCGCTTTAGGAATGATGCTACAAACGATTCCCGTCGTCGATTTACAAGATTTTCGCTCTGATTCACCGCAGCGACAGCAGGATTTTGTGTTGGCGATCGGAGCCGCCCTAGAAGACATCGGATTCTTTGCGGTGGTCAATCATGGCGTTGACTCGGCTCTGATTCAATCTGCCTATCACGTCGCTCAAACATTTTTTGAGTTACCCGAAGCGGTGAAACGACAGTACGAAGATCCTCAACTCAACGGGCAGAGAGGCTTTACAAGCTTTGGTCGAGAACATGCCAAAGATCATCCTGTCCCGGATCTCAAAGAATTTTGGCATGTCGGCAGAGAATCCCATTTGCCGAATTTAAGTCCCGCAGAAGTCGCTGAATTTCAGCTTGTAATGAGCGAACTGTATGCCCAACTCGAAACCTGTGCTGCCAGTTTATTAGAAGCCTGTGCGCTGTATTTAGGCGAATCTAGAACGCTGTTGCGCGACCTGACGATCAACGGCGACACCATTTTGCGAGTCATTCACTATCCGCCCGTCTCGATCGAGGCACACCCTGCCAGTTTACGATCGGCTCCCCACGAAGACATCAATCTGATTACGCTCTTGTGTGAAGCTACCGCAGAAGGGTTAGAGCTTCTGCAACGAGACGGCACTTGGCGACCCATTCACGCCGTTGAAGGGCAGATCATTGTCGATAGCGGCGATATGTTGCAGCAACTCACAAATGGCTTACTCAAAAGCACAACGCATCGAGTGACCAATCCTGATAGCGATCGCACTCGTCGCTTTTCAATGCCCTATTTTGTGCATCCTAGACCCGAAGCCGATTTAACGCCTTTACTCAACTGCGTCACCCAAACCGGAGGTCAGGCAACCTTTCCCCCGATCACAGCAGGCGCTTATCTCCAACAGAGACTTCAAGAAATCGGACTCAAAGGAAAAGGATGAACGTTCATCTCGCCTTCATCCCCCGGCAGCAAAGGTTGCCATGATCAGCACCGATAGTAAAAGACCGGGAGACAGCATTAAAGCCAGCGTCAATAAATCGTGGGTCGTCATAACAGTCGTCTCCTTAAAAGGTGCGATCGGCAAAGGCTAAATTTGACTGCTGTGCAAAACAGCCCATCAATACTCTCTATTATGCTAATTAAATTAGCATGGTGTTCTTCTTTGCTTGGGGTTGAGAAAACCTAAAGATTCAGCGATCGTCAGATTGATCAAGACTCGCTCCTATTTTATTATCATTGCCCAAAACTGTTTACCAGAGTCAGCATCTCACCATGAATCACTTCTCTTTTGACGAGTTGCAGCGAAAAGACCTATTCATTGCGCTAGGGCTATGGGTGACAGTGGAGCTGGTCAGTTTCGTCTTTTTTCCTGCCGTAGCATTGATTAATCCGGGCGATAGACTAAAAACGTGGTTTTTGATTAGCCTTCCGTTAGGGTTAGGCGGAGCACTGTTGATTAGCGCCAGTTCTCGATTTTTGGCGATGTCCCACGATCGAGCCGCCGGAACCAATAAGATGCTTTTCATCATCTTGGGGCAGTTTGGCGGCTGGATTGGGCTAGTGGGCATCTTATTTCCCTTTTTTATGGTGTGTTCAGAGTTTTTCTCAAACATCAAGCTTTAGGATTAAAACCAGATGGCAAATCTGAGCCATGCGCTCAAAGAATGGGCGATCGCGGTGGATGCGCTAGAAAAAGGACGCACGATCGTGCTGCTCAGAAAAGGCGGCATTCGAGAACAGGGACGCTTCACGATCGTCCAACATCAGGTGTTGCTCTATCCCACCTATGAGCATCAGCAGCCGCATTTATTAAAAGATGACTACCAATCTCAGGTGCAGCCCGTCTCTTCTGGATGGCACCCCGACCAGGTGCAAATTGGTTCAGTAGCAGACATTACCCACATTTTCCAAGTCAGCGAGGCAGCGGTTTTAGACGCTCTCTTGCCATTTCACATCTGGAGTTCGCAGTTTGTCGCAGAGCGCTTTCAGTGGAAGCCAAAATTGCCGCTTTATGTCTTGCTGTTGCGGGTGTCTAAGTTGTCGCCGCAAAGTATTACTTACCAGAGTGACTATGGCGGGTGTCGATCGTGGATTGATTTAGAAGTCGCGATCGATCTAGACAACGCGACTCCCGTTCTAGGGGATGAAGCTTACTCCGATCAGGTTGAGAAAATTCAGAAAATTGTTTCAAACTCAACACTTGGCATTATCCTATGAACCAGGTTTGTTGAAGGCTGTCACGTCACCATGAAGAAAAAAGCGCACAACGGGTTGGGCAACCATGTCTTTTATCTAGTTCCCCTTGCCTTTTGTCTAAGCACTTCGGCTCCTGTTTGGGCAGCCCCTCTCAAGGCATGGCAATATGATCCAGCCGCAAACCAGCTAGAGGTCACCCTTAAAAATGGGGTCAAACCTCGATATTTTTTGATGGCGCGACCCGCCCGCATTGTTTTAGACTTGCCCGACACAGAAGTGGGGAATGTGCAAAGACAGCAAACCTATGAAGGAGCGGTGCGGCAGGTGCGCGTCTCGCAGTTGAAGCCGGGGCTAACGCGCATTGTGCTAGAGCTTTCACCCGACGTGACTCTGATGCGGGGGCAAGCCCAACTTCAGCAAGTGGGCGATGCAGAACCGTCTAGCGATCGCTGGGTGTTGCGTCCTCTAATCGCCCAAGCGTTGGCAAACCCACCCGCAGCGCTCCCCAGTCTGTTGCCCACTGCAATTCAATATCCTCCGGGCATGTCGCCTGGTGAGACGGGAGGGAGTGCTCGTCCGGTTGATCGCTCGATCGCTCCAGTTCCAGACAAGCCGATTGACATTGCAGTGCCTCCTCCTGCGGCGATGGCTCCGATCTCAACCAATCCGCCTCCGATCACAGTTCCTTTAGCGATTGCTGAACCAGCCCCTAAAATCGCCGATCTTCCCACTCCGCCAGCGCCCGAAAACTTTCCGCCAGGGATCGCTCCGACGCTCGAACAGCCAATTAGGAACCCGACTTCATCGATTTCGAGTGCGCCGCCTGCTCAAGTTCCCGCGATCGAACCCGCTTCTAGAATGGCTCAAAAGCCAACGTCTAGTCTGCAACTTCCCGATATCAATCCGAGTTTAGCGATTCCAGATTCGCTGCCTCCGGTCACGGCTCCTGATGTTCCGACTGCCCCGACTGTCAGCGTTCCACCCTTGGATCGCAGCAGAGTGTCCCCAAACTTCTCGCCTGAGTTACCTCCTAGCGCTGTCGCCAATCCGACTGCTGCCGTGTCGGTGCCGCCGTTACAGCCCCCTGCACCGAACCCAATCACAGCGGAACGTCAGTCTGTGAGATCCCAATCAAACACGATCGAGTTTGGTCAACCGCTGCCAACGTTGCCTGTGATGGAGCGATCGCGGTCTCAGTCTTCTGGATTGATCAGCTACAATTCTGCGCTGCTCCCGGCTGGCACGGTGTTGAGTCTGCGATATCCCGGCACTCAGGCACTGCCACTGTCGGCTGAGCCTCGACAAGAAGTCTTGCTGTTGCAGAGCGATTTGCGCGATCGATCCGGTCGTTTAATTGCCTCAGAAGGCACCGAGGTTTTAGGAAAATTTGAGACGAGTGGAGGCGGCAGTCGCTTTATCGCTCAGGCAATTTTGCTGCGAGGGCAGAATGTGACGATCGCCGCGCAGTCCGATATTTTAGGGGGTGCCCGAAAAGTTTCTAACAATCGGCTCATTCGCAATTCTGGCATTGGGGCATTGGCAGGTGCCGTCTTAGGCGGACTTGCAGGCGGTAATGTGATCGGAGGGGCGGCAGCAGGGGCGGCGGTGACCTATGCAACGGCTCCTAAATCTGCGACGATTCAACCCGGACAAATTTTAGATGTGCGGCTGACCGAAGATTTCAGGTAGTTCCGAGCTGATCGCCGTATCAAAAATCCCTGGTTTCTCGCGAGAAACCAGGGATTCAAGTGATCTTAAACGCTCTAGAATTTTTCGTTTTCTGGCGCAGTCGCTCCCGATCCAGGGGTAGTTAGAAAGAGATTTTTGGCGTTGTCGCTCTGATAGACACAATCGATTTTAGGATTGCTTTCTAACGCGCCGACATATCCAAACGTGTTCATTCGTTGGCGACATTCACGCGTTTGATCAGGAGTAATCAGATTGCGCTGCTCTAATATCTGCCAGTTGGCGCTTCGCAACACGCACCCAGGTTGAGTGCTAGCTTGGGCAACATAGACTTTGAAGGGATTGAGCGTCACAAAAAAGCGGGTTTCTAATGCGATCGCGCTTGCCCCGTTTTGAATACAAATCTCTGGGTTGGGGGCTTTTGCGTCAATCTGCACATTGCTAACCACATTCGAGTCGTTAGTCGAAGCGGTGGAGCTAAACCCAATGCCTACGCCAATGCCGAGAATAAAAATGCCCGCAATGATGAAAAGAGAGGTGTAGTTAAACGGCGTTTTTGGCTTACTCTGCTTGCCCTTGTCGGGAGGAGTGTAAGCGTCGTCATCTCTTTCATAGTTGTAGGAATCGTTTTTGGTTCTACGTTTCATAGTGGCTTGGCGGATTGAGAAACTACCGACGGGGCGTGCCCTTCTGTAATACAGTATGACGAATCTCGATGCTCGTTGACAATTGACCTGAAGTGGGTTCACCCGGCACGTTCAGAAGTTAAATTGGTTTGAGAGGGGCAGCGATCGTTTATCCTAGATGCACCCTTGGGTTATTCTACGCAGGCGCGATTATTTTTCTATGTCTGAAGCGCTCTTACAAAACCGCGATTATACGATCGTCGTTGCCAAAACTGCCGCCAACCTCGCCAAAACGCCTCCTGGATATGAGCAGCGCTGGTTAGCTGCCCACGACGCAATCATCTCTCTGGCTCAAACGTGCGAGACATTTGACCCTGACGGCATCACGGTTTATATTTCGTGCCGAGACGAATCAGACTTATTCAAACAATATAAGCAGGTGTTGCCCAGTCAAATCACTGCGATTTTTGATGCTCACTATCCGCCAGACGCGCTCAATCTGCTCAACGTGCTGCAAATAGCGCTAGATGACTATTTCGTGCGTAAAGCATCCGCTCAAACTAAGCCCAACGGGGAAATGATTCTCGTGTTGATTGATGGAGAACCACAAGATCGCATGGCGATCGCCAAACTTCTGATCCGCACAACCGAAAAACTTGACCAAGACCACGAACTCGGCATCGGCTTTCTTCAGCTTGGAGACGACTTTATCGCTAGAGGCTTTCTCAACGCGTTAGATGAAAACCTCAAGTCAGCAGGTGCCAAATTTGACATTGTGCACACTCAAGTTTTTGGACAAGTCACCCCAGACTCGCTGACTGGGTTTCTGCTCGACGTGCTCAATGACTAAACGCCGAACCTCCCACAACCTGATAAGCTGAAGGTGAAACCGGACATTGCAACTACCGACTTAAAAGCTTATGGAGTGGCACTCATCAGATGCCCAAAGTCTCGCGATTATCGATCGTGAAATTGGCGACCACGGCTTCTCACCCGCCGAATATGAGATCGTCCGTCGTGTGATTTACTCGACCGCAGACTTTGAGTATAAATCTTTGATTCGATTTTCAGAGTTAGCGTTGCAGTCAGGCGCGGCAGCATTAGCAGCCCGGACGACGATCGTGGTCGATGTGCCGATGGTGCAAGTGGGCATCACGACCAATATTCAAGCGACCTTCTCAAACCCGATCTATTGCAGCATGGAGGCGATTACCCGCCCCCAAAAAGAAAAGACTCGCGCTGCTTGGGGCATCGAAACTCTGGCAAGACGCTATCCTGAAGGAATTTTCGTGGTCGGTCAGTCTCAAACCGCGCTCTCTATTCTAGTAGAACTCATTGAAGCCGAAGAAATCAAGCCCGCTCTAGTCATCGGCACCCCCGCAGGATTTATCGATGTTGAGGTCATAAAAGCCCGCCTAAATGATTCACTGATTCCTCACATTCGCACTGAAGGACGCAAGGGAAGCGCGGTTGTGGCAGCAGCGATCGTGACAGGTTTAGTTGATCTCGCTTGGCAAGCTTATGGACGTGAAAGCAACGGGGTCGGATGAGATTTTGGCGTTGCTGAATCGATCATGAAGCACAGATTTTACCCTCACCCTAGCCCTCTCCCTAATGGAGAGTTCTGGCTCCCTTCTCCTCAAGAAGAAGGGTTGGCGAGGGCTTGCCCCACTTCGTGAGGAGGGCATTTCATAGCTGCATTCAGCAACGCCAAAATCTCTTGAGGTTAGTGTGCATAAGTTCTGTGAAAATAAACTCTTCGGCTCACAAAACGATCGCCCTAAACCCACTAGCGAAGCCCATCCAGTGTAATCTCGATCGAGGTTTCCCCTCTTACCCGTCCAAATGTCTCAAGTCTCTCTTCAAGCTTTAATTAACGGCGTTCGCTCTGGTCAGCAATTAGCCAGTTTTCCGACCGATACCGTTCCCGCGTTGGCAGCTAGACCCGATCGAGCCGACCTGATCTTCACCACCAAGCAGCGCAGCTTAGACAAGCCTCTTATTTTGATGGCAGCAGAAATCTCTGACTTGTGGCAATATGTTACGGGCACTGAGACAGAGCGGCAAATTTGGCAGCAGTTGGCTGAGCGTTATTTACCAGGAGCGTTGACTCTCGTGCTTCCGGCTAGCGATCGAGTCCCTTCAGCGATGAATCCCAATGACCCTACTACGATCGGAGTCCGAGTTCCCAATCACCCGATCGCGCGGGCAATTTTGACCGAGACAGGCGCTTTAGCCACCACTAGCGCCAATCGATCAGGACAACCTGCCCTACAAACGATGTCAGCGATCGCAGCCGAATTTCCAGAGGTGCTGACTCTGCTTCCCTCTGAGATTAGTCGCTTAGGATTTGGCGATCGGGCGGGTTCTGGGATGCCTTCTACTGTGGTGAAGTGGAGTGCTCACGGATGGACAGTTCTTCGTCAAGGCGCGATCGAACTATCAGGCTAGGCAACAGGTTGAGGCAGTCTGGCAAAGTTTTCGCGGTAGATTTTGATCGTCGCGTCTGCATCTTCGCGAACGGCAAGCGATCGCTGGATTTCGCCGAGATAGAGTGGCTCAGACACACCCGGTTCTGGATGCACATTGGTTCTTAAACGAATGGTCAGCAGAGGTTCTCCCTGACTCATGCGACCCGATGAATAAAGGTCGATCGCTGCCTGACGCAGCGTAGCCTCGACCTGTGGCTCTGTCACCGTCGGAGGCACCACAATCACAACTTGAGATGAAGCCGTGTCAAAAATCCGAGAATAGTGGAGCGCACCAGGCACGTTTGGACGGGTGTAGATCGCCAAACTGAGGGCAAAAATCCCCGTTGTCAGAACCGCCATGAATCCAGTGATTCCCACTAACCGAAAGCGAAATCCCCACTTTAAGACAAACCCCAGCACCGCTAGAATTCCTACCACGATCGTCAAGATTCCTGACCATTGGGCATCGGTTAAAAGCTGTGCAGGTTCAAACATGGTGAAAGTAAGGGGTGAATAGAAGTGCTTGCGCGCCCTTTGGGATTATTCGTTGCTGACAAATCCAACGGGCTGCGGCTCGTTTGACGATTCGAGCGCCGCTTTTAGAGTATGCCAGGTTAGCGTCGCACATTTGATGCGAACTGGGAACTGGGATACGCCCTGCATGACATTCAGCTTTCGCTGCTCAGTAGGAAATTCTGCATTGCCCTGCATCATGCTTTGAAAACGCTGCACCATTTCTAACGCTTCGTCGGTGCTTTTGCCGCGCATTGCCTCTGCCATTAAATCAGCCGATGCCATCGCGATCGCGCATCCTTCGCCCTCAAACTTGACATCTTCAATGCGATCGCCCGCCTCGTTAAGCTGCACGGTTAGCTCGATCGTGTCACCGCATGAAGGGTTGTGCCCTCGTTGCAGGCGATGCACAGGGGCAGTTACGCCTCGATGTTTTGGCTTTTTGTATCGTTCTAAAATGACCTGTTGATAAAGGTCGCGCAGATTTGCCAGAGTCATAATTTGAAGTCGTTACGGCTTTTCTTACCTATCTTTATCCTATCAGTGTCTCCAGCGATCGAGAGTGCGAGATTACCGTCTCACTATTCGTTTGAAGTCTTCTCTCAAAATCTCTTAGACCCATTGCCGATTCAAATTTGATACCCTATTCCAAATAGTCTTGGGAGATGAAGCGTGGATATTCAAATTGGCAGAGGCAAAACCGCTCGCCGAGCATACGGCATTGACGAAATTGCACTCGCTCCCGGACAGCGAACCCTCGATCCAAAATTAGCAGATACGCGCTGGACGATCGGTGGCATTGAGCGCGAAATTCCGATTATCGCCAGTGCAATGGATGGCGTGGTCGATGTGAAGATGGCAGTCTTGCTGTCAGAGCTAGGCGCGCTGGGCGTTCTTAACCTCGAAGGCGTGCAAACTCGCTACGAAAACCCTGACCCCATTTTGGATGAAATCGCTGCGGTCGGAAAAGATGATTTTGTGACGCTGATGCAGCGACTCTATCAGGAGCCGATCAAGCCTGAACTGATTGAGCGGCGAGTCAAAGAAATCAAGCAACAAGGCGGAATTGCAGCGGTGAGCGCAACTCCCGCAGGAGCCATTCAGTTTGGTCAAGTCGTCGCTAAAGCGGGAGCCGATCTGTTTTTTGTCCAAGCCACGGTCGTCTCGACGGCTCACCTCGCACCCGACTCGATCACACCGTTAGATCTCGCTCAATTCTGTCAAGAAATGCCGATTCCGGTGATTTTAGGAAACTGCGTCACCTACGAAGTCGCCTTGAATCTCATGAAAGCAGGCGCGGCTGGGGTGCTAGTCGGCATCGGTCCGGGGGCGGCGTGTACGTCTCGCGGGGTTTTGGGTGTGGGAGTGCCCCAGGCAACCGCGATCGCCGACTGTGCCGCCGCTCGTGACGACTATCATCGCGAAACTGGAAATTATGTCCCTGTCATCGCCGACGGCGGCTTGATCACGGGCGGAGACATCTGCAAGTGCATTGCCTGCGGAGCCGATGGTGTAATGATTGGCTCTCCGTTTGCCAGAGCGCAAGAAGCTCCCGGACGCGGCTTTCACTGGGGCATGGCAACACCTAGCCCTGTTCTGCCTAGAGGCACTCGCATTCGGGTTGGAACGACAGGTACCCTACGACAAATTTTGCGCGGTCCGGCTCAGCTTGATGACGGCACCCACAATTTCTTAGGTTCCCTGCAAACCAGCATGGGCACTCTTGGCGCAAAAGACATCAAAGAGATGCAGCAAGTCGAAGTCGTGATTGCTCCCTCGCTGCTGACAGAGGGCAAGGTCTACCAGAAAGCTCAACAGTTAGGAATGGGCAAATAGAGTCTGAATTGCTACAAGCTAGAATGAGTTCTTAAGAGTTTTTTAGTCTTCTAGCACCCTCTGGTAATTCCAGATCCGTCGTCTACAATAGATGAAGCGGAGACGAAAGTTTCCGTTCACTCCTCACACCACACTCCGCCTGAACTTCGGTTTAGGCGGTTCCTTTTTAAAGGTTCTAACGTTCAAGCTGCCTATTCATTACAAAACGCGACACTTAACCGCAAACTTATATCGGCGAAAACGCCCACTCCTAAAAGGAAGCGCGGATTGTATCTAATTATGTATGCACTGCGATGAGAGTTTGCTGTTTTTGCTATGGTAGAATTTCGTCGAACGAGTATAGGCAAGGATTTTCAGGCATGTCAGCAGCTGCACAAGTTACAGATTCTACATTTGATCAAGAAGTACTTGAGAGCGAAGTTCCGGTTTTGGTCGATTTTTGGGCACCTTGGTGTGGTCCCTGCCGAATGGTGGCACCCGTTGTCGATGAAATCGCGTCTCAGTTTGAAGGAAAAGTTAAGGTCGTCAAGGTCAACACCGATGACAACCCCGGTGTCGCAAGCAAGTATGGGATTCGCAGTATTCCTACGCTGATGATCTTTAAAGGAGGGCAACGCGTCGATATGGTTGTGGGAGCCGTGCCTAAGACAACCCTCTCGAACACACTCGAAAAGCATCTCTAAGCCCAATTCACCCCGTTAGTTCTTCGCCTCGCGAAGCGAATCGCCACCTTTACTGTTGTTGGGTTCTGGCTGTATACGCCTAAGAGAACCGGGGTGGGTTTGTGTGAATTGTGGGTAGTATGCTGATAACGCCTCAGCCTTGGTGCACAGAGGCGTTTTTTATTGTCTCTATAAGCCTTTTCTGCTCCAAGATCCTAGTAGAATAGATAGCCCAGTTTGGAAAAGTGTTATGGCATCCGATCGCACAGATCAGGCAATCGAGTCGCTTCAGACAACGGTTAACGATTTATTTCAGCAGTTGCCCAACTTACGACACGGGGAGTTGATTGCTCAAGCGCTGGCGTTGATTGTGCGACTGTCGGGAGACGACATCGATCGACTCGATTGGAAGATTCTCAACGCCTCTCTGCAAGACATGGAACGGGCTTTTAGCACGTTTTATCCCTATCGGCACGTCCGCAAAGTTGCCATTTTTGGCTCTGCTCGAATTTCACCCGACACCGAGGAGTATCAGATGGCGCGGGAGTTTGCGCGCTGCGTCACGGCTCAGGGCTATATGGTGATTACTGGGGCGGGGGGCGGCATCATGCAGGCTGGAAATGAGGGAGCCGGGGCAGATCAATCCTTTGGGCTAAACATTCAGCTTCCCTTCGAGCAGGGTGCAAATCCGTTTATTGAAGGCGACCCCAAACTGATTCCGTTTAAGTATTTTTTCACGCGCAAAGTTTTCTTTCTGAGAGAGAGTGATGCCTTAGCGCTGTTCCCAGGCGGGTTTGGCACTCAGGATGAAGCCTTTGAATGCTTGACGCTGACGCAGACGGGCAAATCTGCTCCTGTGCCGCTGGTGTTGATTGATAAGCCGGGTGGCAGCTATTGGCACGACTGGGCAGAGTATGTGGATAAGCAATTGCTGAAGCGGGGGCTGATTAGCTCCGACGATCCGAGTCTATACACGATCACCGAAGACTTAGATGTCGCGCGTGAGGCGATCTCTAGCTTTTATCGGGTCTATCACTCTAGCCGCTATGTGGGTGAGCAGTTGGTGGTGCGCCTAAAGTCTGACTTGACCGATGAAAGTGTTGCGCTGCTAAACGAGAACTTTGCCGATATTTTGGTGAAAGGGACGATCGAGAAAAGTCAGGCACTTCCTCAAGAAGCTCAGGACGAAACCTCTGAGTTTCCTCGATTGGTGCTGAATTTTAATCAGAAAGATTCGGGTCGGCTCTATCGCTTTATCGCGACGGTTAACCAGTTGGGAACGCCGACCTCACAAGAAGTTTCGGCGCACCCAGAGCGAAAATAGCATCCCTCACTGTGTGGTTCGTGGATTTCGACTTTGCTTAACTCACTAGAGGAGAGTCAAGGGTTGAGCAAAGTCCGATCGGCTAGGACGCTGTTTCCTTAGCGATCGTGAATTAAATAACCTGTAAAACTTGCCCTAATCCCCAAGGAGAAGGGAGCTAGAACTCTGGTTCCCTCTCCTTAGGGAGAGGGCTAGGGTGAGGGCGAGAAGGGGCATAACAAGTCCTCAAGGGTTAAATTCGCCATGTTCTGCTTCTACCAGTACAGGCACCAACACCGCATCAATGACGTGGATCACGCCGTTATCGGTCAGAATATCCATTTGAGTGACCGAGGCATCGTTGACTTTAACGCCGCCATCTGAGTGCTCAACTGCGATAATTGACCCTTCAAAGCTAGGGGCTTCAGTGATTTGAGCGAGATCATCCGATCGGACATCTCCAAACAAAATATGGTAAGCCACGACTCGCTTAAATTTTTCAGGGTCATCTATTACGTTGTGCCGTAACTCTTCTGGCATATTTTCAAACGCCTCATCCGTCGGTGCCAGAATGGTGTAGGGTCCGGGGGATTCCAGGATCTCTTTCAATCCTGATTTCTCAACAGCAGCTAACAGCGTTTTGAATGATCCTGCTTTTGCAGCCGTTTCTAAAAGGTTTGCCATTATAAAATCCTTGCGCGATTCTTCTCTATCTAGGAATAGAAGCAGATGGCTTTAATTTCATCCTTCAAAGGAGTGAAGGTGTCTTTATCGCCCTAATGTCAGCTCGTCTTTATTGCCCAAAATTCCTTGGGGTCGCCACATCATTAGCAAGATCAGCAGCAGCCCGATTAGCATAATTCGCAGCGCTCCAATCTGATCAGCCGCCAAAGGCACGAATTGATCGAGCGATCGAGTCAGCGTTGTGTATCCCCAAAAAATCGCCGCCCCTAACAATGTTCCGCCATTGCTCCCCGCGCCGCCCAACACGACGATCGTCCAGGCGTTAAACGTGATATCTGTCTCGAAGCTTCTGGGATAGATTGTGCTGAGCTGCCACGCGAGAAACGCCCCCGCAATTCCGGCAATAAACCCGCCGAGCATAAACGATTGCAGCTTATAGGCGAAGACGTTCTTGCCCAACGCTTTGGCAACCTGTTCATCTTCTCGAATCGCTTTCAGCACTCGTCCCCAGGGCGATCGGACTAATCGTTCTAACGCCCAAAACGTCACTGCTAACACAATCACGGATAGAAACATCAGCCCATTTCGAGCCGGATTCTCACTGTAGTTGTAAAGCGCGATCGCGCTCACGACGTAGAGACAAAATCCGAAAACTGAGAGCACGATCGTAGACAGCAAAACCGCACCCGCCTCCCAGGCAGGCAGTTTGGGCAACAGGCGACGAGCAATCCACTGATAGAGCCAGCCGATCGCCGCTAGCGAGCCGACTAGCAGGAGTCCTTGCAGCCAGGCGGGTAGAGCGTTTGCGACTTTTAGCCCATGAAAAACAGCACTGATGCCGTATAAAAAGAGCGCCAGAGAGGCAGAATAAGCGCCCAGAATCAGAGCATTTTTGGCAAGCAGCGATCGCTCCACACGCTTTGTTTGCCGCTGTGCCCATTTCCACAGACTTCGCAATGCTAAACCTGCAATCACAGTGATGACTGCAATCATGCCCCATCGAGTCAGAATAGTCGGTCGAGTCAGACCTGCGAGAGGCAGCGAATAGCCCTGTACGCCAAACGAGCCACGAGTCAGCCATTCCTCATTCAGCGCGACTAAACGGACGACTTCAGACACCCCGATCGTGACGATCGCCAAATAATCTTCTCGCAATCGCAGTGTCGAAAAGCCAATCAACAAGCCCAGCACTGCCGCCACCGCTCCCCCAATCAGCACCGCAAAGATCATCGGCACCCCCGCCAGACTTAGCAGCACCGTGGTGTAGGCTCCGAGCGCCAGAAATGCCGCGTGCCCAAAATTGATTAACCCGGTGAAGCCCCAGTGCAGATTTAGCCCCAAACTGAACAGAGCATAAACTGCCGTGAACACGATCAGCGAGACGAGATAACCAACCATAGAAAAGCAACCGCAACGAGAGAATTGAGAAATCACTGAAATCGTACCGCAACGAGGAGGACAATCCGTAACCGTTGCAACGCTTGCAATCTTTTTTGGCTGCGATATTCTTTCAACAGTTGGGCACTCTCAAGCTGTCAGACTTGCCGATCGCGGCTTCAGGAGACCTCCTGCATGAATCTGTTTCGCAGCCGTGCCCATCATCTCATTGACACGCTCTCTGACCAGGAGCTAGAAAGCCTTTGGTCAGATCTAGAAACGCTCTATCACGACCTCTATATGCTGAAGGCGGTGGAAGCATCTCAGCACACGCACCGCCCCGGAGACACGTTGACTCGTGAAGACGCTCTGCGCTTGCTGCCTCTGATCCAATCCTCCTCACGCACTTTATGAAGACGCACAGATCCGGCTCAATGGGAGGGCTGTTCCTCGCATCGCGGCTCGAAGTTCGCTACGATCGCACCTTTTTGTTAGACCTCAAAAGTTTAGAATCGTCTGCCTTTCAGCGAGTTCAGCAATTTGTCTTTGGTGAGTTTTTTCAAACTAGCCAGCTTCATGACCTACACGAATTTCAAACCCTCGGCTCTAGTGGAATTCTCTACCGCTTTACGATCGAAACTTATTTAATCAGCATTGAGATCACAGGACAGATTATTAAATTTTTGCGAATTTTACCGAAGCCAAGTATTTAGAAACACCAGCAAAAAATCTGGTATTTCTTCCTCAAACGCAGAAAACTTCTGTAACAATTTTCTGGACTCTGTGGAATCTCTCCTGATTCTCTCAAGATAGGTGTAGAGGAGGCTCAGTATGGCTAGTCAAAATTATTGGAAATGGTTGGGTCAAGCTGGGGTGACGCTGGGCGTGTTGGTCTTAGTGTCGGCAGATTTGCCCGTTACAAAATTAGTGGCGGCTCCTAACGAAAAAATACCGTCGCCCCAAGAGGCAGCAAAACAGGCAGAAGGGCTGTCTCCGGTCAGGTTGACTCAGGTTGAAGTCGATGACGTGATGCGCGATCGGCTGCGATTTGACCCGCAGTGGCAGCCGATTTTGCAAGCCGTCCGTCAAGATTTACTGGAGGTCAAATGGGGAGACAGCAAGCTCACCAACCCAGTTTGGAAGCAGTATGGCGCAAAGGCTTATCCTTTACTGGAGTATTATGCACGGTCTCGCGATGCTGTTCGACAAGCGTATGGAATGACCGGAATTCGCAGTTTGGGCAAGCCTTACACGACGCTTTGGCTGACCAAACAGGTACAGCGGCGATCGGCTACTCCTGACTTTTATCTGCTCACGGGCAAACTAGACACCCTGCTGCTAGAGTCAGGCGACGCATCAGACGACCCAAAAGCCTGGGAGCGAGAATTTGGACTGGATGATCCGCAGGTGCGATCGCGGCTGATTCAACTCGCTAAACAGAATCTAGAGCCAGAAAATTCTCCGACTTTCTATAATCAGTTCAATTTTGATTTTTTAGTCAATCTCTTGGGATACGACAAAGTTTTTCCGTCGCGAGGAAATCCAGACAAACCAGTTCCTAACGTGTCTCAATGGACAAAGTTTGAACAAATTGCCCAACCGAATCAGAATCAGATTCAGGCAGCGATCGCTGATTATCAGGCTCTTCCGGCTGCATCGCGCGAGTATTTATTGGTCAACCGTTTAGGAGCCGTTAAAGCAGGTCAGATTTCACCGATCGCCAAGGCATTATTTAAATCGCTAGCAACGGACGTGCAGTCCCCTGATCGGATGTGGGCGATCGCTGAACTCGATCGCCACAACGATCCGCAAGGCTCAACGCTGCTGCAACAAATCCTCAATGGTAATTCGCGTCCGCTCTATAGTCTGACGCGCAGTGTGTTTTATGGCTTTGGCGGAGACGATGCCGATCGAGGTTCTCACGCTTACTATCTGCTGGTCGGCATGGCGAAAAAATATCCGCAGTCCAAATTCATTCAAGCGTGCCGCGAGTATGGAAATTTAACCGGGCGATCCTACTTTGGGGGTGCGGATCGGAGTCAAAAACTGCTCGATCGCAACGCCAAAAAATCTGCCGCCGATCGAGTCCGAGATTGGCAGCAGTGGCTGAGTCGCTATCCCGATCATCCGGGGGCAGATGATGCAACTTATCTGCTGGCGCACAGCCTGCAAGATCAGGGCGATATCATGGGAGCGATGCGCCTTTGGTTAACGATGATGACGAGCGATATCGGCGATCGTGATGCCCTCTATCTCGCCTATCCTCACGTCAGAACTCTGCTAGATGTCGGACTCTCTGCCAATCAAATTCAGACGTTGTCGCAGGAGCCAAATTATCAAGCGATCGCGCCACTGTTGCGCTATGCGGTGGCGGTAAAAGCGGCACGATCGCAAGACTATGCCAAAGCGCTGCAAACCTCTGAGAATTTGAATTTGACGGCAATGCCTGCCAAAATTTTAGAGCGTTATTACAAAGCGGGCTGGTCGTGGTGGACGGGTGACAAAACCGCAGACGTTCAGCAACAAATGCAAGCCATGCTTATCGAACAGCGTCAGCGCTGGCAGCAGCTTCTAACGTTGAAAACCCAAAATACTCCCGACTCTCGCTATCAGCTAGCATCTAATTGGGCAGGAGAAGGCGGCTGGAAAAACGGCTATCTGCCAATCTGGGACGGCTCTAGAACCTATTACTTGCCAACCAGCTACAGCACGAGTCAGCGCTATCCAGTCGAGGCAGACGATCGCTGGGATTGCCGCTTTTGGTGGGTCTGTGACCTCTCAAAACGAGGCGAGTCAGCCGTGCGCCAAGCTTATCAAAGCGCCAGTCAAAACGCAGTCGCGTTATCGCTTTACCAGCAATTATTGGATGACTCTAAAACGCCGCCCCAACTGCGAGAGAAAACGCTCTATATGGTGGCAATGACGCTGCTCTGGCAGTGGGAAAATCACGATCTAGGTGAAACCGCACGTATTCATCCTCCGGCAGGCGTTCCGATCGGTAAACAGAAAGTTGATTCCTATACGGGTGAGTCTTCTCCCGACATCGGCTCTGCTTACCAAACCCGAATTGACGGTATCTTGACCGAGTTACAGGTGAGATTTCCCAACAGTTCTTATGCCGATGATCTGCTGTTTTCGAGCTATTTTTTAAGTGATCAGCCTCGCTATCTTCAACAACTCGTGCAGCGATATCCCAATAGCGATCGCGCCGCCGAAGCCCAGTTTCTGTTAGCCCACCGAAAATCAAAACCAGAATGAAGTCATTCCGTCTTCCCACTGCAACGGCAACTCGCAAGTTAGGCATTCAGCTAGGGCAAACGCTCGCGGCTGGCAGTGTGCTGTTGCTCGAAGGTGACTTGGGCAGTGGGAAGACCACCCTCGTGCAGGGAATGGGTGATGGATTGGGCATTCAGGACTCGATCGAGAGTCCGACCTTCACGCTGATCAACGAATATTTAGGCGGACGCATCCCGCTTTATCACTTCGATCTTTATCGTCTCAACTTATCTGAAACCGCCAGTCTCTATCCAGAAATTTACTGGGAAGGAGTCGAGGTCGAACTCGGAATCGTCGCGATCGAGTGGGCAGAGCGGCTGTCTTACAAACCACAGAACTATTTAGAAATTCGACTGGAGTACGATCGTGATTCCGGTCGTCAAGTCACCCTCAGTTCTGCGGGTGACTTTGCCCTAGAGTCGGTCATCTTTGTACTTTAGGCATCTCTAAAAACGAAGTCACGCCGCCTCGCGCACAGGCACAACTCGCCGTAAAGTAGGTCTTCCTTACACTCCAGCCCTGGTTCTCGAACATGAACTTGCGGGTCGATCGCTCCTGGCAACAAAGTCAATCCGGTCGCGTCTATTCTGATAGTCTGAGTTGTCGATCGACAAAAGACCTGTCCCAACCCCAACGATTTTACCTTCTTGAATCTGCACCTTTCCCAAGATAAATTCGCCGTTTGGCAGCAAGATTTGAGCGTTTTGAATCAGATAGAGAGGAAGAATCCATCACAAGAAATACTGATTTTGAGGGAACTGGAAGAGTCTAGATTGTGGGTGGATAGTAGAAAGTAGAAATGCCCTGTAAACTTTAATATCATCACAACTCACTTGGTTCGATCTGACTTTTATTGAATAGACTAGATGGGCAGATGTGCCCTAACCCCTGTTCTGACTTTGCACTTAAAACCCTATGACTCGCGTAGAAAACCCGGCACCCAACGACAAACCTCAACCAAAAGATGAAAATCCCTGGCTTGAAGGACTTAAGACCATTGGGTTGAGCGCCCTTTTGGCGATCGGTATTCGTCAGTTTGTGGCAGAAGCTCGCTATATTCCTTCTGGCTCAATGTTGCCGACTCTGCAAATCAACGATCGCTTAATTGTTGACAAACTGAGCTATCGGTGGTTTAGCACACCTCAACGGGGCGACATCGTGGTGTTTTCGCCTACCAGCACGCTAGAAAAGCAAAATTTCCACGATGCGTTTATCAAACGGGTGATTGGGCTGCCGGGTGACAAAGTAGAAGTCAAAGGCGGTCGCGTTTTTGTCAATGACCAGGCTCTGCGAGAAAACTACATTGAAGAAGATCCGCAATATCAATGGGGTCCGCAGACGGTTCCTCCGGGTTCTTATCTAGTGCTGGGAGACAATCGCAATAATAGCTACGACAGTCACTATTGGGGCTTTGTCCCCCGCGAGAAGATTATCGGTCGCGCGGTTGTGCGGTTTTGGCCTCCTAATCGAGTCGGAGAGATCACACCAGAACCGAACTATAAGCCGCAGCAGTAGACGTTAGGTTCCAGTTTAGGGACACCAAGTACGAATCACTCTCCCAATTAACGGTTTGCCTAGCCAAGGGGTGTTGAGCGATCGAGACTTTAAACTCTCACGATTCACCGTCCACTCTAATTGCGGATCAAATAACACCAGTTCCGCAGGCTGATTGACAGCGATCGCACTCATCGTTTGCCCCAAACAAGCAGCGGGACGGACGCTAAGACTGCGCCATAGTTCTAAAGCTGACCACTGTTGAGTCTCTACCAGCGTCTGCCACAGCAAGGGGAGTGCGAGTTCTAGCCCGATTGCTCCAGGGGGCGCTTCTGAGAAGGCAACGGTTTTTTCTTCGTAGGTGTAGGGCGAGTGATCGATGGCGATCGCGTCGATCACCCCTTCTCGAACGGCTTGCAAGAGGGCAACTTGATCGCTTTGATTTCCTAGCGGTGGCTCTAGTCTCAGATTGGGATCGTAGTGCTCGATCGCTTTTGTGTTGAGCAACAAATGCATCCACGTCACGCTGGCAGTAATTGGCAACCCTCGTGCTTTCGCGGCTCGAATCAGTTCCACACTCCGCGCGGTCGAAATTCGCATCAGATGAATGGGGGTTCCGATTTCTTCGACGCATTCTAATAGAGCCGATAGCGCCGTCGTTTCTGACATGGCGGGATCTCCAGGCAAGCCAAACCGCACCGACTCAACGCCTTCACGAATCACGCCATTACCGACCAACGATCGGTCACACGCCCACAGCGCAATCGGTTTGTTTAGCGGCTGAAGATATTCCAACAATCGTCTTATCAGAACGAGATTAGCGATCGGCTGTCCGTCTGCAAACCCGACGACTCCTGATTGTGCCAGTTCTGACAGTTCGGTCATATGTTGACCGTTGGCATGGAGCGTTAAAGCCCCCCAACAAGAGAGTTTTGAGTTTTGCCTGAACCAGGTGACGGCAGCAGGATTGTCGATCGCAGGTTCTGTATCCGGGAGAATATTCAACCGAGTGAAGCCTCCCGCGATCGCGGCTTGACTGAGCGATTCTAAAGTTTCCCGTTCTTCAAATCCCGGTTCTCCAGAATGGCTGTAAAGGTCAACCAGTCCTGATCCCAACACTAAGCCTGGAGAATCATAAATCTGGACATCAGGTGGACTCTCGCCAGTTTGAGACCCAATCTGAATGTCGCCGATTTGGGACGCGATCGCCAGAATCACGCCGTCTGCGATCACCACATCGACCACTTGATCGACCATCGCGATCGGATCGAGCAGACGGACTTGTTGGAGCAGTTCGATCGTCATAAAACTTTTCTAAAGTGCCCCGGCTGCGGTCTTGTCTAAAACGCCTCCCAAGTGCGTCGTGATGTTCATTGCTTGCATCAGGGGAGCCGCCTCGATTCCGTGCGGGTAGTCGATCACGCTGACGGCTCCGTTACCTTGCTTAAAGTTCCAGAAAGACTCGGCACCCAAACCCGCGACGTGACAGAGAATCGCTTTGTTGATGGCATCGTGAGCGACGACCAAAATCGTGAAAGGTTCGTCAGCCGGACGCGTTGCTGCTGCGTTGATGATGTCTTGCCATGCAGCGATCGCCCGATTCCATACGCCTTGCAGATTTTCGCCTTCGGGCATTTGCACGGTTTCGGGGTGCTGCTGCCACTGATGCAGCAAACCGGGATAGGATTGCTCGATTTCGGCTTCTAGCTTGCCTTCCCATAAGCCGTGACTGATTTCTCGCAGGTCGTCTCGCAGGTCAAGCTGAAGGTGAGGATGATGTTGAAGAATAATCTCTGCGGTTTCTTTGGGACGCAGCATTGAGCTACTGATCACCTGATCAATTCGCACCGATTTGAGAAATTCACACGCTTGAGCGGCTTGCGATCGCCCATTTTCGTTAAGCGGAACATCTATCTGTCCCTGAAAGCGTCCTTGCCGATTCCACTCGGTTTCACCGTGTCGCACCAACAGCAGCCGGAGTCCCTGACTTTTTGACTTGTGACGGGGCAACATTTCGCCCAAATGAGACGTGATATTCAATGACTCAATCTGCACGGGTTGCCCATATTCACCCGAAAAATTGAGAATGCTGATGCCGCAGTTTGAGATATGGAAGCGCTGATAATCTTCGGGCTGAAGTCCGATCGCCGTGTTGATCAACGCCCGATTAATGCCGCTATGAGCCACGATCAAAATCGTTTGTCCCACATGGTTGGGCAGAGTAGTTTGCCAAAATTGACGCGCTTGCTCATAAATCGCTGGAACTGGGAGAAAATCGACGCTGCCGTTTTCGTCTGACAGGCTCATCTTCAGCAAATGAGGCTGCGTTCTCCACGCGTCATACTCATCAGGATATTTCTCCTCGACTTCATCAAACAGCAACCCTTCCCAGAGCGGTAGATTAATTTCTCTCAAGTCTTCGCTGGTTTGCAGGTGAGGAGCGCGATCGGAATTGGACAGGATTAACTCCGCCGTGCGCTTTGCCCGCATTAACGGGCTGCTGTAAGCCGCATCAAGAGAAATTCCTTTGAGGGCAGCGGCAACCTGCACCGCCATCGATTCCCCTTTAGCAGTCAACCGCGACAGATCGCAATGTCCCTGCACTTTCCGCTCAACGTTGTAGCTGCTCTCGCCGTGACGGACGATGATGACGCGAGTAGTCAAAGGGAATCCTCCATTGGGTAAAGTTTCGAGTCAGGAAGATTTTACCCTGTCGGGCGTTCTCCTCGCCAATTCTGCTAAGTTTGACGATGAGGCACCGATGCAAATAGATTGGGAGAAGTCATGACGTTGAAGCGGTTGGTTTTGGGCGCACTGACGATTTTAGCGATCGTCTTCGTGGTGAGCGATTTGGTCAATAGCTGGAGTCAACCCCAGTTCAACAGCCGCTTAGAACTCTATGAGACTGATTTGCTGCTGCAAGCGTCTGAGTGGCAGGGTGATTCGCCCGATACCCGTAAGCCTCTCCCGGTTGAAAATCCGGTCAAGGCGGCGCTAGAAAGCTACAAAAAAGCGCGAGACACCGCCCAAACAGATATCGCCGATGCCGAGACGAAATTGGAGAAACCTCAGTCCAAAACGCCTGCGATCGACAATGCTCTGACGACGAAGCAACTCATCAAGCAGAAGTCGCTCCTCAAAGAGTTAGATCTGCGAGTCGGAGTTCTGCAAGCGCAGCAAGGAGAGGTGGATGAAGCGCTGAAAACTTGGGCTTCTGTAAAAGAACGTTCTGACTCAACGGCAATCACAGCAAAAGTTCTGTCAGGGCTGTGGAGTCAGCCTCCTCAACTGTTGCCCAACGCAGAATCGCAAATCAATAAGAATCTAGACGGATGGTTCCGCACTCGGTCGCTCACCAAACTGTATGAGTTGCAGCAGCGATCGGACGCACTCGACCAACTCCAAACCGCCGAACAGCAGACCGCAAAACAGGCATTTATCCGATGGGCAACGGCGAATGCAATTCCCGCGATCGCCATCTTCTCAGGCGCATCTCTGCTGATTTTTCTGATCGGGCAGTGGGCAGTCAAGGGCAAACAAGCCCTCTTAGCAGGCACCAATGACATCCGGTGGTCAGTGCCGTGGGATGGTGAAATTGTTTGGCAGGTGTTGGTAGTCGGCTTTTTCTTGGTGGGGCAGATTGTGCTGCCGATCGTCAGTCAATCCACCTTAGCGGCACTCAAAATCAATCCGGCAACTTTGGGAGAACGGGCGAAAGCAACTTATTACCTAGTGACTTACGCACTCTTGGCAGCAGGCGGATTGAGTGTCTTGTATTGGTCGATTAAATCGTTTTTGCCGCTGCCCGATCGCTGGTTTCATCTCAGTCTCAAAGGTAAGTGGTTTTGGTGGGGCTTGGGCGGATATTTGGCGGCGTTTCCCTTGGTGATTGTGGTGTCGCTGGTCAATCAGCAAATCTGGCAGGGACGCGGCGGAAGCAATCCAATTTTGCCGATCGCCTTAGAAGGAAAAGATAGCCTTGCGATCGCGATCTTTTTTGTCACGGCAGCGATCGCGGCTCCGTTTTTTGAAGAAATCTTTTTTAGAGGATTTCTCCTGCCCTCGCTGACTCGCTATTTCTCAACTTGGCAAGCCATTCTTCTCAGCAGTTTCTTGTTTGCGGTGGTTCACCTGAGCCTTTCAGAAGTCATTCCGCTCATGACGTTGGGCATCGTTTTGGGATTTGTTTACACCCGTACTCAAAATCTTTTCGCCTCAATGCTGCTGCACAGCTTGTGGAATAGCGGTACTTTGCTGAGCCTTTTTATCTTAGGGAGCGGGAATTCCTAGATTCTGAATCGCCTCAAATCTCCGAGAAATCTTGGTTTTTTGTTCGTTACTTCTTTTGGCTGGGCACATTGAGTGCGAACTCTCACAACCAAAGGCTAAGACGATGACAACCGGAACTTCTAATGACGCGAGCAAAAAAGTCGCGGCTGGCATTTGTGGAATTTTGCTGGGTGCCTTTGGCATTCACAAATTTATTTTGGGCTACAAAACTGAAGCCCTGATTATGCTGCTGGGAAGCATTTTAACGTTTGGGCTTGCGGCTCCCATCTTTAGCATTATTGGTTTAGTTGAAGGAATCATCTACTTGACCAAAAGCGACGACGAATTTATCAGCACCTACATGACGAGCAAAAAAGGCTGGTTTTAAGGTCTTCTGAAGATCGACAACTCTCAAAATCCTGGTTTTTTGCGCCTCTTTCTACAGCATCTCACCAGGATTTTTTGATTCCACTTGAACTTTACTTAAATGCCCCCAATGCTGAAACCTAAAAAAATTGCTTCGATCGTCCTCTTCGCTACTTTGGGCGCAGGCTATTTCAGCACATTCTCGAATTTAGAAATCAATTTCTTCGCCAGAAACTACTTAATTTTGGTTCCCGTCCAGCTTGGCGTTTTGATCTATTTATTTGGGTGGAGACGCACTTCTACCAATGCAGTGGTCGAGACTGAAGAAAATTAAAGTTTTTCGGTCGATCGTACAAAACTTCATCTACCCTCAAGAAAGGAGCCTATAAACCACCTTCCTTGAGTGTGCGATGCAAACCACGTCAAAAACAGAAATCAACGCCCCCATTTCAGACACCATCACGATCGATGTAAGCGGCATGAAGTGTGCAGGCTGTGTCAAAACCGTTGAGAATGCCCTCACTCAAGAGCCGGGGGTGATTTCTGCCACGGTGAATCTCGTTACAGAGTTAGCAACCGTTGAGTGCGAGTCAGTCATCGATCCCGCACACTTAGCCGAAAAATTGACCGAAGCCGGATTTCCGAGTCAGCCTCGCTATCCCGAAGGCGCTCCAGAATCTGCAGGCTTGATCGATCTCGCAGAACGGCGACGGTTAGACACCCAACAGCAGACTCGCAGGCTGACGATCGCGATTCTTCTCCTAGCGATCTCGACGATCGGGCACCTCAATCAACTCGCAGGCATCACCATATTCGGACTCAGCAACATTTGGCTGCACTGCGGGTTAGCCGCGATCGCGCTGGCAGTGCCGGGACGATCGATGATTATTGACGGCTGGCAAGGCTTGCGCCGCAATGCTCCCAACATGAATACGCTCGTCGGGCTGGGCACCGTTACCGCGTTTGCCGCTAGTTTGATTGCGCTTCTGTTTCCCCAACTCGGCTGGGAGTGCTTTTTTGACGAACCTGTGATGTTAGTTGGCTTCATCCTCCTCGGTCGCACGTTAGAGCAACGGGCAAGAAGTCGGGCGGCGTCGTCTCTTCAGGCGCTTTTGGCACTTCAGCCCCAGACTGCCCGATTGGTCAAGAAGAACGAACAAGATCCTCTTAATCCTTCGTCTTTTATTCCTCATCTCTCAACTGAGATCGCGGTCGATCGGATTCGCGTCGGTGAGTGGCTGCAAGTGCTACCGAGTGAGAAGATTCCCGTCGATGGCGAAGTCGTCGCTGGGCAGACCACGATCAACGAATCGATGCTGACGGGTGAACCTGTCCCAGTGCAAAAGCAGCCGGGCGATCGCGTCTCAGCCGGAACGCTCAATCAGTCGGGCGCGATCGCGATCCGAGCTAATCACATCGGCAAAGACACCACCCTGGCACGAATCATCAATCTGGTCGAAGATGCCCAGGCGCGCAAAGCCCCGATTCAGAAATTAGCGGACACGATCGCGGGTTATTTTACCTATGGCGTGATGACGATCGCCACACTCACCTTTCTGTTCTGGTATTTCATCGGCACTCACGTTTGGTCACAGGTTTTGCTTGCAGGTCAAGCGCTGGGCAGCGAACACGCTATGCACCACCTTGATCCGTCTGCTGTCACGATTCACCCGTCTCCGTTATTGCTGAGTCTCAAACTCGCGATCGCCGTTCTGGTGATTGCCTGCCCTTGTGCGCTTGGACTCGCCACCCCAACCGCAATTTTGGTCGGGTCGGGCATCGGTGCTGAGCGAGGATTATTGATTCGAGGGGGCGACGTGTTAGAGCGAGTGCACGCTTTGACGACGATCGTGTTTGACAAAACGGGGACGCTCACCGCTGGATGCCCAATCGTCACAGACTGCATTTCTTTCAAATCGTTTGATCAGGAAGAATTTAATCTGTTGCAAATCGCCGCAACGGTTGAAAGTGGAACGCGTCACCCCCTTGCAGATGCGATCGTTCGCGCTGCCAGTCAGCAAGAACTTTCACTTCTTCCCGCTCAAGACTTCTACACAGAGCCAGGGCTTGGAGTGTCTGCAACAGTTTCGCTGCACTCAGAGCCGCAATCTGTTCTACTCGGAACCCTGACCTGGATGGAGCAAAATGCAGTGGTGGTGAGTGAGACAACCCAGGCACAGGCGCAAACGTTAGCACAAGCCAGCAAAACGGTTGTGTATGTATCAGTTGCTAATACCTTGGTGGGTCTCATTGCCGCTACAGATGCGGTGCGATCGGATGCCCAAGAAACCGTTGACTCACTACAGAAAATGGGTCTGCGAGTCATTATGCTGACGGGCGATCGTCGCGAAACTGCCCAAACCGTTGCAAAAACGCTCAACATCCCATCAGAAAATGTCTTGTCTGAAGTCCGCCCAGAGCAGAAAGCCTCGGTGATTCGCACGCTGCAAGCCGAGCCGGGAACTCTTGTCGCAATGGTGGGAGACGGCATTAACGACGCGCCTGCGCTGGCTCAAGCCGATGTGGGAATTGCTCTCAAGTCAGGAACCGATGTCGCGGTTGAAACGGCAGGCATTGTTTTAATGCGCGATCGTCTTACCGATGTGGTCGAAGCTTTATCCCTTAGCCGCGCCACTTTTGGCAAAATTCGGCAAAACTTGTTTTGGGCATTTGCCTATAATTTGCTGGGCATCCCGATCGCCGCAGGCATCCTGCTGCCAAAATTTGGAATTTTGCTCAGTCCTGCCGCCGCAGGTGCTTTAATGGCTTTTAGCTCTGTCAGCGTGGTTACAAATTCGCTTCTGCTGCGTCGGGCGTTTTCTACGCCTCGTGCTTAAGATCTGCGTAACCGCTCGCACTCTCAGCTAATTTGATCTCATCAGGGTTTATAAAGCGTCTCAGGGCTGTGTTCTAATAAACTCAGAGGTTTTCTCAAAGACTATAAAAGCTCCTAAATCGTTATTGGCACTGAGTCCCTTTCAGACCTGTCAGATATCGTAGCTAGATTAGGCGCCAGTCACTGTTTCCACCCGCCAACCCTTCGACTTTTCATGCCCTCAGAACCGCATCAGAATCATCTCTTAATTATCGAAGACGATAAGGGACGACGCGAATTTATCCTCGACGCACCCGTTTATTCGATCGGGCGCGACCCAAAGTGTGATATTCGATTAGTGTCTCAGTTTGTGTCTCGTCGTCACGCCACATTACTTCAGTTGCCCAACGAAGACGGCACCTACTATTATCGAATTGTGGATGGCAACCTTAAAGGCAAGCCTAGCGCCAATGGTTTGCTAATCAATGGGCGAAAGCTGCAAACCCACGATCTTAAAAATGAAGATGAAGTGGTATTTGGTCCTCAGGTGCGGGCAATCTATTACTTATTAAGGCGTGAGGCATTCTTAACCGTTCCGCCCGATGAATTTGACATCACGCTGATCAGCCCCAACATGATCGGTGATCCAGAAGATTGAAAGAAAGGTTTAGCCAAATGGCGCTCTCCGTGAATTCACACAGCGGTATACAATGGCACTCGACCCAATCGGTTTTGCTCAGTCCCAGTCTCCCCTAAACTTGCGATGCCTTTCGATCCATACCAAAGCCATTTTCTGATTGTAAAAGATGATACCGGAGAGCGAGAAGAACGACTCGAAAATTCTCACTACTCGATCGGCAGAGATTCTGAGTGTGATATTCGGCTGATCTCTCAGTTTGTCTCTCGCTATCATGCGACGATCGAGCAGCTAGCTAACCCCGATGGCACTTGCTCTTATCACATCAAAGACGGTGATCAAAACGGTAAGCCCAGTGCCAACGGTCTTTTGATTAATGGTCGGCGGCTGAGAGCGCATGACTTGCGCGATCGTGATGAGGTGATTTTTGGTCCTCATGTGCGAGTAATCTATCATCTGCTCAGACGGGATGCTTATGCAACAGTGCCTCCCGATGAGTTTGATATCACCTTAATTAATCCAGGTACGGCGGAGCTAGACAATTTAGACGAATAGCCTAGACCTACGATCGCGCGTTAGCCTCCAACGGTTTCGATCAGTCGCCAATGCTTGTTGTGGCTGATGGCTTGGCTGACTTGTGTAAACACTTGGCGGCAGTGATTGTCTACCTGAAGCGGAAGTTCTTCGTTTTTGATTACAAAATTCATCCGAACTTCTTCTTCGGTGACGATCGTTTTATCGACGAAAATCTCTACCGTCACCAGCTTTGGAAACGACACTCGCCCCGGAGTCTCTCGCGCCATAACATAATCTCCAGTGTCATAGATAATGTCCATGCTGCAAGACTTGAGCGTCTCGTTTAGCATGGGTTGGAGATTATTAGAAGAGATTCCAACCGTGATCAGACAGGTGTAACGAGCCATAGCCAACCCCAAGCGTGCGACGAACGAACTTTTCTATGATACGTTCCCAAGATACGTTAAAACGATACTCTGGTCTGGTGTCATACCCAGGCTTAGTGTAAGCTGAAGTGCTTTCCTGTGGAAGTCCTTAAGACTTTTATAGCGAATTCCTCTCAGGTTGACTTATTTTGCGAGGGGTTAAAGAGACGGCTGTGATCAGTTGATTTTGTCCACTGACTAATGTTGATAATGGACGGCAAATTCATTGTATTTGAAGGGGTTGAGGGATGTGGCAAAACTACCCAACTTCAGAGATCGCGTCAGTGGTTGTTAAATAGCGGTTGGTTGCCCAATCTCCAATCAAAAAGATTTGTGAAGCAACTGATGGCGACCCGTGAACCCGGCGGCACTGATTTGGGGGTGGGGGTGCGACAGTTGTTGCTTAATCCTGCTAGAGAGCCGATTCACGATCGAGCAGAATTGTTGTTATATGCGGCAGATCGTGCCCAACACGTCGAAGGTTTTTTGCGCCCTCACCTGGCAGAAGGCTCGATAATTTTGTGCGATCGCTACACCGATTCGACGATCGCTTATCAGGGCTACGGACGAGGACTCGACTTTGCGCTCATTGATCAGCTTAACCAAGTGGCAACCAACGGGCTGCAAAGTGATTTAACGCTATGGCTCGATCTCGATGTAGAACGAGGGTTAGCCCGAACTCAGAAGCGAGGAGCGAGCGATCGCATCGAGCAGGCAAATCTAGACTTTCATCAGCGGGTGCAGCACGGATTTGCTCAACTAGCGGAGCAGAATCCCGATCGAATTGTCCGCATTGATGCCAGTCGCAGCGAGTTAGAGGTAGCTGAACACATCGAAGCCGCTCTCAGTCAACATCTGGCTCGCTGGTATGGAGCCATTCAGGGCTGATGAATTAAAATTTTGTCGCTATAAAAAACATGACTACTTTTAATTCGTTAATTGGACAGCCTCAAGTGGTTGAATTATTGACCCAGGCGATCAAGCGCAATCGTGTCCCCCCCGCTTATTTATTTGCAGGTTCTTCGGGTGTGGGCAAACGATTGGCGGCTGAGGCATTTGTCAAACTTTTGGTGTCTGACCCGCGCCAACGAGTCGCGCAGCGGAATCACCCCGATGTGCTTTGGGTTGAGCCGACTTATTTGCACCAAGGTAAGCGGCTCTCGCTCGCAGAAGCCGAAATAGCCGGGGTGAAGAAAAAAACGCCGCCACAAGTCCGCCTCGACCAGGTGCGAGAGATTTCACTGTTTTTGAGCCGTCCGCCCTTAGAAGCCGATCGCTCGATCGTGATCATCGACCAAGCCGAGACGATGGCAGAACCCGCCGCAAACGCTCTGCTTAAAACATTAGAAGAACCAGGACGGGCGACTCTGATTTTGTTAGCGCCCAGTGCCGACTCTCTGCTGCCAACTCTGGTGTCTCGCTGTCAGCGCATCCCGTTTTATCGGTTGAACTCAGAGGCGATCGCGCAAGTTCTTAGCACCGCAGGCTTTGACGAAATTCTGCTATGTCCGCAGATTTTGGCACTCGCTCAAGGAAGCCCCGGAGACGCGATCGTCCATTGGCAAAAGTTTCAGACGATTCCGCCAGAGTTATTACAAGCCGTGACTCACTTGCCAAAATCACTTCGAGAAACATTGACGATCGCCCGTCAAATCACTAAAACCCTAGACAGTGAGGCTCAACTCTGGCTAGTGGACTATTTGCAACAGACCTATTGGCAACAGGCAAAGCTGAGCGGTCAATCTGCTTTGCCTCTGCAACTTCTTGAAAAGGCGAGAGATTATTTGCTTGCCTACGTCCAATCACAGTTAGTTTGGGAAGTGACGCTGTTGGGAATGATGCAGGTTTAAGCAGTTTGAGCCGCAAGCCTTTTGGTAATCCCGATCGTTGAAAAAGCTCAATGACAGCATAGATCACCCGCGATCGACATCCCTCAAAATACCTCTAGGGTTGCCCTGTGAGATGGTTTTATCGCTGCCCGGTGACAATATAAGCAACTCGTTTGCCAATGTTGGTTGCGTGGTCTGCCATCCGTTCTAAATGACGAATTAAGAGAACCAATAGCACGATCGGTTCGACCACTCCTAGCACATCCGATTGCTGAGTCAGCAGCGTGTAGAGAGTTTCATAATCTAAATCGACGGCATCATCTTTATCGCGCACTTCTAGCCCAGATGCCGCATCGAGATTGGACAGCGACACCAGGCTCATCGCTAACATGGCACGACAGCGATCGAACATCAGCCGCACTTGCCCCATGTGTGGAGAAACGGGGTAAGGAAACAGCCGCACCGCTACTTCTCCAAGGTTTTTGGCGTAGTCTCCGATTCGTTCTAAGTCGCGCACAAGCTGCATCAGAGCGCTGAGAAGCCGCAGATCTTGGGCAACCGGAGATTGCAGCGCAATCAGATTGACGCAATCTAGCTCGATCTGCTTATAGAGGCGATCGATTTGCTTATCTTGCAAAATAATCTGGTCGGGGGCATCTAAATTGCCTTCAAATAATGCCTGTCGTGCCATATTGCAAGAACTCTCGACCAACGCGCCCATTCGCAAGACATCTCGCTGGATGCGCTTGAGCTGCCGTTCAAAGTGGATGCGAAGGGGTTCTTGACTTTCTATAGACACGGTTTTATACATTTCTGAGTATTTGGCTGATAAAGTAATCAATCTTGAGCGTTTTACTATAGCAACAGCATGAGGGGAGCGCTGGTATCGTGAAAAACCTTTTGGATAATTTCAATGATAAAACGATCGAAGTCTGATGTGTTTCCTAGATTTTAGACTTTCTCAGATTGAGTTAGCCACGATCGTCACTCTTGCGGTAAATTGCCAGTGTGGCAGTTGCCTATAAACGGACTGCTTTCCCTACCACCTCCTAGAATGATCATGAATGCAACCCCTCTCACGCTGAACAATTCTCGTTTTGCCATGTCTGATGATCTGACTCCTGCGTCGCTGTTTGCCGTCCGCGAATCGTCTCTGAGCGGTGCGCCGACCCAATCTAGCAGCCACAGCCTGTTTGCTCAGTTACGCAGTCACTATCCGACTGGGGCGTTGACCTCAGAACTTGTGCAGATCCACGACGGGCAGTTTGTGGTGCGTGCTTTAGTGCAGGTCGGAAATGCCACTCTTGCAACTGGAATGGCGGCAGCCGATCGGATCGAAGTCGCCGAAGATCGGGCAAGAATCCGGGCGATGGAAGTGTTGGGCATTGCGCCGACGGCTCCTTCTGCTTATGAGGTTCAAGCGCAGGTTATGACAGAGGCTCCGAGAAAAACCGAATTTTCGGCTGCGTCGCTGAATGCGCTGAAAGATGCCAAACTCCCCGCGTTGGAGAGTCAGGAGACTGAGGAGATTGCGCCTCCTAAAGCTATCAGCGGACGTAAGAAAAAAGAGGCTCCTGAACAGCCCACATCCACGATCGGCGGCTCCGATGACTTCCTCTCCACGTTTCCTGGGTTAGACATGCCTGAAGCGGTGCAAGCCCCCGTTGAGGTTGACTATGACTATAGCCAAGACGGTGAAGCAGACTTGCCCGAAGAGACGGTTTATCAAGCTCCTGAAGAAACCGAAGCGGTGAAAGTCAGCGTTCCTGATGTGGCGTTTTCTAATGACCCGATCGACCTGTCAGACGCGATCGCGCAAATTGGCACCGAGATCGAGCGCATCGGCTGGACTAAAAAGCAGGGCAGCAGCTATCTGCAACAAACCTACAGCAAGAAGACCCGCGCCGAACTCACAGAAGACGAGTTGCTGGAGTTCTTGCACTACCTAAAAGCGCTGCCCTCTAAAGGACATCCCTCGTTGAGCCAGATTCCGTTTTGACCAACGTTAAGAAGAAGGGATCAGCCAGATTCTAGCTGATCCCTTCTCGTTGATTGACTAAGGATCGTGAATTAAACAACCTGTAGAACTTGCGCTCGTTTTCTGCCCTCATCAAGGAGAAGGGAGCTAAAATTCTTGTTCCCTCTCCTTGGGGAGAGGGCTAGGGTGAGGGCAAATCCACCTTTCTAAGCATGAACAGCTACGGGGGTGACTGCCGAGGGGCGACGATCGATGACTTGATCGATCAGTCCGTAGTTTTTGGCTTCTTCGGCAGACATAAAGAAGTCGCGTTCGGTGTCTTCTTGAATCTGCTCTAGGGGTTTGCCCGTGTTGTCTGCCAAAATCTCGTTTAAGCGCTGCTTAATGTAGAGAATTTCTCGTGCCTGGATTTCGATGTCGGTGGCTTGACCTTGGGCACCGCCGAGGGGCTGGTGAATCATGATCCGCGAGTGAGGAAGGCTCATTCGCTTGCCTTTGGTGCCAGCACTGAGCAAAAATGCGCCCATGCTCGCGGCAAAGCCGACGCAAATCGTGCAGACATCGGGGCGGATTTGCTTAATCGTGTCGTAGATACCCATCCCGGCGGAAACCGAGCCGCCCGGAGAGTTGACGTAGAGATAGATGTCTTTTTCGGGGTCTTCAGAGTCGAGGAACAGCAGTTGAGCGACGATCAGGTTTGCCACCTCAGCGTCGATCGCAGATCCCATAAATATGATTCGCTCTCGCAGCAGACGAGAGTAAATATCAAAGGCGCGTTCGCCTCTACCCGACGTTTCAATAACGGTAGGAATCATGCAGGCTTCCTGTCCTTGATAATTTTTTTCATTCTAACGAGTTAAGGGACAAGCCGCTAAACGTTCTCTCGACAGAGAACACTCTCACGCATCCGCGATAAACTCATCGTCGTAGAGTTTTAGTCGTTGCCATGACGAATCGCCTTGCCCAAGCCCAGAGTCTTTACCTTCGCAAACACGCCGAAAACCCGATCGAGTGGTGGACGTGGTGTGATGAGGCATTAGAAACGGCGAAGCGAGAAGATAAACCGATCTTTTTGTCGATCGGCTATTCTAGCTGTCACTGGTGCACCGTCATGGAAGGCGAGGCATTTTCGGATGAGACGATCGCCGATTATATGAACGCAAATTTTTTGCCGATTAAGGTCGATCGAGAAGAACGTCCTGACCTCGACAGCATCTATATGCAAGCGCTGCAAATGATGGTCGGTCAAGGCGGATGGCCGCTCAATATCTTTCTCGCACCTGACGATTTGGTGCCTTTTTATGGGGGCACTTATTTTCCGATCGACCCTCGCTATGGGCGACCCGGCTTTTTGCAGGTGCTTCAGGCGATCCACCGCTACTACAAGTCCGAGAAAGGCAAACTGGATGGCATCAAAGCCGAGATTCTAAAAAACCTGCAAAGTGCTGCGGCACTTCAACCTGCGGCACTGAGCGGAGATTTGCTCAAAGAAGGCTTAGAATCCAGCGCGGGGATTCTCTCCTCAAAGGCACCGGGACCGAGTTTTCCGATGATTCCCTACTCGCAAGCGGCACTGCGAATGGCTCGGTTCGGATGGGATTCGCGCTATGACGCGAGAGAAGTCACCACTCAGCGCGGCTTGGATTTAGCCCTGGGTGGCATTTTTGATCAGGTGGGCGGCGGATTTCATCGCTACACCGTTGACCCGACTTGGACAGTGCCTCATTTTGAGAAAATGCTCTACGACAATGGGCAAATTGTTGAATATCTCGCAAATCTATGGGCAATGGGCGTTGAAGAGCCAGCCTTTGAGCGATCGATATCCCTGACGGTGCAGTGGCTCAAACGTGAAATGACTGCCCCGCAAGGCTATTTCTACGCGGCGCAGGATGCGGATAGTTTTACCACTCCCGACGACGCAGAACCTGAAGAAGGTGCGTTTTATGCGTGGAGTTTTGACGAGCTTCAGACCCTGCTCTCTCCTAGAGAGTTGACGGAACTGAGTGAGCAATTCACCCTCACTGAAAAAGGGAATTTTGAAGGGCTGAATGTGCTTCAGCGTCAGCATCCAGGTAAACTTTCGGATCAGGTAGAAGGCGTGATCGCCAAGCTATTTCTAACTCGCTATGGTGCCTCTGCGGAAGATCTAACGACGTTTCCGCCTGCCCGCAATAATCACGAAGCCAAAACAACCGATTGGTCAGGTCGCATCCCGGCGGTGACTGATACTAAAATGATCGTCGCCTGGAATAGCCTGATGATTTCTGGCTTGGCACACGCTTATGCTGTGTTTCGAGAGTTGGAATATCTGGAATTGGCGAGTCAGGCAGCCGATTTTATTCTACAAAACCAGTGGATTGAGGGGCGGTTTCATCGCGTCAACTATGACGGCACCGTGGAAGTGTTGGCACAATCTGAGGACTATGCGCTGTTCATCAAGGCGCTGTTAGATTTGCATCAAGTGACTCGTAGCCTTCAACCGATCGTCCCCGAAAATCAAACTAACTGGCTAGACCACGCGATTCGAGTTCAAGAAGAGTTTGACGAATTTTTGTGGAGCGTGGAGATAGGCGGCTACTACAACACCGCAAAAGATGCGAGTCAAGATTTATTGGTGCGAGAGCGGAGCTATGTCGATAACGCAACTCCGGCGGCAAATGGAGTCGCGATCGTCAATCTCATCCAGTTTGCCCTGCTCACCGAAGACCTCGACTATCTCGACAAAGCCGAACAAACCTTGCAGGCGTTTGGCAGCGTAATGCAGGAATCGCCCACCGCCTGTCCTAGTTTATTTGTCGCGCTGGATTGGTTTCGCAACTGTACGTTAGTGAGATCGAGCGCCGAGCAAATCGCAATCCTAGAAACTCAATATCTCCCAACCGCCGTCTTCATGCGAGAACCTAATCTCCCCGAAGGAGTCGTCGGTCTCGTATGTCAGGCACTCAGTTGCAAAGAGCCAGCGCGGAGTTTAGAGCAGCTACGATCGCAACTACAGCAGAGCTTGATTCGGCAAGGATAAGGACTAGCAGTATTTTAAAACTCTGGTCTTCGTTGCTATCCCGCCCTGAATTAAAGTTCGGGCTGATAGTGGGAAGTCCGTTAAAACGGACTGAACGCGAGTCAGGTTCGATCCTGAGTCCGTTTCAACGGACTTTCCTTAGCCCGAACTTCAGTTCAGGGCGAGGCAGAATCGCAGCGAGAGAGGTTTAAACCACGCTCTAGAGGCTAGGCGTTGGCGTTGGAATTGTCATCGGCTGACTGGGCGGAATTTTATCTATCGTAATCAACGTTTCGATCACAGATTTGACGATCGGAGCCGCCACCGTCGAGCCAAACGCATCTTCGCCTTTTGGTTCATCAATCACGGCAACGACCACGTAGCGAGGAGCCTCGATCGGAAAGATTCCCACAAAGCTCGTAATCTTGGCGTTTGCTTGATAGCCACCACCCGAACTTGCCTTTTGCGCTGTTCCCGTTTTTCCACCAATGCGATAACCCGGAACTTGAGCGCCTTTCCCTGATCCCCTCAACACCACAGCCTCCATCATTTTCAGCACAGTTTGAGTCGTGGTTAGCGAGAAAATTTGCTTCGGAGTCGATTGCTGGGGTTGCCAATAGGGTTGTCCGCTGCTGTCATATAGCCCTTGCACCACATGAGGAGTCAATAGTTTGCCGCCACTCGCCAAGATACCGTGGAGTTGAAGCAGTTGAATCGCGGTAAGCGAAAACCCCTGTCCAAACGCAGTCGTGGCGATGTCAACCGGAGACTCCACAAACGTCTTGTGGTCTTTTAGCTGTCCTGCCGCCTCAAAAGGAAAATCAGATCCGGTGATCTGTCCCAATCCGATCTTCTGGAGCCAACTGTAATAAACATCGGGCTTCATCTGCTGCACGATATGCACCATGCCTACGTTGCTAGAATGCTCTAGAATTTGCGTGACAGAAATCGGTCCTCTTCCTCCCACATAGGAATAGTCAAAGTTTTGGATGGGCCAACCGTCGATGTAAATCTCGCCTTCGTCATTAAAGACTTGATCAGGCTTAACTGCCCCAGACTCTAGAGCGATCGCTACATTCAGCGGCTTAAACGTCGAACCCGGCTCATACAAATCAGTGAGTGCCCAATTCTTAAACTGCTCAAGTTTTGCCTTGTAATATTCATTGGGGTCATAAGACGGATCGCCCACTAATGCCCGTAGAGAGCCATCTTGGACATCCATCACCAAGACAACGCCTCGCTTAGCGGCGTATTTTTTCACCTGTTGCTGCACGGCAATCTGAGCGGCTCGTTGAACTCGACTGTCGATCGTCAACTGCAACTGCAAATCATCAATATGCAAAAAGCCACCAGGCACCTGATCGGGCATAACAGCGCCCATTCCCGTTCGACTCAGGCGAACTGACTTGACCGATCGCTCCAGCAGATTTTTGTGGCTATATTCCACGCCCGCTTGACCGACTTGATCGACATCGACATATCCGACCACATCCGCCGTTAAGTTTTGCTGAGGATATAACCGCTGCTGCTGTTGGTTTAAATCCAGCCCATCAAGTTGCAAATCCCGAATTCGAGCGGCAGCATTTTCTGCCAGCGAATATTCTAAGCGGATGCCACTCTCAGCCGAGTCAAGCTTGCGATTGATATCTGCCGCAGACTGACCGAGAATCGGGGCTAACTTTTCGGCAACCGCTGGTTTTGGCAGCTTAAAAGCGTTTGGGTGAGCATAGAGCGTGTAAACCGGATGGTCGATCGCCAGCATATTGCCGTTGTGATCGACGATCGGGCGACGCGGAATAAACGGACGCAGATACGTCATCTGCTGCGATCGGGCTTGTTTCAACAGATCAGGAGACTGCACAACCTGCAATCTCACCAGATTGAGCGTCAGCAACACTGACCCCGTGACCAAAATCGCCCACACTAACAAGAGCCGTCGATAGGTCGATTTTGCTTGAGGGATGGGCATCTGCCGCAGGGATTTCACCACAGCCGCCAAGCGACGAAACCGTTTAGAGCGAGGCGGATAGGAGGGGCTGCCCATAAGTCAGAAAAAATAAAGGGTGAGGGATGCCAGGATGAATCGGAACCACATCGGCTGATCCGTCATCCCTCATCGTTGGGTCTAGTAGCCGAGGGGCGCGATCGGAGGCGCTTGAGGAGCCGGACTTGCACCCGGAGCTAGATTTCGAGCCGGAGCGGGTTTGAGGAAAATTAGACTGTCAGGGGTTTGAGGAACCAGAGTCGTTCCAGGACGCACCGCTTGGTCGGCAATTTTATTCTTTAAGATTTCGCCGTTGGTCGTCATCTGGCGCTCGTCGCGCCGCAAATGCTCTAACTTCTGATATTCTTTGCCCCAAAGCTGCTGGGCGTAGACCGTCCAGCCATAGACGACCAGCACCGACCCCGCCAGAGTAAACGTCGCGATCAGCGAGGCTTGCTGCACTCTAACCAGCGATCGCAGCCAGCGAGGCGGAGCGTCAGGAGCAGGCAACCGTCTCACCGTTGCGGGATTGACCGACTGAAGCGGTCTTCTTGACGATCGCTGAGAGTTTTGATTTGAAGCGGGCAATCGCGATCGATTGCGTTTAGCAGGAGAAGGATTTAGCGCGGCAGACATAGACTTTAGCAGCACTCCGATAGCAACACACTCACACCCAGGTTTGACAAAACCAGGTCTTGAATCTCAGTCATCTAGACCACCGTTAGTCTCAAAGCTGAAATGACCCAGAACGCCCCCTATTGTATCTGGAGTCTCCCAGTTTGAAGACTTTATTTGAGAAACTGTCTACTTACCATTGGCAGAACTAGCCGACTCATGATTCGCTTGTCGTCTAGCTGATAGAGATTAAATTCTGCACCCATTTGCTTCATGAGCGATTGGCAAATTGCCAGATGCAACCCTGGCGGTTTATCTAACGCCGAGGGAGCCAGCAGATCGACAGCTCTTCCGGCTTCTAAGTCTTCGAAAAGACGCGGCTCGATCGTGCCGTCGTCTGTGATCGATAGCTCAATCCAACTCGGATCGAGTTGCCGACACCACAGGTCAATGCGTCCTCCAGGCTGCGATCGCTGACAGGCAGTGAGCAGCAGTTCATAAAGCACTAGCTCGATTTTGACGATATCCCCCGTGATCATCGCGTTGGTTTCGTTGTGAACTTGTGACCAAATCTGACGCTGTTTGATCAGGGTGTCTACGCGATCGAGTACTCGTCTCAGCAAACTGGCTAAGGAAACGGTTTCTGTTTTGACCTGCAACTGCCACTGCTCATCCTGGATAAATTGCTGCATTGGGTCGATGACATCGCTCAACTGATGCAAAATTTGCTGCTGACGAGTGGCTGCCAGCGCATCTTTTGAAGTGGGGACTTCTCCTAAGCGTTTGACCCCAGTTTTGACCGATCGATAGAAATCTTCCAGACGACGTTGCTTATACCAACTCAGACGCTCTAGCCGTTCTCGCTGCACTTTGAGGCTCTCTGACAGCATTAGATAGCGTCGCGACCAGGCAAACTGGCTGACCAGCGTGCCCAAGGCGTTGAAGTGGCGATCGACCCAGCGACGCTCCAAATGGTCGGCAATGATCAAAATGGCAGTTGGTTCATGCTCAGGAGCCGTTCGCAGTGCCATGACCAACAGTTGACCAATGCCCGGAGCGTTGAGCCAGTGCCGAGTTTCTGCTGGGATGTCGTCGATCGACAGCGGCAACAGTCCCTCATGCTGCAAGGCTCGATTGACCAAGGTGTCGGTGTGGATCGAGACTTTAAGCACGGGATGAAAGCTGTAGCGCTTTTCGAGGTTTCCAAGCTGGACTAGCCGCCCAGTGCCGTGACCAGGAAACCATGAAATCAACGCCGCGATCGGAGCTTGAAGAATCTGCGCGATGTATTGCAGCGCCGATCGCTCCAGCAATTCTAATTCCTGGGTTTGCTGAATCGCCGTCAGCCCCCATTGAATCGTCTGGTAAACCTTTTGCTGCTGGTCATTTTGCTTTTGTAGCTGCCACTGCCGCAAAATCAAGCCAATCTGCTGGGCGACCACATGCGTCAGTTCACATTCTGGGTCGCTCCACGATCGGGGGGCATCATGACAAACTAAAACGACTCCTTCGAGCGACCGTCCGGCGGCGGTGTTGCAGGCTAAAAGCGATCGTACGCCCACCTCCAGCAGCAGATCGCGCCAGGCTCCTAAGCGCAAATCCTCGTCTAAGTTTTCGATCGCGGTGGCGGTTAACGTGCGTTCGAGCATCTGCCAGTCAAGTTGAGTCAGCCGTTTGAGGGTGCTAGAAAGCGGACGGCGGTTGTTGGGATGGCTCTGATAGCAGACTTCAAACTGATCCAGTTCTCCGTCGTATGCCAACACGAGAAAGCGATCGGTTTTAAGCCGCTTGCCCAAAAGCTCGGCGGCGTTTTTTAGCGTCACCTTCCAATCATCGGCGCTGTAGATAGCATGAGCAATTTCGGCGGTTAACACTTGGTCGAGTTTAGTTTGCTCGACAGTGGTTTCCATTTCCTCTAAGGGTGCTACCAGTGCAATCAGTTGCGCCGCTGCCCGCAGGTAGTTCTTCTCTTCGTTCTGCCAAACTCTAGCTTCGCTGCCTTCTGCCGCGAGAAACCCCACAAGCTGATTTTGGTAGAGAATCGGAGCCGCCATCAGCGATCGGGCGCGAATATGCTGCATCAGTCGGCTCGTCTCTGTCTTCAGCGAGTTCAGCGACTCCCCGATCGACACCACCTGATCGGATGCCAGAGCTTGATAAAAGCTGCTCATCTCCTGCACGGTGATTCCTGAAGCGGGTTGGTTATCTTCTAACGCTCTATAAGCAGGTTTAGCGTTGGTGACGCGTCGCCAAAAATAGCGCTGTTGCCGCTCAAACCAATAAACGCTGGTGCGCGACGGAGCAATAAATCGATGGCTTTCTTCAACGATCGCTTCGAGGCGTTGACCGAGATTAGGCAGCGATCGCAACTGACCCAATAAGCTGAGTAACGGCTTTTCTGGACGCTTAATTTGCTGTTGCTGCCATTCGCTTTCAACGTTTTCTAAGACCGCCGCTAAACTGCCCAACACGATCGACAGTTGAGCTTTCTCATCGGTGCTAGGAAAATTTCCCCACAGCCGTGAACCCAAGATCGCCACGCCAAAACAGCGATCTCGATAGGAAATTGGAAACATCATTGTGCCCTGAATGGCAAATTTTCGTGCCAGTTTGCGCCATTCACCTGCCCTCATTTCTTGCCGCAGATCAGCGATCGTTACTGGACGTTGCTGAATCACCACCTGCTCTAACAAATCGCCTGAAGAGAGCGAAAATCGCTGTTTTAGAAAGGCAGACTCTTCACCGTTGGGCAGTTTGCCCCCTTTGCCCACTAGACGATGATCCAGGCGATCGTAAAACCCGACCCAAACGAACTCATAGTGAATACTGCTTTTGAGATAGGTCAGCACCGTTTCGACTAAGACATCAACGTCAGTTCCTTCGCGTAAAATTTGCAGCACGCGACCCAAGGAAACGAGTTGCTGTTCATGGGCATTTGGCTCTTTCGACTGACCCATGTTACGCACGGCGGAAATACAAAGGTTCAAAACCTAGAGTGCCCTCAGAATAGCCCGTTTTCACGCTGTGAAGGCTACTACGGACTGGCACCCAACAAATTTTAGACGGATGAGGACTTCAATCATCAACAACCCGTCACAATGATTAAAGTCCTTACTAATCTTCTCCATTGACGGATCTCTATCAGGCGCTCATTCGCCCAATTCTTTTTTCTGGCATTAAAGCCGATCCTGAGTGGCTTCATCAGCAGACTTTAAGATCGCTGAACTGGCTTGATGTGGGAGTTTCTCCGATCGCCCGACGATGGGTGCTGTCTCAGCTAGACCGATCCTATTGTCTGAGCGACGATCGCCTCAAACAGACTCTGTGGGGGCAAGATTTTGCAAACCCGATCGGGCTGGCGGCTGGGTTTGACAAAGACGGCATCGCGGCAAATCTTTGGGCTGGCTTTGGCTTTGGCTTTGCAGAATTGGGCACGGTCACATTTCAGGCTCAACCGGGCAATCCGCGTCCGCGTTTGTTTCGCTTGCCGGACGATCGCGCCGCTCTCAATCGCATGGGCTTCAATAACCAAGGAGCCGCTGCCCTAGCCGATCGGCTGCAAAGTTTGCACAACATCAAAATTCCGCTAGGGGTGAATCTCGGCAAATCTAAAGTTACGCCGCTCGATCAAGCCGCAGACGATTATCTCGGCAGCTTCCGGTTGTTAAAAGAAGTGGGTGATTATTTTGTAGTGAACGTCAGTTCGCCCAACACGCCGGGGTTACGATCGCTCCAGTCCACCGATCAACTCAAACCAATTCTGTCTGCTTTACAGCAAGAAAATCAGGGGCAGAAGCCTTTGCTGGTCAAGATTGCGCCTGATCTGGAGTGGGAAGATATCGCGGCTGTAGTCGATCTGGCTCAACACTTCAAACTCGCAGGCATTATCGCTACTAACACCACTATTCGTCGAGACGGACTCAAGACCCAAACGCTGCAAGCTACCGGAAAATCGGTGGCTGACGAAGCGGGTGGTATCAGTGGCGCACCGCTGCGACCGCGATCGACGGAGGTGATTCGGTTCATCTATCAGCAAAGTCAGGGGCAACTTCCGATCGTCGGAGTCGGTGGCATCTTCACAGCGGACGATGCGTGGGAAAAAATTGCGGCGGGGGCGAGTCTCATTCAGGTTTACACGGGCTGGATTTATGAAGGTCCTGGAATGGTGCGTCGAATCTTAAAAGGACTGTTGCAGAAACTAGATGATCGAGGACTCCATTCTCTACAAGACGCGATCGGACTCGACCATCTGAACCCTGACTAAGTTTTGACCATCTTATTTACAGAGATTTTGTCAACCCGCTCCTTTTCATGACAGTATTGAAAAGCAACCCGTTTTTGGGAACCTTGAGCAACGATCGTAGGAATGACCTCTAGGTCAGCTTGAGGACTTAAAGGTTGCGGTTCGGCTACCTAGTTTAAGGCAGTCTAAAAAACCACTCGGCACGCATTCAGAGGGTGGATCTTTAGAATCTGTTTTAGGGCAACTAAGCAAACGGTAGCAATGCAACGCACCAGAGAACAGAACGAAGACTCACGAGGACATATCGCTGCATGGAATTCTCGATCGCCGACCTACTGGCAAACTTTATAGATGACAAACTAGTGGCACCGAAGGCTCTAGAGAAAAAGCTAGAGTGCTATGATGAAGCCAGTCTTCGGAAGCTGCAAATCGCTCTTGATGCCTTAGAAAAGGTTGGGATTTTGGTCAAAGAGCGAGGCAAATATCGTCGAGTCGCTGAAGAGGGCGTAGTCGAAGGCAAACTGCGTTGCTCTAGTAAGGGTTTCTGTTTTGCGATTCAAGATGTCGAAGGCTCAGAAGATATCTACATTCGCGAAAGTCAGCTAAGTCACGCGTGGAATGGCGATCGGGTGTTAGTTCGCGTCACTAAAGAAGGCAGTCGCCGCCGCAGCCCTGAAGGAGAAGTCCGGCTGATCTTAGAACGATCGAACCCCTCAGTGTTGGCACGGATCAAAAAAGCAGACGCAGGCGATTTTCGGGCGGTGCCATTAGACGATCGTTTACTGTTTGAACTCAGCCTCAAAGAAAACGGCAAAGCGTTAGAAGAGGCGATCGATCATCTCGTTCACGTCGAGGTAGAGCGCTATCCCCTAGGACAACACGCCCCCCTGGGAAAAGTTGCCAAAATTCTCGGCACCGACTCAGAGGCAGCAGATGTCGATATTGTGTGCTGCAAACATGACTTGCCGCGCGATTTTTCTGAGGCAGTGTTGACGGCAGCAAAAGGTTTATCTAATAAGATCACCAAAGTCGAACTCAAAAAGCGGTTAGATCTGCGAGAGTTGACCACCATCACCATCAAGTCTCACGCAACTGACAGCGCTGATGATGCGATTACCCTCGATAAAACCGACGATGGGCACTGGCAGTTAGGCATCCACATCGCAGATGTCGCTCACTATGTCGAAGTGGGTTCCTCGCTCGATCGAGAGGCACAAAAGCGAGGCGTATCGGTCTATCTAGGCGATATGGTGCTGCCGATGCTGCCAGAACAAGTCACCGATAATCTTTGCTCACTTCAGCCTGAGAAGGATCGACTCGCCATCTCCGTCCTGCTGATTTTGGATTCTGAAGGGCGAGTGGTTGAGTTTGAGATTCAGCCGAGCGTCGTTCAGGTTAACTATCAACTCAGCTATCACCAAGCCGAACTCATTCTGGCAAATCAGCACACTGAAGAAGTGCAGGCATTTGAGCCTGTGTTTGCGATGTTGGCTCAACTTAATGCGCTGAGTCACGCGATTAAAGACCAGCGCCGCCAGCGAGGAGCCTTTGAACTGAACTTGCCAGAGAAGATTTTTGCTCGATCGGACGGGTCAGAATCCCCTGAAGAAGCTAGAAAATACACCTTTAGCAAATTTCACTATGATGATGAAGGCGCGTTGGGGGCGGTCGTCGTGTCGTCTACGCTGCCGATTCACTCGATGATTGTGGAGTTGATGCTGCTGACTAATCAGACCGTTGCCACTCACCTTCAGTCTTTAGAAATTCCGGCAGTTTATCGCGTTCACCCAACTCCTGACCCCGACGACGTGCAGGAGTTGATCAAACTTGCCGTCAGCATGGGTATCGAACTCAAGCTAGAGCAAGAAGATGCCGTTCGCGCTCAAGATTACCAAAACTTTACTCACAAGTTCGCTGAATCTGACTCAGAGCGAGTCTTAACTTATTTGCTGCTGTCTACGCTCAAGCCTGCGTTCTACAGCACAACTCCAAAATCACATTTTGGCTTGGCATTAGAGCAGGGCTACACGCATTTCACGTCGCCCGTTCGCCGCTACCCTGACTTACTGGTGCACCGAGCGCTTCATGCGCTGTTTGAAGAAGGACGCGATCGTCGCTCAACTCGCGCTAAAGAAAGCGTCAATCTGCGTCACAGTTCGGCTGACGGTCAAGTTAGCTGGAACGTGCTGCCCCCCGAAATTCAGCAAGAGCTAGAAAATCACTTTAGCGCTGTGGTCGTCCATCTCAGCGAGCGAGAAAAACTCGCTCAAGATGCTGAAAACGACTTAGAAGGGCTGAAAAAAGCCGAACTGATGAAAGAGCGCACGGGCGAAGTCTTCCACGGGCTGATCACGGGCGTTCAGTCCTATGGTTTGTTTGTCGAGATTGAAGAACTTCTCGTCGAAGGGCTGGTTCACGTCAGTTCGCTGAAAGACGATTGGTATGAGTTCCGGTCTCGCCAACAGACGTTAGTGGGGCGCAAAAATCGCAAACAATATCGATTGGGCGATCGCATCGAAGTCCAGGTTAAGAGCGTCGATTATTATCGTCAGCAAATCGACCTAATTGCGGTGGGTGGCGGCAGCGAAGCGAGCGAGGAAGACTTGGAATCTGAAGAGGTTCAGCCCGATCAGGAGTTTGACGGTGAGGAATAACGAAGTCTCCCCATCTCGACCTCTAATTCTGGGCATTTCAGGGGCTTCTGGGCTGATTTATGCCGTTCGGGCGCTGAAGTTTTTGCTAGAAGCAGATTATGCGATCGAACTCGTTGCCACTAAAGCAACCTATCTAGTGTGGCAAGCCGAGGAAGGCATCCGAATGCCGCCCGAACCGATGCAACAAGAGGCGTTTTGGCGGCGGCAGTGCGGGGTCGAAACCGGGGGCAAACTCACCTGTCACCCGTGGGGCGATGTGGGCGCAAATATTGCCAGTGGCTCCTTTCGGACGATCGGAATGTTAATCATGCCGTGCAGCATGAGCACGGTGGGCAAACTCGCAGCCGGACTCAGTTCTGATTTGTTAGAGCGATCGGCTGACGTGCAGCTTAAAGAAGGTCGCAAGCTGGTGATCGTCCCTCGTGAAACGCCCTTGAGTTTGATTCACCTCCGCAATTTGACGACGCTTGCCGAAGCCGGAACCCGCATCGTTCCTGCCATTCCTGCCTGGTATCACAACCCCAAAACTATCGAAGACTTAGTTGATTTTGTGGTCGCTCGCGCTTTGGATCAGCTAGACATTGACTGTGTGCCGCTCGATCGCTGGAAAGAGGGATAGGATCAGTCTTGAGTTCAAACTCTTAAACTCTGAGTTTACCTCTAGCTCGAAACGCCTACCCTCTTTGCCAACCATGCCGATTATTCGTCTGATACTACTGCTGGCAATGACAGCCATTCTGCTCCTCTTTGCGTTGCAAAACTGGGCACCTTCGATGCAGCTAGTATTTTTGGGAATACGATCGCCCGCTTTCCCTCTAGCGCTGTGGATTTTGGGCGCGATCGCGGCAGGCATCCTAACGACCCTAGTCATTGCTGGGCTGTTTCGACTAACTGGATTCACTGCCCAGAGGCAAACGCGAGGACGGAGTAGAAGACCTGTCTCTGCACAGAATCCTTCAAACAGCTATTATCAGGCTTCTAGAGACGCTGAACCTGCCCAAACTCGCACTGCTTGGCAAGAAGCAAAACCTCCTGCAACTGCCCAAGATGATGGCTCTGATTGGGAAGAAGATGCTTCAGATTGGTTTGATGACGAGTCAGACGATCGCCCCAAAGATTGGAAGCCAGACAAACGACGCGCAGACACAGAGCAGGCACCTCGATCAGATCGCTCAAATTCTTCTTACGGCGCTCCTCAAAAATCGGAGCCTAAAAAGACTGAATCAGTCGTGGATGCTGACTTTCGAGTCATTGTGCCGCCCTATCGCAATCTTGATCCAGATAAAAGAGATGGTGATTTTGACTGATAGCGACGTGACCTAAACTGGCTATTTAATTTTCGACGGCAGTTTCCAAACTCTTTCTAGATTTTTGATCTCGTTAGGATGAATTGCCTGGCGGTGAGCGAAATGCTGTTTATGGACTGCACACCCAAAGGCAGGAGTGGCAAGCAGACAGATGCCAATACCCCTAAAAGTTAATCGTTTACGGCATTGTGAACCGCACCTGGTTTGCTATTTTGCTTTAAATTGGGTTGTTCAACTTGAGAGATAGTTGATTAAGAAGGAATAGTTGCGATCGTTCTGGTCGAGAAAACAGAAAGTCCGAGGCTGAGAAGAGAGACAGCAAGTACACGAGAAATCATGACCAATCTCCGATAGTGCTTTATCTTTCATAAATTAGCTCAGATTAAGTTGATTAAGACTCACTGAAAAAGGGTATTTGTTGATACTTTACGCGATGTGCAACTAATTTGCCCTCCTCACGCAGTGGGGCGAAGCCCTCCCAACCCTTCTCCTTGGGGAGAAGCGATTATCTTAAAAGTCAAGCGAATCAGGCAGACGAGTCAGAGAAACTAGGCAGATTAGAGAGATGACCCTAGCTTCTCCACGATGTCGAGCATCCAAGGGCTGGCGGTCTATCTCTCTACTCTTAAGATACAAGGGTTGGGCAAAACTCTCGCCCCACTGCGTGAGGAGGGCATTTCATATCTGTATTCAGCAATGCCAAAAAAAGTTTGTAGTAACCTTGCCCGATCGCCAATCACGACGAGTATCTTGAAGGCATCGGCTACCACTGTTTACGAAGGTGAGTGCAAATGATCGGGAAATCGGCACTGTTAGAAACGATCGCGGGCAAAAATCGAGGGCTGTTGACGACCGAGCCACAAAAGCAAGCGATTTTATCGGCGATCGCCCAACTTGAAGATCGCAACCCAACTCCGCGACCGATCGAGGCTCTTGACCTGCTCGAAGGAGATTGGCGGCTGATCTACACTACGAGTCGCGGCATTTTAGGCATTGATCAAGTTCCGTTTCTCAAGCTGGGGCAGGTTTATCAATCGATTCGGGCTTTAGAAGCCAAGATCTATAATATTGCCGAGGTGTATGGAGTGCCTTTTTTGGAAGGCATTGTCAGCGTGGCGGCACGGTTTACCCCTGTTTCCGAGAAGCGAGTCGATGTGAAATTTGAGCGATCGATCTTAGGATTTCAGCGCTTTTTAAATTATCAAACGCCCGATCATTTTATTCACCAGATTGAGTCAGGGCAGAAACTGACGGCGATCGAGTTCAATCTTGACAATCGCGATCAGCAAGGCTGGCTCGACACAACCTATCTCGATCGAGATATGCGAATTGGGCGCGGCAATGAGGGAAGCGTCTTTGTTTTGACGAAAGGATAGAAAATTATGCGTCTCTCTCAAGGACAGCTAAATCTGCTCGAAACCTGTCCCCGCAAGTTTCAGCACACTTATTTAGAGCAGTTGGCATCCCCGACCACTCCAGACCAGCAAGAACGGTTGATATTGGGAAGTCGGTTTCACCTGTTGATGCAGCAGAGAGAAATGGGGCTGCCGATCGAGCCATTCATTCAGGAAGATGATCAGCTAAGACAGTGGTTTACGGCGTTTGTAGGAGCGGCTCCAAAAATTCTGTCCCTAAGTGAAGCGAGTCCAGCTTTGCGTCAAAGCGAGCATCAACGCACCCTAGAATTTGAGGGGCATTTGATTACAGTTGTTTATGACTTGCTGATTTTAACTGAGCAACAGGCACAGATTCTAGATTGGAAAACGTATCCAAAGCCTCAAAAATCTGGACGGTTGGCAGAAAACTGGCAGACGAGGCTCTATCCGTTTGTGATGGCGGAAACGAGTCATTACCAGCCTGAGCAAATTTCGATCACCTACTGGTTTTTTCAATCGAGAGACGCTGATCAAACCGAACCCCAAAGTCTACGATTTGCTTACGACAGTGCCCAACACCGCAAGATTCGGCACGATCTGACTCGACTCCTTCAGCAGTTAACAGGCTGGCTCGATCTCTACAAAACCACCGGAGAACCGTTTCCTCAAATTCCTCAAACTCCAACCTGTGACGACTGTGGATTTGCGCTGCGGTGTCAGCGAGCAGTAGATTCAACGGGAGGAGCGATCGACACAACCAAATTTCCCGATCTCGCCGACATTAAAGAAATTCCTCTTTGAAATCTCTTATGACATCTTTAGATTCAGAAGTTTATGCTTCTCCAGTTGACATCCGAGACATGGAGATTGACGACCTTGCCACCGTTTATCACTTAGGCGAAGAATTATTTACCAGCGAACTTTATCCCTACATCTATCGCACTTGGGATCAGTGGGAAGTCATCGGGCTTTACAACACCGATCCCGAATATTGTCTGGTGGCTGAAATCGACGAACAGCTTGCCGGATTTGTGTTGGGCACCATCATCAACAAATCCACGTTGGTCTATGGCTACATCATTTGGTTAGGAGTTGCGCCCCACTATCAACGGCGTGGGGTGGCAGACAAATTAGTCGATAAGCTAGTAGAACGCATGATCGATGATGGGGCGCGCTTTATGATGGTAGACACCGATCCCGAAAATCTTCCAGCCCTCAAATTCTTCACCCGCAAAGGGTTTGGCAATATGCGGCAGCACGTCTTTTTGTCGATGAATCTGAGCGAACACGACTATTACGGCAGGCTGATCGCCTATGAGCGAGAAAAGGCAGATCGGGCAATTTGGAAGCGTCCTCGTCGTCGCCCCAACGCAAAATCTTAAAGGAGCTAGATGTCTGAGTTATCCGATCGCACCAATGCTCAAAAACCTTCTTGGATGTTGCCGCCAGAGGTGCCGCCCAAAGAATTTGTGGCAGCGATCGCGGCACATCTTCCCCAAATTAAGAGTGATTATGTGGCGCAACTGCTGTGGAGTCGAGGCATCCGTGATTTTGATCAGATATCGGGTTATTTGAATCCTGACGACTATCAGCCTGTCAGCCCGTTTGAGTTTGGGCAAGAAATGCGTTGGGCAGTTGAGCGACTGCAAACCGCGCGCCAAAATGGGGAAACGATCGCGATTTGGGGCGATTTTGATGCCGATGGAGTCACCGCAACCGCCGTTTTGTGGGATGGGTTAGGACAGTTTTTCACTCAAAATCAGCAGCTTTTTTACTACATTCCCAATCGGCTCACCGAGTCTCACGGGCTGTCTCAAATGGGAATATCCCTTCTGAAAGAGAAAGGCTGTCGCTTGATTGTGACCTGCGATACGGGCAGCACGAATCTTGACGAAATCGACTACGCCAACCGTTTAGGAATCGATGTGATCATAACGGATCACCACACATTACCCGTCAGCCGTCCTCCGGTTCGGGCGATCGTCAATTCTCGTTATTTTTCAAAAGATCACCCGCTTGCGAGTCTTTCAGGCGTTGCGGTCGCCTACAAACTGATCGAGGCGCTGTACGAGACGTTGCCAGACGTGCCTCGTGAGCCGTTGGATCATTTGCTGGATTTAGTGGCGATCGGACTCATTGCCGATCTCGTCGAACTCAAAGGAGACTGTCGATATCTAGCACAAAAGGGCATTCAGCAGCTTCAGACTCACTCGCAGCGCAAACTCAGTGAGCAAACTCGTCCGGGCATCACCCGACTGCTAGAACTGTGCAAGCGATCGGGCGATCGAGCCACCGATATCTCCTTCGGGCTGGGTCCTAGAATCAATGCTGTCAGCCGCATTCAGGGCGATGCTCATTTTTGCGTCGAGTTGCTCACCAGTCGAGATGTCCAGCGCTGTCGAGAACTCGCGGAGGCAACCGAGTTAGCCAATTCTCGCCGCAAAGCATTGCAAAAAGACGTTGCCCAACAGGTTGCCGCTAAATTGGCGCATCTTGACCTCTCGACAACCAGCGTGATTGTCCTAGCGGATGATCAGTGGAGCGCTGGAGTTTTAGGACTGGTCGCGGGACAAATTGCTCAAGAATATGGGCGACCCACCATTTTGTTGACGACTGAGCAAACCGATTTGGTTCAAACATCTATCCTTGCTCGTGGATCTGCCCGATCGGTGAACAAAATCGATCTCTACCAACTCGTCAAAGATCAAGAGCATCTCCTGCATCGATTTGGGGGACACCCCTTCGCTGCGGGGTTGAGTCTTAAAGTCGAAGATCTGCCCCTTTTTACTCAGGCGATCAATCAGCGACTGCGGCAGCAGATGGGCGGTGTTGAGGCGATCGCGCCTTCCATTCAGGTCGATCTAGTCGTCACCGTCCAAGAATTGAGCACAAACATCTATCAAGAACTCCGACTCCTTGAACCCTGCGGCATGGGAAATCCAATTCCCAAACTGTTGATCAAAAACTGCTGGTTTGAGGTTGGCAAACATCGCAACACTCAAGATTGGAAAGGGCAGAAAGTTCGCTACATTCAAACTCGATTCGCCATTTTAGATGATTCTGTATCGGTCGGATTTCCGGGCGTTTGGTGGGGGCACTACAGCCATGAGATTCCTCAAGGACGATGTGACGCGATCGTCGAACTTGAAAACAATACCTATCGAAAACAGTATGAAGTTCGGCTAGTGGCTGTTCGTCCCTGTGCTGACTCGATCCAAAGCCGCGCTACACAGATTGATTGGATCGTCGATTGGCGGCAGGGCAGTCCTTCCGAACCATCGGATTGTCTCAAAATCTCAACCTGTCCCACGAGTTGGAACGAGCTACAGGCTTGGTTTCGTCGCGCCATTCGAGAACAAAAGAGTTTAGCGATCGCCTATCCACTCCCCAAACTGTCTCCACCGAGTGAAATCTGGCAAACCCTGATCGGCATCGCCAAGTATCTCAGCCGAACTGAGAAAACTGCCACACGCCAGCAACTCTACAAACAACTAGAAATTGGCGACTTAGCTTTAAAGAATGGGTTCCTTGCCCTGAAGTTTCTCGGCTTTGAGGTAACTTATTCAGACTACGGCTTTCAGGTGATTTGGGAGAATGTAGAGGACTCGATCGCGTCAGAGACACAAGCTAAAAGGGCAACTGAAACCTTCTTTGCAGCAATTCAAGAAGAACAGTTTCAGCGTCACTATTTCTATCAAGTGCCGTTATCGACGATTCAAAACGTGGCATATCAAACGACCTTCAGAGATTAAACTGATCTTAGAGAGACATGGCTCAGAGTGTGTGGAGGAGCCATTCAGACAGAAATAGCTAACATTCAATCAGCTAGCTTTACGTAAAACTGCACGGCTCGAAGTCGGGGTTGGCATAGACTCTCGAAACCCGCGTCGCGTCACCACCCATTCAGTGTTTCCAAGGAGGTGATCATAGATCGCAGTGATGGCAATCACATTCTTAAACACGCAATAAAACGGGATAAACAAGCAGTAGAGAACAAAATCTCGGAATGGGTTCTTCACAACTTTATTTCTGACTCGCCAAGCCACAAGCGTCTGACAAGGACCGCTCAACAGCGTTAGCACCGTCGTCGCCCACACATATCCTTGTGGAATCGCGGGCGGCTCTGTGTGAGTCAACGCCAAACTGAACAACATCGGAAAGATCTGAAGCGCCACAAAATGAAACCCCGCGCTATAGATCAGCAGCATTGACCAATAGGTTTTTTGCCACCCATCTAGCTTGTGAGAGCGCAGCAGAGGAAGCTGATGTTTAAGCGTCACTTCGAGCCAACCCTGTGCCCACCGCTTGCGCTGAAACCAGAACGATCGAAGGTCGATCGGGGCAAGCTCTGTCGTGATGATTCCGGGGTCATGGACAATATTGTGCCCTCTCAGCAGCGTTCGCAGAGTGGCATCAATATCCTCAGTCATCATCGTGGGCGAAAAGCGAATGCGCCTCAACACAGCCGTTCGCCAATAGCCGTTTGAGCCGCAAAACATTCCCGTGTCAGCTAATAGAGACTTAGCGGGGTGACTGACCCCATACATACACTCAAATTCAACGGCAATCATGCGAGTCAGAAAGCTCGTGCGACTGTTGCGAATGACGTTGCGCCCCTGCACAACCGCGTAGCGATTGCTAGCCAGCCAACTCCAGGCACGACGAAAACAATCTGAATTTGGGCGATGGTCAGCATCTAAGATGCCAGTTACTTCACCCGTGACAATTTTCAGCGCGGCATTCAGGTTTTCTGCCTTAGAGCGACTGCCTTCAACCGGAAGCAGCCGTAACTCTGGGTGTTGCTCTGCTAGCCGTTCTAGCTCATCTTCGATCGGCAGCCTCATCGGGCTGTTGTAAGCCAAAACCACTTCTAGCCCCGCTTCAGGACGATCAACGTGATTGAGAATATAGCTGAGCGTGCTGAGAATAATGTGCTGTTCGTTGGGCAAATAAGCCACCACAATCAGCGAACATCTGGGCAACGGGCGTTTTGGCTCAGGCAGATCCTCTCGCTGCATAGCATAGGGGCGAGGCATCCGCAAAAAACGTTGCAGCGCTCCTAGCCTGGGCTTTTGCTTGCGCGGAGACGAATAGGCGATCGCCGTTGTCATCGCTTCACCAATCACCACCACCGAAGTCACGAAATAGAGAATCGGGATCAGAAGATGCAGAGGCAGCAGGTTCCATCCACTCTTCAAGATGCAGTAGTAAAGAATGGTCGGCAGTCCAATCACCACTACATGAGTGAAGATTACTTTGTCAAGAACAGAACCAAAAACAACGATGGGCTTGTGCAGCAGTCCCTTCCTCATAATTTTTTAACTATTAACGAGTCCATATAGATAGAAACCATGCACAAGCAGCCTTGTCAAACATTGAGCGGCGATCGAGCCGTCAAAATCCACGCTCTGAGCGTGTCAAATCCTTGTGTAGTCCATCCAATAGCAGATGAGCAAGACTACCCAAGAATACAACAATCTTTGGAGATCTTTGTCTGATGCGGCAAGCAACCTAAACGAGTTCTTGGCTATGATCGTCTTCAGTTTGATAGAAATCGATTACGGAAATAAATTAAAAAATTGGCTCTGCGGTTTCGTGTGTGACGACCTGCAAAGCCTATTTAAAGTCGCATTGAGCTATCCGATTCAGGCAATCTCAACCAGTTGAATTTCAAAGACCAAATCTTCGCCCGCCAAAGGATGATTTGCATCCAAGGTGACTTCTGAATCAGAAATGTCAGTGATGACGACCGGAATCGCTTCACCCGAAGGCTGCTGAATTTGAAGCTGCTGCCCCACTTCTGGATCTAATTCGGGTGGCATTTGGTCGCGCTCGATCACCAGTACCATCTCTTCTCGATGCGGACCATACGCCTGCTCGATCGGAATGGTCTCTATTTTGGAATCACCGGGACTCATTCCTACAACAGCGACCTCAAAACCGGGAATGATGTTTCCTTCCCCGATCGTAAACTCTAAGGGTTCGCCATCCGTAGACGAATCAAAAACTGTGCCGTCATCTAGCTTGCCCGTATAGTGAACCCGAACGGTATCACCTTGCTGTGCCTGTGCCATGCGTTCGCTCCTGAATGTGATTGCGATTGATTTTCCACGATAGAGGAGATGGGCGATCGTTACCCAGTTCCTTCAGTGGGATTAGAACACTTTTCACTCTAGTAGACAGAGTGAAAGACGGACGCGATCTAAACATTTCTGTAATCTCTACCCTTCCAAAAGGCGTTAGGATCGTGGATTAAATAAAACTGAATTCTCCCTCACCCCAACCCTCTCCCTAAGAAGAGGGAGCAAACGTCTAGTTCCCCTTCTCCCTAGGGAGAAGGGTTAGGGGATGAGGGTAACCCCGTTTTGCAACAACTGACCTTATTTAATTCACAATCCTTAGGGTTGGCTTTCACAAACCCCGCTCGCTGCTCATGTCCTTCGATTTTCTGTCTTTCCTTCTTCCATTTAGGGGAGAACTTGCCGCTTTAAGTGCTGCCTTGATTTGGGCAAGTGCGTCTGTTATCTATATCGGAGTTGGACGGCAGCTTTCTCCTCTGATTCTAAATTTCACGAAAGGATGGATCGCGGTTGTCCTTCTGCTCTTCACGCTCCTCCTGCGAGGGCAACTTCTACCCTCGATCAGCGCGACTCACTGGGGTCTGCTGCTCTTAAGCGGAATCTTGGGCATTGGCTTTGGAGACACCGCTTACTTCAACGCGCTCAACTGCATCGGGGCGAGACGAACGCTATTACTCGAAACGCTTGCCCCCTCACTGTCTGCCTTACTCGCCCTGCTATTTTTGCAGGAACGTCTCTCGGCAAGTGCCGGATGGGGAATCGGACTCACCCTTGCTGGCGTATTCTGGGTAGTCGCTGAACGGGTTCCTACGGCTCATCCTCATTTTCGTCCTTGGCGAGGTCTTGGGTTCGGGTTGCTAGCCGCACTGGGGCAATCGATCGGAGCGGTGCTGTCAAGAGCCGCCTTGAGCGGAACCGAAATTGACCCCCTTTGGAGCACGCTCATTCGACTGGTAGGAGGCACGATCGTGCTGGCAATATGGGTTGCAGTTCGGCAGTCTCCTAGAGAGATGTTAAAACCTGTGCAGTCTCGCCGTTTGTTTACGGTCGTTGCGGGCACTGCCTTCATCAGCACTTACTTAGGAATCTGGCTACAGCAGATTTCGTTGAAGTATGCGGCGACAGGAGTGGCACAAGCTTTGACGAATACCAGTCCGCTTTTTATTCTACCGATCGCGCTCTGGATGGGTGAAAAAGTGAGTCTCAGAGCTATCTTAGGCGTTGCTATCTCTCTCGTTGGAGTTTGGCTGTTGTTTAACAGAGCATAAGTCATCTGTCACACAGACCTCTGCCGATAGTCAGGAGACTCGCGAATAGCCTTCAGGTTGTACAGCAAAGTTAAGCACTTCTTGAACCATTATTTTCTCCATTTATCAGATTTTAGGGTGAGCTAAACTGCAGGTATGGTATGAGAACTGAGGATCTGAGTCTAGGGAATCTAAATCTTCCTGATGGACGCTATTTGCGATTGTCCATGTTTTTTGAATGCCATCCAGAGTTATAAAATCCTTGACGATGCGTAAAAACACCTAGCCCTGAGATGTCGTCGGTGCTGCTTCGGTATTCATGCTCATGGAACCCCGTCCGTTGACTGGTATTTGTATAGAAGGCACTTCAACTCAGGTCTGGACGGGATCGCTGAGAAGGAAGACTACCCGCCGAACCCCATATTTCAACAAGTCAAAACAGCTATATCAAGGAGCGTTGTTGCAATGCAGCTACTCTTACTGCTTCCTATTTCCTTTTACTGTCTCTTGATGCCGATCCTATTTGTGAACTGGCTAAGTCTTTTCCAGGAAGACACAGAATTAACCAAGAGAGAAAAACAGCTTTCGATGAGGGTGATTGCGATCGCCACGCTTCTATGGCCGATCGTGATTCCATTTGCTTATCTAGAACTTCTAGGCAAATTTCAAAAATCAGCAAGGACGACTCTTCTTTATAAAAAAATGCTGGAAGCTACGACCAATTCGCATCCCTGTTAACAGGCAACTATTTCTAAAAAGTAGGCAGAGTTTCTCAAACTTGTATGGTCAAAAGACTCTGCATAATTCTATAAAAAAACGCGTCAAAGCCAAAGACCCTCGCTTTGAAAAGCTGCCAACTGCGAAGCTCTTCTCAGGTTCTGGCTCAAAGCATTATTAAAAATGATGGCTGTGATTCTATATACATTTCTAAGGGAACGTCCAGAGGATCAATCCGCACTGTTATAATTTCAAAGGGCTGTTAAGTTAGTCAACAATTGATGACCCACTGAAATCAACCGTGATTTTGTCTTCAAAGTATCAGAGATTTACGAGCTAGCTATCGTAGATTGATCACTAATCAGCTTCGAGGCAATCTATTGTGGCTGACCAGCTTAAAACGTTCTGAGTGTAATTTTGAGTGGGTAGCCTAATCTGGATGCAGGATTGACCAGTATAAACTGGTGGATCACTCTATTCAAAGCGGAGGAACCAACCTTATTTTGGGGCGAATCTCAGAGAGTTTGAGAGAGACACCTTCCAGTCTTAGCCCGTCAGCTAACTCCGTCGGCAATGGGAGGAGCGCCCAAGACTTAGGCTTACTATGAGCAACGGTCATTGGGGTCTCCTGGTTAACCTCTTAGCGTCGCTTATTCAAGAAACGCTGGAGGCAAAACCCCTGACCCACCTCTCGCAAACCCTGATCTTGAGAGGTTTTTATCGTGAATATTCTATCCATGCTTGTGCGTCTTCAAAGCACGCTAGGTCGTAGTGACTTAGTGAATCAAATGGTGCTTTTACCACAAGCGCAATCGCCTCAGACTAGCTCTGAGCAAGACATCAATTTGGTGGTGGGCTATTCGGGTTCTCCCCGCAGTCAAGCCGCGCTCGACCTTACGTTATGGATTGCTCACCAAACTCGGTTAGCGACGAGAAAACAAGTCACAGTTCAGGTTGTCTATGTCGTTGATAATCGATCGAGCCATCCGCGATCGAGGGTTGCTGCAACAACAGATCCGACGCAGCGATGGGCACGATCCCACGATCAGCCCACTCTCTTAGATGTGGCTCTTCATGATTGCGCTCGTCCAAGAACCGCACTGGCTGAATTGCCTGATCTCGTTGAGGTAGCCAGTCCTAGTCTTGAGATGGGTATGGCAGACGTGTTTGAACACGCCGATCGAATTCTCTGGCAGGCTCGTTGTTTAGCCGATGAGTGGCGCGGTTCTCTCAAAACCCACCTACGGTTTGGCTCTGTTGACGAAGAGTTAACCAGTGTCGTTCAAGCTGAGTCAGCGTCTCTGCTGATTTTGGGCTGTGAATCTGCCAAGCATCCACTCGTGCAGCAACTAGGAAAGACGTTTCTCTGCCCTGTGTTGGGCATTCCCTCTGCCCTGGATGAGGACTCATTGAGTTGTTAGTTAGTCTCAGAGATCGAGCATCGGTGACATTCTTGCTGACGCTCGATCGCTGATTTTAATTTTCAACTTGATAGGGAGTCTCTTGATTCATCAATCTGAGACGCTCATTGAGTTGCGATTTTTCCTGGCACTTTTGAGCGATCGCCTCCAAAACTCGTGCAGCAATTTGAGTCGCTGGCTCATCTGCTAGAGTTATGACTCGCACATCTGCCTGAGAATAGAGTGGGTGACGGTGCTCTAAGAGCATTTGCAGTTTTTCCTTAAACTTGGCGTTCTGATCTTGAAGAAGTGGACGACTGGTATCGTGCTGTAGCCGTTGATGTAATTGCTCGATCGAAACGTCAAGCCACACAACAATTCCGTGACGTAAATAGCTCCAGTTTTCGCGCGTTAAAACAATTCCGCCGCCTGTGGCAATTGCTAATCGAGTGTGATGTGACAACTGAGATAAAACCTGCGTTTCTAACTGCCGGAAGGTTTCTTCTCCAGATTCGGCAAAAATTTGAGTGATTGGCTGTCTTGCTGCTTGCTCAATCACGGTATCAGTGTCAAAAAACTGGTAGTTGAGTTGTTCTGCTAGTAAGCGCCCGATCGTGGTTTTACCAGCTCCCATCATGCCGATGAAATAAAGATTGACTCCTTTTAACAAGAGATTTTCCTAAATGAATAAGTTCTCTGTCATCACACTAGCGTTAAGTCGTCTCGCTGTGAGCAGCCTTATGAATCTGTATCTAGATTGGTTAAGAACTCTTAACAAAAGAACCATCTCATAAAGTAACGCGATGTGAGACTTTTCTGAAACATCCGAACAGATTTTACCCTCATCCTAGATCGATTCAGCAACGCCCTTGTTTGAACTGGAGCGATCGAGCTCATAAACAATTTATACGCTTGAGAAAGGCAGCTTGACATCATTAGAAAAATATGCGGACTTTTTGAGCCATTTTCTTAAGGCGATGGTAGACTCTGGTTGTTTCATAAGGTCTAAACTTTAAGAAGACACCGTTAATTTTTGTTGTGAACTGAATCGCTCCATGGTTTATAATCCCTCGTTACGTGAAGAGCCTCGTGATCAGCGAGCTGCTGTGATTCCCGTCCAGCAAGAATCCTCGATTCTCGACTGGCTCGAAAAGTCGGGTCGTCTGCTGGCTCGTGAAGTTCAAGAAGTCGAAGTGGGTGTCACCGAAGACGTTGATGACATCAATCAGTTCATTTCGGAAGACGATAACTCCTTCGATTTGGACGATGATGACGATGATTTAGATGCAGAAGACTAGAGTGAGTGGGCAATCTTTGTAGAGAAGGGAAAAGCCCCTCTTTACAAAGGCAAATAATGAGCAAACTCTTCAACTCTTTTCCGAAGAGTGTTGCTGCGGTGGTGTGGTGTAATGTGCGGAGTGAAGTGAGAATCTCGTGGACGCTAAATTATTTACAGATCGATCATTCAGTTTCTCAGGAACGCGGCTCTTTTTGTTTCTGACGATCGGACTGACTGTTGCTGCTATTGCGCTGGATGCAGTTGCAGGACGACCTTTTCATCAGGTGGCATCTCTGACTCTACCGCTCTGGGCAAGTGCGTTAGCAACGGCAGGAGTCGGGTTTTGGGCAGTGCCTTTGCTAAAAGCCTTAAAAGCAGGGCAAGTCATTCGTGAAGACGGACCGCAGTCTCATCTCAAGAAGGCAGGAACCCCGACGATGGGTGGAGCCTTTTTTGTTCCCGTCGCGGTGGCGTTTGCACTCGTCTTATCGGGGTTTTCAGCCAACGTAGTCGCTGTGTCAGCGTTGACTCTGGCTTATGCCTTGGTTGGATTCATAGATGACTGGCAAATCATTCGTTACAAATCCAATAAGGGCATTTCTCCCCGCTTAAAACTGGGGCTGCAAGTCTTCTTCGCAGTCGCGTTTTGCGTTTGGCTCTACGTCAGCCATCCCGTCAGCATTACAACGCTGGCACTTCCATTAGGCTTAACCCTTCCCCTCGGAGTCTTATTCTGGGTGCTTGCTGCCTTCACTCTGGTCGCTGAGAGCAACGCTACAAACCTAACGGACGGAATGGATGGTTTGGCGGGTGGAACGGTTGCGATCGCGCTCCTCGGTCTAGGTGCCTTAATCGGAACCAGTTCCCCTGATTTGATGATCTTCTGCGTCTCAATGAGTGGCGGCTGTTTAGGGTTCTTAGTACACAACCGCAACCCGGCTCGTGTGTTTATGGGCGACACCGGATCGTTAGCGCTAGGCGGCGGATTAGCAGCAGTCGCTCTGATCACAAACTCTCTATTCGCGCTGCTGATCTTGAGCGGGTTGTTTTTCTTAGAAACCCTGTCTGTAATTGCTCAGGTTGGCTATTATAAAGCCACAAAAGACTCGAATGGTATTGGCAAGCGATTGTTCAAAATGTCGCCTTTCCACAATCACTTAGAGTTGACAGGCTGGACAGAAACTCAAGTTGTCGGCTGGTTTTATGTGATCGCCGCCGTTCTTGCCGTTCTGGGTCTGACGATTCGTTAGTCTTTGCTGCGATTTGCCAAATTCTTAACCAGTTGACCGTTTTGCCGTAAACTTTGATAAGATTGTAAATCGTCACCCGGAGAGATGGCTGAGTGGTCGAAAGCGGCAGATTGCTAATCTGTTGATGGATTTAGGTCTATCCGAGGGTTCGAATCCCTCTCTCTCCGTTTTCAATCATTAGTAGGCGCTAGATGTCCTAAACATCTAGCGCTTTACTCTTTCACAACTAAGTTATCGACTTCCCTACTCTTTAGAGAGCAATTAGTTTAAGATGAGCCTCATTTAGACTGATGAGACGTTGAGGAATCTAGATTCAAATGACTAAATTGGCTTCAGCGAAGGGTTCAAACCCTGGTGCGGCGATCGCTCTCGCAGCAGTGACGATCGCAGTTGGGTTTTTAACGGCTGCCTGTCAAGAAGCTGCCCCTCCTACTGCTCAAGGGACGGCTTCTCCGGGTGCAGCGGCGACGGCTGCCGCTGATACAAAAGGCTTAAAGCTTGGCTCTCTGCTTCCGGCGACGGGTGATTTAGGCTCGATCGGGCAGCAAATGATCGCCACTGTGCCGCTGCTGGTAGACACCGTAAATAAGTGCGGCGGCGTAAATGGAGAACCTGTCACCCTGACTTCGGTGGATGACCAGACTGAGCCATCGGCAGGCACCGAAGGCATGACAAAACTCGCAGAAGTCGATAAAGTTGCCGGAGTCGTGGGATCGTTTGCGAGTAGTGTTTCAACGGCTGCGCTGCCGATCGCTATTCGCAACAAAGTCGTTTTAATCTCTCCAGGCAGCACCAGTCCTGTCTTCACTCAACAGGCAAAAGAAGGCAAGTTTCAAGGCTATTGGGCACGAACGGCTCCTCCAGACACCTATCAAGCACAGGCTTTGGCAAAACTAGCCATTGAGCGGGGCTTTAAAACGGCAGGAACGGTAGTCATCAATAATGACTACGGCGTTGGCTTTGAGAAAGAATTTAAGCAAGCCTTTGAGAAACTCGGCGGCACGATCACCAACAACAGCAAGCCGACGCGCTATGACCCCAAAGCCACTACGTTTACCACAGAAGCCAGTGCCGCTTTTGCTGGAAAGCCTCAAGCCGTGGCTGCGGTTCTCTACGCCGAAACGGGCGGTTTGATTGTGAAGTCAGCCTTTGAGCAAGGCGCGAGTAAAGGCACTCAACTTCTATTAACCGATGGGGTCTATTCGCCCGATTTTGTCGCAAAGGTGGGCAAAACTAGCGATGGTAAATCAATTTTAGCGGGCGCGATCGGCACCGTTCCGGGTGCAAACGGCAAAGCCCTCGACGCATTTGCCAAGCTCTGGAAGGAGAAACAAAATCGACCTCTCGCACCCTATGCGGCTCACTCTTGGGATGCGGCAGCGATCTTAGTGTTGGCTGCCCAGTCTGCAAAATCCAACACGGGAGACGGCATTAAGAGCAAGCTGCGCGAAGTCACGAATGCACCGGGCACCGAAGTCACTGACGTTTGCCAAGGATTAGACTTGCTCCGCAAAGGTCAAAAGATTAACTATCAAGGCGCAAGTGGCAATGTCGATATTGATGAAAACGGCGATGTGGTCGGTAACTACGACGTTTGGACGGTGAAAGATGACGGATCGCTAGGAGTGATTGGTAAAGTGAGTCCGCAGTAAAAAGCGAGTGATGACTGACAACATTTCATCATTCGTCAGTCATCGTTCTACCCGAAGAAGACATCAATTGATTTAACCAATTCTCGACTTGAGACTGAAGGCGGTAAGAAGATAAAGAGGCTTCGATCGTCTCCAACCCATCCATTTTGTCTAGTGCGCGGTGATAATCTGCGATCGCGTAATTCCAGTCACCTGCTAGATGATGGGTGCGCCCTCGTGCTCCATAGATGTGACCTTCTAAAACGGTTGTGTTGGCACCCGTCGAGAGAAATTGAGTCATCTGCAAGGCGTGGTCGAAATTCTCGATCGCTTGAAGATACATTTCTAATTCTCGGAAGGTCACGCCCTGATTGATCCAAGCTCGGACGTTTGTGGGATCAAGATCGATCGCAGTTTCATAATCCGCGATCGCTTCTGCCAATCGCCCTTGAGCGGCGTAGTAGTTAGCCCGGTTATTATAGGCACTCGCCGATCGAGCATCTAGCTTAATCGCGTGATTGTAGTCGCCTAAGGCGGCGGCAACCTGTCCACTTTGAAAATAGACTAAGCCTCGATTGTTGTAGTCGATCGCACTCTGAGAATTGCGCTCAATCAGCAGATTAAAGCCCTCAATGGCGGTTTGGTAGTTTCCACGACGGGCTTCGGTGAGCGATCGTTGACGCAGCAGGCGATCTTGCTCGGCGGGTTCTAGCCAAGCTGATCTTCGGCTGGTCAGAGTGTCTAGAGAACCCTTGCGATTAGGCTGTTTGCGACGATTGCAGCGTAAACTTCCCTCAGACGCATGACGAGGAACATAGGCACTTCCACTCTTGAGATAGCTGGGACGAAACGGCTGAAGAGATGAGCTGTGGCGACTTAACAAAGTATGGGCGTTCATGCAGTCCTCATTGGGCTTGTGGGTTTAAGCTTATAAACTCTCTGACCAACATTTTTCTGTCTAAGTGTTACGAATCGGTACATCTAGGGTCAGATTTTGGATTGGCTGACGTTTTTGATGGGTTGGATGTAGGTCACTTCAAGCTGAGTTATCCACATTTCTGAAAGACAGGAGCATTGAGCGATCAGCAGAGAGGCTTACCGTAAAAGGTCTTCACCGTCAGACGCAGATAGTCGGGAAACAGGTCCCAGCTTTACAAAAGCTTTGTACCCTCTTAATATCCCCTCAGAGGGAAAGGGCTAGCCTGTTGCGATCGCTCAGCTTTTGTTGAGAGAAGTCAAGCTAAAGCACAGTAGCCTCTTAGAAGTTGATAAAATGCAATCCTGTTCTGCGATCGTGCCAGCTTTAATCTGGTTTCTATAAACGGCTTATGACGACCTCATTTTCCTATCCCAATACGACCGATTTGGCTTCAGATGATTATTTGGTGGTGGGTCTAGCGACTTGCTTTATCAAAGACGATAACGAGGTTCATCAAGTCAAAATCGTTGAACCAATTCCGTCGGCGGCATTAGAAGCGATCGTGAAGGGCATCCCGACGTCTTATGAAATGGCGATCGCGACCACAATGGGCACAGTGATTGCTGGAGACACGCCTCAATTGCCTGATGGGTTTCCGATCGAGGCTCAGTTTTGCGACGATTTTGTCTACCGAGCCACCGCTGCCGCCCGAACTTATAAAGCAAAGCCAGTCGCTCAGACTCACATCTCTGTAGGCAGCAATCGCAACGATTTTAATCACTCCACTGAACGCAAGCGGGTTTTAAACTCAGAGCGCATCGTCAGAACCGAAGACAACGTGAAGCAACACGAACACACCCATAAGGTGCTGTAGAGACGTTTCGCTGAAATGTCTCCGTCTAAGTTTCAAATCAAGCATGATGCAATCTCCAAAAAATCCATCTGCTATAGAATAGTACAAAAGTACTCAAACTTCAACTATCATTCCAAACTCTTAGAGGATTCGACTCATGCTAAAGCTTTATGGTACAGGGCGCAGTCGTGCCTCGATCGTTCAGTGGTATCTCGAAGAATTAGCCATTCCCTACCAGTTCATCGTGTTGGATCTGCAAGCGGGAGATCTGTCACAGCCGACCTTTAAAGCAATTAATCCCTTTAGTAAAGTTCCGGCGATCGTCGATGGCGACTTTACTCTCTGGGAGTCGGGCGCAATTCTCATGTATCTCGCTGAGAAGTATGGCAAAGAATTTGATGTAGAGAGACGAGCCACGATCGCGCAGTGGGTTTTGTTTGCCAACTCCACGCTGGCGACGGGTGTCTTTGTCGAAGCCAACCGAGAAAAGGAAACGCCGCGCCTCATGCAACCTCTCAGCGAACTGTTTGAACGTCAGCCGTTTGTGTTGGGTGAGCAGTTCAGTGTGGCAGATGTGGCGGTGGGTTCTCTGCTGTCCTATATTCCGATGATGTTAAAGCTTGACTTGAGCAGCTATCCCGGTGTGACGAGTTACATGCAGCGCATGGCAGAGCGTCCGGCTTTTGCTAAGGCGATCGGGGGTCGCAGCTAGAATCTAGAGGTCATTTGGTTGATTGATGGAGTTAATCGGGTAAAAACTCATCGCCCACAACTTCCACCAACTCATAAGGGCACTGGTGAGGAAATGTCTCTGACGATAGCCCAGTCTCTGCTTTTGCTTGCTTGACCGCTTGGAGATAGCATTCATCAAAAATACTTTCAAGAAAAGGCTGAAGGCTAGGCGAGTCGTCGATCGCCTGGTGAATGCGTCTACGATGCTCAATCATGCTTCCTTCCCAACTGCCACTTCTGCGATCGATCTGAAATTGCCACTTGAGCAGATGAACCAACACAACAATCAGGTTGCTCTTCAGACTTCTTCGCTCACTCCTCCCCATATCCTCGATTTCCTCGACCAGATTCTCCCAGTCCACACTGGCATAGTCACGACTCCGCAGTTTTTCTAGAGTCGTCTCGATCCATCTCAGGTAATCGGTTTCATACTGGGTTTTAAGAGCAGCCTCTAGAGGAGTCATGGCAGTTTCCATTGGAGACCTCTTTATTAAAAAGCAAGATTCGTCAAAAAGGGGCAGCGTTGGCTACCCCTTTTTGACGAATAAATTTCGTTTGATATAGAACTATCTAAAACCGACGGCTGCTTGCCAAACGAAAGCCAGCAGCAAAAAGAAAACGGGAATTACAGGCAAAACATTCACCAGGGGATCAAAAATGGCGTAAGCTTCGGGCAGTTTTGCCAAGAGCAGGGCTGCTTCCATGAATCGTTTGTCTCCAACACAGAATTCATAATTGACACCCACTGTAACATGATCAGGGGTCTTAAAATCATGAGGTTGGCGCTAACCAACGAGCAAATTCTGCTTCAAACGTCCCTTTAAAGATTGCGGCTCGAATTCGTTGGGTAAAGCCCACCAATTCTGTAATGTTGTGAATCGAGAGCAAGGTATAAGCTAAAAGCTCTTGGGCGCGGAGTAAGTGACTCAAATAAGCACGAGTGAAATTTTGGCAGGTGTAGCACGAGCAAGACGAATCAAGCGGCGTAAAGTCTTCTCTAAATCTAGCGTTTTTGACATTCCAGCGATCGCCGCCCACTAAAGCAGAGCCATGACGCGCCAGCCGAGTTGGAATCACACAATCAAATAGATCAATTCCAGCCGCGATCGCTCTCACCATTTCTCGATAGGTGCCAACGCCCATCAAATAGCGCGGTTTGTCTTGCGGCAAAAGAGGAGCTGTTGCCTGCACCACTTGGTCGATAACTTCGGGCGCTTCCCCAACGCTGACTCCTCCGATCGCATAGCCCGGTAACTCTAAGTCGACCAACATTCGCACCGCTTCGGCTCGAAGATCTAAATATTCGCCGCCTTGCACGATTCCGAACAGCGCCTGATCTAATCGTCCGTGTGCCTGAATGCAGCGCTTCAACCAATCGTAGGTGCGATCGGTCGCTTTTTCAACCGCATCACGTCCCACGCCTGGCGGCGGACATTCATCAAACGCCATGATCACATCTGCCCCCAAAGCATTTTGAATCTGAATCGCTCGCTCTGGGGTCAGGTGAATCATCTGCCCATCGCGAGGAGACCGAAACGTCACCCCCTCATCGGTAATCGATCGCATCTCGCTCAAGCTAAACACCTGAAACCCGCCCGAATCGGTCAACATTGGACCCGACCAACCCATAAAGCGATGCAAGCCTCCTGCCCGTTTGACGATGTCTTCTCCGGGTTGCAGGTGAAGATGATAGGTATTTGATAGCACCATCTGCGCTCCCGTCTCTTTTAACTGAGCAGGAGTCACGGTTTTGACGTTCGCCAAAGTGCCCACAGGCATAAATCGGGGCGTTTCAACGATTCCGTGAGGGGTCGAGAAGATTCCGGCTCGTGCGTGGGTGTGACTGCAACGAGCTTGACACTGAAAAGAAAAATTACTCAAAACGGACTGAATCTCACGATCGACAGAGTTTCTATTCTAAAGGGAGGCAGCACGATAGAACCTACGATCGCTTTAGAATGCGTCATCTTCGTCAATTTGCACATCCCAATTTGCAGAAAGCACTTCGGCAACCATCGCCTCTAGTGCAGCCGCGTTGATGCTTCGACCTGGATTCTGCAACGGGTTAGAGAGCGGAATCAACCTCAGTTGACGGCTATCTTGAATCAAATCAAAATAAGTCTCCTGCTCTGGTGACTGGCTTAACTCCAGATAATCAAAGCTGCGGACATTGATATAGAGCGCATGATTAGCAATCAAGGTCGCTCTCTCAGCGTCGGCAAAAACCTCTAAGAGACACCCTTCTCCCTGGGTCGTGATCGCGCCATCTTGGGTGTGAATGTAGCGAACTCGATTCAGGTCTGTCAGCAGACGGTGCATGTCTCGTTTGTCAACGATCGTGCCTGTGTCGATGATGCAGGGGGCTGGAAGCCCTGTATTGCGGGAAGATTGGTCATGACTCATAGCTGGAAAGCCCTTGGTTTTGCTGACCCTGACTTGAGAACTCTCTATAGTCATTATGGCTGGAAAAACCGATATGCAACTTTAAACAGAGTGTGAAGAGTTTAAATTCTATGAAGTAGCAGAGGTGAAAAATGGGGTCAGTTATCAAGCGGTTCCTTCAGCAAATCACCGCAGGAGTTGCCTTCTACACTTGTATTCCGGTGCCAACTGCCTGGACTTTAGAGTTTCGCGGCATCGCCCGGATCGCCCCGCTCATCGGCTTGTTAATCGGGGGACTTTTAGGACTTTTGGATTGGGGACTGCATTGGGCAGGAATGCCGACGCTAACTCGCAGCGCGATCGTAGTCGCCGCTTGGGTCGCCATCACTGGAGGCTTGCACCTCGATGGCGCGATGGATAGCGCCGATGGATTAGCCGTGACCGACCCAACTCGTCGTCTACAAGTTATGGTTGACAGCGCAACCGGGGCATTTGGCGCAATGGCAGCAGTTGTCTTATTGCTGCTCAAAACGGCTGCTTTGAGTGAGCTACCGATCGATCGAGCCTTTCTATTGATGGCAGCCGCCAGTTGGGGGCGCTGGGGACAACTCGTGGCGATCGCTCGATTCCCTTATCTCAAACCCACGGGCAAAGGGGCATTTCACAAAGCTGCGATTCAATCTCTCTGGGAGGCGTTTCCGACTCTGTTGCTGTTGGTTGTAGTAAGTGTATTTTTTTGGCACGATCGCCCACTTCGCGCAGCAGTCGCGATCGTGGGAGGACTGGCGATCGCAATTCTCACCGGAGCCTGGTTTAATCGCAAGCTGGGCGGACAAACTGGAGATACTTACGGCGCGATCGTCGAATGGACAGAAGCTCTGTTTCTCTGTTTACTGACGGTGACTTTCCGGTAGTGGGTGCAGCGAAGCACCGCAGACCTTACAAAATTGGGCATTTGAGTCATGAGACGACAGCCCACACGCTGGACAACTAATCTGAACCTGGTCAGCCGTTTTAACCAGCCGTTTGATCAAATCTCCCAACTGCCACGGAATCAAAACCACTCCCGTGAGCAGCATCAAGACGGTTAACAGACGACCCATTTGTGAGTTTGGGGTGATGTCTCCCAGCCCAGCCGTCGTAATCGTAGAAACCGAGAAATAAACCGCATCCAAAAATGTGCCAAACTCTTGAGAATTGAGCGGATGTTCAACCTGATAGATCAAGCCTGAATAAACAAAAATAATTGAGAAGAGAGTGAAAAATATTCGGGTAAGAATAACGCTATCTTCGCTGCTGATATAACCAAAAATGGTGCCACCCTCGACGAAACGAATTAGACGGAGAATGCGAAACCAGCGAAATATTCTCAGAAACCCGATGTTTGTAGAGCCTAGCAGAAAGGGCACGATCGCCAGCAAGTCTACGATCGAGTAAAGACCCAAAAGATATTTTATTCTTTGTTCTGCAACCCAAAATCGCAGCAAATACTCGATCACAAAAATGACAAGAATTCCGTCCTCTAAGACATTTAGCTGCTGCCTCAGAGAGACTGGGATTCTGTAAGTTTCCACTACAAAAATTGCCGAGGAAACTAGAACTAATCCTGTGATAAAAAGATTAATTCCTCTCCCTAACGGAGACTCAATATCTTCTAAATAGAACGCAATCTTTTCTCGCAAAGACATAGATTTTGGATGCCAGTTCTTGAATACCTTATCGCAGCTCACCAAAATTCAATCCTCTGATTGCTTGATAGGCTCCATCATTCGCGTCACAATAGATGTAAAGTTTCATATCCGATTCTCAAAATGACCAGAGAGACGACACCCAGAATGAGTTCCCGACTCTATGACTATGATTTGGCGATCGTGGGGGGCGGTGTCGTAGGGGCAACTCTTGCCTGTGCGTTAAAAGATTCAGGCTTAACAGTCGTGTTGATTGAAGCTGAAGCCCGATCGATCGCAACTGCCAGAGGGCAAGCCTACAATATTTCTCCTCTCTCTAGTCGCATCTTTAACGGCATTGGCATTTGGAATCAGATTCGCCCTCAGCTTGAAACCTATACAAAGATTCACCTCTCAGATGCCGATTGCCCGAATGTGGTGCAGTTTGTGCCTCAAGATTTAGGTGCCCAAACGTTGGGATATGTTGCCGAGCATCAAGTTTTGATCGCCGCCCTTCAAGAGTCTCTGCGGCAAAGTTCTCATGTTACTTGGCTATGTCCTGCAACAGTGGTGAAAACTGACATTCAACCCGACGGGGCAACGCTAGAAATAGTGGCAGATGGAGAAGCCAAACAAATTTGGACTCGATTAGTCGTCGCTGCCGATGGTGCACGATCGCCGCTTCGTCAACAAGCCAAAATTCGCACTCACGGCTGGCAATATTGGCAGTCTTGCGTAGTGGCGACCATCAAACCTGAGAAATCTCACAATCACACCGCCTACGAGCGATTTTGGTCAAGCGGTCCGTTTGCCATTTTGCCGTTGACGGGCGATCGATGTCGAATTGTCTGGACGGCTCCCCGCGCTGAGGCGGACGCGATCGTAGCTCTAGACGACGATCAGTTTCTCAAAGAACTCACTCAGCGCTATGGCGATCACATGGGCAAGTTGGCACTAGAGGGCGATCGCTACGTGTTTCCAGTGCGGTTGATGCACAGCACTCGCTATGTGTTGCCTCGACTGGCGCTGATCGGCGATGCGGCTCACTGTTGCCATCCCGTTGGCGGACAGGGCATCAATATGGGCATTCGAGATGCAGCAGCTCTGGCGCAGGTTCTGCAAACTGCCCATCAGCAAGGCGAAGATATTGCCACGCTCAAAGTCCTAAAACGCTACGAACGCTGGCGCAAGTGGGAGAACCTGATTATTCTGGGCTTCACAGACCTTCTCGATCGCACCTTCTCAAATAATGTTTTTCCGATCGTATTAGTCCGTCGTCTGGGTCTGTGGGTTCTGCAAACCGTGTTGCCTGCCAAATCATTTGCTCTCAGACTGATGACGGGCTTAACCGGGCGCGTTCCTAAACTCGCTCAGAAACAAGCCTCTTTTCATCCCTAATCGCTAAAAAAAGATCATGAAACCTAAAGCCGTCGTCCTCCTCTCTGGTGGATTAGATTCTGCAACGTCAGCCGCCCAAGCGATCGCAGATGGTTTTGACATAATTGCGCTGTCATTAAACTACGGACAACGGCACGATCGAGAGTTAACTGCCGCCAAGCACGTCGCCGCCTATTTGAAGATTCAAGACCATTTTGTGATGGAGGTAAATCTGGCACAGTGGGGCGGTTCTGCTCTAACCGACCAAGCGTTAGATGTCCCTACCGATGGCACTCAGTCTGGAGGCATTCCCATCACGTATGTACCGGGGCGAAACACGGTATTTATCGCGATCGCGCTTTCTCTCGCAGAGGCAAAAGGCGCAAACGCTATTTATTTGGGCATCAACGCCATTGACTATTCGGGCTACCCCGACTGTCGCCCCGACTATCTAGACGCTTTTCAGCACCTAGCAACCCTCTCTTCAAAAGTAGGATTGGAAGGAAAAGCCCCAAAATTAGTCGCGCCTTTAGTAACAGACTCAAAAGTCGATATCGTCCGTCGGGCATTGCAGTTAGGAGTGCCGATAGAACTCACTTGGTCATGCTATCAAGGCGGCGAGACCCCTTGCGGAGTTTGTGACTCGTGTCGGATTCGCGATCGCGCCCTAATGGATGCAGGTTGCCCAGCCTTAGCGACTCCAACAGGACAAGCTTTTTACAAATCAGAACGCTCTGAGCGGAGTTGTTAAGAGATTGCTCAAGCTGTAAAGCAATTGGGTGAGTAAAAATCGAGCAATTTGTTAACAAAGCTGACTACGTTGATGATTCTCTCTGCGCTTATAAATAGATGATCTGTAGGGATGTGAAACACAATATCCCCGTAGACCCATTAAGCTAGGTTCGAGGTCTAAGTTCCCTGCTCTATGCAACTTGCTCCGCTCTATCCGCTCATCCATCGCATTCTCAAACCGAGCTTTCCTAATTGCTTGTGGACAGGAGATCAAAAGGCTCCCAAAATTGCCCTCACCTTTGATGACGGACCTTATCCTCCCTACACGTCCTCCTTGTTGAATGTGCTCGATCGCTATCAGATTCCCGCTAGTTTCTTCTGGCTAGGCATTTGCGTTGACCGATCGCCTGCCCTCGCGCAAGCCATTCACCAAAAAGGATATTGGATTGGATTGCACGGCTACGATCACCGCTCATTTGCTACTCTGTCTCCCACCCAACTCAAGCAAGACTTAGAGCGAACCAAAGACGCGATCGCAACCGCCTGTCAACGTTCATCTCCAACATTGATCGATGTTCGCCCTCCCAACGGGCTGTTTACACCCCAAACATTGCGCTTATTGAATCAATGGGGTTACCGTCCAGTCATGTGGAGCGTAATTCCAGAAGACTGGGTGCACCCCGGCGCTGCGATCGTGGTGCAACGAGTCTTAGACCAGGTTCAAAATGGCTCAATTATCGTCTTGCACGATGGATGCTATGGCGGACGAGATGTTGCGGAAACGGTCGATCGATTAGTTCCTGCACTGCTCGATCGAGGATACGAATTTGTGACCGTCAATCAGCTATGGGCAACTGTGAGGATTGACCGACGATCATCTATCTCATGAGTTGACTAATCCTAAGCTCTGGGTAGATCAAAGCTTGAGACTGTCAAATCTTGATAGCCTCATCGCAGGAGAAACAGTGGTGGCTTACAGCTTTCAAAAGCCTTAACTTGTAGTGGTCTTGGTTCAGTCGTCTCGACTGAAACCACTCTAAAGAACGCCCCATAATTCGACCTTGTTAACCCTAAATGATTAAAAAGATCATCTAACTTAATATATAGCTTAGAGCTAAGTCTTTAAATTTGGGCTAACGTAGCAATACAGAGATGTAGCAAACCGTCTGATATTCAAGTGCAATTTGGATGTGGTAGTTGAACGAGATTTAGCACTAGCTAGTCTCAGTCATCTCCGCGTCTGACTTTCAGAAGCAACCGTTCAGTTCAGACCTTTGTGTCAACTGCTAAACAGTGCTGACGCTGCCCCCAGTGATGAAAGTTCCCGACTGCTTTAGTTGCCAAAAGATATATGAGCAGACCAAATTTCGTCTTCTTTTCCTAACTTCGCAGATTAAAGCAGATAAAAAGGGTGCAACTTTTGTGAGAAAAGCTACAATCGGGAAGACATTAAAACATTCAGCAATAATGACCTGTGCGTTGGTATCTCTACCCAGTGTTGCTTTCGCACGGATGCAGCGTGCTTTGAACTTCGCATGGTCACTAACGCCTCTTTTAAATTAGAGAGTCATCTCTAGAAAGGGCGCGTTTACTAATGGCAAAAAGCCCCTGGCTTCATCTGTAACCAGATTGAACGATCTACCGTTCTCCGGTGCCTAAATTTTTTCGCTTTCACCACTTTAAGGAGCATGAGGAACACGGTATGACCCAGACCAACAACGTACTCGAAGCACTCAGTCTTGGTACCCCCTCTGATGAACCCCTTGACACTGAAGTCGAGCTTTATGACGATGATGACCAAGACGAACCGGACTCTCCGGCAGATGATGACACTACCAAAACAGGCAAGGCTCGTGCTGCCCGCCGTCGAGCACAAGCCAAGAAAAAGCACTACACCGAAGACTCGATTCGTTTGTATCTGCAAGAAATTGGTCGAATCCGTCTGCTGAGAGCCGATGAAGAAATTGAGCTAGCGCGTAAAATCGCAGACCTGCTAGAGCTAGAGCGCATTCGAGTCAGGCTGACAGAAAAGTTGAGCCGTGAGCCTCAAGACAAAGAGTGGGCAAGCGAAGTTAATATGCCGCTAACGGCGTTCCGACACCGCTTACATTTGGGTCGTCGTGCAAAAGACAAGATGGTGCAGTCTAATCTGCGTCTTGTTGTGTCGATCGCCAAAAAATATATGAACCGGGGTCTTTCCTTTCAAGACCTGATTCAGGAAGGCAGCTTAGGGTTGATTCGTGCAGCAGAAAAGTTTGACCACGAAAAAGGCTATAAGTTCTCGACCTATGCGACCTGGTGGATTCGTCAGGCAATCACTAGAGCGATCGCTGACCAATCACGCACGATTCGCCTTCCGGTTCACTTATACGAGACCATTTCTCGGATTAAAAAGACTACCAAACTGCTCTCTCAGGAAATGGGTCGCAAACCTACAGAAGAAGAGATTGCTACTCGGATGGAGATGACGATCGAGAAGCTACGCTTTATCGCAAAGTCCGCTCAATTACCGATTTCGTTAGAGACCCCGATCGGAAAGGAAGAAGATTCCCGTTTAGGTGACTTTATTGAGTCAGACGGCGAAACCCCTGAAGATCAAGTCTCCAAAAACCTTCTTAGGGAAGACCTCGAAGGCGTTTTAGCTACCCTCAGCCCTCGCGAGAAAGATGTGTTAAGACTGCGCTATGGCTTAGATGATGGTCGAATGAAAACCTTGGAAGAGATTGGACAAATCTTTAACGTTACTCGTGAAAGGATTCGTCAGATCGAAGCAAAGGCGCTTCGTAAACTGCGTCATCCTAACCGCAACAGCGTTTTGAAAGAATACATTCGGTGATCCAAATTATTTGACAGGTGGAGCGTAGACAACATGCTCCTAAGATAGATTTGAAGAGGCTCAGAGGTAAAACTCTGAGTCTTTTTATAGTTGCCTTCAATCAGGAACGACAAAAGTACGGACACCTAGTGAGGTGCCCGCCAGATTAGCTTTCAAGGTTAACCAAAACTTAAGAAGCAGCAATTACAGTAGACCTAAGAAGCGCAGTGTGCCTTCACCAGAAAAATATTCGGTCGCGAGTGCAGCAACAAACCCAATCATGGCAAAGCGACCATTCCATAGCTCGGCTTGAGGAGTAAAACCAAACTTCCAAGCGTTGCGGTCTTCAGAAGCGACAGGAGTCGTTATTTTTTTTGTGTCTTGCATGGTGGGTACTCTGGAGTGCATTAGCTGTTCACAATGTAACCTAATATTACGTTTAATGTCAAAGTATTAAGTGGGACAAAATCTTTCTTCTTTATAAGCAAAGTTTATGAGACCGGACTTTTGGTACCGAAACTAAACCCTACGCCAGAAATATGGGGCTATGATGGGAACTATTGATTGATATTTGTTAAAAATTATCAATGATTGTTTCCCCGTCTGGTTTGTCAAAGTTTAAAGAATCGCTGACTGAGAAAGTGTTTTTCGGTCAAAAACCTTCGGCAGAGTTGATTGCAATCTTGCTGGTCTACTTTGTACAAGGAGTTTTAGGATTGGCACGGTTAGCCGTTAGCTTTTTCTTGAAGGATGAGTTAGGGCTGAGTCCGGCGGAGGTATCTGCTCTGCTGGGAATCGTGGCACTGCCCTGGATGATTAAGCCGCTATTTGGCTTCATTTCTGATGGGTTGCCGATCTTCGGCTATCGGCGACGACCTTATCTGGTTCTTGCAGGAGTCTTAGGTGCGTTGTCCTGGGTCATGTTGGCTACGATCGTGCACAGCCCTTGGGCAGCAACCCTGACGATCGCGCTGGGTTCTCTGTCGATTGCGGTCAGCGATGTCATTGTCGATTCGCTGGTGGTAGAGCGGGCGCGGTCAGAATCTGTCAGTGGGGCAGGATCACTGCAAGCTCTCTGCTGGGGCGCGTCTGCGGTCGGCGGATTGGTGACAGCCTATCTCAGTGGCTGGCTGCTGACAAAATTTGATACTCGGACAGTATTTGAAATTACGGCATTCTTTCCGTTGATTATGTCTGCGGTGGCGTGGCTGATTGCCGAATCTCCAGTGACCGAAAAGTCGGACTGGTCGATCGTGCGAACTCAGATGGGGCAATTAAAGCAAGCCATTACCCAAAAAGCGATCTGGATGCCCACCGCTTTTTTGTTCCTTTGGCAAGCAACGCCCACGGCAGAATCTGCTTTTTTCTACTTCTCGACCAATGAACTGGGGTTTGAGCCTGAGTTTCTAGGGCGAGTGCGGCTTGTAACTAGCGTTGCAGCGCTGGTCGGCATCTGGATCTATCAAAGATTTCTCAAAACCGTGCCGTTTCGGGTGATTTGTGGATGGTCGATCGTGCTCTCGTCTGCTTTGGGCATGACGATGTTGCTGCTGGTTACTCACGCCAATCGAGCGATCGGAATCGACGATCGCTGGTTCAGCTTAGGTGACAGTTTAGTGCTAACCGTGATGGGTCAAATCGCGTTCATGCCCGTTTTGGTATTGGCTGCACGGCTTTGTCCACCCGGAGTCGAAGCGACGTTATTTGCACTGCTGATGTCAGTTGTCAACTTGGCTGGGTTAGTATCTTACGAATCTGGGGCAGTGTTGACTCATTTGCTAGGAGTGAACGAAACCAATTTTGATAAATTGTGGCTACTCGTACTAATCACAAACCTCAGCACACTGCTGCCTCTCATCTTTCTGGGCTGGCTACCTGGAGCCTCCGAAGCACTTCCAGAACAGAAGTCTTCAATCCTGACTGTAGAGACTGATTCGACTGCTAAACCTTTGGGGCTTTTACCAGACTTAGTTACAGATGTAGCAGACACTTAATCTGTTCAATTTTGTGACTTAAAGAAACAGTACGTCTGTTTAACACTTTCAACTCACAGTAGACAGCCAAAAATTAACGCTCTGAATCACAAGTAGTTATGCAAAGTTTTCAGCTTGGTGAACACGCGTCTACGGTTCCAATTACGCCCTACAACACGCAGGAGTGGCAAAAAGGATATCGCTCTCTCAATCAAGAATATGATTACTGGATTGATGAAGTAGAAGGACAAATTCCACCAGAATTAAGCGGCACTCTATTTCGGAATGGACCAGGACTTTTGGATATAAACGGACAGCGAATTCAACATCCGTTTGATGGAGATGGAATGGTGTGCGCGATCGCCATTAAAGATGGACGGGCACATTTTCGCAATCGCTTTGTCCGCACTGAAGGATATGTTGCAGAACAGAAAGCGGGACGCATTCTCTATCGAGGCGTGTTTGGGACGCAAAAGTCGGGAGGCTGGCTAGCAAACGCTTTTGATACCAAAATTAAAAATATTGCAAATACCCAAATCCTTTACTGGGGTGGAAAGCTACTTGCCCTTTGGGAAGCGGCGGAGCCTCATCGCCTCGACCCACGAACGTTAGAGACATTAGGGCAAGAATATTTTGACGGAGCCTTGCAGCCTGGTGCCCCGTTTGCAGCCCATCCTTGGATTGATCCGGCTTCTCAGTTTGATGGCGGTGCGCCGTGTTTAGTCAACTTCTCGATCAAAGCAGGATTGTCTTTTACGATCAATATCTACGAGTTAGATTTGGCAGGAAAGATTGTCCGTCAGCACAACCATCCGGTGCCGGGGTTTGCTTTCATTCACGACTTCGCGATTACGCCCAACTATTGCATCTTTTTTCAGAATCCCGTCGCATTTAACCCAGTGCCGTTTTTGATGGGAACCCGATCGCCCGGTGAATGCATCAAGTTTCAGCCCGACAAGCCAACGCGTGTGATTGTGATTCCTCGTGATGCTGCGTCCCGCCCCAAGCCGATCATTCTCGAAACTCAGTCGGGATTTGTCTTTCACCATGCCAACGCGTATGAGCAAGACGGCGAGATTGTGATGGACTCGATTTGCTACGAGAATTTGCCCTCTGTCGAATCGGGCGCTGACTATCGCGAAACTGATTTTAATGCTCTCACCCCTGGTCAGTTATGGCGGTTTCGCATAAATCTAGAGACGAAGGCGATCGAGCGTCAGTTAATTGAGCCTCGCTGCTGTGAGTTTCCCTTTATTCATCCTGCGTTGGCGGGGCGAAAGCATCGCTATATCTACGTGGGAGCCGCTCACACCCTCGAAGGAAATGCTCCGCTTCAGGCGATTTTAAAGGTCGATGTCGAGTCGGGCGATCGTCAGATTTGGAGCGATGCACCCAATGGCTATGTAGGCGAACCTGTGTTTGTGCCTCGTGCGGCGAGTGAGTCAGGACTCTACACCAAAGTTGAAGGCGATGAAGACGATGGCTGGCTGTTTACGATGGTGTATGACAGTGAGCACGATCGCACCGATGTTGTCATTCTAGATGCCAAAGATTTAGAGAAAGGCGCGATCGCTCGTCTCCATCTAAAACATCACGTCCCTTATGGGCTGCATGGTAGCTTTACACCGCATTACTTTGAGTCGTAGATTGAGCGAAGACGGGATTTTGCTACTTGATCGACAGAGCAACCTTAAGGGCTTGATCTAGAATTTCGGTTGCTTTCGATCGATTTGCAACCCGGTCTTTTGCGATGTATTGAGCAGCGATCGCAGTCAACGCTTGACTCTTGTATTGCTTGTTTTGCGTTGCTTGGGCAACTTGTAGCGCTTGCTCAAACTGTCCTTGTTGAGCAAACGATCGAGCGAAGGCAGGCATCAACCAGTCTAAATAAGCAGGATTATTGGAAAGCGGTTTTACAGACTTTGCAACTCTCAGTGCCTGCTCTGGTTTTCCTGCCTCAGCGTAAGCAAGCGCAACGTCAGGCAAAACACCTTGAACGTCCTCTCGTTGGGCAATTTTCAGCGCTTGGTCATATTGCTTGTTTGCTAGGTAATATCTGACTATTTCAGTTAGGATCAAGTTTTTTGCCGTTGAGAGCGATCGAGCTAATTTCACTGCCTGATCGACATCCCCAGACTCAACGTAGTGCATCGCGATCGCTTGAAAGACTTGCTCACGATCAACCCGCGTTTTAATTCGATTTGCCAACTCACGGGCGGTCTGAAGCTGTCCGTTTTTGACATATCCGACGCGACTTGTGCAAACGCATTATTGAGAAATGGAGACGGTTTTAATGCCTGTGCTGTTGATTGTGCAGTCGCTAAAATCGCCTTGGCTTGGCTAGCTTGTCCCACGGCTGCATATTGAATTGCGGCTTGGCTTAACAAATAGACTTTCTCTGCTGGAAACTGGGTTGATCGGAGCGCTCGAATTTCAGGTAGAACTTGATTGAACAGCGCGATCGCTTGCGGTTTTTGTCCATTCACAATGAGCAAGTCTGTTATTTGAAGCGTTTGTGTAACATTCCAAGCCGTATCTTCTGATTGGGTTTTTGGATTGGTGCGGATGCTGTCGAGAACTTGCTTGGTTGCTGAAGACAAAAATTCTGATTGTCCTGTGCTTTGGAGTGCAAAGGCAATTGCCATCAAAGTTTGCCGACGACTTCGGAGATCTGGATTGCGTTGAGCAACCGTGAGCGCTTTGTCTATAATCTGCTTGGCTCGATCGGGCTTTTGATCGTCTTTATAAGATTTAGCGATTCTCACCATCGCGATCGGGGTAAACCAATTATCACCTCTCTGGGTAATTTGCAGCGCAAAATCGTAGTAACCCGCTTCCGCATAGTCAACCGCTCTGTTGAGCAATGATTCTTCTGGTGAAGTCGCGCTGAGGGCGCAGTTGGCGATCGTTTGAGCATGAGCAATTTGGAATGCTCTCGTGAGAAGTTGTTGACCTTTTTCGGACTGACCTGCCAGGATATAACCGTTTGCAACTCGCATCAAAGGCGCAGCTTTATAACAATCGTTTTGCATTCCTTCGGTGAGAGATAGCGCTTGGTCTAAAACTTTTGCAGCCCCAGAACGATTCACTGCGGCGTATTGAAAGGCAATTTCGGCGACGAAAGGAGCTTGGGCATCGGTCTTTTCTTGGCTAAATCCTGGCTTGCTTGAACCTGAAATAGCCAGCATCACGATCGCTAACAATGTGCCTCGTCTGATCCCTAGCGCCATGTCTCTTTCCTCAAGTTGAACGTGCCGTCATAATTGGGATGACGCAAAATCAAGCGATAGGTTCAGGCTAGATATCAAGATTTACTCAAGCTTTGTGGATACTATTGAGCAAGCCGCCCTGTTGATGCGGCTCTGGCTTGTTCTCAATCGTCAAAGTAGATCTTTTCAGTGCCCAAAATCTGATGATCGTCGTGCCCTTTGCCCGCGATTAGCACACCATCTCCGGCTTTGTCTTGCAGATGATCCAGAGGTGGAAGCAGAAGTGGATGAACTGTGGAACTTCGTGCGATGCTACAGGGTCATTGGACTATTTATCAATCGAGTGGCGTTTGGACTCATGATCTAGACCTCAACAACACGTCTAAGACACGATCAGGAAACGGAAGTTCAATCTTTCCTGCTGACTTAGCTTGAACTACGATCGGGATCAGCAACCGAGTCAGCTCTGCCGAATATCGCTTGTTGAAGCAGTCGAGATACTAAGGTTGATTCGTTAAACAGTGGAGCATAGGGTATCCAGCGCAAGCAATTAAACTAAGGCTCCCCCTGCCAGTCTAGCTAACAGGGGGAGCACAAAACGATCAATCTACGCAGTCAACCGCACACCGGAAATCGGCGGCGGGTTGCCTAGCAATTGCTCAGGCGTTAACGTCGTGAAGCTGTAGCTCTGCCAATCGTTGGTCACGAACTTAAACTTTCCACCGCCAACGCCGCCATTGTTGCTCCAGTCAGACGCAAAAGGAGCGTCCACAGAGCGCCAGTAGTCAGCCCCACCACTCGCGATGTAGCGGGCTTGAGGACGATCGTCTGAACCGTTCGCGTTGTCCAGGATCAGCCGACCCTGGAAGACTGAGTACACCCCAGCAATATCGGTAGGGTTCATCGTCGCACGTTGTCCCGGCCAGAAGTGGAAGTTAAATCCGTTCCCGGCTATAACGCTGATACCGCCGCCGTTACTGGATTCATCTTTAGTGGTGACCCCAGTTACAACGTTGTTACCGAAGTCAGAGTTGAACGCCCCGCCTTGAATGCCAGAAAGCTGAGTCTGTGTCCACTGCATAGTGGACTTACTGAGAATCCACAATTGGTCATTGCGGAGTTGAACGCGGGTATTGGGGGCTTGCTCAGGGCGGAATCCCTTGGCAGCGTAAAGTTGCCCCCAAGCCGTGACCGCATTCCAGTCAGTGCGCGGTTTGTTGCCCCAAGCCGGTTGAGCCGCCGAGTTATACCAGGAGTAATAGCTAGGAACTCCATCAGGATAGGCCTCGTTCGGGCTGTTGGGGATGGAATCGTAAGGAGCTAAGTCAACTGGGATAGTAGGAACAGGCGGAGTCTGAATTCCACCAATAGCAGCAGCAGGAACGAAATCAGTCACCCCATCAGGACGCGTCCACCGGAGAGTGGAGATAGCATCCCCACCGCTCTCGTAGTACTCCATCTTCACGTTGTACTTCTGCCCTGCCTGAAGAACGATCGTGCCGCTATTGTCTGTGCCCGCGTGATCTGTCCAGTTATTGACCAACTGCTGACCATTGACCCAAAGCCTTACGCCATCATCAGAGGTGGTAGTGAAGGTATAGCTACCTGTCGTCGTGGCTTGGATCTGCCCAGTCCATCGGGCAGAGAAATTATCGTTTGCTACCTTCGCGTCAGGGGAACGCGATCCCCAGTTGAAGTTGATGAACTGATCGTTTCTGCTCAGCAGAAGGCTACCAGGGTCAAGGGTTTTTCCCTGAAAGTATTGAGCTTGGAACGCTGTCGAAAGTTCAGTGGCAACGGCAGCGGCAGGAGTAGAAGCAGCAGCAGGAACGAAATCAGTCACCCCATCAGGGCGCGTCCACCGGAGAGTGGAGATAGCATCCCCACCGCTCTCGTAGTACTCCATCTTCACGTTGTACTTCTGCCCTGCCTGAAGAACGATCGTGCCGCTATTGTCTGTGCCCGCGTGATCTGTCCAGTTATTGACCAACTGCTGACCATTGACCCACAACCTTACGCCATCGTCAGAGGTGGTAGTGAAGGTATAGCTACCTGTCGTCGTGGCTTGGATCTGCCCAGTCCATCGGGCAGAGAAATTATCGTTTGCTACCTTCGCGTCAGGGGAACGCGATCCCCAGTTGAAGTTGATGAACTGATCGTTTCTGCTCAGCAGAAGGCTACCGGGGTCAAGGGTTTTTCCCTGAAAGTATTGAGCTTGGAACGCTGTCGAAAGTTCAGTGGGCATAAAAAAGGGGCAAGTTTACAGAAGCGATCCCGTCAAAACTCAGTCAAGAATAGGCACAGGAGAAGTAGCCAACAAGAACGACACAGACGGCTCTGTGTTTTGTGCAGCACAACTCTGAGCCACTTCTGCGAGTCCAAAGTTACGCCCTGATTATACACAAAAAATTCGATGCGTTATGTATAATTAGGGTATAGTACAAAATCAAAAGATTAAAATGAGCTTTTATTTCGCTAAGGATGCAAAATTTGGTCATGTTCCAGACGTGTTGTTATTGCTTAAAAAATCTGCTGAGGTAAAGGGTTGCCCTAACTCATTCGGTTAACCGTGTGGTTTTAGAGCCAGTTCACTGCCCGAAGTGCGATGGCATTGATGTGATCAAACACGGCACGGCGGCAGGGAAGCTGCGCTATCGGTGCCAGAAGTCCGACTGCAACCGAAGCACATTTATCCGAGCAGTGACACTGCCTACTCACCGGAGGTAAAGCAACAAACCAATGAGATGGCGATTAAAGGAAGTGGTATCCGAGATACGGCACGCGTGCTAATCTTCAGCACGCGTGCCGTGATGGAAACCTCAAAAAAGGTTCAGCGTTAGAGTCGGTGAATGCAGCGGTATTAACAGAGCTAGAACCAACGCACACCGTCTCCGGCTTTGTCTTGCAGATGATCCAGAGGTGGAAGCAGAAGTGGATGAACTGTGGAGCTTCCTGCGTTCAAAGGATCAACAACGCTGGTTGGGGTGGACAGTGGACCATGCTATGGGTGAAGTATTGACGGATGGATTAGTAGACCATCAGAACGAAGCGTTGATTGCGTTAAAGCGCTGTTGGAGCCATTCGGAATTATGCAATTCTACAGCGATGGTTGGGGAGCTACAGAACGACACATCCCACCTGTATTTCACACGGCTGGAAAACGCACCACTCAGAAGATTGAGCGAAACCATTTAACGTTGCGAACGCGGATTAAGCGATTGGCTCGCAAAACGATTTGTTTTTCTAAATCGATCGTGATGCCTAATCTAGAGATAGCGCTTGGTCTAAAATGACGGCACCAGAACGATTCACCGCGGCGTATTGAAAGGCAACTTCAGCGACGAAAAGAGCTTGGGCATCGGTCTTGTCTCTGCTTAATCCTGGCTTGCTTGAACCTGAAATAGCCAGCATCACGATCGCCAACAATAGTCCCGGTTTAATCCCGCGCATCATGTCTTTCTCCTCAATTTTTAAGCAGTCGCCATAACTGGAATGACGCAGGATTAAATAATTAGTCGAGTCTAGACCCAAACTTTACTCAAAATTCATACCTGCCATTTAGCAAATCGTTCGGTCAAGGCGGCTCTGGCTTGCTCTCGATCGTCAAAGTGAATCTTCTCGGTGCCCAAAATCTGATAATCTTCGTGCCCTTTGCCCACGATTAGCACTCCGTCTCCAGGTTTGGCTTGCAAAATTGCAGTGCGAATGGCGGTGGCTCGATCGCTCAACACAAGAGCCTGTACAGAATCGTGTATTCCCTCAACGACATCCGCTAAAATTTGGGCTGGGTCTTCAGTTCGAGGATTGTCGGAGGTGACGATAACTTGATCTGCCAACGTCGCAGCAATGTTGCCCATCTTGGGACGCTTTGTACGATCGCGATCGCCACCACACCCAAACACACAGATCATCTGCCCCAGAATAAAGGGTCTTGCCGCTTTGAGCATATTCTCTAAACTATCGGGCGTGTGGGCATAGTCTACGATCACGCTGATGTCTTGGTCGGGCTTGACCTGCACTTGCTCCATGCGTCCGGGCACTCCTGTAAATTCTGGGAGCGCATTGACCATTGACTTTAAGTTTAATCCTAAATGCAATCCTGCTCCGATCGCTGCCAGCATATTTGCTAAATTAAACTGCCCGACGAGCGGCGATCGAAATGCCATGTCTCCTTGTGGAGTGTGCAGCATTCCGCTCACATTGTCTGCACCATAGATTAGATCACTCGTCCATAAATCTGCTTTTTGCTGCGTGCTGTAGCTCCACACCTGTTGCGGGTTGAGTTGCTGAATTAATTGCTGTCCGTAGGGATCATCCAGATTAATGATGGCTCGACCTTTGAGATAATCGGCGTTGAACAACAGCGCTTTTGCCTGAAAGTAGTCTTCCATGTCTTTGTGAAAGTCTAGATGGTCTTGCGTCAAGTTCGTAAACACGGACACCTCAAAGGGACAACCCATCACACGACCCTGTGCCAACGCATGAGAACTGACTTCCATTACGCCCACTTCAGCGCCTGCGGCGATCGCGTCTGCAAGTTGACGCTGTAAATCAATGGCAAACGGCGTAGTGTGAAGGGCGACTTGCTGAAAGCCTTGCCAACGAGTGTAGAGCGTTCCAAATAGCGCGGTGGGTCGCTGACTTTTTTCTAACAAAAACTCGATCAGGTGAGTCGTCGTGGTTTTGCCATTGGTTCCGGTCACGCCAACCAAGCTGAGTTTCTCACCCGGAGATTCGTAGAACGCAGATGCGATCGCGGCACACGCCTGACTCATATCCGTTGCTGAAATCACGAGGGGCGGTGTTTGAGAGTTGGATATTAATGCCCTCGCTTTAGCAGCCGCTTGAGGAGAGACGATCGCCGCAATTGCTCCTGCCGCGATCGCGCTTTGCCAAAAGTCTCCCCCGTCTACACGGGTTCCGGGCATCCCGATAAATAAGTCTCCTGGCTGACACGCGAGAGAGTTTGTTGTCAACCCTTTGACCTCTGCGCTTAAAGCGGGATGATCGGCGAACGGCTCAATGCCAGAAATCGTTGACAACAAATCGTTTAGCTGCATTCGTTCACTCCTTGCCTCAATAGTCTGCGCCTGCTTTTATCAAGCTCACGACTCAAATTTCTGTAACAGGCTTTCTAATTGTTGAACTGTAGCGCGAGGAGAAGGGCGAGGCAAGAGTCGGGGCGTAGGAGACGCGACATAAAGCACCGGAATCTCATATTGATAGGTCTGAAACCAGTCGCCGCGAGTCGTGATGTCGCGGATTTCAAGCTCGATCGCCACCGCACGAATCTGTTCTAACTTTTCTTGTAACCCTTCACACAGATGGCATCCTGGCTTGCTGTAGAGAATTAGTTTCATCAATGCCTGACCTTCTGATAGAGGAATCGCCACTCGATCGTTTCTAACCTGGAATATTCACCCTTAAAGAGCCGGGGATATTTACCCCACTGATTCATCATGTCAGAGGTTACTCTAACCAGCAGACAAATTGAACGATCGCTGTCACAGCAAATTCAAGCCATTTATAAAGACCAGCTAGGAGTGCGCCCGGAGAAAGTAGTCTGTCATTTTTTTGATCAAAAACTGGCGATCGTCCTCGAAAAAGTCACGACTCCCTCTGAGCAGCTTTTATTATCAAACGATCGAGTCGAGTCTGCAAAGAAGATGCGATCGCACTTAGATGCCGCCCTTAAACCTCGCCTGATTGAGTTAATCGAAGAGATCTCTGGCGCTGCGGTCAAAACTCTACTCAGCGACACTGATCTCACCTATGACGTGTCTGGCATGATTGTCGTGTTGGGTGATGTGCCTCCTGTTCAGAATGTCGAATCGGTTCCTAAAAGTAGACAGACTTAAGTAAACATAAAATGCCGGAGATGCCCTCACTCACCCCAGCCCTCTCCCGCAGGAGAGGGAGCCAGAATCTAGTTCCTCTTCTCCTTCGGGAGAAGGGGTTAGGGGATGAGGGTCTTCAGTTTAATTGTGCCTACCTACTAAGTTTAAAAAGAAAGGTGAGCAGGTTTCAGATCTGATGACTGCTATCCAATCACAACAGTGCGATTTCCATAGACTAAGATGCGATTTTGCAGGTGCGATCGGACGGCTCTTGCCAGCACCACTCGCTCTAAATCTTTGCCTTTGCGAATTAGATCATTGACATCATCTCGATGGCTGACCTGCACAACATCTTGCTCAATAATCGGACCTTCGTCGAGGTCTGCGGTCACATAGTGAGCAGTCGCTCCGATGATTTTAACGCCCCGCTCATAGGCTCTCTGATAGGGGTTTGCCCCCGCAAATGCAGGCAAAAACGAGTGATGGATATTGATAATATTGGGGAATTGAGCCACAAATTCTGGACTGAGCACCTGCATATATTTTGCCAGCACCACTAGATCGATTTTGTGTTGCTGCAAAAGCTCGATCTGCTTCACTTCCTGTTTGAGTTTTGTTTCTTTTGTAATCGGAATGTGTTGAAAGTCGATATTAAATTGAGTCGCGATCGCGCTCAAATTTTCGTGATTGCTGATAATTAACGGAATCTCGGCGGCAAATTCTTTTGCCTGCTGTCGCCAAATCAAATCAAACAAACAGTGATCTTGGCGACTCACCCAAATTGCAATGCGAGGCACTGCATCAGAAAAGTGAATCTGCCATTTTGCATTCAAGGGCTGCGCGATCGCTCTAAAGGCAGGTTCGATTACGTCACGAGGCAAATTAAACCCGTCTAACTGCCACTCAATGCGAGCGAGAAACAACCCAGCCAAAAAGTCAGTGTGCTGATCAGCGTGAATGATATTGCCCCCGTTTGAGTAGACAAAGTTCGCGATTTTGGCGACCAGCCCCTTTTGATCGGGGCAAGAGATGAGGAGGGTTGCAGTCGGGCTAACCAGCATAGTTTGGTCTAGAGGTGAATCTGGCTGAGAATAATGCGGAGACGATCGTAGTCATCTTTGAGCAACAGACTCAGGGTGCGTCCTGCTTGCACCAGCCAGGGACGATCGGCTTTTCGCAGTTGATAGACTTCGCGAATCGTCGCGGCTGTCAGCGCATCAACGGGTGCGCCATTCACGTCGAGCAGGGTTCTCAAAAAGTCTAGCTGTTCGCTAAAGGCAATCACCTCATCGGGATCACAGCCATAAACAGCTTGGTGAATCTGAGGCGGACGAGGCGGAAGATGTTGATAGAACGCGGCTGACCCGTTGCGCTTTTCAGGATTGGGACGATAACCGACGATCGCCGCCCGAAACTCAGTTTTGAGCATGGCAAAGATTTGGGGCTGCTGCTCTCGCAAATCTTCGAGCGATAACCCCAACGCTCTGGCTCGATGAACCGAGTCGATCGGGCTAGTAGTCGCGTGATAAACGACCGCGTAGATGAGATTTTTTGACTCTTCATCGACGGCTTTGACCCAGCTTCCAAACGGCGGCATCACCGGAAAACTCAAGTTCTCTGGCTCTAAACACTGTGCCAAAAATTCGGTAGTTGAAGTCTCAATGACTTCTGCAATGTAGTTAGACGGACGGTTTTGAGCCGCAAACTGAGGCAGAGGAAGACGCATAAACGGAAAAGGTTATTTGGCTTTTTTCTTGCCTGCGGTCGGTTCAAGAACGACGATTTCAGACATCCGAAAGGTGACGAGCTTGTCCCAGATGCCGCCCTCAAACAGCACGGCAGCTTTACCATCGGTCACTCTTTGCACTAACCCTGTAAACCCGTAATAAGTATCGTTGATGTTGGTCACGCGGACGGCTGAACCTGGCAGAATCATAGTCATTTCTCAAAAGAACGGCTATCTGTAGTGTACTAGGAGTCATTCAAGATTGAGCATTGGCGATCTGAGATGAATGAATCGAAACTCACCAATGATCGATTAAAACTTTAGTCGTTGACGGAAGTTAGACACCGATTCGACCAATCCGATCGCCAAAAAATTCATCAACAGTGCCGCATTGCCAAAACTTAGCCAGGGAAGCGGGATTCCGGTGACCGGAGACAAATTAATCGTCATGCCCACATTCACGACGACCTGAAAGACGATCATCGAGAAAACTCCGATCGCCAATAAAGAGCCGAAATCATCTTTGGCGTTTTGGGCAATGATCAGCAGTCGGAAACAAATTAGCAAAAAGGTCAGCAAAACTGCCACCGAGCCAATAAAGCCGAGTTCTTCCCCGATCGCGGTAAAGATAAAATCGGTGTGTTGCTCAGGAATAAAGTTGAGTTGAGTTTGGGTTCCTTTATAAAGTCCTCGCCCCCAGAATTCACCTGCCCCGATCGCAATGCGTGACTGAATCAGGTGATAGCCGCCGCCCAGAGGATCTTGATCCGGGTTCATAAACATGGTGATGCGCTGTTTTTGGTAGTCCTTCAGCACGTATTGCCAGAGAACTCGCCCCAAACCACCCGCGATCAGATTAATCACCACCGGAACGAGCGTTCCGTATGTTTTCCAGGGCAGCGTTTTCCAAGCAGTCCAGCCGATGAAGGCAACCCAAAGAGCGATAATGAAAATGCCGATGCCCCAAATTGGCAGCAGCACGTTAAACAAAATCGCCGAGATGACCGGAGAGACAAGCAGCAGCAGCCATCCTGGATTGGCATTGCCCCAGTAAAGCATTCCGATCGTAATCGAACCAAACACGAGCGAAGTCCCTAAGTTTGGTTCTAAAAACACAAGAACCCACGGCACTGCGGCAATCACCAACACTTTAACCATCATCGGAATTGTGGATGCCGATCGCTCATGAAGCAGAGCCGCGATCGTGATGATCATGCCCAATTTGGCAAATTCAGACGGCTGCACGTTAAAGCCGAAGATGTTGATCCAACGCTGTGCCCCCAACTCTTCTCGCCCGACAAACATCACCAGCAACAGCGAGGCATTGGTGATGCCATAAATAATCCACTTCCACTGCAACAGTTGGTCATAGCGCCAGCGAGCAATCAGCAAGGCAAGCACCAGCCCGACGCTGCCCGTAATCCAGTGTCGCCACCAGTCTGCCCAGCCTGCATTTAGCTCGACGCTGCGAATCATGATGCCGCCGAGAATAGTGAGCGCAACTGGGGCAGCAAACAGCCACCAGTCAACTGCCTGCCAGGGCTGCAACCAATGCTTAAAGCGAGCGGGCAAAACGGATTTTCGGAACATAGTCGAGGATAAAGAACTAGGTCAGCGCTGCAATTGACACTTTAGCAGCAATCTGCTCAGCGATCGCTCTGAGCGCCTTTGCCGAGGCAGAATCAGGATTGCCTGCCACGATCGGCACTCCGCTATCGCCCCCTTCTCGCAGCGGAATTTCTAACGGCACACAGCCCAAAAGCGGGACGTTGAGTTCCTTGGCGGTTTTTTCGCCACCCGCAGAGCCAAAAATGTCATAGTGGCGATCGGGCATATCCGGCGGAATGAAATAGCTCATGTTCTCGACAATGCCCAGCACTTTCACACCGAGTTGCTGAAACATTTTTAAGCCGCGACGCGAATCGAGCAAGGCGACCGTTTGAGGAGTCGTCACAATCACCACACCTGCCATCGGGACGGCTTGAGCCATCGTGAGTTGAGCGTCCCCGGTGCCGGGAGGCATATCGACAATCAGATAATCCAGTTCGCCCCACTCAACCTGATAGAGAAATTGACGAATCACGCCGTTTAGCATCGGACCTCGCCAGATCACAGGCTGATCTTTGTCGATCAAAAAGCCCATCGAAACAAGCTTGACTCCGTGATTAAAGGCGGGTTCGATGATTTCACCTTGAGCGCCTTGACGCACAGTTACACCCACGCCCTCTAACCCCAACATGGTCGGCGCATTAGGACCGTAGATGTCTGCGTCGATTAACCCAACTTTTGCACCTGCTTGAGCGAGGGCAACCGCGACATTCACCGCAACACTACTTTTTCCGACTCCGCCTTTGCCGCTCGAAACCGCGACGATATTTTTAACCCCGGCGATTCCGGTGCGATCGGGCAGCGATTTTTGCTGCGGAGTCTCAGCCGTCACTTCGACCTCAATCTTGTTGACCCCTGGCAGAGTTTTGATCGCCCGTTCGCAATCTTCGACAATAAACTGACGCAATGGGCAAGCAGGAGTCGTCAACACAAGGGTAAAGCTGACGTTGCCATCCTCGATCTTGACATTGCGAATCATATTCAACTCCACCAAGCTTTTGCGAAGTTCGGGGTCTTGAACGGGTTTAAGAACTTCTAAAACAGAACTAGCATTCAGCGTATCAAGCATTGTGTTCTCCACACTAGGAGCGGCGATCGGACGTTAGCAGCAATCTCGATCTTACCGCTATGGTGAGTCGTCCTCCCTGATTCGGGAGATTGCTTAGAAATCAAAACAGCCGCGATCGGGTGAAGAATCTTCAGCGATCGGGTGCTCGACTGCCTGTGCCAACTCCGAGGCAACCCGCGCCGCGTATGGCTTTGTGAACGACCAAATCAACGGAGACAGCCACCCTTGCAGCGTCACCGAATAGGAGACACACGTTCCTAAAACAGATGATTTAATTTCATAGGTGACTCGTTCTTCGATCCCTGGTAGTGCCAAAATGCGGACGCTCAGAAGCGATTTATCATCAACCCGTTCGACAAAAATCCGAATCGGAAACGGACCTAACCGAGTCATCGCTTCATAAATCAGTCCCGGTTTTGCCACGAGTCCGCGAGGCACGTTGGTGCTTGACAACAGCGGATGCCAAGACACATCGGCTAAATCAATGATTTTCTTCCACAAGTCGTCAACCGAGGCAGTGCTGATCGTCTGATAGGTTCTCGCCAGCGTGTATTGCAGTCGTCGCCGTTTGCGATGAATAAATTTAAGCGGGATAAATGGGAAATTCAGCATGACGATCGTTCTCCTGCAACTCAACAGGGAGTTTCTATCCTAGATGGATGAGCAATCAAAGCGACATCCTCCTCAAGACTTCTGTTTACTCTCTAACCGATGAGAAGTTTAATCTGTATCGTTATCGTCTAAAATCTGAGGCATAAAGTCGAAAATCTTTCGTCAGTCTACGAGCTTTTCACAAATTTACAGAAATTAACAGTCGCGCAAACTCCGTTTTCTCTAGGAAAAGCCCGTTCTCACTGAGGTTGGGAGGGTTGGATGATGCCACTATTCACGATAGGCTAGAGAAGTCTGCTGATTGGGGAGAGCCACAAGGCGTTAGTCGCTTGTATCGACGAGATAAACGTCAGCTTCGTCGCGATCGCCTTCTCAATACGCGGGGATAAGGTGCTACACGTTGCCAACCTCTATTTGACTTAATTTTCCAGGGATCGCAAGTTATGACAGCTTTTTCCACCTCTGAAGCCACCACCACTCAGGCGTTTCCCCCTTCCGACTCGCGCGATCGCGTCAGCCAATGGTTCAAAACTCTGCAAGATAAGATCTGCCAGGGCTTAGAACAGGTTGATGGCGAAGGCACCTTTCAGCAAGATAGCTGGGAGCGGGCAGAAGGCGGCGGTGGTCGATCGCGGGTGATGAAAGAAGGCAACGTCTTCGAGCAAGGCGGAGTCAACTTTTCTGAGGTGTGGGGGAAAGATTTGCCTCCCTCAATTTTGGTGCAGCGTCCTGAAGCGGCGGGACACAGCTTCTATGCAACGGGAACGTCGATCGTGCTGCATCCCCGCAACCCCTTTGTGCCGACGGTGCACTTAAACTATCGCTATTTTGAGGCAGGTCCGGTCTGGTGGTTTGGCGGCGGCATTGACCTCACGCCCTACTATCCGTTTGCCGAAGATGCCGCGCACTTTCACAACACGCTCAAGCAAGCCTGTGACGCTCACCACCCAGAATATTACCCCGCGTTTAAGCTCTGGTGTGATGAATATTTCTATCTCAAACATCGTCAAGAAACGCGCGGAGTCGGTGGCATTTTCTTTGACTACCAAGATAGTCAAGGCGTTCTCTATCCGATTTCTTATCCGGGTTCTCAAATCGACACCAAGGCGGCAAACCACAGCAAAGAAGTGGGCGCGATTAAAGGGCGCAACTGGGAGAACTTGTTCTCTTTTGTGCAGGGCTGCGGCGATGCTTTTCTTCCGGCTTATGTGCCGATCGTTGAGCGTCGCAACGGCTTAGACTACACCGAGCATCAGCGCAATTTCCAACTCTACCGACGCGGGCGCTATGTTGAATTTAACCTGGTGTACGATCGGGGCACCATTTTCGGCTTGCAAACCAACGGACGCACCGAGTCGATTTTGATGTCTCTTCCGCCCCTAGTTCGCTGGGAGTATGGCTTTCAGCCTGAACCGGGAAGCCCCGAAGCAGAACTTTATGACACCTTCTTAAAGCCGCAAGACTGGGCGAACTGGTCAGCAAACCCCAAGGCATAACCTGCACGGCTTACCCTTCGTTTTTGCGCTTCTCACTGTTTTATGAATGTCTCGATCGTTGACTGCGTTAGAAACCTTAGATAGGTGGGTATCACTAAACTCGATGCGCTTCGTCCGAACCTCATAATCGGACAGCACTCACCGATATCTACCGCATGAGGAACGTCAATGGTTTACATGGAGCAGAAGACAATTGACATGGAGCAAACAACGCACACCCATCAAGACGGCACGACTGTTATTGTCCTTCAGCCTACGGGGCGGCTTGACATCGCGACCGCGTGGCAGTTTCGCTTAAAGCTCCAAGAATGTATCGCTAAACTTAGCCGTCACATTGTCGTCAATTTGGGGCAGGTCAATTTTATTGATAGCTCTGGCTTAACGTCGCTGGTTGCTGGAATGCGCGATGCCGATAAGGTCAGAGGCAGCTTTCGGATTTGTAACGTTCACCCGGAAGCCAAACTTGTCTTTGAAGTGACCATGATGGACTCGGTGTTTGAGATTTTTGAAACCGAGTCAGAAGCCTTAGAAGGAGCGCCGAGAGGAGTCGCAAGTTAGTCAGGTATTCTAATAGTCTTTTCGCTTGGTAAATTCGTAAGCGCCCAAGATCGCTCCCCAAAGGGCTTTGCCTGTGTTGGGGTCGATGCCTTTGTCATGGCTGAAAAATTTCCCAGGGCTGACTTCAAACCCCAATGAGACTTGGCGGGTTTCACCTTGATAAGAAAAGCAGCAGCGAGCATCGGCAGGAGGCGACGCGTGGAAGCGATCGCCCTGCAAACTTTGCTCGTAAGTTACTTGAAGAATGCAGCCAGGTAAGAGTTCTATCTGGTCTTCAGTCAGGTTTCCTAACCGATCTGGGTTCTGCCCTGCACCCCGAAATGCAGCAGGATTTTTGAAGCTGTAGTATTGCACGTTTAAAGGAAATTTAGCACGATCGTCTGCCGATCGGATGCGTAACAGCCGCTGGCGGTAGGCTTGATCTAGCTGCAACACGTTTGCTTGTTCGGCAAACACGGTGCAACTATCGTTTGTGAATAGATTAACCGGGCGATGCCACGCTCTTAGATGAACAAACCAGATGGGATCAGCGATCGCTTGCTCTCGATTGTCAAATTCGCCGCACAGGTCACGCGCTAGGGTACTAACTAAATTCATAAAGTGGTACGATCGGGACAAAATTTACAATACTGCATCCTTGCCGTTTCAGATTTCTCCATCTTCGATCGATGACCCTACTTATTTGACGCATCGCCGCTGGATGACTCGCGCGTTAGAACTTGCAGAAGAGGCAGGCAGCGCAGGAGATGTGCCTGTCGGTGCGGTGATTGTGAACGCAGATGGACAGACGCTTGCAGAAGCCCAGAATCGGCGGGAGCGTGATCACGATCCGACTGCCCATGCAGAAGTTCTCGCCCTTAGAGCAGCCGGACAGACGTTAAAAAACTGGCATCTGAATGACTGTACGCTCTATGTGACGTTAGAACCCTGCCCCATGTGTGCAGGTGCGCTGATCTTAGCTCGATTGGGTTTGCTGGTTTACGGGGCAGATGATTTGAAGGCGGGAGCAGTCCGATCGGTGCTTAATGTGCCAGATAGTGCGGCTTCTAACCATCAACTGGCTGTGCTGGGCGGCATTTTAGAATCGGCGTGTCGTCAGCAGTTGCAGGATTGGTTTCACGATCGACGCAGGCGATTGTCGAACAAAAGCATTCATTAAGTCTATTTAGAGAGTAGCTTAAGCTAAACGGTTATCGCTCAAGAGAGCCTGACACCCTTACTTAAGAGGTCGAGTTCGTCTCCCCAGCGAGTGGAGAGATGAATCTCAGCCGAAGCCTTGCATTACTTCTTTTCGCTGACTTCTGCGTCAGGGAAGCAAACTTTTGTGCCCCCTAAACCACAATATCCGCCGGGGTTTTTGGCGAGATATTGCTGATGATAGGCTTCAGCATAGTAGAACTCAGGTGCGTCGAGAATTTCGGTCGAAACTTCTCCATAGCCTTCTTTCGTCAACGCTTTTTGATAGGCATCGCGAGATGCTTCTGCCAAAGCGCGCTGCTCATCAGAATAGACGTAGATGCCCGATCGATACTGAGTGCCAACATCGTTGCCCTGACGCATTCCCTGAGTCGGGTTATGGCTTTCCCAGAAGACTTTCAGCAACTCTTCATAGCTGACCACACTGGGATCAAAGACCACTAGAACGACTTCGTTATGTCCCGTTTTACCTGAACAGACTTCTTGGTAAGTTGGGTTGGGAGTCGCGCCTGCCGCATATCCTACTGCGGTTGTGAAGACCCCTTTTTGCTGCCAAAACTTGCGCTCTGCGCCCCAAAAGCACCCAAACCCCAACACTGCCGTCTGCATCCCAGCCGGAAACGGAGGCTGAAGGGGGTTGCCGTTGACATAGTGGCTTGAGGGCACGGGCATCTTTTCCGCCCGTCCAGTTAGGGCTTCTTCAGGGGTGGGCAAGCTCTGCTTTTTGCCAAGTCCAAATAATGCCATGCGTTTTAACTCTTATTTTTGAGATGAATCTTTACGTTATTCCATCGTAGCGTATCCCTCAGCCTGCTTCAGGTGTTGGGAACCGTCCAATTATTTGATGATTGGCACACAATTCCCTCTCCGCGTATAACATTCTTTTTAGGGGTCGTCTGTCGTCCCCATCGCGGCAGTCTTCCTATGTCTGAGCTATGAAACATTCCATCTCTAGGGCACCCTTTCAGATCAAGTGGGGAACGATCGGCGCGATCGGACTTTTATCCATCGCGGCGGGTCTAGTGATCAGTGGGGCGTGGCTGAGTGTGGAATTTATTCTTGATCCCCGATCGGTGATTTGGCTGAATCATTATCTTCCCGATGGGGCAAAAATTCCGATCGTGGGGTCAGCCGAGTTACGAACCCTGGCAGAGTTACAGGAAGCATTGAGAAAAACCGGACGCACGATCGGCAACCCGATTCTGCTAGACAGCAATCTGAAATCGGCTAAAAATTCCTCTGATCTGCTGTTGCCTGTGCTGACTCGCCAAGAGAACTGTGACCTAGACTGCGATCGTGTAACTGAGCTAAGAGTCTATCGCCCCGTTTTGGCGAGCGATAGTCGAGGTAAACCAGAGTATCTTCAACTGATTAGTCAGCTTCCGATCAGTGGAATCGACGAGACATTTGTGCTAACACCGTTTGCAGAGGCTGAGGGCGACGATCAAGGCTCAACCCGCGCACTGCCGTTAACCACGCTACAGCGATTTGAAGAAAGGGCACCTGGGCAAGGCATTTGGCTCAACTTGAGTGGTCAGCAATCGCAGGGAGACAAATCTGCCGCTTATGGAGAAATCGTTCACTACAACCCTGGTCAAACTTACCTCAACGTTTTGTTGCGATGGACTAGCCCGATCGGAGAGGCTCCCGTTTGGCAAAAACGAGCCAGGGGAATGCTGTCTACGCTGGTGGTGAATCAATCGATCGGGCTAGAACCCAATTTTGCTGCCTATCAGGTGAGAGCACGCAAATTTACCCCTGATCCCCTACAGCTTCTTCCGGTTTCGCTCACCGACCCTGCTTTAGAAAATGGTGCGTTTGTCGATGCCCTTTTTCTAGCAAGAAATGGTTTATGGTCAACCGCTTTAGAGTTTTTACGATCGGTGAAGAAACGCCAACCTCCGTCAGAATGGTCGGCGGCGGCTCAAGCGCAAATGGATCTTGTAGAACGCCACGCTCAAGTCACTCAATTGCAGGCTTCGCAGCCTTGGGTGAGTGGCAGTCAACAGGTGTTAGTCAACCTGATTGATGGACGTTGGGCAAAAGCTACACAAGTGCTGCAAACATCGCCCGACGATCGAGACGAGATCACCAATCTATTGAAGAGTGATTCGGGGCGGCTGTGGAAGCGTGTCAGTGCCTTGTTGAAAGTGAATCCTATTCGGCAAGATGTGCAGACCTGGGGAGCGCTGATTTTGATGGCGCAACAAGACAAAGTTAACGCGATCGCGTGGTTAAAGAAACAACCGCAAGAGGCTGCGACAAGTCGTGCCCAGATCGTCAAATTGTTAAATCAAGTCGATGGCACTTTAGATACCAGTCTAAGCAACTTGAACGAGAAACCAAAGTCTCCAGCCATGCAGGAAAAGAAAGCCACCCCATAGGATTGTCAATAAAACAGTTTTTTTAGCAGCAATAACGTGAAACAATCACCCGTTCTAAATGCCGGAGGGGGGGATAATAACCATTTTTGCGGTCTGTTTTCTGCACCTTCTTGAGAATTAGTTGCAGAAAGAGCTTGACAAGGTTCACCAAACCGTAATAAGACGATTAAGGGTTATTGTCTCATCGAACAGATAAGAACGATAATTATTATCACTCGCAGTTTTGTTTGACTTCTGATCGAGTCGATGCAGGAGTTGCCGTGATCCATTCATTCATCCTGGTGCGAGGCTAGACGATTATGACGAATCTCTTTTTCAAAGCTTTCTGGCTAAATCCTGCGATCGTGGTAGCCAGCCTGACGATTTCGTCAATGGCAAAAGCGGCTGATGTTCCCGTCATCCAGGCTCAGACTGCGCCGATTCAGCTTGCCCAAACCGAGACAATGCTTGCAGGGGCTGAGATCGCCAATCCCAGTGAGACGGGGTTATCTCAAGTCACCTCTGTGTCTCAACTGTCAGATGTGCGCCCCACTGACTGGGCATTTCAAGCACTGCAATCTCTCGTTGAACGCTATGGCTGCATCGCGGGATATCCCGATAAAACCTATCGTGGCAACCGTGCTATGACCCGCTATGAGTTTGCAGCCGGGTTGAATGCGTGTCTCGATCGCGTCAACGAGCTGATCGCCGCATCTACCGCAGATCTAGTCAAGAAAGAAGATCTGGCAATCCTGCAAAAACTGCAAGAAGAATTTGCCGCCGAATTGGCTACCCTGCGCGGTCGTGTCGATGCGCTAGAAGCCAGAACAACCACCTTAGAAAAACAACAGTTCTCAACAACTACTAAACTCAATGCAGAAGCAGTCTTTGCCCTGACTGGAATTGCTACTGGACAGGGGGCGACGGGTCAAGATCTCCCTAGAAATACGATTGCAGCGAATCGAGTTCGTCTGAACTTTGAGTCCAGCTTTACGGGCAAAGACTTGCTCAGGACTCGACTTCAAGCTACCAACCTGAATGCGTTTTCCGCTACGACCGGGACTCCAGAGGGAGACTTCCGCTTTGCAGGCGGCACCTTTGCTAATACCAACAATAATCAGGTCGCCATCGACCAACTTCTCTACGCATTTCCGTTGGGTGAAAACACGATGGTTGCAATTGATGCCAACAATGGGGCGATCGACGACTACACCGACACCCTCAACCCCTATTTTGACGGAGATGGTCGCTCTGGGGCGCTGACCCAAATGGGAACCCGCAACCCTATCTATCTGCTGGTCAACAATGGCACGGGCGCAGGGATTCGGCAGAGCTTTGGCAAACAGCTAGAACTGAGCTTGGGCTACTTCGCTAACAATGCGTCCAGTCCAGCCGACAAAAATGGGCTTTTTAACGGCGGCTATGGAGCCTCGGCCCAGCTAACCGTCAAACCCACTGATGCGTTGAAGTTTGGCTTGACTTACATTCATGCCTACAATAATGACTTTGCGTTTGGCGGTGGTGTAGGCAGCAATCGCGCAAATCTGCGATCGGCGCTGCTCAATAATCCCAATTTGCCAGCCGCCTTAGCGCCCTTTGCTGGGTTGAACGTTCCTACTTCCAGCAATGCCTTTGGCGTGGGAGCCTCTTTTCAACTCAATCCAAAGATTGTGATCAACGGTTCTGTAGGATACACTCAAACGCGCACGCTCTCTTCCCTGGGGGGTGCTTTACCGAGAGGAACCCTAGATATCTGGAACTGGACAGTGGGCGTTGCTTTTCCTGACCTGTTTAAGAAGGGGAATATTGCTGGAATAATTGTGGGGATGGAACCTAAAGTGACGGGCGTTAGCTCAAATTTGAGCGCGGCGATTGGACGCGATCGTGATACCTCTCTGCATGTCGAGGGCTTTTACCAGTTTCAGTTGACCGACAACATTGCGGTGACCCCTGGACTGGTCTGGCTCACCAACCCCGATCACAACCGCAACAACAACGATATTGTGATTGGAGTTGTCCGGACAACTTTCACCTTCTGAGAATCGAGTTACTACAACTGGCTTACTTCAACGATAGGGGGACATTTCTGAGTGTCCCTTTCCTAGCTTTTGCAAACGGTCAATCGTTCTGGATTTCCAAGTTCAGCACGTAGCACCCTAGCTGAGTCTGATCCGCCCAGAGTTCGTATTCTAATCTCAACTGCTCAGGGATGGGGTAGCCATCAAGATGCAGGCTGCGGGTGTAGTTGTGAAGTTTGATCTGGCTGCCCTGTCTAATTTGACTACCCTGAAGCCAATAGCGACTGATGCCATAAACGCCGCGCTCCCAGTGGTGACGATAGCTGAGCTTGCCATCACCCTGCATGGTCATCGTGATGCGATAGGGAGAAATTTCTAACCACAGCAATCGAGGGGTGGGAAGCAGATCAGTTGAGTTAGGTTCTGGATCGCTCTGCTCTCGGCTAATCGCAACTTTAGGCTCCGTCAACAGCAGATGAAACCGTTCTTGATCTCGTTGATAAATCGTGGCGATCGCCTGCACATCAGACCAGACAGACAAATCTGTAGACACGATCGAGCGAGAAGCGAGTCTGCGATGGTGAGTCAGCATGGGATGGTAGGATAGCCTACGCAGTGCGATGTCAGTCTAGCCGAACCCCATGCCAACTCCACCCTCGATCGCTTTAAAGATTACGGATCAACAGCATGAGTTAATCATTAAAAGCACACAACAAGCACTGCACGGGCGAATTCGGGTGCCGGGTGACAAATCGATTTCTCATCGATCGCTGATGTTGGGCGCTCTTGCCGAGGGCGAAACGGTGATTCATGGATTGCTGCTAGGCGAAGATCCTCGCAGCACGGCAGCGTGTTTTCGGGCAATGGGGGCGACGATTTCAGAACTCAATGCCGAAGAAGTGCGGGTGCAGGGCATCGGGTTGGGCAATCTGCAAGAACCTGAAGATGTTCTCAATACGGGGAACTCTGGAACCACGACTCGGCTGATGCTGGGGATCTTAGCGTCGCATCCAGGGAAGTTTTTTACGGTGACGGGCGATCGCTCGATTCGATCTCGCCCGATGTCTCGTGTGGTTAAACCATTGCAGCAGATGGGCGCACAGATTTGGGGGCGCAACAACAATTCGCTGGCACCGTTGGCGATTCAAGGACAGAATTTAAAGCCGATTCACTATCAGTCTCCGATCGCCTCTGCTCAAGTCAAATCGTGCATTCTGCTAGCCGGACTGATGATTGAAGGACAGACGATCGTCACCGAACCCGCTCTTTCACGCGACCACAGCGAACGGATGCTTAAAGCATTTGGGGCAGAACTGAGCGTTGATCCCGAAACCAACAGCGTCACCATTACCGGACAATCTCGACTTAAAGGACAAACTGTGATCGTTCCGGGAGATATTAGCTCGGCGGCGTTTTGGCTCGTGGCAGGGGCGATCGTTCCCGGTTCTGATTTGACGATCGAGAACGTTGGCGTGAACCCGACTCGCACCGGAGTGTTAGAAGCTTTAGAACAGATGGGCGCAGACATCACGTTAGAAAATCAGCGTCACGTTGCCGGAGAGCCTGTTGCCGATCTGCGAGTGCGTCACAGCAAACTCAAAGCCTGCACGATCGCTGGAGATTTAATTCCTCGTTTAATCGACGAAATTCCGATTTTGGCAGTCGCCGCTACGTTTGCAGAAGGAACGACTGTGATTCGAGACGCTGAAGAGTTGCGGGTTAAAGAGAGCGATCGCATCACCATCACCGCGACTCAACTGAATCTTATGGGAGCCAGCATCACCGAGCTACCCGACGGCATGGAGATTGTCGGCGGTAAAGTTCTCAAAGGGGCTGAAGTCGATAGTCATACCGACCATCGAATTGCGATGAGTTTAGCGATCGCGGCTCTCAACGCCACAGGCACCACGACGATTCATCGCGCCGAAGCCGCTGCGATTTCCTATCCTGATTTCACCGCAACGTTGCAGCAAGTGACCCATTAGAGAATTTGGTTGATGCAAGAGTTTTAGTCGCGATCGCTAACCCATCAAAATCACGTTATCAATGACGTGAATAATCCCATTATCGGCTTCGATATCAGGAGCAATCACCGTCGCATTCTTCACCTCGAAGCCGTCAGTGAAGTTTAATGTGATCGGCGATCCTTCGAGCGACGTGACAAAATCGAGCTTTTCTAAGTCGGCTTTTGTATATTTGCCAGATACGACGTGAAAAGTTAAGATTCGGGCAAGTTGAGGAATGTTTTGCACGAGAGTCTGAATGGTTCCGGGCGGCAGTTTAGCAAACGCATCATCTGTCGGCGCAAACACCGTAAACGGACCCGGACTCTTGAGCGCGTCAACCAAATTAGCGGCTTTAACCGCTGTCACCAATGTGGTAAAAGACCCTGCACCAACGGCAATGTCAACAATATCAGCCATAGTAAATATAAGATTGAGATTCTACAAAAGACTGTGAGAAAAGCGTTGCACAGAGAAAGTGAAGGTGCCAGTCTACGATCGCTGCAATATCGAAACCTGCAACAACTTGGCAATGGCTCCAACAAAAAACTAAACCATGCAACGCTAATTGGAAGGGAGCGTAAGCTCTTATGGATTATCATATCTACAAAATCCATAGTAAAAAAGCATTGTTATCAATAATTTCAATAGACTTTTTACTATGAACTAGCTATCCATCTCCAGGAGACCTTTGCTTTGCAGAACGCCACCCTCCATCAACTTAAAGTCTTTGAAGCGGTTGCTCGTCACAGCAGTTTTACCCGTGCCGCCGAAGAACTGTTTCTCACTCAGCCAACAGTTTCGATGCAGGTCAAACAGTTATCAAAAACGGTTGGTCTGCCATTATTTGAGCAAGTTGGCAAACGGCTTTACCTGACTCCTGCGGGTAAAGAATTGTTTGCGACCTGTCGAGACTTATTCGCTCGGCTCTCTCAGTTTGAGATCGCGATCGCTGACCTCAAAGGTTTAAAGCAAGGCTGTCTGCGAATTGCTGTGGTGACGACTGCAAAATATGTGATTCCGCGAATTCTCGGTCCGTTTTGTCAACGCTATCCCGGCATTGATATCTCTCTAACCGTTACCAATCATCAATATGTGTTGGATAGTCTGAACGAAAACCGAGACGATTTATATATTCTCAGCCAGTTGCCCGAAGACTCAGATGCAGTGGCGCATCCCTTTATGGAAAACCCATTGGTGGTGTTGGCACCGCGCACTCACCCGCTTGTCAATGAGAAGAATATTCCTCTGAAGCGGATTTCTGAGGAGCCTTTCATCATGCGAGAACCGGGTTCTGGAACTCGCAAGACGGTGCAAAAGCTGTTTGACTCTGAGGGGATGTCGATGAAAGTCAAACTCGATTTGGGCAGCAATGAAGCGATTAAGCAAGCGATCGTAGGGGGTTTAGGAATTTCGGTGCTTTCTAAACACACCCTGGCGCTGGAAGGACTGAATAATCAATTGGCGATTTTAGATGTAGAAGGCTTTCCGATCGAGCATCATTGGTATGTCGTCCATTCATCCGGAAAACAGCTATCGGCGATCGCGCAGGCTTTCTTTGACTACTTGTTAACTGAAGCGAAGCAAGTCTCTGAAGAAACCGCGTTTCAAAAGCTACTCTGAGAAGTGCTTAATGTCTTCTTCGCTTCGATGCTGCCCCGCCCTGAACTGAAGTTCGGGCTAGCAGAGAAAAGTCCGTTGAAACGGACTAAGAGCCAGTCTTAGCCAGTTCTTGAGTCCGTTTCAACGGACTTTCCACCATTAGCCCAAACTTCGGTTCAGGGCGGATAAATGCAATGAACGATCGCGTCTCAGACATCATTCAACTTTTATCAGTCGGGTAGTTTGTATTGCCCGACAATTCGCTTTGCGTAGTCTGGAACGTGTTGCTCTAGCTTCTCTGGGTAGTTGCGTTTGACGTATAGATAATTGCGGGTGAAATGAGAATCAATCGAGAAGCGCGCATATTCTAATCCTTTCGGACCAATCTTTTCGATCACCACGCCCATGAGTTTTGCCGCCCACATCGGCAGCGTTACGCCTTTATCGTAAGCTGGAATACTTTGCTGAACGGCGTTTTTACGATCGCCCTGTGACATGACGGGCTGTGTTTCGATTTGGTCTTGCATCAAGTCAAGCATTTCTTGACCTCGATCGTTTCTCACGACAATCCACTGCCAGCCAAACGGCGCTCCCATATATCCCACGACGAGATCGGAGAGGGAGTTTACATAATCAAAGCAGCTTAGACACGAGGGCGCAAACACGTCTTTAAGCTCGTTGGTTTTTAAGCCAAAGAAGGGCACTAACTCAGTTGAGCCATCTTCGTGCTTAAAATGCACTCGAAAGTCTTGCATAAACTCGTAGTAGACGACGGTATCGGGCGATCGGCTCGTGGTGTCTAAAAATTTCTGCAATCCAGCGCGAGTCACATTATCGGTGCAAGGAGTGCCCAAGACGTAGAGTTTCTCAAGTCCTAACTGTTTTTCAACGGCTCGAAGGGCTTGAATCTGACAGCCCACTCCGATCGCTAACAGCCGCTTCATTCCTGACTGCTCGATTTCTTCTAAAACAGATAGATTTGGCGAGAGCGTTGGTTTATTAACTCGTGCCGCAAGAATGTCTTCAGGTGTGCGAGCAATCACAGGTTTAGGCTGAAAGCGATCGTCGTCGCTATTCTGCACACACACAACTCCTTCGACCATGCCGCGATTGAGCATTTCGATGGCGATCGAACTCACAATTCCCGTCCACTGTGCCCCCGGAATCGGTTCTTTTTTCCGCGCTGCCATCATGTCTTGATGAACGCCAAAATACCAATCGTCCTGGTTTTCTAAATCACGACTGCGCCCGTGAACGGTTTCTTCTAGCTCGGCAATCTGCTGATTGAGAAACGCACACGCATCTTTGACGTAGTGAATATAGTAAGTGTCACACAGCCCACACTCGCTGCACAGTTCTTTGGCGGGGCGGCGGCTAGACGATTTGAGGGCTTTTGCCTTTTTGTGGGGATGCGCCAGTGTCATAAGAGGGCGGATTTTATAAAAGGTCACTATTGATCACAATAGCTCAATGCTGTCGCCTGAAATAGTCTCTGGTTGCTATCTTGAACAGAGTGACGTTTATCGAGTGCGGCTGATGCAACCTGACAGCAACAAATCTTCTAGTGTTTGGGACTATAAGCCGTGGTGGTGTCAACCCTGGTCAATTTTGCTCACCGGAGTGACGTTGATTAGCGGCAGTTGGATTGTATTTAAAACGATTTGGATCACGGTGCTGGTGGCGATTCCGCTTTTGGCGTGGATGGGATTTTTTCTGTTGGTTTACCCGCGATCGATGGCTGAAAGTGGAGTGTTGCAGATGAAGAACGAGAGCGATCGGGTTTGATTTAAAGTTCGATCAGATGAAATTTTTAGCAAATAAAAGCTTTTTTTATTAAACCAAGGCGTTTTTTGTCTGAGATCGTTGATTTTTTTCAAAAAACTTGAAAGCGGAATAAAAATATGAGTATTTTGGCTACCAACATAAAGCGGGACAGATTGAACGAAGCCTTAAGTTTTGAGGGAGCTACTGTCCCGGCTTAAATTGGTAGCCGTATTTTTTATCGCTTCCTTGATCTCGTTTTTAAATACAAGAGTTTGCTTATGCGATCGTTGATTTTTTAATCGGCTTTCATCTGCCTCAAAACGGTCAATATTTTCCGTCGTAGATTCATAGGTAGTCGGGATAGTGCGAGTCTGATTTGGGCTTTAATGGATGACGCTGATTTTCCTTGAGAAATGAGCGATTGACCTTCTTAAGTGTCTCCGATTTGAATGAGGCGAAGTCCGAGCAGAAGCTTGGTTTCTAATGTCTTCTTCACGAAGTCTACCGTGTACACACAGTCTTTCGATCAGTCATTGCTGAGACTCTCGCCCCCTAAATCCCCCATGCTGAGGGACTTTGAGATGGAACGGAGTTTTAGAGGTCAAGCCATTGATCTGGTTCAAAGTCCCACCTGATCGCAGGGCTAGTTTATTGAAGAAAGGAAAATAGACGATGGAGGTCATGCGCCACTGCCCGAATTCCTCTCGTAATCGAGTCAAAGCCGTTCAATCGCA